>NZ_BPQP01000058.1 GCF_022179305.1 Methylobacterium iners
TCGAAGTGTTCTCTCCTACCTCACGAAATCTCTTTCTGATCAAATGGCTAAAGCTTGGCGGGAACGCTGAGTATTCCGCAACCCTCAACCGGCGAACATCCGTTTTCCGACCACAAGCCTCAGTCTGCTTCTCACCCCGTCCGGACGTTGATCGGCAGCGTTCTACGCACGCATAAAGTCACTTTGAGGCAATCGAGTGAGTCGCGTTGAGTGTCCGCTTCACCGCCTCAATCGGCGGAAGCGGACGGGCCGCAATCGGCCACTTTGCGACGTCAGGCGGCCGACACCACGGATGTGGAGACTGAGCTGAGACGGACGATGTTCGTCGATGCAGGAGCACCCTCCACCCTGGTAGCCAAAAAATCGGAGACCCGTTGCGCGGCGCCCGCAACATGCCCGGGGGAGGGCCGCACGTAACGAGACGTAACGTCAGTGTTGTCCATCGCGTGGTTCAGCAGCAACTTGATGGTGTAGGGATCGACGCCTGCCTCCGCGCAGGCGGTCGCGTAGGTCCTGCGCAGGTCGTGCGGCCAGACGCAGGGGAAAGCCTTCAGCTCGCGCATGTTCCGCACGTGGCCGCACGCGCTATCCGCAGGAAAGACCCAAGGGCTGCCGGGGTGGAGCTGCTCCGTCGCCTTCCGCGCCTCGCCGAGGATCGCTCGCAACTGCTGAGTAAGCGGCAGGTCATAGGCCCGGGAGCGACCACCCTTAGGGTTCGGTTGGTTGAGCACATCCCCGCGCACGTCCCCCCACCGGATTGTCGCAGCGTCCGACATGCGCAAGCCGGTAAATAGCAAGAGCTTCCAATAGGACTGCCGGACCGGGTTCTCTAGTGTGAGGACCCTCTTCCACCAGCGAGGTAGGTCCTCCCAGGAAAGGACCCGGCGCGTGCCACGCTCCGCAAAGAACTCCACTGCCACGCACGGGTTGGCGGGTAGATCGTCAGCAAGGCGCTTGTCGGCGTAGTTGTAGATGGCACGAAGAAGGCGTGCGCCCTGGTTCGCCGCCGTCGGTCCAATGGAGCCCCACCCCTCGTGCCACGACCGGACCTCTCGGCGCGTGAGCGACCGTAGCTCGCGCTTGGCGTGAGGCGCGAGCATTTTGCGCCAGTTGTGCTCGTTAAGCGCAACGGTCTTGGGTGAGGCCTCCTTGCGGGCTAGCGCCTTCATGTACTCGGCGAAGGCGTCAGCGAGAGTCAGGCGGGCCCGCTCGGCAGCCTGCTGCTCCTCAACGATGTCGCGACCCTGACAGGCAGCGACCATGATCTCGACCGCCCTGGCGCGAGCATCGGCGACCGCGATCTCGTCAACCCGACCGAGTGTAACCTTACGCTGGCGACCGCTCACCCGGTAGTGGACGAAAAAGCTGCCGTGTCCAGTCTTGCCGCGATATGCGCCAAGACCCCGCGTCTCGTTGTCCCAGACTACTGCCTGCCCACACCCGTTCTCGGGAGTTACCAAGTAACGAGACAGCGTGGTGGCAGTGAATTTGAACCGTCGCATCGACGTCGCTCCGCTGTAGCAGCTATGGAGCGTGAGGCGTCAAGCTCCAGCAAGCGACGTACTGCGCGTAGCCGGATAAGCGAATACGTCGGTTACGTTTGGGACGTTTGGTCTAGCTGGGGGAAGCTTGAGGAAACTGT
Organism: Methylobacterium iners; assembly: GCF_022179305.1. Lineage (GTDB taxonomy): Bacteria > Pseudomonadota > Alphaproteobacteria > Rhizobiales > Beijerinckiaceae > Methylobacterium > Methylobacterium iners. The sequence goes on from NZ_BPQP01000058.1 coordinate 1,643, forward strand.
CATTTCCTGCTTGGGAAGCTGACGTTCTACCACTGAACTACGCCCGCGGACCGGGGCCTGGCCCGCGGTCGACGGCGTCGCGCCGCCGTCACGGCCGAGCATAGCGCAACGGGTTTCGGCTTGTCCACGCTCGCTTCGCGTTCACAAGGGCTCGGCTTTCCGCTAGCCTTGAAGGCACGCCGGGTCGGGGGCATGGCCCCGAGGTCCGCATCGCGCCGTGCCGCGCTGCCCGGCCGGCGACGCTCTCTCCCTCCCACCGACGCACCGGGTTCCAGCCTATGACGGCTCTCGCGCTACGATGAGCGACACCACTCAACCGAATTCGCCCGAGCGCTCGACGCGCCTCGTGCTCGCTTCCGCCTCGCCGCGGCGCCTCGCCCTGTTCCAGCAGGTCGGCATCGAGCCGGACGCCCTCCTGCCCGCTGAGGTCGACGAGACGCCGCTGCGGTCCGAGGCGCCGCGCGATCTCGCCCGCCGGCTGGCCCGGGCCAAGATCGCCGTGGCCGGGGAGGCGGCACGCCGCCGGGACGACATGCGGCAGGCCTTCGTCGTCTCCGCCGACACCGTCGTCGCCGTGGGCCGGCGTATCCTGCCGAAGGCCGAACTGCCCGAGGAGGCAGCCGATTGCCTGCGCCTGCTCTCGGGGCGCCAGCACCGCGTCTTCACCGCCATCTGCGTCCTCTCGCCCGGCGACCGCCGTCGCGAGCGCCTCGTCGAGACCCGAATCCGCTTCAAGCGCCTGACCTCCCGCGAGATCGATCGCTACCTCGCCTCCGACGAGTGGCGCGGCAAGGCGGGGGGGTACGCGATCCAGGGACTCGCGGGCAGCTTCGTCATCAAGCTCGTCGGCTCCTACAGCGCGGTCGTCGGGCTGCCGCTCTACGAGACCTTGAGCCTCCTGGAGGGCGAGGGGTTCCCCATCCACGATTCCTGGGGAGGGCCGCTGTGACGACGCCACCGCGCAAGGCCAAGGCCGATCCGTGCCCGATCTGCCGCAAACCCTCGCAGGCCGCCTTCGCCCCGTTCTGCTCGACCCGCTGCGCCGACATCGACCTCGGGCGCTGGCTGAGCGACCGCTACGTCATTCCCACCGAGGACGACGAGGCGGATCCACCACCGGGCGGCGGACGCGAAGGCGGATCCGATCACTGAGTAAACGGGCCGGCGATGAGGCTAGACAGGTCCTGGCCCACTCACTATACCCCGCCTCCTGCCAGCGCCGCACCCCGGCCCGGCGGATGCCCAGGTAGCTCAGTTGGTAGAGCATGCGACTGAAAATCGCAGTGTCGGCGGTTCGATTCCGTCCCTGGGCACCATCGCTCTCCTGAGAGCGGCCAGGCTCCCCCACATCGTTGCGAAGACGGGCGGCATCCCCGCGGCGGCTCACCTGCGCTCGGCGGGGACCGGAGGAACGGCGCCCGTCGCGTCGGGCTGAGCGGAGAGCTGGCGGCGCAGGTCCGCGAGCTTGGTCTGCTCCTCCGACAATTGCTGGCGCGTGAGGCCGAGCCTGTCCTCCAGGCTAGCGATCTCCTTGTTCCGGGCGGCCATGCTCTCGGTCAGCGTCGCGAACTGCGCTTGCGCCTCCGCCTCCTGCCTCTGCAGCTTCGCCAGATCGCTCGCCGAGGCCTCCCGCTCGCCCTTCAGCGTCCTCAGGGCCTGCTCGACCTGACCCCGCTCCGTGCTCGCCGCGGCGATCTCCTTCTGCGTTGCCCCTAGGGTGGCGCGCTCCTGCCCGACCTGCTGGTTCAGCTGCGCGAGCTCGGCCGTCAGCCGCTCGCGACTGGCGGTGAGGTCCGCCAGGGTCTGCTGGGCCTGCCTAGCCTCCGCCGCAACGCGGTCCCGGTCCGCCTCCGCCTGCGCGACGTCCTTCCGCGTTGAGGCCAGGGTCGCGCGGGCCTGCTCGAGCTGCCCGGTGGTCTGCGCAAGCTCGGACGACTGCCTCTCGCGATCGGCGTTGAGCCCCGCGAGCGCCTGCCGGAGCTGGTCGCGCTCGGCCGCCAACCGGTCGCGGTCGCCCCCGGCGCTGTCCAGCTCGCGCTGCGTCGAGGCCAGCGTCGTCCGCGCCTGTTCGAGCTGCTGATTGGTCTGCACCATCTCCCGCGTGAGCTTCTCGCCGTTCGCGGTGAGCGTCGCCACGGCCTGCTCTGCCTCGCGCTGCTGCCGCGCCGCCCGCTCGCTCTCGGCCGTCGCGATGGTGCGTTCGTTCTGCGCGGCGGCGAGCGCGTCGCTCGCCTCCCGCCGGCCCTGCTCGGCGCGGGCGAGGTCGGATGCCTTCGCGGCCGAATCCTGGCTGATCGCCGTCAGATCGTCGCGCATCTTGGCCGCGAGCGGGCGCGCGGTCTCGACCGTGCGGTCGAGCTCCGCCAGTTCTCCGGTGCGGCTCGCCAGGGTCTGCTCGGCCGACGTCGCAGCCTGCTGCGCCTGCGCGAGGCGCTCCTCGGCCTGACGGGCCTGGGCCTGAAGCTCCGCGAGCCGCCCCGTCTCCCGCGCCGCCGCCTTGGCCGCTTCGGCACCCTCCTGCTCGGCCTTGAGCTGGGCCTCCCTGAGCGCCGCCTCCTTGCCCTGCGCGAGCACCAGGGCCGCCGTGATCTGGAAGCTCCGCGACTCCGTCGCGGCGATTTTGTCCTGGAGCTCGGCGAGCGTCCCGAGCGCGGCGCGTTGCTGGGTCAGCTCGGATTGCAGGGCGATCTGGCTCGTCATCTGCAGCGTGAGCTGCTGCTCCAGCGCGTGGCGCTGGCGCGCGTGCACGAGGGTGACGATCAGCAGCCACACCAGCAGCACGGCGGCCACGACGCCGAGGCTCAAGGTCAGGGGGCGGCGGAGTTCGGAACGGATGTCGGTCGCCATGGCACGCCCTCGCTGGTGGCCTGTGAGCCGAGGGGTAACGCGAGGACGCCGCTCTTGTTCGAGGGGCGATCGATCGGGAATGCCGAGCGCGCGGGTGCGGGCCGCCCATCGACGCTCCCGCGACGGCAAAGTCCCCGATCCGACGCGGTCGGCCGCCGAGCCAGGACGGAGGTCGCGGCCCCACCGTGCCAGCGGTCGCAGGTCGTGATCAGGACAAGAAGGTTGCGATCCCCTCCGCGACTTGCGCCGCCTGGTTGCGGATGTCGGGCACGGCCGTGCACTCCCAGAACACGCCCCGGCCCAGCGGTCCGAGCGCCCACAGGCCCGGCGTGACGCCGCCCTCCCCCACCACCGCGAAGCCGTCCGTGAGCTGGAGCCCGAGCCCGTGCCGGTCCGGCCGCGCGAGGCCCGCGATGATCAACCGCTCGAGGAGCGGGCTGCTCGCCTGCTCGGGCGCCACCGTTCCGGTCGCATTGATCACCCGCTGCGCCCTGATCGCCTCGACCTCACGCCCATTCCTCGGGCGATAGCTGACGCTCGCCCCGTCCGGCGCGGTCTCGACCGACTGGATCCGGCCCGCGCGGACCTGCAGGTAGCCCCCCGCGATCATCGCCGCGATCTGCTGCCCCACCGGCGGTGCCATCCGATGGCGGTGGATGTCCCACCAGGGACGCGCATGGCGGAGGAAGCGGCGCTGCTCGGCCGCGGGCAGGCCTTGCCACAGCGCGAGGGTGATCGGCCGTAGGCTGTCGACCACGCTCCGCCAGGAGACGCCGGCCGCGCCCGCCGCCTCGACCTCGGACCGCAGGCGCCGAAGGAGCCAGGGCAGCGATCCGCGCGCCTCCCCGGACAGGGCCGGCCTCGGCCATGGCGTGGTCGCCCCGTGGATGAGCGGCAGCAGGCCGCGCCGCGAGATCGCGACGACAGGTCCCGAGAAGCGCGCGGCGTGGAGCTGGAGCGCGACGTCCACCATGGTCAAGCCGCTGCCGACGACGACGACGGGCTCGCCCTGGCGCAATCCCGTGGCGAAGGCGCAGGACCACGGATTGGCGATGTAGGGCCCGAGTTCGACCTGGACCGGCAGCCGGTTCCCCATGGCCAGCACTGCGCCGGCCACCCGATGCTGCCGGCCGCCGGCCAGGACGAGGCGGTATCCGCCGTCGTCGGGCAGAAGATCGACGACCTCGTCGCCCACGAGGATGAGGCGGTGCGATCCGGCCTCCTCGGCCAGGGCCGTCTGAAGCAGGGATGCGACATAGCGGCCGTAGAGGCCCCGCGACACGAAGGTGCCGGCCGGCGTCTCGTGGACCTGCGCCTCGTCGCCCGGCTCGCGCATCGCGAGCCAGTCGACGAAATGGTCCGGACGGTCCGGATAGGCGCTCATGTTGGCGGCGCGCACGTTGAGGAGGTGGCCCGGTTCGCCGGTGCCGTAGGCGGCGCCGTGGGCGAAGCGCCCGCCGCGTTCGCACAGGAGGATGGCCCGCGGCCCGATCCGCGCGAGGAGGTGCAGGGCCACCATGGTGCCGCTGAAGCCGGCGCCGATCACGGCGATGGGAAGCGGCGTTGCGCGCATGAAGACCCAATTCCTTCGAGCCTCGCCTACACCAACCGGCAGCTCGGAGCGACGGGGTTCGGGCCGCCGCGCCTCTAGGCGACGTTCGCCAATTCCCCCTCCCCGCCGAGGCCGGCGCGGACGGCCCGGCTCTGGGCGATGGCGGCGCGGGCGGCGGCGCGGCATGCCCCGAGGAGTCCTCCCGCCTCGCGGCCGGCGAGCGCGGCCTCCTCGCAGGCGCGGCAGGCTTCGGACAGGGTGATGAAGCCGAGCATGCCGGCCTGCGAGACGAGGCGATGAAGCCCCGCGGCGATCTCCGGCGTGATCGCGGCCGAGGCCTCGTCGCCGAGCAGCACGGTGGAGACCTGATCCTCGAACATGCGCAGCCAGGCGCCGACCTGGGCCTCGCTGGCCAGCGCGATCAGCTCGTCCAGGGTCCCGCGGTCGAGCGCCTCGCCCCTCGGCACCGGCCCGGCCTCGGCGGGCGTCTCGGCCGGCAGGTTCGGGAGGCAGCGCGCGATGGCGGCGAGGAGGTCGGGCCTCCGGAAAGGCTTTCCGACATGCTCGTCCATGCCGGCCCGGCGCAGCACGGAGATCTGCTCGCCCAGCACGTTCGCCGTCAGCGCGATGATCGGGATGCGTCCCTTCGGTCCCGGCAGCTCGCGGATGCGCGCGGTGGCGGCGAGGCCGTCCATGATCGGCATCTGGACGTCCATCAGCACGAGGTCGTAGGCGCCCGCCTCGACGGCCTCGACCGCAGCCGCGCCGTCGCCGACCACGTCGACCCGGTGGCCCGCGCTCACCAGGATCGCGCAGGCGATCTCCTGGTTGACCTCCAGATCCTCCGCCAGAAGGATCGATGCCGGCCGGAGCACGGCGGGGGCGGCCGCGTCGGCGGCGGCCTCCCGGTCCTCGGCCGTCCCCTCGGGCAGCGTCAGGCTGAAGGAGAAGGTCGAGCCCTGCCACGGCTCGCTCGTGACCGTGATCGTCCCGCCCATCATCTCGACGAGGCGCTGAGAGATCGCGAGGCCGAGGCCGGTGCCGCCGAATTCCCGGCGGATCGAGCCGTCGACCTGGCTGAAGCGCTGGAACAGGCGGTCGAGCTTGTCGGCCGGGATGCCGATGCCCGTATCCATGATCGACAAGGCGATGCGCTCGCCCTCGGCGGCGCTGCCCTGCGAGGTCAGGCGGACGGTGACCGAGCCCTCGCGGGTGAACTTGATGGCGTTGTTGACGAGGTTGAGCAGGATCTGGCGCAGGCGATCCTCGTCGCCGACGAGCCAGGCCGGCACCCCGGCATCCGCCTCGAACTTCAGGGCGAGGCCCTTCGCGTCGGCCTGTCCCCTGACGATCGAGAGGGTGTTGTCGGCGAGCGCCCGCGGCGAGAAGGTGCGGGGCTCGAGCATGATGGCACCGGCCTCGACCTTCGAGAAGTCGAGCACGTCGTTGACGACGGTCAGCAGCGCGTTGCCGGAACTCTGGATCAGGCCGACCTGGCGGGTCAGGTCCGGCTGAAGGTCCCGCCGGTCGAGGATCAGCCCGGTGAAGCCGATGATCGCGTTGAGCGGCGTGCGGATCTCGTGGCTCATGGACGCCAGGAAGTCCGACTTGGCCTGGCTCGCGGCGACGGCCTGCTCGCGGGCGCGCTCGGCCTCTTCGGCCGCCAGGCGCTGCGCCTCGGCGTGCCGATGCTGGACCGTGATGTCGCGGACGATGCAGAGCAGGTGCTCGGGCCGGTTGCGGCGGTCCTGCATGAAGGTGACGAGCACCTCCAGCCACTGGCCCGGCCCCGTCTCCGACGGACAGAAGACGCGAAGCGGCGCAGGGGTCTCCTCGCAGGCCTGCAGCATCGCGGACGTCAGGTCCGCGTGGCAGGCGGCGGGAAAGAGCGCCGGCAGCGTCCGACCGCGCACGGCGGCCTGATCGGCCGGGTCGGCCAGCCAATGGGGCGGCCGACTCGCGAACTCGATGCGCCCGTCCGGCGCCACCACGATGATGACGTCGGGGCTGTTCTCCAGAACCTTCTCGGTGAGGGCGGCGGCCTTCTTCAGTTCCTGGGTCCGCTCCTCGACGCGCTGCTCCAGCGCCCGGTTGTTCGAGGCGAGCGCGGCGTCGCGCGCGGTCAGGTCCGAGAGCAGGAGCTGGAGCGATTCGCTGAGGGCGTTGGCCTCGGAATAGCCGCCCAGCGGGATCGGCACCCCCTTCTCGCCCCGGCGATGACGCTCGGCGAAGGCGACCAGCGAGCGCAACGGCCGCGTCGCAAGCTTGGCCAAGGCCCAGCCGAGGAGCGCGAAGGGCAGCGTCAGGGCGCAGCCCCAGAGGAAGATGGTGCGGCTGAGCTCCGCGACCGGCGCGAAGGCCCGCTCCGCGGGCTGGCGGACCAGCACGGTCCAGCCGAGATTGCCCTCGTCGCCGCTCATCGCGCCGCTGGCGCCCAGCAGGTAGGTGCCCTGCCCCGCCCAGGGGCCGAGGACGTGGCCGCTCGTGCCGTTCGCGATGGGGCCGGCGAGCCGTTGCGCGACGACCGGATCGAGACGCTTGCCCACGATCTCGGCCGATCCGAGCAGGATCTCGCCGGCGCTGCTGACGATGAGCGCCTCGACGCCGGGCCGCCGGCTCTCGAGGGGCGCCAGGATGGAGCGCTCGACCTGGCGCGCCCAGCTCCAGCTGAGATGCCCGCCGAGCACGCCGACGATGGCGCCGCCCGCGTCGCGCACGGGCGCCGCCACGTCGACGAAGCGCAGCGGCTCGCCGCCCGGGAGCGGCGGAAGCTTCTTGGCGAGCAGCACCGCCTCGTGCACGTCCCCGAGGAACGATCCCGACAGGGCGGCGCGGAACCAGGGGCGCGCGGCGACGCTCTCGCCCTCCAGGATGCCGTCGCTCGCCGCCCGCAGGACGCCCTTGGTGTCGGCGAAGCCGATCCAGGCGTAGTCCGGGTGCGAGCTCTGGACCGCGTCGAGCCAGACCCGCCAGGTCTGCGCCGAGGGCTCGACGGTCTGCGCCATGTCGGCCAGCGTCCGGACCAGGCGCCGGTGATCGCGCAGTTCGGCGCTCAGGCGCGAGCGCAGATAGCCGGAATAGTCGGCGAGCTCCTGGCCGATCCGGTCCTGCAGCTGAGCCGCGGCGATGCGCTCGGCCGTGGCGCTGGCGGCGACCGCAAGGCCGAGCGCCAGCACTCCGAAGAGTGCCGCCAGGGATGCCTGCAGACTGATTGGCCTCCACATCACCTTACGCGGCCCTTAGCAATCGAAAGTCGGGCCGGATGGCCGGTGAGAGGAGCCATTCAGGCGGCTGCCGTGGATGGCTGGAGGGGCGCGTCGTGGAGGAAGTGCGGCGCGTCCCCGGACGGGAGGGCGCGGTCCGTCACGACCCGGTTCCGCCCCCTCGCCTTCGCCTGGTACAGCGCCGCATCCGCGCGATCGAGGGTCGCCTTGATGTCCGTCGCCTCGGACTCGAACTCGGCGATGCCGATGCTGACCGTGAAGCGGATCTCCTGCCCGTTCGATTGGACCGGAAGCGCCGCGAGCTCCGCGCAGATCCGCTCCGCCACGATCTCGGCGGAGACGAGGCCGGTCTCGGGGAGCAGGACCGCGAATTCCTCGCCGCCGAAGCGGCCGAAGACGTCGCTGGGGCGAAGGGTGGCGGTCAGGTGTCCGGCGAGCGCCCGCAGCACGGCATCGCCCCCGGCATGGCCGTAGGTGTCGTTGACGGCCTTGAAGCGGTCGGCGTCGATCATCAGGAGCGAGACCGGCCGCTCGTAGCGGCGGGCGCGGGCGAGCTCCGCGAGCGCCCGGTCGGTGAAGCTGCGCCGGTTGAGCGCGCCCGTGAGCGGGTCCGTCGAGGCGATCGCGACGAGCCGCTTGGTGTAGCCGGCGATGCGGCGCACCATCGGGCGGAAGATCCCGAAGGCTTCGGCGAGCAGGGTGAGGAGGACGACGAGGAGCGAGACGTTCTGGATGCGCTGCAGGAGCTGGAGCTGCTCGCGGCTGGTGCGCTCGTGCTCCCGCACGACCGCGTCGAGGCGCCCGAGCAGCGGCTCGCGCGCCGCCGCGTAGATCGGCGCGAGGGCGGCGGGCATCGCCGGGTCGTTCCAGGCCATCTCCTCGACGGCCCGGGCCTTGGCGATGAACTCGCCGACCTGGGCGTCGAGGGAGTGTTCGCCGCCGAAATAGAGCGCCTGGAGCTGCGGCGTCGAGGCGGGCGGAAGCTGGAGCTCCGCATCGCCCTGCCGCAGGCGGGCATGCGAGAGAGCGAACTGGTCGATGGAGGCGCGCAGGGCGGCCCGGGCGCTCGCATCGCCCGTCGACCATTGGCCGGCCAGGCCCGCGATCCGCTGCGAGAGCATGCGCTGCCGGCCGCTGATGTTGAGGACCGAGGCGGCCCCCTGGTGCTGGTCCAGGACCTGATGAAGGGTCAGGTGCGAGGCGAGCGACATCAGCGCGACGAGCACCAGCGCCGTGACATAGGCCACGGTGAGGGAACGCCCGGATAGTTCGGTCATGACGACGCGGCTCCGCCCAAGGACTGACGGCGATGCTAGCGCGTGGACCTCTTGTCTTTCTTAACGGGCGCGACCGTCATCCAACTCTCTCTTGCGGGCCTCGGGCGGCGATCGGCTTCGAGATAGGCCGGCTCACGAAGGGCGAGCCGGCGGCGAGGAAGCGCCAGGGCGTCTCGGCGGCGCGGCTGATCCCGATCCGTCGGTCTGCCTGGACGGACGGCACCGTCTCGCGCCCGGTCACCCGGAAGGGCGGCGAATCGAGGGGCAGCCCGTCATGGGCTCGCGTCACGCCGAGCGCCTGGCAGAGGCGCCCGGGCCCGGCGCAGAGCAGGCGCGTCCGGGCGACGCCGCGGCGGGCCTGCATGGCTTCGAGGCCCTCCCCCGGCTCGATCGCCCGGATCAGGACGGCGCTGCCGGGCTCGCAGACGAGGTTCAGGCACCAGTGCATGCCGTAGGAGCGATAGACGTAGGCGTGTCCCGGCGGCCCGAACATGCTGGCGTTGCGTCGGGTCGGGCCGCGGAAGCTGTGCGAGGCCGGGTCGGTGCGGTCGTAGGCCTCCGTCTCGACGATGGGGCCGCCGACGCCGTCGACGAACAGGAGGCAGCCGATCAGCGCCTCCGCCACCAGCGGCGCGGGTCTGGCGAAGAAGGTCGCATCGAGGCCGCGGCTCACGGGACCTTCGCGGGGGGTTGGACGAGGCGCCGGGCCTGCGCGACGCCGTCCGGCCCGAGGTCGAGGGCGAGCTGTGCGGCGCGCTCCACGAAGGCCCGCGTCGTCAGTCCCTCGCGCCGCGCCGCTACCGCGACCGCGCGGCCGAGATCGGGGGCGATGGCGATGGGCACCGTGCGCTCGGCGGGCGGCGCAGGCGGGGGCGGCGGCGCCAGCGCCTCGACGGGCAGGCCGAGCGCCTGCCGCCGCCCCTTCGCGGCGAGCCGGTCGGCCCGCTCGTTGCCGGCCTCGCCGGCATGGCCGCGGACCCAGGTCCAGCGCACGTCGCGCGCCGCGGCCAGTTCGTCGAGGCGCTGCATCAGGTCGACGTTCTTCACCGGGCCCGTCGCGGTCCGCCAGCCCCGGGCCTTCCAGCCCCGCATCCATTCGGTGACGGATTTCACGACGTATTGGCTGTCGCAGCGCATCTCGATCGCCGCACCTTCGGGGAAATGCGCCAGGGCGTTGATGGCCGCCGTCAGCTCCATCCGGTTGTTCGTCGTGGCCCGCTCGCCCCCGCAGAGCTCGATCGTCCCCTCGGGGCCCACGATGACCGCGCCCCACCCGCCGGGACCGGGATTGGGGTCGCATCCGCCGTCGGCATAGACGATGGTTCGCATGGGGCTCGTGACCTTCGGAGATCTGGATCGCAATCGAGAGCGATATGGCGGGGAATTTGAGCAGAATCGACGTGAAAAACTGCACGGTCGTGTTGATCATGGGCATGATCATGATCACGGCCTAGCAGCGGGGCCGACGTTCAATCCCGCTTGCTGAACGGCATGGCGCTTGCGACAACGGCGTCACGATCAATGGGATAAAAATCTATGGTGGCGTCGTCGTTCCTTCGGTCTGCCGCAACGCTCGCTTGCGTCGGCGGTGCAATTCTCCTCCCGATCGTGCCGTCGACCGCTCAGGCCCAAAGTACCCTGCGGATCGCCATGACGAGCGCGGACATCCCGCGCACCCTGGGCCAGCCGGACCAGGGCTTCGAGGGCAACCGCTTCACCGGCCTGACGATGTACGACGCCCTGACGATCTGGGACCTGTCCTCGGCGGACAAGCCGAGCGCTCTCCTTCCCGGCCTCGCCACGGAATGGGCAGTCGACGCCAAGGACACCACTAAGTGGGTGTTCAAGCTGCGCCCCGGCGTCGTCTTCCATGACGGCTCGGCCTTCGACGCGGAGGCCGTCGTCTGGAACGTGCGCAAGGTGCTCGATTCGAAGGCACCGCACTACGATGCGAGCCAGGTCGGCGTCACCGCCTCGCGCATGCCGACCCTGCTCGGCGCCCGCAAGATCGACGACCTCACGGTGGAGCTGACGACCAAGGAGCCGGACAGCTTCCTGCCGATCAACCTCACCAACCTGTTCATGGCGAGCCCCGCCCATTGGCAGAAGCTGTTCTCCGCCGCGAGCGGTGCGGACGATGCGGCCAAGGCTTCGGCCGCCTGGGCGGCCTTCGCCCGCGACGCCTCCGGCACCGGCCCCTGGAAGATGACGGGGTTCCGTCCGCGCGAGCGTCTCGAGCTCGCCCGCAACGAGGCCTATTGGGACAAGGCCCGGGTGCCCAAGGTCGAGCGGATGGTGCTGCTCCCGATCCCCGACGCCAACGCCCGCACCGCGGCGCTGCTCTCGAACCAGGTCGATTGGATCGAGGCGCCGGCCCCCGACGCGATCCCGCAGATCAAGTCGCGCGGCTTTCAGATCACCGCCAACGAGCAGCCCCATGTCTGGCCCTGGCAGTTCTCGCGGATCGAGGGCTCGCCCTGGAACGACGTGAACGTGCGCAAGGCGGCCAATCTCTGCATCGACCGCGAGGGCATGCGCGACGGGCTGCTCGGCGGCTACATGGCCCCGGCCACCGGCACGGTCGAGGCCGGCCATCCCTGGCGCGGCGAGCCGACCTTCAAGATCCGCTACGACCTCAAGGAGGCCCAGCGCCTGATGAAGGCGGCGGGCTTCTCTGAGTCGAAGCGCATCACCGTGAAGACGCAGACCTCCGCCTCGGGCTCCGGCCAGATGCAGCCGCTGCCGATGAACGAGTACATCCAGCAGGCGCTGGCCGAGTGCTACTTCGACGTGAAGCTCGACGTCATCGAGTGGAACACCCTGTTCACGAACTGGCGCCGCGGCGCAAAGGACGCCTCGGCCAACGGCGCGCACGCGGTGAACGTCACCTTCGCGGCGATGGACCCCTTCTTCGCCCTCGTGCGCTTCCTGCAATCGGGCATGGCCCCGCCGGTCTCGAACAATTGGGGCTTCATCAACGAGCCGCGCTACGACGAGTTGATCAAGACGGCGCGCCAAAGCTTCGATCCGCCCGCCCGCGACGCGGCGCTCGCCAAGCTCCACGCCGCCGCGGTCGACGACGCGGCCTTCCTCTGGGTGGCGCACGACGTCGGGCCGCGCGCCATGAGCCCCAAGATCAAGAACTTCGTCCAGCCCAAGAGCTGGTTCGTCGACTTCTCGCCGATCACGATGACGCCGTGATCGTCTCGCTGACCGGATCGGGCACGCTCTTCCCTCCCCCCTCCGCGGGGGGAGGTTAACGCGATGCTCGCCTACGTCGCGAAGCGCCTGCTCTACGCGGTCCCCGTCGTCTTCAGCGTGGCCCTCGTCTGCTTCCTGCTGGTGCATCTCGCCGGCGACCCGCTCACCTCCGTCCTGCCGCCGGACGCCTCGGCCGAACTCGCGGCGCAGCTCAAATCCGCCTACGGCTTCGACAAGCCGCTGCCCGTCCAGTTCGGCCTCTGGATCTGGAAGGCCCTGAACGGCGACCTCGGCACCTCGATCGCCACGGGCCGGCCGGTGCTCGACGAAGTCCGCAACGCGGTCGGGCGCACCTTCATCCTCGCCGCCACGGCGGCCTGCCTCGGCTTCCTCGCCGGCGGTTTCCTCGGTCTCGTTGCGGGCTATTATCGCGACACCTGGGTCGACAAGCTCGCCACCGGCCTGGCGCTCGCCGGCGTCAGCGTGCCCCATTACTGGCTCGGCATGGTCCTCGTGATCGTGTTCTCCGTCCAGCTCGCCTGGCTGCCCGCCGTCGGCAGCGGGCCGGGCGTCTGGGCCTGGGACCTCGAGCACCTGCGCTACCTCGTCCTGCCCGCGGTGACGATGGCGGTGATCCCCATGGGCATCATCACGCGCACCGTGCGGGCGCTCGTCGGCGACACCCTCTCCCTCGACTTCGTCGACGGCCTCAGGGCCAAAGGCCTGCGCGAACGGCAGGTCTTCGTCCACGTCGTCAAGAACGTCGCGCCGACCGCCATCGCGGTGGCGGGGCTGCAGCTCGGCTACCTGCTCGGCGGCTCGATCCTGATCGAGACCGTGTTCTCCTGGCCCGGGACCGGCCTTCTCCTCAACTCCGCGATCTTCCAGCGCGACCTGCCGCTCTTGCAGGGTACGATCCTGGTGCTCGCCCTGTTCTTCGTCGCCCTGAACCTCATCGTCGACGTCGCTCAGGCGGCGATCGACCCTCGCATCCAGCGGTCCTGAGATGACGGCCGGAATCGAGACCCTGGGCGCCATCGCCCGCGCCGAGAAGGCCCCGGGCTACTGGCGGACCGTCGGCGGCCGGCTCCTGCGCGATCCCTTGAGCATGATCTGCGCGCTGGTGCTCCTGGCGATCCTGCTCTCGGCGCTGTTCGCGCCCTGGCTCGGCCTCTCGGATCCCTACCAGGGTTCGATGATCCGGCGCCTGAAGCCCATCGGCACGCCGGGCTACCCGCTCGGCACGGACGAGCTCGGACGCGACATGGTGGCGAGGCTCATCTATGGCGGACGATTGTCGCTGCTGATCGGCATCCTGCCCGTGGTCAACGCCTTCGTGATCGGCGCCTGCCTCGGCATCCTCGCCGGCTACGCGGGCGGGGCGACGAATTCCGCGATCATGCGCACCATCGACGTGTTCTACGCCTTCCCCTCGGTGCTGCTCGCCATCGCGATCTCGGGCGCGCTCGGGGCCGGCATCCTCAATGCCGTGGTCTCGCTCACCGTGGTGTTCGTGCCGCCGATCGCCCGGGTGGCCGAGAGCGTCACCACGAGCGTGCGCAGCCTCGATTTCGTCGATGCCGCCCGGGCTTCGGGCGCAGGCGCGCTCCGGATCATGCGGGTCCACGTGCTCGGCAATGTCGTCGGGCCGATCTTCGTCTACGCCACCAGCCTGATCTCGGTCTCGATGATCCTCGCCGCCGGCCTCTCCTTCCTCGGCCTCGGCACCCGCCCGCCCGAGCCCGAATGGGGCCTGATGCTGAACACCCTGCGCAACGCGATCTACGCGCAGCCCTGGGTCGCGGCGCTGCCCGGCGCCATGATCTTCGCGGTCTCCGTCTGCTTCAACCTGTTCAGCGATGGGCTGCGCTCGGCCATGGATATCCGCCGCTGATGCTCGCTCCCGCTCCCGATCGCGGCGGACCCGCCCAGCCGCTCCTCGAGGTCCGCGGCCTCACGAAGCACTTCAGGGCGCGGACCAAGCCCTTCGCGCCGCCCAAGGTGGTTCGCGCCGTCGACGGCATCTCCTTTTCGGTCGCCAAGGGCGAGACCGTGGGGGTGGTCGGCGAGTCGGGCTGCGGCAAGTCCACGGCCGCCCGCCTCCTGATGCACCTGATGCCGCGCGATGCCGGCGACATCCTCTACGACGGCGAGCGCGTCGGCAGCACGCTCCCCTTACGCGACCTGCGCCGGCGCATGCAGATGGTCTTCCAGGACTCCTACGCCTCGCTCAACCCGCGCCTGACCATCGAGGACTCGATCGCCTTCGGGCCGACGGTGCACGGCGTCCGCGACGCGGCCGCACGGAACCTGGCGCGCGACCTCCTGCGCCGCGTCGGGCTCGAACCGAACACCTTCGCCGGGCGCTACCCGCACGAGATCTCGGGCGGCCAGCGCCAGCGCATCAACATCGCCCGGGCGCTGGCACTCGGGCCCAGCCTCGTCATCCTCGACGAGGCCGTCTCGGCGCTCGACAAATCCGTGGAGGCGCAGGTCCTCAACCTGCTCGTCGACCTGAAGACCGAGCTCGGGCTGACCTTCCTGTTCATCAGCCACGACCTCAACGTGATGCGCTTCATCTCGGACCGCATCCTGGTCATGTATCTCGGCGAGGTCGTGGAGATCGGGCCCGTCGAGAGCCTGTGGGCCGCCCCTCGCCATCCCTACACGGCCGCGCTCATCGCAGCGATGCCGACCCTGGACCCCGACCGGCGCACCATGACGGCACCGATCGCGGGCGACCCGCCGAGCCCGATCGACCCGCCATCGGGGTGCCGCTTCCACACCCGTTGCGTCTTCGCGGAGGGCGTCTGCGCGAAGGTGCATCCGGTTCTGGCGGAGGTCGGTCCGGACCATCAGGCGGCCTGCCTGATGGCGATCCCGGGCTCCGGGCATTCGGGGGCAGCGGCATGAGCAAGGTGGACGCCATCGATCTGCGCGCATCCCCTCTCCCCGCCCGGCGGGGAGAGGGCCGTGTCCCCCCCTTGTCGGGGAGCACGGCGAGGCGGCAGCCGAGGGTGAGGGGGTATAGCCGGAGGAGCCACTTCCGGAGAGACCCCCTCACCCTCGCTCCGCTCGCTTCATGCACGACAAGGTGCATGAAGCCCTCTCCCCGCCTGGCGGGGAGAGGGGGAATGCGCTCATGACCACCCCTATCCTCACCATCGACGACCTCAACGTCCGCTTCTCGGGCCGCCGGACCGTCCACGCCCTGAACGGCGTCAGCCTGTCCCTGGCGCCGGGCGAGGTGATCGGGCTCCTCGGGGAATCCGGTTCGGGCAAGAGCGTCACCTTGCGCGCCCTGATGCGGTTGATGCCGCGGCACGCGCAGGTCTCGGGCAGCGTCGAGGTCGCGGGCCAGGACGTGCTTGCGATGAAGGATGCCGCGCTGGCCCGCTATCGGGGCCGCACGGTCTCGATGATCTTCCAGGAGCCGGGGCTTGCTCTCGACCCCGTTTACACGATCGGCCACCAGATCGCGGAATCCGTCGCCAATCATGAAGGCGTGTCCATGATCGCGGGCCGTGCCCGCGCCCTGGAGATGCTGGAGCGGGTGCGCATTCCCTCGGCCCGGACCAGGCTCGACTCCTATCCGCATGAGATGTCGGGCGGCATGCGGCAGCGGGCGATGATCGCGCTGGCGCTGGCCTGCCGCCCGCAGGTCCTGCTCGCCGACGAGCCGACGACGGCGCTCGACGCCACGGTGCAGATCCAAATCCTCCTTCTCCTGCGTGAGCTGCAGCAGGAACTCGGCATGGCGGTGATCTTCGTGACCCACGACATCGGCGTCGCCGTCGAGATCTGCGACCGGATCGCGGTGATGTATGCCGGCCGCATCGTCGAGACCGGGACGCTGCGCGAGGTCGTGCGCGATCCGCGCCATCCCTACACGCAGGGCCTCCTCTCCGCGACCGTCCACGGCGCGACGGGGCGCGGGCGGCTGAAGACGATCCCCGGCGCGCCGCCGAGCCTCGACCGGGCGCCGACCGCCTGCAGCTTCGCCCCCCGCTGCGACCGGGCGGTCCCGCCCTGCCGCGAGGCGGTGCCGCCCCTCTACGCGATATCGCCGGAGCGGGGCGCCCGGTGTATCTTCGCGCGCGAACCCGAACGCGCGGAGACCATGGCTTGACCTCGAATAACGTCAGCAACGCGCCCGGCCTCGATGCCTATTGGATGCCGTTTACGGCCAATCGGCAGTTCAAGGCCGACCCGCGCATGATCGTGGCCGCCGACGGTATGTACTACACCGCCGCCGATGGCGGACGCGTCCTCGACGGCACTGCCGGGCTCTGGTGCGTCAATGCGGGGCACGGGCGCCGTCGGATCGCGGAGGCCGTCGAGCGCCAGCTCGCGACGCTGGACTACGCGCCCTCTTTCCAGATGGGCCATCCGGCGGCTTTCGACTTCGCCGAGCGCCTCGCCGCCATCGCGCCGGGCGGCCCCGATGCGCCCCTCGACCGGATCTTCTTCACGGGCTCGGGCTCCGAATCCGTCGACACCGCCCTGAAGATCGCTCTCGCCTATCAGCGCGCCATCGGCCAGGGCACGCGCACGCGGCTGATCGGACGGGAGCGCGGCTATCACGGCGTCGGCTTCGGCGGGATCTCCGTCGGCGGCATCCTCAACAATCGGCGCGTCTTCCCGACCCTGCCCGGCGTCGACCACCTGCGGCACACCCACGACCCGGTCCGCAACGCCTTCGCCAAGGGCCAGCCCGAGCACGGGGCCGAGCTTGCCGACGACCTCGAACGGCTCGTCGCCCTTCATGGTGCGGATACCATCGCCGCCTGCATCGTCGAGCCGGTCGCCGGGTCCACCGGGGTGCTGATTCCGCCCAAGGGCTACCTGGAGCGGCTGCGGGGGATCTGCGACCGCCACGGCATCCTCCTCATCTTCGACGAGGTCATCACCGGCTTCGGCCGACTCGGGACGCCCTTCGCGACCGAGCGCTTCGGCGTGCGGCCCGACCTCGTCGCCACCGCCAAGGGGCTGACGAACGGGGTTATCCCGATGGGCGCGGTCTTCGCGTCCCGCGCCGTCCACGACGCCCTGATGCACGGCCCCGAACCCGCCATCGAGCTCTTCCACGGCTACACCTATTCCGGGCATCCCGTCGCGGCCGCGGCCGGCATCGCGACGCTATCGATCTACGAGGATGAGGGTCTTCTCACCCGGGCGGCCTCCCTGGAGGAGGATTGGGCGGCGTCGATCCATGACCTGCGCGGCACCCGCCACGTCATCGACCTGCGCAACCTCGGTCTGATCGCCGGCATCGAGCTCGAACCCAGGCCCGGCGCGCCGGGTAGCCGCGCCTATGACGTGTTCGTGGATTGCTTCCGCCGTGGCCTGCTGATCCGCGTGACCGGCGACATCATCGCTCTGTCGCCCCCGCTGATCATCGAGCGCGGGCAGATCACCGACGCGATCAGCCTGCTCGCCGAGGCCATCGAGCGCGCGGCCTGAGGCGCGCGACCACGGTATCCTACGCCTCTGATCGTCGGTTGGACCGAAGCGAACTTGGAGGTTCGGGGCGGCATCGGTTGAGGCCGACGAACGAACAGGCCCGCTGGATGTCCGCCGAGATGCGTGGCTTGCCTATGGATGAGGCAGATGCGCACGAAGGAGGCAGAAAGGCCGCCTGAGACGGCCTTTCGCCGGTCGGTTCCCAGTGGCATGCGAAATGCTCTCGCGTCTGAGCCACCCGAGGCCGCGATCCCCATCGGTTCCCTCAAGCGTCGCGTCGTGAACGGACAAGAGGCATGGAATGACAAAGTACAAGCTCGAGTATCTCTGGCTCGACGGCTACACCCCGGTGCCGAACCTGCGAGGGAAGACGCAGATCAAGGAGTTCGAGAGCTTTCCGACCCTTGAGCAGCTTCCGATTTGGGGCTTCGACGGCTCCTCGACGAAGCAGGCCGAGGGCGGCAGCTCCGATTGCATGCTGAAGCCGGTCCGCCACTTCCCCGACAGCACCCGGAAGAACGGCGTGCTCGTCATGTGCGAAGTGATGATGCCGGACGGCGTCACCCCTCACGCCTCGAACAAGCGCGCCACCATCCTCGATGACGAGGGCGCTTGGTTCGGCTTCGAGCAGGAATACTTCTTCTACAAGAACGGCCGACCGCTCGGCTTCCCCGAGACCGGCTATCCCGCGCCCCAGGGGCCCTATTACTGCGGTGTCGGCTATTCCGAGTCCGGCTCGATCGCTCGAAAGATCGTCGAGGAGCATCTCGACCTCTGCCTCGACGCTGGCATCAACCACGAAGGCATCAACGCCGAGGTGGCAAAGGGCCAGTGGGAGTTCCAGATCTTCGGGAAGGGCTCCAAGAAGGCGGCCGACGAGATGTGGGTGGCCCGCTACCTGCTGCAGCGCCTCTGCGAGAAGTACGAGATCGATGTCGAGTACCATTGCAAGCCGCTCGGCGACACCGATTGGAACGGCTCGGGCATGCACTGCAACTTCTCGACGGCGTTCCTGCGCGAGACCGGCGGCAAGGCCTATTTCGAGGCTCTGATGGCGGCCTTCGAGAAGAACCTCGAGGATCACATCGCCGTCTATGGTCCCGACAACCATCTGCGCCTGACGGGCAAGCATGAGACGGCGCCGTGGAACAAGTTCTCCTATGGCGTGGCCGATCGCGGCGCCTCGATCCGCGTGCCCCACAGCTTCATCAAGAACGACTACAAGGGTTACCTGGAAGACCGCCGCCCCAACTCGCAAGGGGACCCCTACCAGATCGCGTCGCAGGTTCTGAAGACGATCTCCTCGGTTCCGACCGAGAGCTACGCGTCCAAGGCGGCGTAAGTTGCGAGCGCCTCTCCTCCCCCTTGCGGGGAGGAGCTGGAGGTGGGGGTGGCTGGGCGACCCTGTGTCGAGGCCAGCGAAACCACCCCCACCCTCGATCCCTCCCCGCGGGGGGAGGGAAGAAGAAGGCTCCGCTCCGGCGGGGCCTTCTCGTTTCTGCCGGCGCTAGCCGATCCCTTCGAACAGCGCCGACGAGATGTAGCGCTCGGCGAAGGAGCAGGCGACGGTGACGATGCGCTTGCCCTGGAACTCCGGCCGAGAGGCGAGTTCGAGGGCCGCGGCGACGTTGCCGCCCGTTGAGATGCCGCCGGGGATGCCCTCAAGCCGCGCCAGCTCGCGGGAGGTCTCGAAGGCCGTCTGGTTCGTGACCGTGAGCACGCCGTCGAGGACCGACTTGTGCAGGTTGTCCGGGATGAAGCCGGCGCCGATGCCCTGGATCTTGTGCGGGCCGGGCTGGCCACCGGAGATCACCGGCGAATCCACCGGCTCGACGGCGAAGACCTTCAGGTTCGGCAGCCGCGGCTTCAGCACCTCGCCGACGCCGGTCACGGTGCCGCCGGTGCCGACGCCCGCCACGAAGGCGTCGAGCTGGCCCTGCGTGTCGTTCCAGATCTCTTCCGCCGTGGTCTTGCGGTGGATCTCCGGGTTGGCCGGGTTCGAGAATTGCTGCGGCATCACTGCACCCGGGATTTCGGCGAGCAGCTCCTCGGCCTTGGCGATGGCGCCCTTCATGCCCTGCGGACCGGGGGTCAGGGCGAGCTCGGCACCGAGGAAAGCAAGCATCTTGCGCCGCTCGATGGACATCGTCTCCGGCATGACGAGGATCAGACGGTAGCCGCGGGCGGCCGCGACGAAGGCCAGCGCGATGCCGGTGTTTCCCGAGGTCGGCTCGACCAGCGTGCCGCCGGGCTTGAGCTTGCCGGAGACCTCCAGCGCGTCGATCATGTTGACGCCGATGCGGTCCTTGACGCTCGCGATCGGGTTGAAGAATTCGAGCTTCAGCAGGATCTCGGCGTCGACGCCGCGCGCCTTGGTGATCCGGTTCAGCCGGACGAGGGGCGTGTTGCCGATGGTCTCGGTGATCGAGCCGTAGATCCGGCCGTGGCCCGGCTGACGGGAGGAGGCTGAGGTAGCGTCGGCCATAATGAGCGGGCTCCTGGTCGGCTTGGGTCCGTACGGGTCGACGACCCGCAGCGAGGCGGCGCGGGACATCGGCCCGGCCGCCGTGATAGGGCGGCCGGGTTATCGCGTCGGCAGGCTCAAGGCAATCATCGCCGGGGCGAATGCAAGGCTAATCTTCTACAGAACCTTGGACATCGGCGCTGCATAGAAGCATCATGTTCTATGGGAACGGGTAAGGAGAAGTTTCTTCTTGCAGGGTCGGAGGGTCTGCCGGCGGCAAGGGCTTGATCTCCGCGCCAGCCCCTCGCCAGGCCTCGACGAAGCGCTCGGCCATGCGTTCCACGCTGAATTGCGCCTCGATCCGCTGGCGACCCAGCACTCCGATCCCTCGCCGATCCGCCTCGCTGAGCACGGCGAGGCTCGCCAGCGCCGCCGCGAGCGCCGCGGGATCTCGGGGCGGGACGAGCCGGCCGAGGCTGCCGAGGATGGCTTGCGCGTCGCCGACCCGCGTCGCGACGGGGACGAGACCGGCCGCCATCCCTTCGGCGACGGCGTTGGAGAAGCCCTCACCGAAGGCGGAGGCGGACACGACGATGTCGCCGGCCGCATAGATGCGCTCAAGGTCGTCGCGACGCCCGAGCGCCGTCGCGTTGGCCGGGAGCGTCAGCGTCTCCGTGCCTGAACCGACGAGGAGAATCCGGATTGCCGGCGTCCGCGTGGCCGCGGCCAGCAGAGTGGCGTGGTCCTTCATCGGATCGAGCCGCGCGGCATGCACGGCGACGATTGCATCCTCCATTATGCCCAAAGCGGCGCGTAGAGCCGCGCGCGCCGCCGGATCGGGCCGGAAGCGCGAGGCATCGATGCCGTTCGGAATGACGGCGCTCCGCCGCGGCCGGTACCCGCGTCTGCGATGGAAATCCGCACCGGCCTCGCTGTTGGCGACCACGAGGTCGGGCCATCCCGACAACAGCCGTCCGATCGCGAGGAGGCGTCCATAGCGGGCATCGTCGATGTCGGAGTTGCGCAGGCCCCAAGCGAGGCGGGTGGCGCGACGGCCCCCGGCAAGGCGGTGGGCGGCGGCGGCGAAGAGGTCCCCGTGGTAGAGCCAGCCCTGGACCATGGCCGGCCGCAGCCGGCGGATGAGCCGCGCGAGCCGCAGCACGGAGGACGCCGGTCCGATGAGGCCGGACGGCGCAACTTCGTGGACGGGAACGCCGAGCCGTTCCAGGGCGGCTCGGTTCGGACCGCCCGGCGTGAGGCTCACCACGTGCTGGGGCAGGCCCCGGGCCTGCAGCGCGCCGCACAGGGCGACGAGCATCGTCTCGGCCCCACCGGTGCGAAGTCCGGAGATGACGTGGAGGATGGGCCGCGCTTGGCTCACGCCAGGCTGAATCCGGCCGACGAAACCCTCAGGTCCGAAGAAGGGCCGTCAGCACGACCAGCAGGGTCGCGAGCACCGGGCTCGCCAGCGCGAGCAGGGCTGCCCCGGCATGGACGGGACGCGGAGCCGTGTAGTGAGCCTCTTCCTGGGCGGTGGCACGCAGGGCCGCGCCGGTCGACCAATCCAGAACCGCACTCATCCCGCGCTCCGTTCCCCTGCCTGAGGCCAGGAAGCGCGCGACGGGTTGAAGGAGCGGTGAATCCGCGGCGGTTGCCGCGGATCGTGCTCAATGGAGGCTTAACGGCCGGAGGGACGACGCGACGTCCCGGGATGCGGCTCGGGAGGCCCGGCCGCGATGCGGCACCGCCATCGTCCGCGAACCGCGGCACGAGGCCTAGAGCGCGCGGTCGAACCGAAGCTCGCCCTTCTGGCTCTTGATGACGAGCTGCGAGCCGACGATGTCCCACTGCCCCGCCGTCCGCAGGGCGATGAAGAAGTCCTGCTCGAGGCTGCCGAGGCCCTTGTCGCAGGACTTCTTCGTGAGGGCGAGCGGGCCCACCGCCAACTGCTGATCGCGGAGCGGGAAGGCGGTCGCGGCGAAGGTGTTGCAGCCGCCATAGCCGCGGGCGCGGTATTGCTTGTCGATGATGAAGCTCGGGCGGTCGGCACCGTTGAATTGCTTGCCGTTGAGGCTCACCGCGGTCCAGGTCGCGTCGAGCGGGAAGATCTTTTCCTGCGGCTTCGTCGCCGGGATATACTGCTTTTTGTCGGGCTTCTCGCGGGCATCCCGGCCGAAGCCGGTCACGCCCTGAGCCTGCACGCTCGTCACCGCCGAACCGGCCGCGATGGCGCAAGCCACCGCCGCGAACACGATCGCCCTCATTGTCTGGCCCCCTTCTCGCGCATGCATCGCGTTGGTCGTGACGGGTACAAGGTCCGTCGCAGCGTCAGTGAGCGCCAGACCTTCGTCCATTCCGTCAAAGCCGCCCATCGGATAAGATTCCAGCACAAATATGGTCAAGGGCGCGGCGGCGAGGTTTTCCGGTTGTCCCGTGCCGCATCGCGGAGCTCGGCATTCCGAAGCATCGTTCAAATGAACGATCCTGTGCGGGGCGCCGTTGTCCGCATGATCACCGCATGCACGAGGGAGAAAGCCGTTGACCGGATCCGATGAGAGCGGGCCGAGCGGGATGTCGCCCAACACGATGAGCCCGGCGCAGTCGCGAGCCGCCCGCGCCCTCCTCAACTGGTCTCAGGACGATCTCGCCGCGAAGGTCGGGCTTGGGTCGGCCTTCGTGCGGGATTTCGAAACGGGCGGAACCGATGCGGCCTCGGGACAGGTCGAGGCGCTGCGAAGTGCCTTGATGACGGCGGGGATCGTCTTCAGCGAGGATGGCTCCGCTGGCGTCCGCCTCACGGGGCATGGGGGTGAGGAAGGGACGCGGGTCGACGCGCTGACGACGGAGAACGACCGCTAGCCGCGGCCCATCGCGACGGCCTTCAGGTCGCAAGCTGTGTCTGCCGCTTGGTCCGGCGTCAGCGCGATCGCCTGCGCGAGGATGCGCCGGGCCGCCATGTGATCGGCCGCGCGGTCCACGGATTCGACGCCGGTGAGGCGCCCGTCGCGGAATCGGAAGACGGAGAACCCGGTCTCGGCGTGCCGGACCACGCTCTCGTCGCCCGGCGCCGGCAGGCCCGCGATCTGAAGCTTGTGCGGGCCCTGGTCACTCCAGAACCACGGCACGGCATCGTAGGCCGCCGGCCGGCCCGCGATCCGGGCGGCGACGCAGCGCCCCTGGTCCAGGGCGTTCTGCACCGATTCGATGCGGATGGCGGCCCCGTCCGCGAAGCGGCTCGGGAAGCGGGCGCAGTCGCCGATGGCCGAGACGACCGGGTCTTGCGTCGCGAGGAAGGCATCCACGTGGATGCCGTTCCCGACCGCGAGGCCCGCCTCCCCCGCGATCTCCTCGTTCGGGATCACGCCGATCCCGACGAGTACGAGGTCGGCCGCGAGCCGGTCCCCATCGGCAAGGGCCAGGGCGACGGCGCGGCCACCCTCTCCCTCCACCGCCGTCACGCCGGCGCCGAAGCGGAAGCGGACGCCTGCCGCGGCCTGCGCGTCGCGAAAGAACGCGCCCGTATCGACCGAGACCGCGCGGGCCATCGGCCTGCCGGCGGCCTCGATCACCGTGACGCTCAAGCCCCGGGCCGAGCAGATGGCCGCGAGTTCCAGGCCGATGAACCCAGCTCCGACGATCGCGATCTCCCGCGCGTCGGCGAGTGCCGCCTTGAGCCGGTCCGCGTCGGCGAGCGAGCGCAGGGCGTGGACGCCTTCGAGATCGGCGCCGGGCACCGGCAGCGGCCGGACGCGGGCGCCGGTGGCGAGGACGAGATGCTCGTAAGGAAGCGGTGACGCGCCTTCCACGTGCACCTCGCGCCGCGCCCGATCGACCGCCGTGGCGCGAATGCCGGCCCGGTGCTCGATGCGGTGCTCCGAGAAGAAGCCCGGAGCGCGCAGCGCCAGCCCGGCCGCGTCGGTCTTCCCGGCGAGGTAGGCCTTGGAGAGCGGCGGCCGCTGGTAGGGAAGGTCCGCCTCCTCTCCGACGAGGGTGACCGAGCCGGCATAGCCCGCTTCCCTGAGCGAGGCCGCGACCTGAAGGCCGGCTTGGCCCGCGCCGACGATGACGACGCTCACGTCTCGAACTCCGAGAGCGCCGAGCCGGCCGAGGTGTCGAGCACGGGAAGCCAGCGCGCGCCGTCGCTGATCACGTATTCCCAGCAGGCCGCCGCGGCGGGCCCCAGCACCTTGTCGGCGCGGCGGACCACGTACCAATCCCGCCGGATCGGCAGGCCCTGGACGTCGAGAAGGATGAGGCGGCGGGTCTCGACCTCCGCGGCGACCGTATGGCCCGAGATCAGCGCGATGCCGAGGCCCGCCATCACTGCCTGCTTGATCGTCTCGTTCGATCCCGAATCGATCCCGAGCCTGGCCCGCTTGATCATGACGCCGGCCATGAACTCCTCGAAGACCGTGCGCGTCCCCGAGCCGTCCTCGCGCACGAGGAAGGATTCGTCTGCGAGGTCGGCCCGGGTGAGGCCGGAGCGCCCGGCGAAGCGGTGATCCGGGGGAGCGATCAGAACCAGGGGATGGGCGCCGAAGGTATCCGCCTCGATGGCGAAGTCGCGCGGCGGACGCCCCATGATCGCAAAGTCGATCTCGTAGTTGCGCAGGGCCTCGACGGTGCTGCCCCGGTTGCCGACCACGAGGTTGATCTCGACCATGGGATGGTGGCCGACGAAGCCCGAGATGATGCCCGGCGCGAAGTACTTCGCCGTCGAGACGACGCCCATGGCGACCCGGCCGCCGCCGCCGCCCTTCAGCGTGCGCAGCCGGTCGGTGCAGGTCTCCAGCACCGTGTTGATGCTGTTGATCGCCCACAGCATCTCGCGGCCGGCATCGGTGGGCTTCAATCCGTTCGGCGTGCGGTCGAACAGAAGCAGCCCCGCCTCTTCCTCCAATTGCCGGATGCGGGCATACAGCGCCGCCGAGGTCACGTTCAGTTCCTGGGCGGCGCGGGTCATCGTGCCGAGGCGGGCAACCGCGGCGACGGCCTGGAGCTGCTTCAGAGACAGGTTGCGCATTCCGCGTTTCTAGTTTTTTTGGAGTGCCTCGCAAGTTTTTTTAGATTTCCTTCGTCATCAGCCGCTCGGCACTGGTGCTCGCGTGAGACGAGGCCTTATCGTGCCGGCGAGCTTTGCGCGGGAATGACGTGTCGTCCGGGTCTCGAAGCGATGGAAGGACGTGAAACGATGTCGGCAGGTTCGCCTCTGGAGCTCGGATCGAGGCTCGATACGTGCCTCGCGCAGATCGTCGCCGCGGAGTCCCGCCTTGCCGACGCGGCCGCGGTCGTCGCGGCCTGCGCCGAAGCCGCGATCGACGTCAGCGCCCTGATCGGGCGCGGCTCGCTCGGCGGCGACCTTGCCGCCCAGGGCGCTCAGAACAGCGACGGCGACGTGCAGAAGGCTCTCGACGTCCTCGCCCACGAGCGCTTCACCGAGGCCTTGCGGAGCGCGCCGGTGGCCGAAGTCGCCTCGGAGGAGGCCGACGGCGTGATGGTGCTCAACGCCGGTGCGCCACTGGCCGTCGCGATCGATCCCCTCGACGGGTCGTCGAACATCGGCGTCAACATGGCGGTGGGCACGATCTTCGGCATCCGCCCGGCCCTGTCGCGGGAGGGCGACCTCATCGCCTCGTTCACGGACTCTGGCACCGTGCAGATCGCGGCGGGCTTCGTCACCTACGGTCCGGCGACCTCGCTCGTCGTGACCTTCGGCCACGGCACCCAGATCTACACCCTCGACCGGGAGGTCAGGGCCTTCCGCCTCACGAGCGCGGCGCTGAACGTCCCCGCCCAGAGCAAGGAATACGCGATCAACGCCTCGAACGCGCGCCACTGGGACGCCCCGGTCAAGGCCTTCATCGAGGATTGCCTGAGGGGCAGCGAGGGCCCGCGCGACCGCGACTTCAACATGCGCTGGCTCGGCTCCCTGGTCGCCGACGCCCAGCGCGTCCTGATGCGCGGCGGCGTCTTTCTCTATCCCGGCGACAACCGGAAGGGCTACGCGCAGGGGCGCTTGCGCCTCCTCTACGAGGCCGCGCCGATCGCCATGCTGATGGAGCAGGCGGGCGGGGCCGCGACGGACGGCGAGCGCCGCATCCTCGACATCGCGGCGACCGGCATCCACGAGCGCGTGCCGCTGGTGTTCGGCTCGGGCGAGGAGGTCGCGTGCGTCGCGAAGTACTACGAGGGCCGCAACCCGGCCGCGGGACGCTCGCCGCTCTTCGGCCAGCGCGGCCTGATGCGAAGCTAGGGGCGCGGGACAGCCCCCGAGGTCACGATGTCGGCGCGTCACCCCATCATCTCGGTCACCGGCTCGTCGGGCTCGGGCACGACCTCCGTGCGCAACACTTTCGAGCAGATCTTCCGGCGCGAGGACGTGAACGCCGTCTACATCGAGGGCGACGCCTTCCATGCGCTCGACCGCATCGCCATGCGCAAGGCGATGGCGGAGGAGCCGACGCTGAGCCACTTCGCGCCGCGCGCCAACCTCCTGCCGGAATTGGAGGAGGTCTTCCGCACCTACAGCGAATCCGGTCTCGGGCGGACCCGCCACTACGTCCACGATGCCTCGGCGGCCGAGTGCTACGGCACGCCGCCCGGGACCTTCACGCCCTGGGAGGATTTCTCGGCGGGCTCCGACCTCCTGTTCTACGAGGGCCTGCACGGCTGCGTCGTGAACGACACCGTCGACATCGCGCGCTACGCCGACCTCAAGATCGGCGTCGTGCCGGTGATCAACCTCGAATGGATCCAGAAGCTGCACCGGGACCGCTCGTTCCGCGGCTACTCCACCGAGGCCGTCACCGACGTGATCCTGCGGCGGATGCCGGACTACGTGCAGACGATCTGCCCGCAATTCTCCTGGACCGACATCAACTTCCAGCGGGTGCCCACCGTCGACACCTCGAACCCCTTCATCGCGCGCTGGATTCCGACGGCCGACGAATCGATGGTGGTGATCCGGTTCCGGGACCCCAAGGGGATCGACTTCTCCTACCTGACCTCGATGATCCAGGGCAGCTTCATGAGCCGTGCCAACTCGATCGTCATCCCGGGCGGCAAGCTCGATCTCGCCATGCAGCTCATCCTGACGCCGATCATCATGCAGCTCGTCGAGCGCAAGCGGCGGATGGCCTGAGCCCCGAACCGAAGTGAGACCCGCCGCCATGACCCGCTCCATCATCGCCCCCTCGATCCTCTCGGCGGATTTCGCGCGGCTCGGCGAGGAGGTCCGGTCAGTGGTCGAGGCCGGTGCGGACTGGATCCATCTCGACGTCATGGATGGGCATTTCGTCCCCAACATCACCTTCGGTCCGGCTATCGTGAAGGCGCTGCGGCCCCACAGCCAAGCGCATTTCGACGTGCACCTCATGATCACGCCCGCCGACCCCTACCTCGAAGCCTTCGCGGAGGCCGGGGCCGACACGATCTCCGTCCACGTCGAGGCCGGGCCCCATATCCACCGCTCGCTCCAGACGATCCGGGCGCTCGGCAAGCGGGCGGGGATCGCCCTCAACCCGGGGACGCCGGCCGCGATGGTCGAGCCGCTCCTCGACATCGTCGACCTCGTCCTCGTCATGACGGTCAATCCGGGCTTCGGCGGCCAGAGCTTCCTCGCCTCGAGCCTCGAGACCGTCGCCCGGGTGGCGGCGATGAGCGCGGGGCGCGGCATCGACATCGAGGTCGACGGCGGCATCACGGCTGAGACGGTGGGGGCGGCCGCCAGGGCCGGCGCCAACGTCTTCGTGGCCGGCAACGCCGTGTTCAAGGCGGCGGAGGGCTACGCTTCGGCCATCGCGGCGATCCGTTCGGGCGCGGAGGGTCGCGGGTCAGCCGGTCCGGTCGCGTGCTGAGGGCGCTGATCTTCGACGTCGACGGGACGCTCGCCGAGACCGAGGACCTGCATCGGCAGGCCTTCAACCGCGCCTTCGGTCAGCTCGGGCTCGACTGGCACTGGACGCCGGACTTCTACGGCGAGCTTCTCAAGGTCATGGGCGGCAAGGAGCGCCTCGCCCACTACATCGAGACCTTCCACGTGGGTGAGGCCCCTGCCCTGCGCCGGCGTCTGTCCGAGATTCACGACCTCAAGACCCGTTTCTACGGCACCCTGATCGAGGACGGCGGCCTGCGCCTGCGCCCCGGGATCGGACGCCTCATCGGCGAGGCGCGCGAGGCCGGCCTGCAGCTCGCGGTCGCCTCGACGACGAACCGCGCCAACGTGGACGGCCTCGTCAGGCTCAACTTCCCGCAGGGCGACGCCCCCTTCGCGGTGATCGCCTGCGGCGACGAGGCGGCGCGCAAGAAGCCGGCGCCGGACGTGTTCGACCTTGCCCTGCATCGCCTCGGCGTCGCGCCCTCGGAGGCGATCGCCTTGGAGGATTCGGCGGCCGGCATCCGCTCGGCCCTCGATGCGGGCCTGCCCGTGCTCGCCACCCGCAGCCGCTACACGGCGAGCCACCGCCTCGACGGCGCCTTCTCGGCGATCTCAGACCTCGGCGAGCCGGGCGCCCCGCACGAGCACTTGGCGGGGGTGGAGTGGCCCGGTGGCATTGTCACCCTCGACGGCCTTCGCGACTGGCACGCCGAGCAGAGCGGACTTCCCAAGGCGACGCCTGCCAACTGACGTCGCGGGTTGTTTTCCAAGCTCCGAGGTCTCTGCTATGCCAACGGTGCTGCAATCGGGTGGGCTTCGTGTTGTGATCTACCCGAATGATCATCGTCCGGCGCATGTCCACGTGATCGGCAACGGGTGTGAAGCCGTGTTCATCCTGAATGGTCCGAAAGGACCAAGTGAGATCCGGGAAAATTTCGGTTTTTCGCGTCGCGAAGTGTCTCGCATCGCGGCGATGCTCGATGTCAATCTGCCGGTTCTCGTCAGAGCCTGGGAGCGGATTCATGGATGAGGATGCCTTCGATGCCGCCACGGCGCGGGCTCGGCGCGTGTCCGCCGACGAGCCGCACGCAGTGTCCGCCCGGTACCTGGAACGGGAAGCCGTTCTCCTCGTCGTTCTCTCGTCGGGAACGGAGCTTCGGTTGCCCGTCGCCGACCTTGAAGGGCTCGCTGATGCCTCCGCAAAGGACCTCGCCGAGATCGAGGTGAGCCCGGCGGGGCGGGGCTTACACTTCCCTCGGCTCGACGCCGACCTCTACGTCCCCGCGCTTATCGCGAACGTTCTCGGATCGCCGGCATGGAACGCCCGGCGCGCCCGCGCGTCGGCCTGACCCGGGGGATCTTGCCGCCCGGCCATGTGCCGGCCGCGCGAACAGGGTCGCTCCCGCGACCGCCCCGACAGCCAAGCTCGCCAACCGGGCCCACTTTCCAGCCATCACCCCTCCTCCGCGTTGCCACCCAGCGCCGGCCCGGCCTATAACCCCGATCATTCCCAACGCGGCGACGTCGAGGAAGGGGCCGCCTGGGCTCCGAGACCCCGTCGCTTTTCCGCAAGGTCACGCCATGGCCGGCCATTCCCAGTTCAAGAACATCATGCACCGCAAGGGCCGCGTCGACGCGGTCCGCTCCAAGGTGTTCGGCAAGCTCGCCCGAGAGATCACGGTGGCGGCCAAGCTTGGCACGCCGGACCCGGCGATGAACCCGCGCCTGCGCGCCGCCATGCTCGCGGCCCGGGCCGAGAACATGCCCAAGGACAACATCGAGCGCGCCATCAAGAAGGCAACGGGCGGCGAGGGCGAGAACTACGAGGAGATCCGCTACGAGGGCTACGGCCCCGGCGGCGCGGCGCTGATCGTCGAGGCACAGACCGACAACCGCAACCGCACCGCCTCCGACGTTCGCTCGGCCTTCACGAAGTCCGGCGGCAGCCTCGCGGAGACGGGCGCGGTCGCCTTCCTGTTCGACCGGGTCGGGGTGATCGCCTTCGCGGCCGAGGTCGCCGACGCCGACACCATGCTGGAAGCGGCCATCGAGGCCGGTGCCGACGACGTGCGCTCGGGAGAGGACGGCCACGAGGTCACCTGCGCCCAGGATGCCTACGGCGAGGTCTCCAAGGCGCTGGAGGCCCGCTTCGGCGAGCCGCGGCGCACGGGCCTGATCTGGAAGGCGCAGACCACGATCGAGGTCGACGACGAGACGGGCGAGAAGCTCGTCCGCTTGGTCGAGGTCATCGAGGACCAGGACGACGTCCAGAACGTCTACGTGAATTTCGCGCTCTCCGAGGCGTTGATGGCGAAGCTCGAGGGGTGAAGTCCTTGCCCTTCCTCCCCGCGCTGCCGAATTCACGAACCTGACAGCGGGCAATGTGGACCGCCCTCTCCCTACCAACCGCCGTCATTCCGG
>NZ_BPQP01000059.1 GCF_022179305.1 Methylobacterium iners
CTCGTTGCTCTTGGGGTCGAGCGGCGGCCGCCCTCCCCGGGGCGACGCCAGGACGATCTCCGCACCGGCGTCCTTGAACACGTAGTAGGGGGCGGCAAGCTCCTCCAGCCAGAAGCCGGTCTTTCGGCCCGTGTCTCCGAGCGCGTCGTGCGAGGTCAGTACCATCAGGATCTTCATCGTTGCTGTCCGTCGTCTCGAGGGTTCGAAGGGGCCGGCATGCGCCTCGCCCCTTCGGCTGTCCCCAACATAGGCCGGCGCGAGATATTCAAGAAATTCATCTTTTGGATTTGAGACATTCGTGTAACTACATAACTCGTGCGCTACGATCGCAATTTGCTGCCGATCTTCATCGCGCTCATGGAAGAGCGCAGCGTGACCCGCGCGGCCGAACGTCTAGGCATGACGCAGCCGGCGCTTTCGAACGCGCTGGCGCGGCTGCGGACGACCCTGCAGGACCAGCTCTTCGTCCGCACGCGCTATGGGATCCAGCCCACCCCGATCGCGCTCGAGCTCGCGCCGGTCATCGCGGACGCGCTCGCGAGGATCGACGATGCGGTGCTCGGATAGCAGGACTTCGATCCGGCCGCGTCCGAGCGGCGGCTCACCATCGCGCCGAACGGTTATGCCGAGTTCGTGCTTGCTCCGGCCATCGCCGCCAGGCTCGGCGAGGTGGCTCCCGGCATCCAGCTTCGGCTCACGCCCTACGGCAACGACTTGATCGAGACCGGCGTCACGTCCGGCATCACCGCCTTGGTTCTGGGTCGTATCCCCGATCCGCCGGACAATCTGGTCGTTCAGCATCTCATGGATGACGGTTTCGCCTGCGTGGTGCGGGCGCACCATCCGACGGTCGGCGACAATCTCTCGCGGGAGCGGTTCGCGGGCCTGAAGCACGTGAACGTGCTGCCGCCCGGTCGGCTTCGCGCGGGTCTGTTCGAGGCGCTGGATCGGCAGGATCTCCGACGGGACGTCGCGGTGTCCGTCAGCAGCTTCCTCGCGGTGCCGGAAGTGATCGCGGTCACCGATTACTGCGCGACGCTGCCGCGCCTGATCTGCCAACGTCTTGCCGATGACCCGCGATTGCGAGTGGTGCCGGCACCCGTTGATCTGGGGACCTTCCCGGTCGAGATGGCCTGGCATGTCCGCTATCGCCACGATCCGGCCCATCGTTGGCTGCGGTCGATCATCTCCGAGATCGCGAAGCGATCTTCGGCAGAGCGTTCCTGATCGGATCACGGCAAGGAGCTCGGCCGGCAGGTCAGCCCCGGATGTTGTCAGACGGACTCCGCCCGCGGTTGACCCGCTCCCGTTCGGCCCTCCCGGCGTCACCATCGCCTCGAGGCGTTCGAAGCTGGCGGCCCGGCAGCCAGCTGCCTTCAGACGGATTGCCGCTTCTGCGCGGTCATGACCCGGCAGCACCCCTGCTCCGCGTCCGGGTTTCTGACCTCGCGCATCCTCGGGGCGTGTCCCGTCGTCATGTAGACCAACACGGTCAATGCCAGGAGCACCTTCGAGCTCATTGCCCGCACCCTCATCCTTAAGGGAGGGTGGATAGGATCGATAACCTTTCGCGTTTGTTGCAGTGCGAGAACCCTATCATCCCGGGCGGCCTTTGCTGCCGTCATGGTCAATGAATGGTTTGGCCGGCCCCTGCCCCAACCATCCTTGCAATGCCGAGCTCACCTCCTGATCCCGACATCGTTCGGGAGAGGAAATGCCGGGCGCCATCGCGAGCAGCAGGCGAGAGGGCACCGATGGGTCTGGGCGTGTCGAGCGCGTCTCGGCTGGTTTCCCATTGCGGGCCTGACCCGGATACGCCCGGTTCATCTCGGCGTAACGGCCCTCGCCGATCCTGCCGGCGAGCCAGGTTGCGTATCGGCTCCGTCGTGCCTCCCACACGATGTGCCCCGCCAGCCCGTGATCAGATCGGGCGGCGGGGCTCGCTGGGGGCGTATGGACGGCGCCGGCGACCCGGCGGCCCCTCCTCTGGGCGCAGACCTGGGCTGCTCGATCGGCTCCTTCACCGACCGTTAATCATCCCGGCCCTATCCCGGGGGCATACCGGCCGCGGCGCTGTCGCTGGATCGGATACGGCCACGATGCCGGGATCGGGTGACGCCGGATGTACGCGCACCGGGTTCCAGCTTCCGTGGCCGTTCGCGTATCCGGATCGTGCGAGATCCGCCTCGAGCCTCAGCGTGGCTTGGGCTGAGCACCGGTGGACCAGCCTCGTGCTTGGATGGCTTGCACGAGTTTGGCCTGCATCTCCGGTGTGACGGACTGCATCCACTGTGTCATTCCCGTCATCTGCGCCTGTGCGAGTTGCGGCTGCGCGGCAACCAATCGTCGCCCGGCCGGCGAGGCATAGAAGACCCCGATGGCCTGCAGATCCTCCTTGCCGAGGGCAGCCGCGTAGCTGCGCGCCTGGATGTCGATCAGTTCGTCGTAGCGCGAGGTCAGGACGGGCATCACGACGTCCTGGACGAGCACCTGGGCACGATCGGCCTCCTTGACACCCATCTGCTGAATGAGCCCAACCATCGGTGCGCCCATGGCGGCCAGGACGGTGGTGCGATCACCTTGCATCTGCGCCACGAGGTCCCTGGCAGCCTTGAGGGTGGCCGGGTCCGGTGCTGCCGCGCTGGGGGCCGCACCGGGGCTTGGCTTCGGAGCGGCGGCCGGTTGTGCGAGAGCGGTGCAGGACATGACGGCGCTGAGGCAGAGGCTGGTGACGGTGAGCAGGGGGCGCATGGTCTGATCCGAGTGATAGGGTTGCGGTGGGTCGACTTACACCCTGATCGGCGCGTGATCACGCCGCCCGCGTGAGCGCGGGGCGAGCATTCTGCTCCCCGATCCTGCGCTTCGGTGCCGGAGCGGGTCGAGGCTCATCCGATCGATCGCCCGGGCCAGGGTCGGGGCAGCACCGCGTGGGGGCCAGGAACGAGACCGGCTGCAGCTGTGCCGCGTTGGTCGGATGGCCGAGGATCCGTCGAGGGCTCATCCGGTTGCGCCTCACACGGCCCGTGATCCATCCTTGGACCTCGACATCGATCAAAGCTACCGTCCCGGGAAAGAGAGAAAGCCCATGAGCGCCCCATCAAGAGGACCACAAGAGTGGTCGACCATCATCACGGAAACCTATGCAGCCGGAAGCAAGCCGCCCTTGACCGGCGGACTCATGCAGAGGCTGCATGCCGCTATTCTGGACGCTTGCATCAGGGTGGACAGCCTCGCCGCGTTCACTCACGAGGATGTCGCAGCAATCAACGGCGTGTTGGATCAGTTCGAGGTCGATCTTGATGCGGTCAGCGGTCCGCGGCTTTTTGCCATTGACCCTGCATCGGGTGCCGTGGAGATGGCCCATCGTTCGGAGGCAGGCCATCCGCTACGCGCCTTCGGCGGGCAGTAGGGTGCCCGCCATTCCTGGGTCGTCAGGTCCTCGCCGCGACCTGCTGGCGTCGTCCTCCCGACGCCAGCAGGTCCGGAGCGACACAAAAGACCTTGGTATTTTGTATACAGAGGGTAGGATGCGGACATGAGCCAGCATGATGTCTCCCAGGTGCGCCGCTTCGATCACCCTGGCCGCGGTCGGGCGGATGCCCGTGCCGTTCCCAAAGGCCGGCAAGTCGACACCCAGGCGATCGACGACGTCCGCGCGCTCCTCGGAACCGCGTCGCGCCAGCGCGACCTGCTGATCGAGCACCTGCATCGGATCCAGGATCATTACGGCCAGATCAGCTCGGCCCATCTCGCGGCCCTCGCCGACGAGATGAAGCTCGCCTTCGCGGAGGTCTTCGAGACGGCCACCTTCTACGCGCATTTCGACGTGCGAAAGGAGGGCGATGCCTCCCTACCGGCGCTGACGGTCCGGGTCTGCGACAGCATCACCTGCGCCATGCACGGGGCGGAGCCGCTGCTAGAGGCTCTGAGAGCGGAGCTTGGTCCGGACGTTCGCGTCGTACGGGCCCCCTGCGTCGGCCTGTGCGATCATGCGCCCGCCGTCGAGGTGGGCCACAACTTCCTGCATCGCGCCGACGTCGCGGCCGTGAAGGCGGCGGTCGCGGCCGGCGACACGCACGCCCACCTGCCGAGCTATGTCGATTACGACGCCTATCGCCAAGGCGGCGGCTACCAGACGCTGGATCGGCTGCGGTCGGGCGCGCTCACCGTCGAGACCGTCCTGTCGGTCCTCGACGACGGCTCCCTGCGCGGCCTCGGCGGCGCGGGCTTCCCCACCGGACGCAAGTGGCGCTCCGTGCGCGGCGAGCCGGGGCCCCGCCTCATGGCCGTCAACGGCGATGAGGGCGAGCCCGGCACCTTCAAGGATCAGCACTACCTGAACACGGACCCCCATCGCTTCCTGGAGGGCACGCTGATCGGCGCGCACGTAGTCGAGGCGGAGGACGTCTACCTCTACATCCGGGACGAGTACCCGATCGCGCTGGAGATCCTGGCGCGCGAGATCGCCAGGCTGCCGGAAGGCGGCCCGCGCCTGCACCTGCGGCGCGGCGCCGGGGCCTATATCTGCGGCGAGGAATCCTCTCTCATCGAGTCGATCGAGGGCAAGCGCGGCCTGCCGCGCCACAAGCCGCCCTTCCCCTTCCAGGTCGGCTTGTTCGGTCGCCCGACGCTCATCAACAATGTCGAGACCCTCTACTGGGTCCGCGACCTCCTGGAACGCGGGGCCGAGTGGTGGAAGAGCCACGGCCGCCACGGTCGCGTCGGCCTTCGCTCGTACTCGGTCTCCGGGCGCGTGCGCGAGCCCGGCGTGAAGCTCGCGCCGGCGGGGATCACCGTGCTCGAGCTCATCGAGGAGTATTGCGGCGGCATGGCCGAGGGTCACAGCTTCGCGGCCTACCTGCCCGGCGGCGCCTCCGGCGGCATCCTGCCGGCGACGATGAGCGACATTCCCCTCGATTTCGGCACGCTGGAGAAGTACGGCTGCTTCATCGGGTCGGCGGCCGTCGTCATCCTGTCGGACCGGGACGACGTCCGGGGCGCGGCGCTCAACCTGATGCGCTTCTTCGAGGACGAGTCCTGCGGGCAATGCACGCCCTGCCGGAGCGGCACGCAGAAGGCGCGGATGCTGATGGAGCGGGGCGCCTGGGACACGGAGCTTCTGGGCGAGCTCGCCCAGTGCATGCGCGATGCCTCGATCTGCGGGCTCGGGCAGGCGGCCTCGAACCCGCTCACCAGCGTGATCAAGTTCTTCCCCGACCTCTTTCCGACCCCTCTTCCCCAGGCGGCGGAGTAGGTCGGGCGGCGGATACGGATTGCGTGACACGGAAAGCGCGCCCGGCGCGTTCCTCTGACGAGAAGCGGCCACCTTGCGTAAGCCAGGGCGGCGGGAGCAGGACCCCATGAGCAGCGGCACCCAGAACAGCAATCCCGACGGCACGGATCCGCTCGTCAAGGGCCCGCAGGCCTCGCAGGATGCCGGGGGTAAGGGGCCCGGCACCCCGCCCGAGGCGGGTGGCGCCTACTCGCCGGGCCCGAAATCCGGAGGGCAGGCCGGCCCCGTCGCCAGCGGCACGCTGGGTCTCAAGAACATCCCGGCCGGCATCCCGGGCGTGGTGTTCGAGCTGAACGGCGAGCAGGTCGAGGCGGCTCCCGGCGAGACCATCTGGGCCGTGGCCAAGCGCCTGGGCAACCACATTCCCCACCTCTGCCACAAGCCCGATCCGGGCTACCGGCCCGACGGCAATTGCCGCGCCTGCATGGTCGAGATCGAGGGCGAGCGCGTGCTCGCGGCCTCCTGCAAGCGGGTGCCGGGCGTCGGCATGAAGGTGAAGACGGACAGCGTGCGCGCCGAGAGCGCCCGGGCGATGGTGCTGGAGCTCCTCGTCGCCGACCAGCCGGCCCGCGCGACCTCGCACGACCCGGATTCCCACTTCTGGCACCAGGCCGACCACGTCCATCTCAGCGACAGCCGCTTCCCGACCGCGCCGCGCTGGGAGGCGGATGTCAGCCACCCGGCGATGAGCGTCAACCTCGACGCGTGCATCCAGTGCAATCTCTGCGTCCGCGCCTGCCGCGAGGTGCAGGTCAACGACGTCATCGGCATGGCCTACCGCAGCGCCGGCACCAAGCCCGTGTTCGACTTCGACGATCCCATGGGCCAATCCACCTGCGTCAGCTGCGGGGAATGCGTGCAGGCCTGCCCGACCGGCGCGCTGATGCCGGCCGCCTATCTCGACGCGAACCAGACCCGCGCCGTCTACCCCGACCGCGAGGTGGATTCGCTGTGCCCGTATTGCGGGGTCGGCTGCCAGGTCTCCTACAAGGTCAAGGACGACAGGATCGTCTACGCCGACGGGCGCGACGGACCCGCGAACCACAACCGGCTCTGCGTGAAGGGCCGCTTCGGATTCGACTACATCCAGCACCCGCACCGGCTGACCAAGCCCCTGATCCGCCTCGACAACGTGGCCAAGGACGCCAACGATCAGGTCGATCCGGCCAATCCCTGGACCCATTTCCGCGAGGCCACCTGGGACGAGGCCCTCGACCGGGCGGCCGGCGGTCTCACGCAGATCCGCGACAGCCACGGCCCCCGCGCCCTGGCGGGCTTCGGCTCGGCCAAGGGCTCGAACGAGGAGGCGTACCTCTTCCAGAAGCTTGTGCGGCTGGGCTTCGGCTCGAACAACGTCGACCATTGCACGCGGCTCTGCCACGCCTCGTCGGTCGCAGCCCTGATGGAGGGGCTCAACTCGGGCGCCGTGACCGCGCCGTTCAGCGCGGCGCTGGATGCCGAGGTCATCGTCATCATCGGGGCGAACCCGACCGTCAATCACCCGGTGGCCGCAACCTTCATCAAGAACGCCGTCAAGGACCGCGGCGCCAAGCTGATCGTCATGGATCCGCGCCGGCAGGCCCTGTCGCGCCTCGCCCATCATCACCTCGCCTTCAAGCCCGGCACGGACGTGGCGATGCTGAACGCGATGCTGAACGTCATCGTCGAGGAGCGGCTCTACGACGAGCAGTACATCGCCGGATACACGGAGAACTTCGAGGAGCTGAAGGAGCGCATCCGCGACTTCCCGCCCGAGAAGATGGCGCCCGTCTGCGGCATCGACGCGGAGACCCTGCGCGACGTCGCCCGCCTCTACGCCCGGTCGCGGGCCTCCATCATCTTCTGGGGCATGGGCGTCAGCCAGCACGTGCACGGCACGGACAATTCCCGCTGCCTCATCGCGCTGGCCCTGGTCACCGGCCAGATCGGACGGCCCGGCACCGGGCTCCACCCGCTGCGCGGCCAGAACAACGTGCAGGGGGCCTCCGACGCCGGCCTGATCCCCATGGTCTATCCCGACTACCAATCCGTCGAGAAGGCCGCCGTCCGCGAGCTGTTCGAGAGCTTCTGGGGTCAGTCCCTCGACCGGAAGGCCGGCCTCACGGTCGTCGAGATCATGCGGGCGATCCATGCCGGCACGATCCGGGGCATGTTCGTCGAGGGCGAGAACCCGGCGATGTCCGATCCGGACCTCAACCATGCGCGGCACGCCCTGGCGATGCTTGACCATCTCGTCGTGCAGGATCTCTTCCTGACGGAGACCGCCTTCCACGCCGACGTGGTGCTGCCGGCCTCGGCCTTCGCCGAGAAGGCGGGGACCTTCACCAACACGGATCGGCGCGTGCAGATGGCCCGTCCGGTGGTGCCGCCGCCCGGGGATGCCCGCCAGGATTGGTGGATCATCAAGGAGCTCGCCAACCGCATGGGGCTGTCTTGGACCTACGAGGGTCCCGCCGACATCTTCCGCGAGATGGCCCAGGTGATGCCGTCCCTGAACAACATCACCTGGGAGCGCCTGGAGCGCGAGGGGGCGGTGACCTATCCGGTCGACGCGCCGGATCAGCCTGGCAACGAGATCATCTTCTATGCCGGCTTCCCCACCGAGAGCGGCCGCGCCAGGATCGTGCCCGCCAACATCGTCTCGCCCGACGAGGTGCCCGACACCGAGTTCCCGATGATCCTCTCGACGGGACGCGTGCTCGAACATTGGCACACCGGCTCGATGACCCGTCGTTCCGGCGTGCTGGATGCCCTCGAGCCGGAGGCGGTCGCCCTGATGGCGCCGCGCGAGCTGCATCGCCTCGGCCTCACGGCCGGCGACACCATGCGGCTGGCCACGCGGCGCGGCGCGTTGAACGTGAAGGTCCGCGCCGATCGCGACGTGCCGACCGGCATGATCTTCATGCCGTTCTGCTACGCGGAAGCCGCGGCGAACCTCCTGACGAACCCGGCTCTCGATCCGTTCGGGAAGATCCCCGAGTTCAAGTTCTGCGCGGCGCGGATCGAGGCCATCGAGCGGGCTCCGATCGCGGCCGAGTAGACCACCGATGTCCGCGGACCTGAGCGGCGGCTCGGGAATGGTCTGAGGAGGGGTTCGGCAAGACCGGAAGCGGATGGACGCGTCGTCGACCTGCGTGTCGCCGATGCGTCCAGGCGGCTTTCTCTGGAGAGGCTGACGTCACGCCACCTCGAGTGTTGCCCTAGCCGCCGCAACGGCCGTGAGCCGGAACCTGGGTCGGTGCCGGTGGATTCAATTCCGTCCGTCCCGCGGGCGGACGTGATGGGCGAGTGTGGGGGCTGCTCTCGCGATGGCCAAGCGTCCAACCACGGCGGAACTGTACCAGGCGAAGCTGATCCCTGAGGAGGACGTCGTCGCCGCGGTGGAGGCCTTCATGGCCAATCCGAACACGTCGGCCTTCCTCATGGGCCATGGCTATGCGCTGGATCTTCATGCTGCTGTGGCAGCAAGCCCCTTCGCGCTCGGCGTGCTCGCAACGCCCGACGCCAAGCCGGCTTCCAAGCGTATCGCGGTTCGTACCGCGATCCTGCTCGCGCGACCGGTATAGGCGTGAGCGGGAACGGCGTAGTGGCACCGCGTCCAAGAAGGTCTTGCGGATCGCGGCCTGGGGCGTCTGCAGGCCGCGGAGGTTGCGCATCCCAGGTCCTCGTCGGGTCATCGCTTCGAAGCAGCCGCGATCTCATCCCTGTGGCAGCCCGTCGCCGAAATCCCTCTCTCGTCCGCGCCGGCGACGTTCACATCGGTCGCTTGCTCGAATAATCCGAACGCCGACGCTTGGAGGAACAGTCCCAAAGGAACCTGGGCCGATCCAGTAGATGCGCTTGGCCTGTCGGCGCGAGCTTCGACGAGCAGCTCGCGCAAGTCTTGATGGTAATCCCCGGACGCATCGGCCCCGTGATCATCGAAGTGCCGGTGAGCCTCGACCTCCGTGTGGCGAGCATACGCACGCAGGGGAGGCGATAGCCCGAACAACGATGCGGCACGTCTGCTTCGAGCAGCGCCTCGGCTGAACTCGACGGCGAGGGTGGTCGGGAGCTCAAGGTCCGGTTGCTGCGCATGGCGCCAAGGTCCGGTCGTGGCCTACGGACGCTGACAGGACATAAACGATCGAGCCTTCCCCCCTCGGTCTTTCCGAGGGAACCAGCCAACGCCGGTCCCTGGACGTCGTCCGGGATGACCCATACGGCACGATCACTTGGTCCCACTCCTGCTTGCCCCATCGCCAAGCAGGGGTTGAACTCCCGATGGGCGAGGGACTGGTGGGTGAGGGACTGGGTGGATGGCGGGTGACGGGCGAAGCGGCGCCGACGGGGCCGAGGCGATCTGCCGGTCCCTGCGCCGGGCAATCGTCGAGCGGGCCCTGGCGCCTGGTGACCGGCTGCCCGAGGATGCGCTGGGGGAGCGCTTCGGGGTCAGCCGGACCACCGCGCGGCGGGCGCTCGGGCAGCTTGCCGGCGAGGGCTTGGTGGAGCTGCGCCGCAACCGCATCGCCACCGTGGCGAGTCCGAGCTGGCAGGAGGCGCGCGACACCTTCGAGGTGCGCATCGGCCTGGAGCGCATCGTCGTGCGCCGCCTCGCCGGGCACCTGACCGCGGATCAGCACCGGGCGCTCCTCACCCATATCGAGCAGGAGGAGGCCGCGAGCGGCGGCCCGGAGGCGACGTCGATCCGGCTCGCCACCGAATTCCACCTGCTGCTCGCCGGCATGACCGGCAGCCCCGTCCTCGATCGCTACGTGAGCGAGCTCGGCTATCGCTGCGCGCTGACGCTCTCCCTGTTCAGCCGGCCGCATTCCTCGGATTGCGCCGTGAGCGAGCATCGCGCCATCGTGGCGGCGCTGATGGAGGGGGATGCCGATCGGGCGGCCTCCCTGATGGACCACCATCTCGACGCGGTGGCCGAGCGGGCCCGTATCGTGGCCGAACCGGCGCGAGAGCGCGATCTCGGCCGGCTGCTCGCCCCCTATGTCGAGGCGCCCCCGGGCCGGCGACGCCGAACGGCTTGAGGCTTCACGCCGTAATGCCGTGCCTCGTCAGAAGGCGCTCGGCGCTGTCGTTCCAGACCTCCATCGTGACGATGCGACCCTCCTTCACGGTGAAGCGATCGACGTAGCGGTTGCCCTCGAACGATGTGCCGTCGGGCCATGCCCCGTAGAGCGTGCCGAGGCTGTAGACCGTGGTCGCGTCGGGGCCCGGCACGACATCGAGACGCTCCATCCGCTTCTTCACCCAGGCATAGCGGCCGGCATTGAAGGCCGTGACCTCGCGCGGATGGCGGAAGCGGCGCGCACCGGTGAACACGATCTCGATGCCCGGGGCCATGTAGGTCGCAGCCCTCTCGGGGTCAGGCACCATCGAGGCCTCGAGATAGGCAGTGACGATCTGCGCATCGCGCTGCGCCGCGTCGAGGGTTTCTGTCGAGGTCATCCTGAGGTCTCCGATCTCTGGCGCAAGCAGGCCAAAGTGCATGCAACAAGTGTATGCACTTTGGTGCAAGTCTGGGCACAACGACCCGATCCTTCGCGGTTCGGATCGATATTCTCCCGTGATCGCAAGGCTTAAGCCGGTGGCATAGGGGTTGCTGTGAGGCCCGACAG
This sequence comes from Methylobacterium iners, assembly GCF_022179305.1. Taxonomy (GTDB): domain Bacteria; phylum Pseudomonadota; class Alphaproteobacteria; order Rhizobiales; family Beijerinckiaceae; genus Methylobacterium; species Methylobacterium iners. The sequence goes on from NZ_BPQP01000059.1 coordinate 10,909, forward strand.
GAAACGCCCGGAGCCCCTCCCCATGCGCACGCGCTCTCGTCCCGCGATCACCCGCCGTCTCGCGATCGGCACGGCGCTGCTGGCGAGCCTCGCCTTCGCTGGCCCCGCGCAGGCGGCGGAATCCGTGAAGATCGGCCTCGTCACGGCGCTGAGCGGCCAATCGGCCAAGTCCGGCGAGGCGATCTCGCGCGGCATCGGCCTTGCCATCGACGAGATCAACGCCAGGGGCGGCGTGCTCGGACGGCCCCTCGAGCTGGTGGCCCGCGACGACGAGGCGAACCCGTCCAAGGGCGTGCTCGCGGCCCGTGAGCTCATCCAGCGGGTCGGCGTCGTGGCGGTGGTCGGCGGCCTCGACACCCCGGTCTCGATGGCGATCGTGCCCATCGCCAACCAGATGAAGGTGCCCTTCATCGGTCCTTGGGCAGCCGGGACCGGCATCACGCGCAACGGCGCGGCCGACAATTACGCCTTCCGCGTCTCGGCGGTGGATGCCCTCGTCGACGAGGCGCTCGTCGCCTACGCCGTGAAGACCTACGCGGCCAAGAAGCCCGGCATGATCCTGGTCAACAACGCTTGGGGCGAATCGAACCAGCAGGGCCTCACCGCGGCGCTGAAGGCGGCCAACCTGCCCGCCGCCGGCATCGAGAAGTACGAGGCCAGCGACGTCGACATGGTGCCCCAGCTCACCCGCCTGAAGGAGGCGGGCGCCGACACCCTGTTCCTCGTCGGCAATGTCGGCCCCTCGGCGCAGGTGGTGAAGTCCCTCGACCGCATGGGCTGGACCGTCCCGGTGGTCTCGCATTGGGGGCCTGCCGGCGGTCGCTTCGACGAGCTCGCGGGCCCGAGCGCCGCCAAGGTCCACTTCATCCAGACCTTCACCTTCGCCGGAAACGCCTCGCCGAAGGCGAGTGCCGTCCTCGACGCGCTCAAGAAGAAGTACCCGGCGATCAAGTCGATGGCCGACGTGACGCCGGCGGTCGGCATCGCCAATGCCTACGACGCCACGCATCTCCTCGCGCTGGCGATCACGGCGGCCGGCGCGACGGAGGGGCCGAAGGTCCGCGACGCCTTCTACAAGGTCGGTCGCTACGAGGGTCTGATCAAGACCTACGACAACCCCTTCGCTCCCGGCCAGCACGATGCCCTGGGCCCGCAGGACTATGTCTTCACCCGCTTCCAGAACGGCGAGATCGTCGCGGTCACGAACTGAGCCCCCGCGATCGAACGACGGCCGAAAGTTTCGCGCCGAGGAGAGGCGAGATGCGATGCTGACCGGCACCCTCGTGACCGGCCTCGGGCTCGGCAGCATGTACGGGCTGATCGCGCTGGGCTTCCACATCACCTACGCGGTCTCCGGCACGGTGAACTTCGCGCAGGGCAGCGCGGTGACGCTCGGGGCCGTGCTCGGCTATGCCTTCGCCGTCACCCTCGGCTGGCCGATGCCGCTGGCCTTCGCCGGCGCGCTCGCGGGCTGCGCCCTCCTCGGCCTCGCCGTGGAGCGGCTGCTGGTCCGGCCCTTCGTCGAGCGCGGCTCCGACGCCTGGCTGCTGGCCACGGTGGCCGGCGGCATCGTCCTCGACAACGCCATGCTCTTCACCTTCGGCAAGGAGCCGCGCAGCCTGCCCTCCCCACTGGCCGCGAAGCCCGTCGAGATCCTCGGCGCGGGCGTCTACCCGCTGCAGCTCGTGATCCCCGTGGTCGGCCTGGGCGCAGCCTACGCCATCCGGACGGTGTTTCGGCGGACCGATCTCGGACGCGTCCTCCTGGCGGTCGCCCAGAACGCCGATGCCGCCCGGCTGATGGGCATCGATGTGCGTCGCACCGTGGCCTGCGCCTTCGCGCTCTCGGCCCTGCTCGCCGGCATGGCGGGCTTGCTGATCGCGCCCCTCTTCTCGGTCTCCGCCGAGATGGGAACGCTGTTCGGGATCAAGGCCTTCGCGGTGGCGATCCTGGGCGGCATCGGCTCGGCCACCGGCGTCGTGCTGGCGGGCCTCCTCTACGGGCTGGTCGAGGCCGGCGTCACCACGACCCTCGGCTCCACCTACACCCAGCTCGTCGTGTTCTCGGTGATCATCCTGGCCCTCGCGCTGCGCCCGGACGGGTTGCTCGGCCGCGCGGCCGTCAACAAGGTCTGAGCCGATGCGGCGCGAAGCGGCGATGTCCATCGGCCTCGCGGCCCTGACTTTTGCCGCCCTCGGCCTGATCGCCGCGACGAGCGGCTACAGCCACTTCGTCATCGCGCTCGTCGCCCTCACCACCATCGCCGGCACCGGCCTCAACGTGCTCCTCGGGCTCACGGGGCTGATCTCGTTCGGGCACGCGGGCTTCTACGCGATCGGCGCCTATGCCAGCGCGATCCTCACCCTGTCAGGCCTCAGCTTCTGGCTGGCCCTGCCGGCCGCCGCAGGGGTGTCGGCCCTCGTCGGGGCCCTCCTCGCCGTGCCGGCGATGCGGGTGAAGGGTCCCTACCTCGCGATGGTGACGATCGCCTTCGGCTTCCTCGTCGAGCACGGGCTCATCGAGGGCGGCGCGGTGACGGGCGGCCAGAACGGCCTCGTCGTCGCGACCGGCCCGAGCCTGTTCGGCTTCATCCTGACGGAACGCGAGCTCGCGATCCTCTCCGTCATCGGGGCCGGGCTCAGCCTGTGGGGCTTCCACATCCTCGCCCAGAGCCGCCTCGGCCGCGCCATGCGCGCGGTGCGGGACGCGGATGTCGCGGCCTCCTCGCTCGGTTTCGATCCCGTCCGGGTGAAGACCCTGGCCTTCGCGATCTCGGCGGCCCTGACCGGCCTCGCCGGGGCGATCCTGCCGCCGCTGATGCTCTTCATCGCCCCGAGCTCGTTCCCGTTCTCGCAATCGATCCTGTTCGTGCTCTCCGTCGTGGTGGGCGGGGCCGGCACGGTGCTCGGCCCCCTGTTCGGCGCGCTGGTCACCGTGCTCCTGCCCGAGACGCTCGCGGGCCTCGCCGAATACCGCCTGCTCTTCTTCGGCCTCGCCACCCTCGTGGTGCTCTGGCTGGTCCCCTCCGGGATCGTCGGCAGCTTGGCGCACCTGCTGCCGCGCGAGGCCGATCGCCGTCCGCCGCCGGCCGGGGAGATCGGCGGCTTCCTCGCCCGCGCGGATGGCCAATCCCTGCGGGTCGAGGGGATCGGCATCGCCTTCGGCGGCATCCGCGCGGCCGAGGGGGTTTCGCTGACGGCAGAGCCCGGCCGGATCACCAGCGTGATCGGCCCGAACGGGGCGGGCAAGACCACCCTGCTCAACGTCGTCTCGGGTTTCTACCGACCCGATGCCGGCACGATCCACCTCGGCGAGCGGCAGCTCGCGGGCCTCGCCTCCCACCGGATCGCCCGGGCCGGGATCGCGCGCACCTACCAGACGACGCGCCTCTTCGCCTCGCTCAGCGTGCTCGACAACGTCCGCCTCGCCTTCGAGCCGGGCCGGCTCGTCCGCCGCGGTGGTTCGAGCGACGCGGAGCGGGCCGCCGCGCTCCTCGCCTTCGCCGGCTATGCCGGACCCCTCGACCGCCCCGCGGGCGACCTGCCCCATGTCGACCGGCGCCTCGTCGAGATCGCCCGGGCGCTCGCCGGACGGCCGCGCGTGCTCCTCCTCGACGAGCCCGCCGCCGGCCTGACCCGCGTCGACACGGACCGTCTAGGCGGATTGCTGCGCCGCATCGCCGACTGCGGGATCTGCGTGGTGCTCGTCGAGCACGACATGCCGCTGGTGATGGGCGTCTCCGACCACGTCCTCGTCATGGACGCGGGGCGGCCGATCGCGAACGGTCCGCCGACGATCGTCCGGCGCGACCCGGCGGTGCTGCGCGCCTATCTCGGCGGTGCCGACACGCCGGCCCGTCCCCGCGCGGCGCCCTGGAGGGGACCGGCCGACGCGGTGCTCTCCGCCCTCGAACTGACCGCCGGCTACGGTGCGGCGCCCGTCCTCGACCGCCTCTCCCTCGACGTGCGGCCGGGCGAGACCGTGGCGCTGCTCGGCGCCAACGGCGCCGGCAAGTCGACGGCGATGCGGGCGCTTTCAGGGCTGCTGCGGCCCGTCTCCGGCTCGGTGATCCTCGAGGACAGCGCGATTTCTGGGCTGCCCGCCCATGCCATCGCGCGCCGCGGCCTCGTCCTAGTGCCCGAAGGCCGTCAGGTCTTCCCGGAGCTCACCATCGTCGAGAACATCCGCCTCGGTGCCCACGGCCGCGGTTCCATCGACCCGGCGGAGGTCGAGGCGCTCCTCGACCGTTTTCCCCGCCTGCGCGAGCGGGCGGGGAGCCGGGCTGGCCTGCTGTCGGGCGGCGAGCAGCAGATGCTCGCCATCGCCCGCGGCCTGATGGCCCGGCCGCGAATCCTTCTCCTCGACGAACCCTCGCTCGGCCTCGCGCCGGCGATGATCAACACCCTCTACGCGGTGATCGCCGAGTTGCGGGACCAGGGCGTCACCATCCTGATCGTCGACCAGATGGCCGCACTCGCCCTGACTGTCGCCGACCGCGGCTACGTTCTGGAGCAGGGCCGCGTCGTGACAATGGGGAGCGCGGCCGACCTCGCCGCGGACAAGGGGCTCGAGGCGGCTTATCTCGGGGCGGCGTGAGCGCGGGCGAGCCCTGATCACGGATGGGAACGATGGACGCATCGAACGGACAGGCATCAACGGGACATGCATCGAGGGGACATGGCCGCTACGGCTACAGCGCCCTGCCCCACCGGCCGGTCTACGATTGGCCGGGAGCAAAGCGCCTCGCGGTCTACCTCGCCCTCAACCTCGAGACCTTCGAGTTCGGCGGCGGCCTCGGGGCCGAGCTGGCCCCCGGCGGGCCGCAGCCGGACGTCCTCAACTACGCCTGGCGCGATTGGGGCAACCGGGTCGGGGCCTGGCGCATGAAGGAGACCTTCGACGCGCTCAGGCTGCCCGCCAGCGTGCTGGTCAACAGCCGCCTCTACGCCGATTGCCCCGGTCTCGTCGAAGCCTTCCGGACCCGCGGCGACGAGATCGTGGCCCACGGGCGTACGAACGCCGAGCGCCAGGGCGTTCTCGACGAGGCGGAGGAGCGCGCCCTTATCGCCGAGGCGACCGCGATCCTGACACGCGAGGAGGGACGGGCGCCGGCCGGCTGGCTCGGGCCCTGGATCTCGCAATCGACGGTGACGCCTGACCTCCTGGCCGAGGCCGGCTACCGCTACCTCCTCGACTGGGCGCACGACGACCAGCCGGTCTGGTTCGCGACGCGGGGCGGCGGCCGCATCCTCTCGGTGCCCTACCCGCAGGAGCTCAACGACATCCCGGCGATCGTCGCCCGCAAGGACAGCCCGGCGCAGTTCGCCGACGCCATCGTGGCGGCCTTCGACGAGATGCGGGAGCAATCCGTGAGCGCGCCGCTGGTCATGGGCATCGCGCTCCACCCCTACATCGTCGGCCAGCCGCACCGGCTGCGTCCCTTGCGCAGGGCGCTCGCCCACATCGCCGATCACCGCGACGCAATCTGGCCGACCACCGCCGGCGCCATCGCCGCCTACGCCGCCGAACTCCCCAACCTACCGGCATGAGCCCCGGCAGCAGGCCGGCACCGAGAACTCAGTACCCGAGGGCGCTGCCGTCCTTGCGCGGATCGGAGCCGGCCACCAGCGTGCCGCTCGCCTGATCGATCCAGACGATCTGGCCGCTGCCGAGCGGGATCGGCGCCCGGGCGACCGCGTGCCCGCGGGCGATCAGCCCCGCGTCGAGATCGCCCGAGAACCCCGCCTCCAGCTCGACCAAGCCGCCGAAGGCGAAGCTGCGCGGCGCGTCCAACGCCTCCTGAACGTCGAGGCCGCGGTCGATGAGGCCGGTGAGCAGCTCGACATGCCCCATCGCCTGGTAGTGCCCGCCCATCACGCCGAACGGCGCCACCGCCCGGCCGTCCCGCATCAGCATGCCCGGGATGATCGTGTGCATCGGCCGCTTGCCGGGCGCGATGGTGTTGGGGTGGCCCGGCTCGATCCGGAACGACAGGCCGCGATTGTGCAGGAGCACGCCGCTCTCGGGCGCCGTGATGGCGCTGCCGAAGCCCTGGAACAGCGAGTTGATGAAGGAGATCGCGTTGCCGTCGCGGTCGACCACGCAGAGGTAGATCGTGTCCTTGTGCTGCGCGACCTCGGGCCAGAGCACCGGCGCCTGGGCCCGGGCCATGTCGATGGCCCCGTGCGCGCTCGCCCGCCAGGCGTCCGACAGAAGCTGCTCCACGGGCACGCTGCTCAGTATGGGATCGGCGAAGAGCGCGTCGCGATGGTGGTAGGCCTGCTTGCAGGCCTCCGCGAAGAGGTGGACCCGGTCGGTCTGCGACAGCGATCCGATGTCGTGATGCGCGAGCACGTTGAGCATCATGAGCGCGGCGAGCCCCTGGCCGTTGGGCGGGCACTCGTAGACGTCGTAGCCGCGATAGCGGGTGGTGATCGGGGTCACGAAGTCGGGCGCGGCGCCCGCGAAATCCTCCAGCGTGTGCAGGCCGCCGAGCGAGCGCAGCTTGGCGACCATGTCCTGCGCCACCGGCCCCTCGTAGAAGCCGCGCCGGCCCTGCTCGGCGATGCGCCGCAGGGTCTGGGCGAGCTTGGGATGGCGCATGATCGTGCCGGCCCGGGGCGCCTCCCCGTCGATGAGGTAGGTCGCCGCCGAATCCGGATCGCTGCCGATCCTGTCGCGGTTGCGCGCCCAGTCGAAGGCGACGCGGGATTGGACGACGTATCCGGTCTCGGCAAAGCCGATGGCCGGCTGCAGCACCTCGCCGAGGCTCATCGTCCCGTGGGCGGCGATCAAGGCCTCCCAGGCGGCGATGGCGCCGGGCACCGTCACCGCATGGGGCGATGTCGGCTCGATCGTGATCCCCCGCTCCAGGTACCAGGCGTCATGCGCGGCCGCGGGGGCGCGTCCCGAGCCGTTCAGGGCGATGGGCACCGCGGCGCCCTTGGGCGTGTAGAGGGCGAAGCAATCGCCGCCGATGCCGGTCATCAGCGGGTCGACGACGCATTGCACGGCGCAGGCGGCGATGGCGGCGTCGACCGCGTTGCCGCCCCGGCGCAGGGTGTCGATGGCGGTGAGCGTGGAGAGGGGATGCGAGGTCGCGACCGCCGCGTTGGCGGCGTGGACGGGCGAGCGCCCGGGCAGCGCAAAATCCCTCATGTCGTCCTCTCCTGTTGTCTCGTGAATGGTTCGTCTGGCACCGCTCAGCCGGCCGCACTCTGCGCGACCCAGTGCCCGGGGGCCACTTCGGTCAGGTCGTGACCCGTCTCCGACGATGGCGGCGCGGTGAGGCCGATCGCCGAGACGCGCTGGCGCTCGACGACCGGATCGGGGACCGGGACGGCCGCGAGCAGTCGCCGGGTATAGGGGTGGCGCGGGTCGCCGTAGAGGGTCTCGCTGTCGGCCATCTCGACGATGCGACCCCGCCACAGCACCGCGACCCGGTGGCAGAGATAGCGCACCATCCGCAGGTCGTGCGAGATGAAGAGGTAGGACAACCCCAGCTCGTCCTGCAGGTCCTGAAGCAGGTTCACCACCTGCGCCTGGATCGAGACGTCCAGCGCCGCGATCGGCTCGTCCGCCACGATGAAGCGGGGCTTGAGCGCGATCGCGCGGGCGATGCAGATGCGCTGGCGCTGGCCGCCGGAGAACTGATGCGGATAGCGGCGCGCGAAGCGCGGATCGAGGCCGACCCGCTCGAACAGCCCGGCCACCTCGTCGCGCAATTCGGCCCGGCTCCGGCCAGTGTCGTGGAGCAGGAGCGGCTCCATCACGTAAGCGCCGGCATTCATGCGTGGGTTCAGCGCGGAATAGGGGTCCTGGAACACCATCTGGATGTGGCGGCGCATGCCTCGCATCTCGCGGGCCGACAGGCGCGCGAGGTCGGTGCCCTGGAACGCGACGGTGCCCGACGTGGGCGGGTTCAGCATCGTCACCGCGCGCCCGATCGTCGACTTGCCCGAGCCGGATTCGCCGACGAGACCGAGCGTCTCGTTGGGCCGGATGTCGAAGCTGACGTCGTGGACCGCCTTGAACACGGAGGCCGTACCGCCCCACCAGGAACGCAGGGGATAGTGCTTGCTGAGGTTGCGCACCGACAGGAGCGGATAGGGCGCGGCCCTCGTCATGGCGCGGCCCGCTCGCGCGCCAGCAGTCCGCGCAGGTCGTACCAGGCGGCGACGAGGTGGCCGGGGGCGGCGCCCGGTGCCTGGGCCAGCGGCGGCGCCTCGCGGAAGCAGCGCTCGGTGGCGTAGCGGTTGCGCGGCGCGAAGGGATCGCCGACCGGTGGATCGCGCATGTCGGGCGGCGCGCCCTCGATCGGCTGAAGCCGCCGCCCCTTGGTGCCGCCCGCAAGGTCCGGCAGCGAGCGCAGAAGGCCCAGCGTGTAGGCGCTGCGCGGGTCGGCGAAGAGGTCGTCCACCGGGCCGCGCTCCAGGATGCGCCCGGCATACATCACCTGCACCGTGTCGGCGATGCCGGCCACCACCCCGAGATCGTGGGTGATCCACACGATCGCCATCCCGATCTCGCGCTTCAATTCGCGCACGAGCCCGATGATCTCGGCCTGGATGGTGACGTCTAGCGCCGTGGTCGCCTCGTCGGCGATGAGGAGCTTCGGCTTGCACGCGATGGCGATGGCGATCATCACCCGCTGGCGCTGTCCGCCGGAGAATTCGTGCGGGTATTGGTCGAGCCGGCGGGCCGCGTCGGGAATGCGCACGAGGTCGAGGAGCTCGAGGGCGCGGCGCCGCGCCGCCGCGCCGTCCAGCCCGAGATGGATGCGCAGCGGCTCGACGATCTGCGCCGCCACCGTCATCGCCGGGTTGAGCGAGCTCATCGGGTCCTGGAACACGAAGCCGATCTCGCCGCCCCGAACCCGGCGCAACGCCCGGTCGTCGAGGGTGAGAAGGTCGCGGCCCTGGAACAGCACCTCGCCCCGCTCGATGCGGCCGGGCGGCATCGGGATGAGGCCGAGCATCGCCAGCACGTGCACGCTCTTGCCGGATCCCGACTCCCCCACGATCCCGAGGGTCTCCCCCTCGGAGAGCGCGTAGGAGATGCCGTTGACGGCGTGGACCGTGCCGCCGTCGCTGGCGAAGGCCACCGTGAGGTCGCGGATGTCGAGGAGCGGGACCCCCATGTCAGCGCCTCTGCCGCGGGTCGAGGGCGTCGCGCAGGCCGTCGCCGAGCAGGTTGAAGGACAGCACGGCGACGAAGATCGACACGCCCGGCCAGATCGCCATCCAGGGAGCCTGATCGAGGAAGTTCTTGGCGACGTTGAGCATCGACCCCCAGGAGGGGGCGGGCGGCTGCTGGCCGAGGCCGAGGAAGGACAGGCTCGCCTCCGCGATGATCGCCGCCGCGATGGTGAGCGTCGCCTGGACGAGGATCGCGGGCACGATGTTGGGCAGGATGTGGCGCAGCGCGATCCGCCAGGGCGGGTTGCCGACCGCGCGCGCCGCCTCGATGAATTCCTCCGCCTTGATCGCCAGCACCTGCGCCCGGGAGAGGCGCACGAAGATCGAGGTCGCCGACAGGCCGATCGCCACCATGGCGTTGGTGAGGCTTGGGCCGAGGAAGGCGGCCAGCGCGATGGCGAGGATCAGGAAGGGGATGGCGAGCAGGGCGTCGGTCAGGCGCATGATCGCGCCGTCGACGATGCCGCCGGCATAGCCCGCGAGCAGGCCGAGCGGCAGACCGAGGACGACGGCGAGCGCGACGGAGGTCAGGCCCGCCGCGAGCGAGGCCCGCGCCCCGTGGATGATGCGGGCGAGCAGATCGCGTCCGACCTCGTCGGTGCCGAACGGGTGCTCAAGGCTCGGCGGGGAGCGGACCGCCCCCCAATCCGTCGCGAAGGGGTCGTAGGGCGCGATCACGTCGGCCAGCGCCGCGATGGCGACGAGCGCCACGACGAAGGCAAGGCCGACGACGGCGCTCGGACGTTCCAGGAACCTGAGCCAGACTTCGCGCAGGGGTCCGGCCTCGGGCTTCTCGACCCGGGGCGTCGTCGGTTTCGCGCCGGCTGCCGCGGTCCCCGCATTCATGCCCGGCGCAGCTTCGGGTTCACGAGGAAATAGGCCACGTCCGCCATCAGGTTGAGCACGATGTAGGTCGTCGCCGTGCAGATCACGACACCCTGCACGGTCGCGTAATCGCGGTTGAACACGGCGTCGACCATCAGCTTGCCGAAGCCCGGGACGGAGAAGATCTGCTCGGTGAGGACAGCGCCAGAGAGAAGCTGGCCGAATTCCAGCGCGCCCAGCGTGATGATCGGCACGGCCGCGTTGCGCAGACAGTGGCGCAGGATGACGGCGAGCGGTGCGACCCCCTTCGCGCGTGCGGTGCGCACGTAATCGCTCTGAAGGACCTGCAGCATTGCCGCGCGGGTGTGGCGCATCATCACCGCCGCGATGGCGTTGCCGAGCACGAAGGCCGGCATGATCATCGCCTTGAGGTTCTCGATCAGGCTCTCGCTCGGCGGCACGTAGCCCGAGGCCGGCAACCAGCCGAGATAGACCGAGAAGAACAGGATCATCATGATCCCGAGCCAGAAATTGGGGATCGAGAGACCCCACAGCGCGATGCCGTTGGCCACGTAATCCGCGGTCTGGCCCTGCTTCACCGCCGAGAGGACGCCCATCGGCACGCCGATGATCAGCGCGATCAGCATCGCCATGCAGGCGAGCTGGAGCGTCACGGGCAGCTTCTCGGCCACGAGGTCGAGGACCGGCTTCTGCAGCCGGATCGACTCGCCGAGGTCGCCCTGCAGCACGCCCTTGGCCCACAGAACGTAGCGCACCGGCAGGGGCCGATCGAGGTGGTACTTTTCGCGGATGAAGGCGATCACCTCGGGGTCCCGCTCCTCGCCCGACAGCGCGGTCGCGGTGTCGCCCGGCAGCAATTGCTGCAGGGCGAAGATGATCATCGAGGCGATCACCAGGGTCGGCACCGCGATGGCAAGGCGGCGGGCGAGGAATCGCAGCATGGGACGCCTCTAGTCCACCGACCGCGCGAACCGGATCAATTCAGTGCCAGCCCGGTGTACCGCACGAGCCCGTCGGGATAATCGCCGAAGCCCGTCAGCTTCGCGCTGTAGGCCCAGAGAAGGCGCCGGTGGAACAGGTAGAGAAAGGGCCGATCGGCCTGAACCCGGTCGGCGAGCGTCTTCCAGGCTGCCCGGCGCTTATCAGGATCGGTCGAGAGCCGCGAGGCGGCCATGGCCGCATCCGCCTCCGGGTTGCAGTAGCGGGCATAGTTGAGGGGCGTCTTGCAGGCCAGGAAGCTGTAGGTGTTGCCGTCGGGATCGGGGCGGCCGCTCCAGTTGTAGAGGTAGGCCTCGAAGTTGCCCTTGTCGGCGAGGTCGAGGGCGGTCGTGAAGTCGGTGGCCTGGATGCGGACGTCGAAGCCCGCCTCCTTCGTCATGGCCTGGATCACCTGACCGACGAGCGGCGCCTCGCTGTTGGCGTAGACGATCAGGTTGACGACCGGATTGGTCACGCCGGCCTCGGCGAGCAGCGCCTTCGCCTTGGCGACGTCGCGCTTGGGCAGCGGAAACTCGGCCAGGTAGTTCGGGTTCCTGGGCTGGACCCATTGGTTGCCCGGCACGAACTCGCCGTTGAACACCACCTGGTTGATGGCGTTGCGGTCGATCGCGGCCTCGAAGGCGGCCCGGACGCGCGCGTCCCGCCCGATCGGCGTGTCCTTGGTCGTGTTGAAGACGATGCTCTGGAAGCCGAGCTCGACGGTGGAGCCGACCTTCAGCTTCGCATCGCGCTTGACCTGCGCGAGGTCGTTGGGCGCGAGGCGCTCCAGGAGATCGAGCTGGCCGGAGCGCAGGTTCGTGAGCCGCACGGTGCCATCCGGGATCGGGCGGAACTCCACGCGCTTGATCTGGATCTGATCGCGGTTCCAATAGCCGTCGAAGCGCTCGACCACGATGCGATCCTGCGGCACGCGCTCGACGAACTTGAACGGCCCGGCGCAGACCGGCGCCGTTGAGAACTTGTCGCCGAGCGCCTGGGCCGCCTTGGGCGAGACCATCATCCCTGAGCGGTCGGTGAACTGCGCGAGCAAGGGTGCGAAGGGGGTCTTCAGATTGATCCGGAAGGTCAGGTCGTCGACCACCTCCACTGTGTCGATCGGCGAGATCTCGCCGCGGCGCTGCGAGCCCGGCATCTTGAGATGGCGCTCGATGCTGAACTTCGCCGCCGCCGCGTCGAGGGGCTCGCCGTCGTGGAACTTCACGCCCGGCCGCAGGGTCATTGTCAGCACCTTCTCGTCGGCGGAGAGGTTCCACGAGGTCGCGAGCTGCGGGACCGGCTTCAGGTCCGGGCCAATGTCGACGAGCTTGTCGCAGAGCGCGGCGAACACCATCCGGCTCGTGAAGGTGCGGGCCAGCGTCGGGTCGAGGGCGTCCGGATCTTCCATGAGGCCGAAGCGCAAGGTCTGCGCCTGCAGCGGCGTCGAGAGAAGCCCGGCAGCGACAAGGCAGGCGAGAACGACGCGCGTCATGGGCTCTTTCATCCAGCGATTGTTTCGACGGTGTTCGAGTGGCGGGTCATGCCTCATCGTGCGGCTCCCGGCGGACGATCTCAAGAGGCGGCGAGCGCAGCCTTGGGCAGCAGCATGTGGACGCCCTTGTTGCCGTCGACGGTCTGGGTGACGCGCAGGTTTCCGGCGAGCGAGCAGAGCATGTAGGCTTGGTTGCGCGTCAGCTCGGTCCTCGCGCAGACATGGCGGATCATCTCGCGCACCGCCTGTTTCATGGCATCGTCGAGATCCTCGTCGAGCCCGATCGACATCAGGTGCGTCGCCGTCTCGGCGAAGGGCCAGGCGTCGCCGAGATCCTTGCGCAGGGTGAGCCGGAACGTGCCCGTGAGCCCCGTCTCCAGGGCCGTGATGCAGACCTCGCCGTCACCCTGCACGCCGTGGCCGTCGCCGGCATAGAAGCCCGCGCCCTCGTTGAAGACGGGCAGGTAGAGGGTGGTGCCGACCTTCAGCTCCTTGTTGTCCATGTTGCCGCCAAAGCACCGCGGCACCGGCGAGCCGACCCGGCCCCAGGCGGCGGGCGGCGCCGTCCCCATGATGCCGAAGAACGGATCGAGGGGGATCGCGGCGCCCCAGGGCATCCGGCAGACCCCCTTGGCGAGGTCGATGTCGGGATGGATGGTCTCGTAATCGGTGAATTCGTCCGGGAGCGTGCCGAGCAGCGGCAGGATCGCGACGAAGCCCCAATCCATGCGGAACCTCAGGTCGAGGATATCGACCTGAAGCACGTCGCCGGGCATCGCACCGGCCACATGGACCGGGCCGGTGACGAAATGCGGTCCCGGTCCCGGCGGAAGGGTGTCGAGGGCGGCGAGGTAGTCGGCGGGGACTCGCGCGGGATCCGGGTGGAGGCTCTCGCGCCCTCCGGCTGGAAACGAGTGCAGCGTCACGGTGTCTCCCGATTCCACCGTGAGCAGGGGCGGCAGGGCGGCATCGAAGAAGCCCAGCACCATGTTCTCGGGCGTGGCGGGGATCTCGTGGTGCCTCGACATGACGTCCTCCGGAGTTTCGCTCAGATCGCGATGTGGCGGGACAGGGCGGCCTTAGCCTCGGCGCGGCTCTGTGGGTCCAAGGTGCCTTCCTGGATGACGCCGCGCTCGACGACGCTGCCGCGCGAGAGGACGAGGAAGGCGTCGGCGAGTCGAAGGGCGAAATCGAGATATTGCTCGACGAGGAGCACAGTGATCCGGCCCCTCAGCCCCGCGATCACCCGCTCGATCGCGTCGACGATCGAAGGCTGGATACCCTCGGTCGGCTCGTCGAGCAGGAGGAGGCGGGGGCGCGTCGCCAGGGCACGGGCGATGGCGAGCTGCTGTTGCTGGCCGCCCGAGAGGTTGCCGCCGTTCCGGCTCCAGAGGTCGCGCAGCGCGGGGAAAAGGTCGACCGCTTCCTCGATCGCGCCGCTGCGCACTTCGCCGTGGGCGCGGGCGGCCGCGAGCATGTTCTCGCGCACCGTCAGATCGGGGAAGATCTCGCGGCCCTGAGGCACGTAGGCGAGGCCCCGCCGGGCGCGGCGATGGGGCGGTTCGCCTGCGATCGCGACGTCGCCGAGGTCGATCCGGCCGCGGGTCGCCGGCAGCACGCCCGCGACACAGCGCAGGAGCGTGGTCTTGCCTGCCCCGTTGCGGCCGAGCACGGCGAGGCAGGCGCCCGGCGCGAGCGTGAGATCGATGCCGCGCAGCACCTGCGCGCTACCGTAATGCTGGTCGAGGCCGGCGATCGTGAGGCCGAGGGGCGACTGAGACGTCATCGCCCGAGATAGACCTCGATGACGCGCGGTGCGGCGCGGGCGCCGGCCATGGCGCCTTCGTAGAGCGTGCGACCCTCGTGCAGCACCGTGACCCGGTCGGCCACCGCCTCGACGAAGGCCATGTCGTGCTCCACGACGACGATGGCGCGATCGGGCCGGCGCAGGCCGCGGATGAGGCCGACCGTGCGCTCGGTCTCCTCGTCGGAGAGCCCGGCCACGGGCTCGTCGAGGAGGATGACCCGCGGGTCGGAGGCCAGCACCATCGCGATCTCGAGCCATTGCTTCTCGCCATGCGCCAGGAGCCCGGCAAGCCGGTCGGCTTGGCTCTCGAGGCCTGCGATGGTGAGCGCCTCGACGATCCGGCGCGACCGCTCGGCGGGCGGGCAGCCCGCCCCGCAGCCGATCTCCAGGTTCTCGCGCACACTGAGCGCCGGGAATACGCTCGGCCTCTGGAATTTTCGCCGCACGCCGGCCCGGGCGATCTCGGCCTCGGAGGACCGTGTGAGATCGATCGCCTCGCCGAGCGTCACGCGACCCGAGCGGGCGCGGGTGATGCCCGAGATCACGTCCAGCAGCGTCGTCTTGCCGGCCCCGTTGGGGCCGATGACGCCGCGGATCTCGCCGGCATCGATGGCCAGCGACAGGTCGTCGAGGGCGCGAAAGCCGCCGAAGACCACGCTGAGGGACTCGACCACCAGCGCGCTCATCGCGGCATCCCGCGGCTCAGCCAGGTGGGTTTCAGGCGCCCGAGATCGAGGAGGCCGTTGGGCAGGACGAGGACGACGAGCAGCACGAGGCCCGAGAGGATGAAGGGCCAGGCCTCGGGCATCGCGGCGGTCAGCCAGAACTTCAGGGCGTTGACGAGGACGGCCCCGATCACGGCGCCGCTCAGGCGCCCCATGCCGCCGATCGCGACCCAGACTGCGATCTCGAGCGAGAGGTCGGGGGCGAGGACGCGCGGGTTGATGATGCCGACCTGCGGAACGTAGAGGATGCCAGCCAGCGCCGCGATGGCGGCGGACAGGCACCAGATCTTCAGCTTGAGCGCCGTGGTGCCGTAGCCGAGCGTCCGCAGGCGGGTTTCGTCGTCGCGGCAGGCCAGCATCTGCCGGCCGATGCCGCTCGCCACCAGCCTGCCGCAGCCGATGAGGACCGCCGCCAGGGCGAGGATCGTCACGATCGTCAGGGTCAGCACGGTGCCCGGCGCGCCCATCGCAAAGCCGAACAGCAGCGTGAAGCTGGTCATGCCGTTGTTGCCGCCAAAGCCGGTGTCGTTGCGAAACATCAGCAGCATCGCGACGTAGACCAGCGCCTGGCTGATGATCGAGAAATAGACCCCGTTCACCCGCGAGCGGAACGAGGCCCAGCCGAACAGGAAGGCGACGAGGACGGCGAGCGCGATGGCGAGGACCAGCGCGTAGGGCGCGCTCGTCATGCCGGTCCAGTAGAACGGCAGGCTGGCCCAGCCCATAAACTGCATGACGTCCGGCGCCGTGCCGGTGACGGCATAGGCATGGGCGGACAGATGCATGGCGCAGACATAGCCGCCGATGGCGAAGAACAGCCCGTGGCCGAGCGAGAGGATGCCGAGATAGCCCCAGACGAGGTCGAGGGAGACGGCGAGGATCGCCAGCGCGGCGAGCTGGCCGATAGCGTTGACGAGGTAGGTCTCAGGCTTGGCGAGGCCGAGGATGAGCGCCACCCCGACGAGGGCGGCGACGAGGCCGAGGAGGCCCGCGTCGTATCGCCGTTGCACCGGCATAGGCGCGGCAGCCCGGGTCGCGGCGAGGGAGCCGGTCACCGCGTTCATCGCCGCCGCCTCGCCGCGACGAGGCCTTCGGGTCGCCATTGCAGGAACAGGATGATGCCGACGAGGACGATGACCTTGGCGGCCACCGCGCCGTAGAACGGCTCGATCAGCACGTTGATCTGTCCCACCCCGAGGGCCGCGATCAGCGTACCGACCACGGTGCCGACGCCGCCGAGCACCACCACCATGAAGCTGTCGATGATGAAGGTCGCGCCCATCTGCGGGTTGACGCTGTAGATCGGCGCCAGCGCCACGCCGGCGAGCCCTGCCAGCCCCGAACCGAAGCCGAAGGCGAGGCGGTCGACCTGCCGCGTCGGGATGCCCAGGCACCCCGCCATGTCGCGGTTCTGGGTCACGGCGCGGATGTTCAGGCCGAGCGGCGTCGCACGCAGGACGAGAAGCGTGAGGACGAGGGTGCCGGCGGCGAAACCGATCGCGAAGAGCCGGTTCCAGGTCACGACGAAGTCGGCATAGAGCGCGATCCCGCCGCTGACGTAGGACGGCATCGTGAATTGCAGGTTGCGGGTGCCGAAGGCGACGCGCACGAGGTTGATCAGGAACAGGCTCACCGCCCAGGTGGCGAGCAGGCTCATCAGGGGCCGGCGGTAGAGGTGGCGCAGCACCAGGGCCTCGATCGCGATGCCGACGAGGGCAGTGGCCAGGAAGGCGACCGGGATCGCCAGGATCAGGTAGAGGTCGAGCCAGGCCGGCGCGATCAGGCGCAGGGCCTCCTGCACGCCGTAGGTGGCGTAGGCCCCGATCATGATGAACTCGCCCTGGGCGAGGTTGATCACCCCCATCAGCCCGAAGATGATCGCGAGGCCGGCCGCGGCCATGAACAGGATGCTGGCGAAGCTCAGCCCGTTGTAGAGGATCGCGAGCCCGTTCCCGACCGCCACCGCCCGCTCCACCTGCGCGATTCCGGCATCGAGGGCCGCGCGGAAGGCGGGATCGGCGGCGTAGGCGGCATCGGCCTTGAGGGCGGACAGGCGCGAGAGCGCGTTGCTCGACGGTGCCCCCGCGACACGGTCGATGGCCGCCAGGCGGCGTTGCGGATCGGGCGAAGACAGGGCCGCCGCCTCGGCGACGCGGGCGATGGCGGCTTTGAGACCGGCATCCGTCTCGGCCGCCTCGGCGCGGGCGAAGACCCCGTCCGGCACGGCGGCGATGCGCCGCTCGGCGGCCCACAAGCCGGCGGCGCGGGCCTCCACCTGCGGCGCGGCGAGGAGCGCGAGCACCCCGTCGGCGGTCTCCACCAGCGCCCGCTGGCGCAGGCCTAGCACCGATGCGCGGGCTCCCGCGGCCGGCTGAGGGTCGCCGGAGACGACGGATCTGCCCTCGCCCGCACCGGGCCGGTCGAGCAAAACCGCGCTGGTGCCGAGGCAGACCAGGCGGCGTTCGAGGATGCCGCGCAGGGGCTGTGCCGCCCAGGCGAGATCGTCCCGGGAGAGGTCTGCCGCCCGTCTGGTGACCGCCTCGGCGGCGCTGCCGAGGCTAGCCGCGTCGCCGCAGAGAGCGGCCGCGAAGGCGCCCCGGTCGAGAACGTCCGCTGACGCGGTGCCCGTCCAAAGGAAGACGGCCAGAATCGCGCCGATGGCGACTTTCATATCGGTCCTGACACTGCCGCTGAACAATCCGCTCGGCCTCGCGCCTCCGATCCGATGAACTAGATCCCGAACGGCACGGGCTTGGGCGCATCCGGCGACTGCCAGAGCACGTCGAAGCCCTGCTTCTCGTTGACCGAGCCGATGAAGACGCCGCGCGAGACGTAGTTGTTCTCCGCCGTCATCTTCAGCGTATAGCCGGAGGGATCGTCGAAGCTCAGGCCGGCGAAGGCCTTGCGGACCTCGGGGACGTCGAAGCTGCCGGCCTTGGCGGCGGAGAGGGCCCAGAGATGGACGCTGTCATAGGCCGAGACCATCGGATCGATGACGACATCGCCCTTGAAGGGCACGTTCTTGGCCTTCACGTAATCGGCCCAGGCCTTGAGGAAGGTCTGGTTGCGCTCGCCCTTGGCGGCCTGGAGATAGGCCCAGCAATTGAGGTGGCCGACGAGCGGCGCCGTATCGAGGCCCTCGAGGTCGGCCTCCACCATGTCGAGGCCGAGGATCGGGACGTCGGTGGCGCGGATGCCCTGGTTGGCGAATTCGCGCAGGAAATCCGGGATCGACGAGCCGACGACGGTGAGCACCACGATCGGCTGCCCGCCGGGCTGGGCCGCGAAGGCGCGGACCTGACTCACCAGGGTCTGGAAGTTCGAGAAGCCGAGCGGCACGTATTCCTCGCGCCAAGCGGTCTCGGCGATGCCTTTGCCCTTCCAATAGGCCTTGAGCTGCTTGTTGATGGTCCGCGGCCAGACGTAATCCGAGCCGATCATGAAGAAGCGCTTGGCGCCGACTCCCTCGCCACCCATCAGGTAGTCGACGGCCGGCAGAACGGAGCTCGTCGGCGGCGAGTTCACGTAGACGATGTTCTTCGAGTTCTCCTCGCCCTCGAAGTGCAGGGGATAGAACAGGAGACCGTCGTTCTGTTCGACCACGGGCAGGACGGATTTGCGCGAGACGGACGTCCAGCACCCGAACAGGGCCGCGACCTTCTCCTGCTGCAGCATCTGACGGCCGACCTGGGCGTAGAGCGGCCAGTCGGAGGCGGGGTCCGAGATCGAGACGGTGATCTGACGGCCGTTGACGCCGCCCTTGGCGTTGATCTCGTCGGCGGCCATGCGCACGACGTAGTTGAGACGGCCCTCGATGTTGGCCATCGTGCCCGAGGACGAGAACAGGCAGCCGAGCTTCACGCTGTCCGCCGCCCAGGCCGGTCGGATGATCGCCGGAGCGGCAAGGCCCATCGCGGCCGCGCCGGACGCGGTGAGGAGTGAGCGCCTCGTGAGCCCGACCATGCGTTTCTCGCCCTTCTTCTCCAACTCGCTGCCATTGTCCGGCGAGCACCGGGCGCAGGAAAGCCCAAAGACCCTGCAGACCGGAGAGCCGTTGCGGAAATCGGCGGCGGATCGCCCGGCGGATAGGCGCGGCCCGTCGGAAACGGCAAAATTCTCACAATGGCTTCCGTGGCGGCCGCGCGAAGGCGCGGGTTTTGCCTGCCCTCGAACCGTCGAATCGGAGAGGACGGACCCCATGCGCCGATCCCGCCACACGGACGACGAGATCGCCTTCCTGCTCAAGGAGGCCGAGCAGGGCATCGCGGTGGCGGCGATCTGCGCCTCAGCGAACGTCTCGCTCGGCACCTTTTATCGATGGCGCAGGCGCCTCGGCGGCCTGCCTCCCGCCGCGGTCGCTCGCCTGAGGCAGATCGAGGAGGAGAACGGGCGGCTGCGTGCCGAGGTCGCCAAGCTGACGCAGGGGACCCGCCGCAGGCTCGATGCCGAAGTGGGGGAACGCCGTGCCGTTCCCCCAGCGAGTTGGAACAGCATGGAGCGGCAGCCGAGGCTCGTTCATCGCGGCGGCGACGTTGCCGTCGGCCGCTTCGCGTTCGTCCGCACCACGCATTAGCGGAGCCGGCAGATTGCGACAGTGCGGCTTGTGCCTGGGCTGCGCGAACCGCGCGGGCCTCATCGCAGGTCGGACCCTGGAGAGGCTGCTTCGGCTGAGCCCCACTCTCGTCGCGGCGGCAAGTCACCTTCCGGGCAAGCCGGTTCAACCTAAGCCGGCATCGCCTCGCCGATGATCATGGCCGGCGATGACGCGCCTCATGAGGCGGATGAGATGGTCCCGGTCCGATGGTGCGAGTGTCTCCACGGTTCGGGCGTGAGCCTCCCGCGCCGCGCCCTGCATTGCGAGATGGAGCGCTTCTCCGTCGGCCGTTAATCGGCAGATCTGCGAACGGCGATCGTTCGGCGAGGTCGATCGGCTGACCAATCCGCGGATAGCAAGGCGCTTGAGTGCGCCCGTGGTCGTCGTCCGATCGAGGGCCACCGCGTTCGCGAGCGTCGTCTGGTCGGCCTCCCCCAGGTCCCGCAGCAGCGAGAGCAGGCTGTACTGCAGCGGCGTGATGCGAAATTCGGCACACCGCTCCGAGAACAGGCTGACATGGATCTGATGCATCCGGCGCGCGAGAAAGCCGGGCCGCTCCCAGAGAGGCCATGACTTCGCACGCGCACGCGGGTTCTCTCCCGTCGCCGGACCCACCACGGCGGCCGATGCCTCCTCGTCCATGAACCCTCACCTTGGAAAAATTCCGATTTGGCACGCGGCGTGCAAGACGCTGATGCGAAGCATGCTTCGCATCTGGCAAGAACGAGGCCGAGTGATGGACAATCGCCGCTACGATTTGATCCTGCGCGGTGGGCGCGTCATCTGCCCCGCCTCCGGCATCGACGGCCTCCGCGACGTGGCGGTCCGGGACGGGCGCATCGCCGCCGTCGAGGAGGCGATCCTGCCCTCCGCCGCGGCCGAGACCATCGACGTCTCGGGCAAGCTCGTCCTGCCCGGCATGATCGACACCCACGCCCACGTCTACCAGTACGTCACCGGCCGCTTCGGCCTGAACCCCGACATGGTCGGCGTGCGCTCGGGCGTCACCACGGTGGTGGACCAGGGCGGCGCGTCCTGCATGACGCTGCCGGGCTTTCGCCACTTTATCGCGGAGCGCTGCGAGACGCAGGCCCTGGCCTTCCTCTCGGCCTACCTCGTCGGCGGCCTCGAAGGGCATTTCTACCCGAACCTCTACAGTCCGGACGGCGTCGACATCGATGCGACGGTGAAGTCGGCCACCGAGAACCGCGACCTCGTGCGCGGCATCAAGGGCCATGCCGAGATCGGTGGCTTCGCCCGCTGGGGCATCAAGGTCATGGAGATGGCCGCCGAGATCAGCCGGCAGGCCGACCTTCCCCTCTACGTGCATTTCGGCCAGCTCTGGGGCCTGCCGGAATCCGGCGCCAACGGCGAGGATGCCGACACCATCGTCGAGCGAGTGATCCCGCTGCTGCGCCCCGGCGACGTGCTGGCCCATCCCTTCACCCGCCATCCGGGCGGCTTCATCAACGAGGCGGGCGAGGTCCACCACATCATCCGACGGGCGATGGATGCGGGGCTGAAGGTCGATGTCGGCCACGGCAGCCACTTCTCCTACCGCGTCGCCCGCGCCTCGCTGCCGGCCGGCGTGATCCCCTACACGCTGGGCGCCGACATGCACGGCTACAACACCGAGGTGCCCCAGCCCGCCGGAACGCCTGACGAGCACCACGACGACGAGAACCATCCCTTCCTCGGCCAGGCCCGCTTCAGCCTCACCCAGGCGATGAGCTCGATGATGGCCTTGGGTATCCCGCTCGAGGAGGTGGTGCCGATGGTGACCTCGCACCCGGCCGAGATGCTGCGCATGAGCGACCGCATCGGCGCGCTGACGGTGGGATTCTCGGCCGACGTCTCGGTGCTGCACGACGATCGCGGCCGCTTCCTCCTGCGCGACAACGAGGACACGCGGGTCGTGGCCGAGCGCCTGCTGCGCCCCGCCTTCTGCCTGCGCGCCGGCAAGCGCTTCGAGGCCGACTCGCCGATCCTGCCCCAGGCGATCGCGGCCTGAGGTGGCGCCGGTGCCCGCATTCGTCCTCGACGACCCGACGCCCGCCGATCCGCGCCGCGCCTGGGACCGGCTTGACCAGGCGGCGAGGGATGCGTGCTACGACAACAACGCGGGCGTCCCCGACAGCGCGGCCCAGGTCACAGCGCGCAACGCCGCCTCGGCCGAATACCGCGCCACCCATCCCGCAGGCCTCGACATCGCCTACGGCCAAATCCCCGACGGCGAAGGGACCCGCACCGCCTTCGACCTGTACCCGGCGGCGGACCCTTCCGCGCCCTGCCTCGTCTTCGTCCACGGCGGCTATTGGCAACGCAACGCGCGGGCGGATTTCGCCTGCTTCGCGGCAGGGCCGAATGCGTCTGGCTGGTCGGTGGCGATGCCGGGCTACACCCTGGCGCCGGACGCCAGCCTCGCGGGCATCGTCGCCGAGATCGGGACCGCCCTCGATTGGCTCACCGAGCATGGGGCTGCGCACGGCATCGGCGGGCCCATCATCCTCGCCGGCTGGTCGGCGGGGGCGCAGCTCGCCGCTCTTCATCTCGGCCACCCGGCCGTGACCGCGGTCCTCGCCATCTCAGGCGTCTACGACCTCGCCCCGATCCGCGAGACCTACCTGAACGAGAAGCTCGGCCTGACGGACGCGGAGATCGAGATGCTTTCGCCGCTGCGGCGCCTCGTGGTGCGGAAGCCCATGACGATCACCTATGGCAGCTGGGAGCTCCCCGCCCTCGTCCACGACAGTCGCAATCTCCACGCGCTCCGCAGCGCCGCCCACGCACCCGGCGCCCTGCTGCCGGTGCCGGGCGCCGACCACTTCTCGATCCTCGACGAATTCCGCCGGCCCGACGGCCTGCTGGTCCGGGCAGCCCAGGACCTCCTCGGAGACGCCCGATGAGCGCCGAGGGCGTCGGCGCGCCTCTGCCCCGCAAGGAAGACGATCGCCTGATGCGAGGCCGCGGGCAGTACGTGGGCGACATCCGCCTGGCCGGCATGCAGGACGTGGCCTTCGTCCGCAGCCCGCTGGCCCATGCCCGCATCCGGGCGATCCACGTGCCGGAGGCGTTCCGCGACCGCGTCTTCACCGCCGCCGACCTCGACGGCGTGCAGTCGATCCGCGCGGTCTCTGGGCTGCCGGGCTTCAAGGTCTCCGAGCAGCCGGTGCTCGCGACCGGCAAGGTCCGGCAGGTCGGCGAACTCGTCGCGATATGCGTCGCGCCGACCCGCGCCGAGGCCGAGGACATTGCCGCGTCCATCGTCCTCGACCTCGAGGAGCTGCCGGCCGTGCACGACATGCTGGCCGCGCGCGAGCCGGGCTCCGCCCTCGTCCACGAGCATTGGGGCAACAACGTCTTCCTGGAGACGCTGGTCGACATCGACATCGAATCCGCCTTCGACGCGCCGATCAAGGTCAGCCGCACCATCTCGACGGGCCGGCAATGCATGGCGCCGATCGAGGGCCGCGGCACGGTGGTACAGCTCGACCACCGCCTCGACCAGCTCGTCGTCCACACGGCGAGCCAGATGCCGCATATCGTGCGCAACGGGCTCTCGGAATGTCTCGGGATCGAGCAGGGCCGCATCCGCATCGTCTCGCCCGATGTCGGCGGCGGCTTCGGCTACAAGGCGATCCTGCTGCCCGAGGATGTCGCCCTGTGCTGGCTGGCCTTGCGCCTCGGCCACCCGGTCCGCTGGCTGGAGGACCGGCGCGAGCATCTGACCGCCAACGCCAATTGCCGCGAGCACCACTACCGCATCACCGCCTATGCGGAGCGCGACGGCCGATTGCGCGGCATCGACTGCGAGGCGGTCGTCGATTCCGGGGCGTATTCGGCCTATCCGTTCTCGGCCTGCCTCGAAGCCGCGCAGGTCGCCAGCATCCTGCCGGGCCCCTACGACTTCCCGGCCTATCGCTGCCGGACCTGGTCGGTCGCGACCAACAAGTGCCCGATCCTGCCCTATCGCGGCGTCGCCCGGACCGGCGTCTGCTTCGCCCTCGAACTGGTGCTCGACGCGGTCGCCCGCGAGGCCGGGATCCCTCCGGAAGCGGTGCGCGAGAAGAACCTCGTCCGGCCCGACCAGATGCCGTTCGAGAACATCACCAAGAAGCATTTCGACAGCGGCGACTACCCGCAGGCGCTGGCCCGCGCACTGACGGCCATCGACGTGAAAGCCGTGCGCATGCGCCAGCGTAGCCCTGAGCCGGACGGGCGCCGGATCGGCCTTGGCCTTGCGATCTACTGCGAGCAGGCCGCGCACGGCACCTCCGTGTATTCCGGATGGGGAATCCCGATGGTGCCGGGCCACGAGCAGGCGAGCGCCCGCCTCACGCCGGATGGCGGCCTCGAACTCAGGATCGGCGCGCATTCCCACGGCCAGGGCCTCGAGACGACCCTCGCCCAGGTCGCCCACGAGATCCTCGGCGTGCCGGTCGCGCGCACCCGCCTCGTCCACGGCGACACCGCCATGACGCCTTACTCCACCGGCTCCTGGGGGTCCCGGGTGATGGTGATGGCCGGCGGCGCGGTGGCTGCCGCTTGCGAGACCCTGCGCGACCGCGCCTTGCGCATCGGCGCCCACCTCCTCCAGGCCCGGCCGGAGGAGTGCCAGTTCATCGGCGGCCACGTGGTCGGACCCTCCGGCGACGTGCCGCTGGAGACCATCGCCCGGACCTGGTACCGGCGCCCGCAGGACCTCACGTCCGACACCGATCCGGGCGGTCTCGAGGTCACCGCCGGCTACAAGCCGCAGCGCGATTCCGGCACCTTCTCCTACGCGGCCCACGCCGCACTGGTGGCGGTCGATCCCGACCTCGGGGCGGTCGAGATCCTCGACTACGTCATCGTCGAGGACGGCGGCACCCTGGTGAACCCCCTCGTGGTGGACGGTCAGATCTATGGCGGCCTGGCGCAGGGCATCGGCACGGCCCTGTACGAGGAGATGCGCTTCGACGCCCGCGGCCAGCCGCTGGCCTCGACCTTAGCCGACTATCTGCTGCCCGGCGCGGCGGAGGTGCCGATGGCGCGCATCGAGCACATGGAAACGCCCTCGCCCTACACCCGCTTCGGCCAGAAGGGCATCGGCGAGGGCGGCGCCATCGCGCCCCCGGCAGCGCTCGCCAACGCGATCAACGACGCGCTGGCACCGCTGGGCGTCGAGATGCGGCATTCCCCCGTCACCCCGCGGCGGATCGTGGAGGCGGTGCTCGCCGCCCGCGTTGGCCCGGAGCGCGCGAGGGAAGCCGCATGAAGCCCGCGCCCTTCGCCTGGGAGCGCCCGGCGAGCCTGCCCGCGCTTCTCGACCGTCTCGCCGGGGCGGCGGGCAGCGTGAAGCTGATCGCGGGCGGCCAATCCCTCGGGCCGATGTTGAACCTGCGCCTGGTCGAGCCGGACCTCGTCCTCGACATCACCGGGATCGAAGAACTCCGCCAGGCCCGGATCGAGGGCGAGACCCTCGTGCTCGGCGCCTGCGTCACGCATGCCGACATCGAGGACGGTCGCGTGCCCGACCTGACCGGCGGCGCCCTCCAGCGGGTGGCCGCCGCCATCGCCTACCGGCCGGTGCGCAACCGCGGCACGGTCGGCGGCAGCCTCGTCCATGCCGATCCCGCGGCCGACTGGGTCAGCGCTCTGATTGCTCTCGGTGCAGACGTCGAGGTCGCGAGCCTGAGCGGCCGCCGCACCCTGCCCGTCGAGCGTTTCGTCACAGGAGCGCTCGAGGTTGCGCTGGAGCCTGGCGAAATCCTGGTCGCCGTCCGCGTGCCCGCACGGCCCGCCGGCGCGGCCTGGGGCTACGTCAAGCACTGCGCCAAGATCGGCGAGTTCGCCCACGCCATCGGGGCCGTGCGCCTCGAACCGGACGCGGGACGCGGACGTATCGTGATCGGCGCCGTCGAGGGGCCGCCCTTGCTCCTCGCCGACGCCCGGCCGCTCTTCGGCGGCCGCATCGGCCCCGATTTCGCTGAGCGCTTCGACGGGCGCGCGGCCGATGCGGCCCTTGCCGCCGCCGGCATGACCGATGCGGTCGAGCGCCACGTCCACGTCACGGTGCTGGCGCGCGCGGTCGCACAGGCGGCAAAGCCCACGCCCCTATCGCTCCGGGAGGCCGCATGAGCGCCGGGCTGGCGGAACCCGCCGCGGGCCGCATGGCCCTCTCGCTGACGGTGAACGGGCGCTCCCTGCGGGTCGAGGCCGAGCCCAGGAGCCATCTCGGCGACGTGCTGCGCGAGGGTCTGAATCTCACGGGCACCCATCTCGGCTGCGAGCACGGAGTCTGCGGCGCCTGCACCGTGCTCCTCGACGGCGAGCCGGCGCGGGCCTGCCTCACCTTCGCGGGTGCCGCCGCCGGCGCCGCGGTCACCACGATCGAGGGCCTGGACGACGATCCGGTCGCGACGGAACTCCGCGCCGCCTTCAACCGCGAGCACGCCCTCCAGTGCGGGTACTGCACCCCCGGCATGCTGGTGGCCGCGCGCGATCTCGTCCTGCGGCTGCCCGAGGCCGACGAGCGGCGCATCCGCATCGGCCTTGCGGGCAACCTCTGCCGCTGCACTGGCTATGCCGGCATCGTCCGGGCCGTGATGAGCGTGATCGCCGCGCGGCGCGCTCGCGGCGTCCTCCCCGACACCGGCGCGGCGCGCGCCCTCGGCCCGGTCGGCGCCCGCATCGGCGGAACGGTCGCAGCGCCCTTGCCGCCATTGCCGGGCCGAGCCGCTTCGGTCGCGCCCGCGACGGCGCAGGAGCTCTCCGGGACCTTCGAGCCGGCACACCGCTTCACGCAGGCGATCGATCTCACACATCCACCGGAGGCGGTCTTCGCGTTGCTCGGCGACATCGAGGCCGTGGCCGCTTGCCTGCCCGGCGCCGTGCTGACGGGACATCCTGCGCCCGACACGGTCGAGGGCGGCCTGCAGGTGCGGATCGGGCCGATCGCCGCGACCTTCCGCGGACGCGCCCGCATCGAGCGGGACGAGGCGGCGCTGAGCGGGCGCGTTCGCGGGGCCGGCAGCGACGCGGGCGGGCGCTCGGCCACGCAGGGCGAGATCCGCTACCGCGTCGGGCCGGGCGAAGCGCCCGGCACGGCTAAGGTCGCGCTGGAGGTCGGCTACAGCTTGACCGGACCGCTTGCCCAGTTCGGGCGGCCCGGACTCGTTCGCGATCTCGCGGGCCGCATCGCGGCGGATTTCTCCCGCAATCTCGACGCCCGTCTGTCCGGCACCACCCCCATACCGGTCAGCCTCAATCCCCTTCGTCTCGTCCTCGGCCTCGCCCGCGCGCGGATCTCGGCCTGGCTCAGGCGCTCCTGACTTCAACCCCACCGCACCGGAGACACGCAATGCCCAGCAGGTTCACCCTCACCACCGCGATCCTGCTGGTCCTCGCCGGGACGGCGGCGCGGGCGGACACGATCCGCATCGGCGTCAACGAGCCGCTGACCGGCGCCTTCGCCGCGTCGGGCACCTACGTCGTCAACGGCGCCAGGATCGCCGCCGACGAGATCAACGCGAAGGGCGGGGTGCTGGGCAAGAAGCTCGAACTCGTCATCGAGGACAACAAGAGCAACCCGACCGAGGCCGCGGCGGTCGCGGAGAAGCTGATCACCAGCGACAAGACCCCGGTGATGATGGGCGCCTGGGGGTCGAGCCTGACGCTCGCGGTGATGCCTAAGCTCGCCGAGTACGAGGTGCCGATGCTGGTGGAGACCTCCTCGTCGGGCAAGATCACGACCTCGGGCAACCCTTACGTCTTCCGCATCTCGCCGCCCTCGGCGCTGGAGGCTGAGACCTTCGCCCCCACGGTCGCCAAGCTCGGGTTGAAGAAGGTCGACTTCCTGGTGCTCAACAACGATTTCGGCCGCGGCGCCGCGGCCGATTTCGGCAAGATGCTCAAGGAGAAGGGCGTCACGGTCGGCCTGGTCGAGACCATGGACCAGGGCGCGCAGGACATGAGCGCTCAGCTCGCCAAGCTCAAGGCGTCGGACAGCGACACCATCATGATCACGAGCGCCGTCGACCAGCTCGTGCTGCTCTTCAAGCAGATGTCGGCGATCGGCCTCAAGAAGCGCGTCATCACCACCGGCGGTTCGCAGAATCCCGACCAGATCATCGCCCAGGCCGGCTCCGCCGCCGAGGGCACCATGCACCTCACCACCTTCCTGCCCTGGCTGCCGGAGAAGACGCCCGACCCGAAGGCCACGGAGGGGTTCATCAGTGAGTGGAAGAAGCGCGGTTTCCAGTTCGCGGGCGTCACCGAGAGCTTCCGCGGCTATGACGGCATCCGCGCCATCGCGCAGGCCATCGAGAAGGCCGGCTCGGCCGAGCCCGCTTCCATCACCAAGGCCTTCTGGTCCGTCGACTTCACTGGCCTGAACGGCCCCATCCGCTTCGCCAAGTCCGGGCCCGCCGGCAAGGAGAGCGGGCAGAGCAAGCCCGACGTCTACCTTATCGAGATCAAGGACGGCCGCGTCGCCGTGCCGACGCTCTGACGGCACGCTTGCCAGCGGAAGGGCCGCACATGGACCAGCTGATCCAGCACTTGGTGAACACCCTTATCCTCGGCGGCACCTACGCTCTCCTCGGGATCGGGCTGACGCTGATCTTCGGGATCATGAACGTGGTGAACTTCACCCACGGCGCCCTCTACACCGTCGGCGCCTACGTCATGTATCTCGCGGTCGCGGCACTCGGCCTGAACTTCTTCTTGGCCTTGCCCGTGGCGATCCTCGGCGGCCTCCTGCTCGGGGCCGCGATCGAGCTGCTGCTGCTGCGGCCGTTCCGGGGCTCGGACATCGACACCACCATGCTGGTGATGATCGGGGCCGGCATCGTCCTGCAATCGGGCACCCTCTGGATCTTCGGCGGCGTCGCCAAGGCGATCCCCTCGCCCTTCCCGGAGGCCCCGCTTCAGCTCGGCCCGGTCTCGGTCTCCTGGCTCCGGCTGTTCGTGCTCGGCGCGGCGCTCGCCCTGATCGTCGTCACCTACGCCCTAATCAACCGGACCAAGCTCGGACTCGCCATGCGTGCCGCCTTCCAGGATGCCGACACCGCGGCGCTGATGGGCGTCAACGTGCGCCTCGTCTACACGGCGACCTTCGCGCTGGGCTCCTCGCTCGCTGCCGCGGCCGGCGCCCTGCTCGGTCCCGTCTACGTGGTGTTCCCGCAGATGGGGGGCCTCGCCGAGTTGAAGGCCTTCGCCATCGTCATCCTCGGCGGACTCGGCAACCTGAAGGGGGCGGCCATCGGCGGCTTCATCCTGGCGCTCGCCGAGGAACTCGGTGCCGGCTACGTCTCCTCCGGCTACCGCGACGCGATGGGGTTCCTGATCATCATCGCGGTGCTGCTCTACAAGCCGACCGGCCTGTTCGCGAAGGCAGAGCGCATCGGATGAGCCGCCTCCTCCCCCTCGCGCTCCTGACCTCGCTCGTCGCCCTGCCGTTGGCACTGGGGTCGAACCCCTATCTCCTCAACGCGCTGATCACGACGGGCATCCTGACCATCGCGGCCATGAGCCTGAACCTGCTGCTCGGCTTCACCGGACAGCTCAGCCTCGGCCACATCGCCTTCTTCGGCATCGGCGCCTATGTCAGCGCCCTGACGAGCCTCGGCTTCGACGTCGAGATCGGCTTCGGCACCCGCATCGTGCACGAGCCCTGGCCGGCGGCGGTTGGATTCCTGCTCGCGATCCTGGCGGCGGGCGCCTGCGGCTACCTGATCGGGCGCCTCTCCTTCCGGGTGCGGGGCGCCTATTTCGTGATCGTCACGGTCTCCTTCGCCGAGGTCGTCCGGCTCGTCGCCCTCAACTGGGTGGAACTGACGCAAGGACCGCTGGCGCTGACGAACATCCCCGTGATCGCCTTGGGCGCTCCCGGCCTCGGCAGCTGGACGCTCAAGACCAAGCTGCAGAACTACTACCTCGTCCTCGCCGTCGGCACGCTCTGCTACGTCATCATCGCGCGCCTCGTCGGCTCCCGCTTCGGCCGCGCCATGCGGGGCCTCAAGGAGAACGAGTCCCTCGCCCTCTCGGTCGGGATCAACGCCGCCCGCACGCTCACGGTCGCGACGGTGATCTCGGCCGCGATGGCGGGCGCGGCGGGCAGCCTCTACGCGCATTACCTGCGCATCATCGATCCCGACGTGTTCCAGTTCGCCACGACCGTCACCATCGTGATCATGGTGGTGGCGGGCGGCAAGGGCACGCTGATGGGGCCCGTCGTCGGCGGCCTGATCTTTGGTCTGCTGCCGGTCGTGCTCCGCCCGGTGATGGCGCCGGAGGCCCAATGGATGATCTACGGGATCGTGCTGATCGCGATCCTGTTCGTGATGCCGAAAGGCATCGTGCCGGGGATCGCGGGGCTCTTCGCCCGCCTCCGGGCGGCCAGGGCCGTTCCCGTTCTCGAAGCCAGCCCGGCGGTGCCGCGATGAGCGCGATCCTCTCGGTCGAGCAGGTCGGCGTCCGCTTCGGCGGACTCGTCGCCATCGCCGACCTGCATTTCGACGTCCGCGAGGGCGAGATCGTGAGCCTGATCGGCCCGAACGGCGCGGGCAAGACCACTGCCTTCAACGTGATGACCGGCTTCCTGAAACCGAGCCAGGGCGAGGTCCGCTTCCGGGGCACCGGATTGACGGATCTTCAGCCGCACGAGATCACCCGGCTCGGCCTCGCCCGGACCTTCCAGCGCACCAGCGTCTTCCCCGACGATACCGTCTTCGACAACGTCATGATCGGACTGCACCGGCAGGGCGCGCAGTCGAGGCGCGCCCCCCTCCTCGACGCGCTGATCGGCCGTGCCGGCGCGAGCGAGCGGCGCCTGCGCGCCCGTGCGGAGGCGCTCCTCGACTGGGTCGGGCTCTCGGAGCGCGCGGGGGAGAAGGCCGGCGCGCTGGCCTATGGCGAGCAGCGCCTCGTCGGCGTGGCCCTGGCGCTCGCGACCGAGCCCGCGATGCTCCTCCTCGACGAGCCGGTCTCGGGCATGAACGCCTCCGAGACGCAGGTCTTCGTGTCGCTGATCCGCCAGATCCGCGAACGCGGGATCACCGTCCTGCTCGTCGAGCACGACATGCCGATGGTCATGGAGGTCTCCGACCGCATCCTCGTCCTCAATTACGGCCGGCTGATCGCGGAGGGACCGCCGGACAGGATCCGCAGCGATCCGGCGGTGATCGAGGCCTATCTCGGCCAGGGCAAAGCCGCCCGGCAGGCCGCCGCCGAGGTGCAGGAACCAGCTCATGCTTGAGATCCGCGACCTCGTCTGCGGCTACGGCCACGTCACCGCCCTCAAGGGCCTCACCCTCTCGGTGCGCGAGGGCCAGCTCGTCGCCCTCGTCGGCGCGAACGGCGCCGGCAAGTCCACGACGCTGCGGGCGATCTCAGGCCTGGTGCCGGCCCGCTCCGGGGAGATCCGGCTGAACGGCCGCGACATCGCGGGTTCCGAGCCCCGACGCATCCTGGCCGAGGGCATCGCCCATTGCCCGGAGGGCCGGCGCGTCTTCCCGCAGATGAGTGTCGCGGAAAACCTCGCCATGGGCGCGTATCTGCGCCGCGACCGCGCCGGCATCGCGGCGGATCTCGACCGCGTCTACGGCGAGTTTCCGCGGCTTGGCGAGCGCCGGGCCCAGGCCGCCGGTACGCTCTCGGGCGGGGAGCAGCAGATGCTGGCGATCGGCCGCGCCCTGATGGCACGTCCGAAGCTCGTGCTCTTCGACGAGCCGTCCCTGGGGCTTGCCCCCAACATCGTCGAGCGGATGTTCGCGGTGATCCGGTCGATCTGCGACGCGGGCACCACCGTTCTCCTGGTCGAGCAGAACGCCTTCGCGGCGCTCGAGCTGTGCGACCACGCCTATCTCATCGAGACCGGCCGCATCGTGCTCGAGGGCAGCGGCCAGGCCCTCATCGCCGATCCTCATGTGCGGCAAGCCTATCTCGGTGGCTGAGGCGGACCGGCCGGCCTGGATCTACCTCGGACCTGCCGACCTCCTCGGCGAGCGCGATGTGCTGCCGATCGTCGTAGGCCGTCAGCAGCTCATCCTTCTGCGGGACGGCGGGCGCATCTCCGCCGCGGAGCGGGCCTGTCCGCACGAGGGCGCCGACCTCTCGCTCGGACGGTGTGCCGCAGGACGGCTGTTCTGCCCGCGGCACCTCGCGTCCTTCGACCTTCGGGATGGATCCGTCTCACCGGGTTGGCGGTTTCGCAGCCTCCGCCTCTTCCCCGTCGTATCGACTCCTGATGGGCTTTGGCTCGAGATGGACGAGGACCTGCTTCTCATGAAGTGAACGAAGACTGCCGATGGCGCCGCCGTATGGCCGACCGGCTCCATGTCGAGGCCATGCGTTGGAGCGGACCCTTGGCTACCCAGGTGAGGCCTTCCCTGGCGTCGCGCTGCCAGGCGCCACCGTGAAGGGAGGCGAGAAAGGCGGGCCCCCGAGAGACCGCAGCGCGAGAGAGATCCGTCCGCTTCCGCGGTCGAGGTCACCCGGCATCGCCTTCCTCAGGCATTGTCGCCCGTGCCGAGATACCAGTCGAGCAGCTCGGACCCCTGCATGACGACAACGTCGTCCCGCGCCGTGACGGCATCGAGCAGCCGCTCCAGGAGGCCGATCCGGTGCGGCACCCCCGTGATGTAGGGGTGGATCGCAAAACCCATCACCTTCGCACCCCCGAGCGGCCCATCGCTCCCGGCCTCCGCGACGAGGCGGTCGAGGTTCGACAGCGCCCGCTCGACGAACTCGTCGGCGCGGTGGTGCTGGATGGCGAGCAGGGGAATGTCGTTCAGCTCGACCGAGTAGGGCAAGGCGATGAGCGGGCCGTGCCGCGTGGCGACACGGCACGGCCGATCGTCCACGACGAAGTCGCCGAGATATTCGATCCCTGCCGCCTTGAGGTGATCGGGCGTATCGAGGGTCTCGGTCAGTCCAGGACCCAACCACCCGCGCGGCGGGGCCCCGGTGAACCGGGTGATCGTCGCGATCGATCGGGCGATCATGTCGGGCTCGTCCGCGATGCGCTGCGTCGGAACCTGATGGAAGCCGTGGGCCATGAACTCCCAGCCGGCCGCGTGCGCCGCCTCGGCCACCCGCGGGTAGGCTTCGCAGACGGAGGCGTTGATCGAGAGCGTCGGGCGAAGGCCGCGCTCCGCGAAGGCCGCCAGCAGGCGCCAGAAGCCGACGCGCATG
Organism: Methylobacterium iners; assembly: GCF_022179305.1. GTDB lineage: Bacteria > Pseudomonadota > Alphaproteobacteria > Rhizobiales > Beijerinckiaceae > Methylobacterium > Methylobacterium iners. The sequence goes on from NZ_BPQP01000059.1 coordinate 43,721, forward strand.
CCGTACTCGTGCCATGCCCAGTTCGGGAGGTCTGGCAGAAGCGGCGCGGCCGTCGGCGGAACCAGGATCTGGCGCGGCATCGGATGGTCGATCAGCCAGTGCTCGATATTGACCACGGGCCAGAGCGCCACCCGCTTGCCTCCAGGCAGTGCGAGCGGCGGCCGGTCGATCGCCGCCCGGTAGGCCAGACGGTTCTCAGGTCGGCGCGGATCGTCCGTCACGCCCGACCCTCAGGCGGCTTTCGGGGCGTGATGGCTGTGGAGCTGTGCCGAGAGCATCCGCCGCACGTCGTTGAAGGCGGGGCTCGACACGTCGCGGCGCCGCGGCAGGTCGATCTCGTGGATGGATTCGATGCGCCCAGGCCCGGGCGACATCATCACCACGCGATCGGCGAGGAAGATCGCCTCCTCGATCGCGTGGGTGACGAAGAGCACGGTCAGCCCGGTGCGGGACCAGAGATCCAGGAGCTCGTCCTGCAGCCGCTCGCGTGTCATGGCGTCGAGGGCACCGAAGGGCTCATCCATGAGCACCACCTCGGCGTCGTTGGCGAGCACGCGGGCAATGGCCACGCGCTGCTTCATGCCGCCCGAGAGCTGGTGCGGGTAGGCGTCGGCGAAGCGCTGCAGCCCGACGAGGTCGATGTAGCGGCCGACGGTCTCCCGCACCTCGGCGACCGGTCGGCCGCGGGACTTCGGTCCAAAGCCGATGTTGTCGCGCACGGTGAGCCACGGGAACAGGCCGTAATCCTGGAAGACCATGCCGCGCGTCGGACCGGGGCCGGAGATTGGCGTGTTCCACATCAAGGCCTGTCCGGCGCTTGCCGCCTCGAAGCCCGCGACGATGCGCAGAAGCGTCGACTTCCCGCAGCCGGAGGCCCCCAGCAGGCAGACGAACTCGCCGCGCCTGACCTGAAGGTTCGCGCCGCGCAGCGCCTCGATGCTGCGCCCTTGCGCCACGTAGGTCTTCGCGACGTTGCGCAGATCGAGGATCGGGACGGTCGGATCAGCCATGGGTCGGGCTCCAGGCCAGGAGGCGGCGACCGACCTGCATGACGATCCAGTCGGAGACGAAGCCGGCGATGCCGATCACGACCATGCCGCAGATCACGATCTCGGTGCGCGAGAGCTGGCGCGCCTCCATGATGATGGCGCCCAAACCCGTCTGAACGCCGGTCATTTCGCCGACCACGATCACGACCCAGGCGAAGCCGAGTCCGAGCCGCAGGCCCGTGAAGATGGAGGGGAGCGCTGCGGGCAGCACGACCCGAGCGAACTGGGCAGGCCCCGTGCAGCCCAGCATCGCCGCGGCCTCGAACAGGCGCGGCTCGACGGATCGTACCCCGAAGATCGTGTTGACGAGGATTGGATAGAAGGCGCCCAGGAAGACGAGGAAGTAGGCGGAGCGCGGTCCCAGCCCGAACAGGATCATCGCGAGCGGCAGCCAGGCCGTCACCGGGATCGGCCGCAGGATCTGGAAGGTCGGGTCCAGCAGCGCCCGGATCAGGGGGATGCGGCCGATCAGCAGACCGAGCGGCAGCGCCGCCGCCGCGGCCAGCGCGAAGCCGCCATAGACACGGCTGAGCGAGGCGAGGAGATGCACGCCCAGCGTTCCGCTGAAGGCGTCGTCGTTGATGCCGCCGAAGGCAAGGTCCTGAAGCTGCGTCCAGACGGCAGCGGGTGCCGGGATCAGGCTGTAGGGCCGGTCCGCGGTGGCAAGGTGCCAGACGAGGGCAAGGCCGAGGGGAATAGCAAGCGCAAGGCCCGCTCGGCGCAGGGCCGAGAGCGACACACTGTTCCTTCGTGCAACAGGCTCGGCCGCGGGCAGGCTTGCCGCTGCAAGAGCGCCCGCCTCGGTCGCGTTGCTCACGCGTCCCTCATCGCATCGACGAAGCGGGTGTCGATGAAGCCCGGCTCCGGCAGGCGCTTGATCTGCTTCAGGGCCAGCATGTGTTCGGCATAGGCCTTGGCCTGGCGCACTTCGTCCGGTCCGAGCTTCCACTTCAACTCGACGTTGGGCGCGGAGAGTTCTAGCGCCTCGCGCTTCTGCCCGAGCTTGGACACAGCCATGGCGATCATCGCCTCGCGGTCCTTGCCCGCGAAATCCGAAGCCTTGCGGTGGATCTCGAGCATGGTGCGCACCACCTCGGGCCGCTGCGCGAGCGTGTCGCGGTGCGCGCCGAAGACCATGTTCAGCGCGCCCATCTCGGTCGCGTAGGGGTATTCGACGAGTTGGCCGACGCCCGTCGAGAGGCTGACGCCGGGACCGGGCTCGGCGCCGACATAGGCGTCGATGTCGCCGCGGGCCAGGGCAATGTGCATCTCGGAGAAGGAGATGCGGACCGGCGTGATGTCGCGGACGCTGAGCCCTTCCATGCGCATGCGCTCGAGCGCGAAGACCTCCTGCGTGCTGCCCGGCCAGATCGCCACGCGCTTGCCCTTGAGATCCTTGATCGCGCGGATCTCCGAATCCCTCTTGGAGATGATCGCCATGCCGCGGTTGCAGGTGGAGGCGATCACCACGATCGGTTCTCCGGCCGCTGCGCCAAGGGTCGCCGCCGCGATGCCGAACGTCCCGAAATCCACCGACCTGGTCACGACGGCGTTCTTGCACTCGGTCGGGCTCTCGAAGGGCACGACCTCGACCTGGACGCCCTCGGGCGTGAAGCGCTCGTAGAAGTAGGGGGCGATCGAGTGGATCAGCTTCAGCGATCCCATGCGGATCACCGTCCGCGCGGCCTTGGCGCGACCGACGAGGGGCGCGGAGACGAGGCCTGCTCCGAGGCCAGCGAGAAGCGTGCGGCGGTGAATCATGGGGCGGCCTCGTCGAAGTTCGGACCCATGAACGCTACTCAGCTCGCCTGTTGCGAGCGAGTGCTAGTTTTCGAAGGGCTCGTTGCATTTTCGGCAACACCGATGCAGCCTCGCGCAACACAGGAGCTTGAGCCGTGAAGCACCTACGCACGCTCAGCTACGTGGCCGAGATCGCACGCAGCGGTTCGATCCGCCGTGCGGCCGAGCGGCTCAATATCGCGCCTTCAGCCCTGACGCGGCAGGTTCAGGACATCGAGTACGAGCTCGGCACGCCGGTCTTCGAGCGACTGGCGCAGGGGATGCGCCTCAACGCGGCGGGCGAGTTGCTGGTCCGTCACATCCGGGACCAGGTCGCTGACTTGGAGCGGGTCCGCTCGCAGATCGCCGACCTGTCGGGTGTGCGTCGCGGCCACGTCGCCCTGGCCTGCAGCCAGGCCTTCGTCACGCGGGTGGTGCCGGAGGAGGTGGAGGCCTACCGCGCCCGGTTCCCGCAGGTCGGCTTCACGGTGCAGGTCCGTGACCACATCCAGGCGGTGGCCGCGGTCGTCGCCTTCGAGGCGGATCTCGCCCTGATCATCCAGCCTCCGCCCTCCGCCGAGCTTCACCTCCTATATTCCTGCCGGCAGCAGCTTCGCGCGCTGATGCGGGCCGAACATCCCCTCGCGAAATCCGACGGTCCCGTGCGACTGCGCGACTGCCTTGCCCATCCCATGGCGCTTCCCGACCGGTCGCTCGCCATTCGCCTTCACCTGGATCAGGCGTTGGCCCGACGGGGCGTTGAACTGAAATGCGCCGTAGAGTCCGGCTCGCTCGAGTTCCTGCGCAATCTCGCCCTGCGCGAGGACGTCGTAAGTCTGCAGATCCCCAACGGCATTCCCGACGATCCTCGCCTGCGGAGCAGGCCCATCGACGATCGCGATCTGGAGCCGATGACCGTGGTCCTGGCGCAGTTGCAGGGTCGGATGCTGTCCGTGGCCGCCGCCAAGTTCGCCGACCAGCTCGCCGCCAGCCTGCATCGACGCATGCAGTCCTCCGTGACGGATTGAGCCATCGTGTGTTGATCACCAGGCAAATCGCGCCCGTCCCAGGCATAGCGCCACAGCCGCACCCGGAAGCCGCGCCGCTCGACGCGTCGCGCCACCAACCGCCCGCGTGCGTCGTGCTTCAGGCTCACCGCCTCGCCGCGCGGGCCGCGCGCCTGCCGCACCCGCCCGCCTGGTGAGACCAGCCAGGGCGGCAAGACCATGCTCGACCCCGCAAGCTCGCGGGACAACGCCTCGCCCGGCTCCCGCTGGTCCGAGCCGACCACGTTGAGCGCCGCGTCGTACTCATAGCGTTCCGCCCCACCGTCGCCGAAACGGGCCTGCGCCACCTGCCCGTTGCCGTCATAGGCATAGGCCGTCTCGCCCCAGCCGGCATCAACGATGGTGCGCGGCTCAAAGGCACGGCTTCAAGAGTAGCGCCGCTCCACGCCCAGGCCCGCCGCGCCACCGCCCGGTCCAGGCGGCGCGGCGGACGCCACGTTCTGGTGCAGGAGCTGGCCCACCGCGTCCCAGCCCTGGTCGAGCTGAAAGCCCCCGCCGTTGCGCCGCCGCGTCTCGCGCCAGAGGGCGTTGCGTGTGAAGTTCAGCGGGGCGTGGCCCGCGAGGGTCAGGCGCACCAGCGCGCCGACCGGATCGTAGGCGTACTCGGTCACCTGCCCGCCGATGCGCCGCTCGACCCGCCGGCCGCAGCAATCGAAGGTGCTCTCGATCCGCCGGCCTTTGACGATCTCGGCCACGACCCGGCCCATTTCGTCGCGCTCGAACAGCACCAGCGCGTCGTCGTTCTCGGCACGTACTAAAAGCCCGCTCGCGTCGTAGCCGAAGGTGGTGACGCAGGCGGCCGCGCGCCCCGGATCGTGCACCGCCTCGCGCACCAGAAGGCCCGACCTATCGTAAGCGTAGGCCGCGCGGGTGCCGTCGGCGTGGCGGGTCTCGCCGAGCCGGCCCGCCTCGTCGTAGGCGTAGGCCGTGGTCAGCCCGTCGAAGTCCGTCTCCTCGACGACGTGGCCCACGGCGTCGCGCACGAAGCTCCAGGTGCGACCGGTCTGGTTAACAACCTGGGCGAGGCGCTCTTGGTCGTCATAGGCGAGGCGGACGCGCCCGCCCTGCAGGTCCTCGATCTCGGAGAGCAGCCCACGCGGGCCGCGGCGGTAGGTGGTGGTACGGCCCTCGCCATCCGCCGCCCGCAGGGTCGCGCCGCGATCCTCCGAGCGCTGCACCACCAGGGTGACCCCATCCGGCCCTGAGGGAGGCCCTAACGCTCGCTCCCAGCAGCGCGGGGCAGCAGCTTGAAGGCGTCCGCGAACGGGAACTCTCCCACTACCCCGCCAGCCTCCTTCGTGACGACTAGGGCGGCGGCCAAGAGGGTGATCTGATTGGTCGGATCCTGCATCATCGCCTGAACCGTATCCCGGGCAACCTCCAGAGCCTGGACTGCGTCGCGAAGCTCCATGCCGTCCTGATCAGGGATGACGTCGCCGTCGATGTGGGTGTTGAAGAAATAGAGGGGCATGCGCCGACATCCCCGGCGGCCGACGGATGTTCCCGAGGGACGTGGATGTTCGACCACAACCTTGAGCGGCGCGGTCGCCCGATGCTCGCATGTGCCGTCCGGCACGGCGGCGGTGAAACTTCACGCCACCCGCATCATTGCCCTGTCACGGAGGCGAAGGGACGGCCCGCCCGGCAACCTGCGCAGCCCCCGTGTTTGGACCCACCATGATCGTTTGCCCGCCCCCTCTGTGGCTCTCCCCCTCGGATACGCCCACGAGCCCGACCATCGAGGGCATCCAGCGCGCCCTGGCCCTGTCGTTCCCGCCGGCCGAGGAGCACACGGCCTCGATCCGGCTTCTCTCGGCACTCGACGCTCTTCGGTCCCGCGAAGACTGACCCGTCGCGCCGGCTGTCACCCAGGGCGCGTCAGCGGGCCTCGCTCACGCGTCGGGTCGTGCGCTGCTCCTGCTTGTAGGCCGTGATGGCCGCCGAGCAGGTGGGGCTGAGCTTCTTCAGGTTGGCCTTGAAGCAGGCCTCCACCTCCGGGCCGCCCGGTGCGTACTCGCTGCAATGCTGCATGTAGTCGCCGGTGCAGGCCCGCTTCAGCGCCTCGCGTCCGGGCGATTGCTGCGCGAACGCTGCGACGGGGATGAGGCCGAGGGCGAAGAACGCCGCCTTGCTCGGGGTCATGTGAACTCCTGTCCGTTGCCGAAGCCGACCACGTGGAGCGGGTCGACCTGCCGGCGGGCACTGACCTGGGACGATGGCCTCAACGTGACGAGAGTAAGGATCTCTTGCAGCAATGCTTTGGTGATGCCGCCCTCATTCCCCCGCGACTGCGCGGCAGCGGCGTTCGCGCGCTCACACGGTCCGCAGGTTGCGGATCGGACGCTCCGGCGCCAGCGCAAGGGCTGCGCTGACGATGCCGCGCGCGTCGAGGCCGTGGTTCCGGTAGAGGTCGGCGACCGTGCCGGTCTGCCCGAAGCGCTCGACGCCGAGCGCCCGGGTGCGGTGGCCACCCACCGCGCCGAGCCAGCCCAGCGTCGCCGGGTGCCCGTCGATGACCGTGACGAGGCCGCAATGCCGGGGCAGGTCGGCCAACAGCGTGCCGACATGGCTGCGAGCGCTCCGGTCTCCGGCTTCACGGGCGCGCTGCGCCGCCGTCCAGCCGGCATGGAGCCGATCGGCGGAGGTGACGGCCAAGAGCCCGATGTCGCGCCGATCCTCGGCCATCAGACCCACCGCCTCGATCGCCTCGGGTGCGACGGCCCCGGTATAGGCGACCACGATCTCGGCGTTCGGCCCAGGCTCACGCAGCCAGTAGGCACCGGCGACGATCGCCTCGGACAGCGCCGCCGACATGGCGCGCTGCGGCTGGGCGAGGCTGCGGGTCGAGAGCCGGAGATAGATCGAGCCGCCCTCCGGCCCCTCGACCTGCACGTGGTCGAGGGCGTGCGCCATCAGGATCGACAGCTCGTCCACGAAGGCCGGCTCGAAGCTCGACAGCCCGTCCTGCGCCAGTCCGATCAGCGGCGTGGCGATCGATTGGTGGGCGCCGCCCTCCGGCGCCAGCGTCACGCCCGAGGGCGTCGCCGCGATGATGAAGCGCGCATCCTGGTAGCAGGCGTAGTTCAGGGCATCGAGGCCGCGGCTGATGAACGGATCGTAGAGCGTGCCGATCGGGATCAGACGCTCGCCGAACAGCCGGTGCGACAATCCCAGCGCCGAGAGCAGCAGGAAGAGGTTCATCTCGGCGATGCCGAGCTCGATGTGCTGGCCCTTGGCCGAGGCATCCCAAGCGAAGGTCGAGGGGATGCGCTCGGCCTTGAACAGGTCGCGCCGCTCTTCGCGGGCGAACAGGCCGCGCCGGTTCACCCATCCGCCGAGATTGGTCGAGACGGTGACGTCCGGCGAGGTGGTGACGATGCGCTCCGCGATCGGCGCGTCGGAGCGCCCCAGCTCGTTGAGGATCAGGCCGAAGCCGGACTGGGTCGATTGCACGGCCTGGCGCGGGCACGGGAAGTCCGCCGGCACCGGAAGCCGGGGCGCCTCGCGCAGTCGCGTCCCCTCGGCGAAGAACGGCGCCGCGGCGATGAAGCGGCGCAGATCGTCCGCGGCCAGCGTCAGCCCCTCGAACGGCTCCCATTCCTGCCCCTCCCGGATGCCCATGCTTTCGCGGAACAGAGCCGTCTGCGCCGGGGTGAGCAGGCCGGAATGGTTGTCCTTGTGGCCGGCGAGCGGAAGCCCGAAGCCCTTGACGGTGTAGGCGATGAACACCGTCGGACGATCGTTGTCGGCGGCCTCGAAGGCGCGGATCAGGTTGGTGAGGTCGTGTCCGCCGAGGTTCCCCATCAACGCCGCGAGCTCCTGGTCCGAGCGGCGGCCGAGCAGCGCCAGCGCGTCCGGATCGTCGGCGAGGTCGGCCTCCAGGCGCCGCCGCCACGCCGGGCCGCCCTGGAAGGTCAGGGCCGCGTAGAGCTGGTTCGGCGCCGTGTCGATCCAGGCGCGCAGGCGCTCGCCGCCCGGCTCGAGGAAGGCCGCATCCATCAGCGAGCCGTACTTCAGGACCACCACGTCCCAGCCGAACGCGCGGAAGATCTCCTCGAAGCGGGTGTAGAGGCCCTCGCGGATCACGGCGTCGAGGCTCTGCCGGTTGTAGTCGATGATCCACCACGTCCGGCGCAGGCCGTGCTTCCAGCCCTCCATGAGGGCCTCGAAGATGTTGCCCTCGTCCATCTCGGCGTCGCCGACCAGCGCCACCATCCGGCCCTCCGGCCGGTCGAGGCCCCAGCCGTGGGCGCGGACGTAGTCGCGCACCAGCGACCCGAACAGCGTCTGCGCGACGCCCAGGCCCACCGAGCCCGTCGAGAAGTCGACGTCGTCGGTGTCCTTGGTCCGCGACGGGTAGGATTGCGCGCCGCCGAACCCGCGGAAGTTCTCCAGCTTCGCGCGGGTCTGGTTGCCGGCCAGATACTGGATCGCGTGGAAGACCGGGCTCGCATGCGGCTTTACCGCGACGCGATCCTCGGGCCGCAGCACCGCGAAGTAGAGCGCCGTCATGATCGTCGCCAGCGAAGCCGAGGACGCCTGGTGTCCGCCGACCTTCATCCCGTCATGGTTCGGCCGGACGTGGTTGGCGTGGTGGATCATCCACGTGGACAGCCACAGCGCCTTGCGCTCCAGCGCGGCGAGGTAGGGCAGGCGCGGGTCGCTTCGCATCGATGTCGGGCCCTCGAAGGAGACCCGTACCATGCCACCGCCGATGGGGCAGGATTTGCCAAACTCGGCGCCCGCATCCAGGATTTCGGTGACATCCGCCAATCGCGCGCCGGTTCAGGGTGAAATCATGCAGAGGCGCCAGATCGACGCCATCGACCGGAAGATCCTCGCCGAGATGCAGCGGGACGGCCGGGTGACGGTCCAGGATCTCGCCGCCCGCATCGGTCTCTCGGCCTCGCCGTGCCTGCGCCGGATCCGATGGCTGGAGGAGGCAGGCATCCTCAAGGGCTATGTCGCCCTCGTCGATCAGGCCAAGGTCGGGCTGCCGATCAGCGTGTTCGCCTCGGTGAAGCTGGAGCGGCAGCGGGAGGAGGAACTCGACCGCTTCGCCGAGGCGGTGGCGCGCTGGCCGGAGGTGGTCGAGTGCTACCTGATGACCGGGCGGCACGATTACCTCGTGCGCGTCGTGGTGCCGGATCTCGCCGCCTACGAGCGCTTCCTGAAGGACAAGCTCACGCGCCTCGACGGCGTCGGATCGATCGAGTCGAGCTTCGCGTTGGGACAGGTGAAGTACACCAACGTCTTGCCGGTTTAGCTCTCACCCGTCGTGGGATTGTTGCGCATACGGATTGCTCGGGCCCGCGTTCCCGCCGGAACCGCCGTGGTGACTTGTCGTGGACCCATGGACGAATGATCGAGAGCCGGGGCGTCGCACGCATGTCCCCCGTTAGCGGAGGAAGGCCATGTCGATGTTCGCCAAGCTCGCGCTTCGCGCGGCGGAGGGTAGGCCGGCCCGCGTCGGCCTGATCGGCGCCGGCAAGTTCGGCTCGATGTTCCTGTCCCAGGCGTGGCGGGTTCCCGGCATCCACTTGGTGGGCGTGTGCGATCTCTCGCCCGCCCGCGCGCAGGACGCGATGCGGCGCGTCGGCTGGCCCGACGCGCGCTTCCGGGTCGGATCGCTGGAGGAGGCTGCCCGAACTTCGGCCACCTTCGTGACCGAGGATACCGAGGCGCTGATCGCCAGCCCTTTCATCGACATCGTCATCGACGCGACGGGCAGCCCGGCGGCCGGCATCCGCCACGTGCTGAGGGCCTGCGAGCACCGCAAGCACATCGTCATGGTCAACGTGGAGGCGGACGCGCTGGCCGGTCCGCTTCTGGCCCGCCGCGCCGCGGAGGCCGGCATCATCTACTCGATGGCCTCGGGCGATCAGCCGGCGCTGATCGCCGAACTCGTCGACTGGGCGCGCACCATCGGCCTCGAGGTGATCTGCGCGGGCAAGGGCACGAAGTACCTTCCGGCCTATCACCAATCGACGCCGGACACGGTCTGGGGCCATTACGGCTTCACGGAGGAACAGGTCGCGGGCGGCGACTTCAACCCGCAGATGTTCAACTCCTTCCTCGACGGCACCAAGTCGGCCCTCGAGATGGCGGCGGTCGCCAATGCCTGCGACCTCAGCCCGCCGGACGACGGGCTGGCCTTCCCCCCGTGCGGCGTGGACGATCTGCCCACCGTGCTGCGTCCCGCCGCGGACGGGGGGATCCTCGCCAAGCGGGGCACCGTCGAGGTCGTCTCGTCGCTGGAGCGCGATGGGCGGCCCGTGTTCCGCGACCTGCGCTGGGGCGTCTACGCGGTGTTCCATGCGCCGACCGAGTACGTGCGGGACTGCTTCGCGCAGTACGGCCTCAAGACCGACGCCAGCGGCCGTTACGCGGCGATGTACAAGCCCTATCACCTGATCGGGCTCGAACTCGGAACCTCGGTCGCGAGCATCGCCACGCGCGGCGAGCCGACCGGCGCGACGAAGGACTGGCGCGCCGACGTGATCGCCGTCGCCAAGCGTGCGCTCGCCGAGGGCGAGACCCTCGACGGCGAGGGTGGCTTCACGGTGTTCGGCAAGGTCGTCCCCGCCGAGACATCGTTGTCCCTCGGGGCCGTTCCCATGGGCTTGGCGCATGGGCTGATCCTGCGCAACGCCGTCGCAGAGCATCGGCCGATCCGATGGTCGGACGTGACCTATGACGCGACCCATCACGCCATCGGCTTTCGTCGAGACATGGAGGCGCTGTTCAGAACGGAAATGGGCCTCGATCCGGCCGGCGCCTGAGGCCGCCGACGAGCGAGCCCTTGGCAATCCTCGCCATCGACGGTCTCAGAGGTGCTTCAGGCCAAAACTGGCGAGCAAGGGAAGAAGCTCGTCGCGGGCCCGCACGCGATGCCGGTGCGCCCGCTCCTGGGCCGCCTCGGCGTCGCCGGTCCGGATCGCTTCGATGATCTGCCGGTGTTCCGACACCGAGGCGTTGAGCTCACGCCGGAGCTTGAGGGTGAGCATGCGAGCGCGGTGCGCCTGGTCGTTGATCGTCTGGTTGATCCGGATCATGCGGCCGTTCCCGGCCCGCTCGACGAGCGTGCGGTGGAAGCCTTCATCCGCCCGCCCCCAGGCTGCGAGATCACCTGCCGCCTCGGCTTCCGCCATGGTCGTCGTCAGGCGGGAGAGCTCCGCGGCGGTGGCCTCGCGCCGGACCTCCGGCATATCCGCCAGCAAGGCCGCCGCGCGTCCCTCGATGGCGATGACGACGTCGTAGATCTCGCGCACATCCTCCGGCGCCAGCGCACAGATGAGGATGCCCTTCCGGGGGAGGATCCGGACCAGACCGTCTTCCTGCAGGCGGATGGCGGCCTCGTGGACGGGGGTGCGGCTCATGCCCAGGCGCAGGGCGATCTCCTGCTCTGACGCCTGATAGCCGGGCGGGAAGCGGGATTCGCGAATCTCATCCTTCATCGCCGCGTAGGCGTCCTCCACGAGCGACGGACGTCGGTCGGCGGACTCATCCTTGTCAGCGCGGCCCCGAATCATCGCGATCTCCAAGCAGAACCCATGCCCGCCAACTTCCATGGAGGTTGTGATGGAAGATTGACAGCCGAACCGCCAGACTCCTATCTCGTATCACCTTGCATGGAAGTTGGCGCTCAAGTTTTACCGCCCGTCAGACGCGCGCAGGAGGAAGGGATGGGGCGCTCCTTTGGGCAGGCACTATGCGCAAGGTCGCATCGCGCTTGGTTCCGTTCCTCTGCCTTCTCTCCTTCGTCGCCCGACTCGTCGCCTCCATGGGCCTGATGCCGACCGGCGGCGCGGCCTCAGTCACCGCGCTCAACGCGATCGGCAGTCTCGGCGGCCGTCACCTTTATCGTCGCCCGATCGGGGCGGCAGGCCGCGCCGTGGCGCGCTGACGCCAAGCCCTCGTTCCTACGGAGACCCGCTATGAAGACCTACAGGATCGCCGCCATCCCCGCCGACGGCATCGGCGTCGAGGTCATCGCCGCCGGGATCGAGGTGCTCGACGCCCTGGCCGCGAAGACCGGGTTGTTCGCCTTCGCCTTCGACCATTTCGACTGGGGCTCGGACTACTACAAGCGGCACGGCGTGATGATGCCGGCGGACGGGCGCGACCAGATCCGCAACCACGACGCGATCCTCTTCGGCGCGGTCGGCGCCCCCGACGTGCCCGACCACATCACGCTCTGGGGCCTGCGGCTCGCCATCTGCCAGCCCTTCGACCAGTACGCCAATGTCCGCCCGACCCGGATTCTGCCCGGCATCACGAGCCCGCTGCGCCACGTCACCGGCCCCGAGCTCGACTGGGTGATCGTGCGCGAGAATTCCGAGGGCGAGTACGCGGGCGTCGGAGGGCGCGTCCACCAGGGCCACCCGAACGAGGTCGCCACGGATGTCTCGATGATGACCCGCTCGGGCGTCGACCGCATCATCCGCTTCGCGTTCGAGCTCGCTCGGTCGCGGCCGCGCAAGCTCTTGACCGTCGTCACCAAGTCGAACGCCCAGCGCCACGCCATGGTGATGTGGGACGAGATCGCGGCGGAAGTCGCCCGGGACTTCCCCGACGTGACCTGGGACAAGATGCTGGTCGACGCCATGACCATGCGCATGACGATGAAGCCCGAGACGCTGGACACCATCGTGGCCACGAACCTGCACGCCGACATCCTCTCGGACCTCGCCGCGGCGCTCGCCGGCTCGCTCGGCATCGCGCCCACCGCCAACCTGAACCCGGAGCGCACCTACCCGTCGATGTTCGAGCCGATACACGGCTCGGCCTTCGACATCGCCGGCAAGGGCATCGCCAACCCGATCGCGACCTTCTGGACCGCCTGTCAGATGCTGGAGCACCTCGGCGAGAAGCCGGCGGCCGACCGGCTCATGCGCGCGGTCGAGCGTGTCACCGCCGACCCGAGCCTGCACACGCCCGATCTCGGCGGCAAGGCGACCACACGCCAGGTGACGGATGCCGTCACCGCCGCCGTCCAGGGCGACAACGAGTAGGGTCGCTGCCGCGATCCCGCTCGCCAAGGAGGAACCCCATGCGCATCGTCGACGTCCGCGAGATCACGAAGCCGATCGCCTCGCCGATCCGCAACGCCTATATCGACTTCTCGAAGATGACCGCGAGCCTCGTGGCCGTGGTCACCGACGTCGAGCGGGACGGCCGCCGGGTCGTCGGCTACGGCTTCAACTCGAACGGCCGCTACGGCCAGGGCGGCCTCATCCGCGAGCGTTTTCGGGATCGTCTGCTGGAGGCCGACCCGAAGAGCGTCCTGAACCAGGCGGGCGACAACCTCGACCCGCACAAGCTCTGGGCCGCGATGATGGCCAACGAGAAGCCGGGCGGCCACGGCGAGCGCTCGGTGGCGGTCGGCACCCTGGACATGGCGATCTGGGACGCGGCGGCCAAGATCGCCGGCCAGCCGCTCTTCCGGATGCTGGCCGAGCGGGAGGGGCGCGAGGCCGACCCGCGCGTCTTCGTCTACGCCGCCGGCGGCTACTACTATCCCGGCAAGGACGACACGGCGTTGCGCGGCGAGATGCGCAGCTATCTGAACCGCGGCTACAATGTCGTGAAGATGAAGATCGGCGGCGCCCCGATCGCGGAGGACCGGCGCCGCATCGAGGCGGTCCTCGACGAGATCGGGTCCGAGGCGCGGCTCGCGGTCGACGCCAACGGACGCTTCGACCTCGAGACCGGCATCGCCTACGCCCGGATGCTGCGGGAGTACCCGCTGTTCTGGTACGAGGAGGCCGGCGACCCCCTCGACTACGCCCTGCAGGCCGCGCTCTCGGAGTTCTATCCGGGCCCGATGGCCACCGGCGAGAACCTGTTCTCGCACCAGGACGCCCGTAACCTCCTGCGCTACGGCGGGCTGCGGCCGGACCGCGACTGGCTGCAATTCGACTGCGCCCTGTCCTACGGCCTCGTCGAATACCTGCGCACCCTCGACGTGCTCGCGCAGTTCGGCTGGTCGCCCACCCGCTGCATCCCGCATGGCGGGCACCAGATGTCGCTCAACATCGCGGCCGGCCTAGGCCTCGGCGGCAACGAGAGCTATCCCGACCTGTTCCAGCCCTATGGCGGCTTCCCCGACGGCGTCAGGGTCGAGGACGGCCACATCGTCATGCCGGACATCCCCGGCATCGGCTTCGAGGGCAAGGCCGACCTGATCAGGGTGATGCGCGAACTCGCCGAGTAGACCGCCGCGCGTCGCCCTCGGGGACGCTGCTGGTCATCGCCAATTCTCCCGCCAAGCCTATCTCCCGCCGAGCCTACGGCCCCGATCAAGGGCCCGCCATGCGGGCGCGGGGGTCGACGCGGGCGATGCGGGACAGGAGGTAGTCGACCTCGGCCTTTCCTTGAGCCGACAGGCTCGCGGCGGGCTTGCGCTGGGCGTCGGAGGCGAAGATCCCGCGCCTCTGGAAGACGTATTTGCGCACCGCGAGGCCGAGTGGACCCTGCTGCTGCTCGTAGCGGAGATACGGTAAGTGGGCGTCGAAGAGGTCGTGCGCCGCGTCGCGCTCGCCCGCCGCCGACATTCGCACGACGTCCACCAACATCTCGGGAAAGGCGTAGCCGGTATTGGCACCGTCCGCGCCGCGCTCCATCTCGAAATCGAGGAACAGCCCGCCATTGCCCACCAGGATTGCGATGTGGCGCATCGAGCCGTCCCGCTCGAAGCCGCGCAGGGCCGTGATCTTGTCCAGCCCCGGCCAATCCTCGTGCTTGAGCATGACGCAGGACGGATTCTCGGTGACGATCCGGCGGATGACGGCGGGCGTCATGATGACCGAGAAGGTCAGCGGATAATCCTGGATCACGAAGGGCACGTCGGGGCCGATCGCCTCGGCGGCGTTCCGGTAATAGGCGACGACCTGGTCGTCGGTGCGAAGCGTGTTTGGTGGGCCGATCATGACGCCGGCCGCGCCCAGATCCATCACCTCGCGGGCGAGCGAGCGCATGGCGGCGAAGCCCGGCGCCGAGACACCAACGAGGACGGGCACGTTCATGCGCCCGATGACCCGCTTGGCGATGGCCACGGCCTCGGCGTGATCGAGCTTTGGCGCCTCGCCGAGCTGGCCGAGGATGGTGAGGCCGTCGACACCCGCCCCGAGAAAGAACTCGGACATTCGGTCGAGCGAGGTCTCGTCGATCCGGCCGTCGGGATGGAAGGGCGTCGGGGCGATCGGGATCACGCCCTTGATCGCGCTGGTGAGAGCCATGGTGTCCTCCTTCGGGCCGGCATCGTCACACGGTGACGGTCAGATCGCTATCGATTCGGATCGCCGATCCGGCCGGGTTCGTTTGCCAGGAAGGCGACTACGTCGCCGTACTTCCAGAGATCGCCGGCATGGCGCTCCGTCGCAACGCGGGCCGGGCGACACATGGTCCATCGCTGCGCTCAGGAGCGCCTGCCTTTGTCCGGCGGCGAAGCCGGTTGCAGCCCTCAGCGGACGCTCGCGCGCCTTGACAGCGAGGATCTTTCACTTACGCCAAGGGTTACTTGCATGGAAGTTGGCGCTCAAGATCGGCGACCGCGCGAGCCTGGAGGAAATCATGATCTTGCTTTCCTTCGCGCCACGCGCGTCGCTTCGGCCTGTGGCCCCAGGCGCGACGCTCGCCAGCGGGCTTGGACCTGACGACCGGCTCCGAGGCCGCTCCGGGACGCCGTGCCCCCGTCTCGACAGACCAGAAGGATTTCGGATCATGACGTTCAAGCGGTCGATCCTCGCGCGCCTGTTGCTCGCTGGCGTGCTCCTGCCGGCGGCCGGGGCGCTCGCCCAGCAGGTGCCGAGCGGCGCGCCGACGCCGGGAAGCGCCCAGCCGAGCGTTCCGGCCGCCCCCGGCGCGCCGGCGCCGACGCAGGACCGGGGCTCCGCGCTCTACGGCCGGCCGGAAGCCGCCGACGCGGCGAAGCTCGCGCCGATCCCCGCCCCGCCGCTCGCCGCATCGGTGGCGCGCCTGCCCGTCGACAAGCTGAAGGTGCCGCCCGGCTTCAAGGTCGAGGTCTTCGCCAGCGGTCTCGCCAATGCCCGCTCCCTGCGCGAGGGCGCCCAGGGCACGGTCTTCGCCGGCACCCGCGCCTTGGACAAAGTCTACGCGGTGCGCGAGCGGGACGGAAAGCGCGAGGTCAAGGTCATCGCCTCGGGCCTGCACCGGCCCAACGGGCTCGCCTTCCACGACGGGGCCCTCTACGTGGCCGAACTCTCCAAGATCTGGCGCTTCGACGACATCGAGGCTCGCCTGGACGCGCCGCCCAAGCCGACTCTCGTCTACGACGACCTACCCAAGGACGAGGCCCATGGCTGGAAGTTCATCGCCATTGGTCCGGACAACAAGCTCTACGTGCCGATCGGCGCGCCGGGCAACATCCTCTTGCCCCCCGACACTCATGCGCAGATCCGGCGGATGAACCTCGACGGCACCGGCGTCGAGGTGATCGCCCGGGGCGTGCGCAACACCGTGGGCTTCGACTGGAACCCGGTGACGAAGCAGCTCACCTTCACCGATAACGGCCGCGACTGGATGTCCGAGGACATCCCGCACGACGAGCTCAACGTGGTCGCCGAGCCCGGCAAGCAGCATTTCGGGTTCCCCTATTGCCACCAGGGCACCTTCACCGACCCGGAATACGGCTGGGGCCGGTCCTGCGGCGAGTTCGCGGCGCCGGCGGGGCTGCTCGGCGCCCATACGGCGGCCCTCGGCATGCGCTTCTACACCGGCAGCCAGTTTCCCGCCGAGTACAAGAACGCGATCTTCATCGCCCGCCACGGCTCCTGGAACCGGACGACGAAGCTCGGCGGCGACGTGGTCGTGGCCAAGCTCGACGAGGCCGGCAAGATGGTCTCGATGGAGCCGTTCCTGACGGGCTTCCTGGCCGACAACAAGTATCTCGGCCGCCCGGTCGACGTCCTGGTGGCCCAGGACGGCGCCCTCCTCGTCTCCGACGACTACAACGGCGCAATCTACCGCATCAGCTACGCGCCCTGACGATCGTGACCGGGAGGGCCTTGACGCCCTTCCGCCCTTCACCCGGGATCGCCCATGATACGCCCTCCGGTGGCCGGAGCCCTGCTCCTCGCCCTCTTAGGCTTCGTGCTCGGCGCGTCGCCCGCGCCGGCCGATCCCATAGCTGGTCCCTTGGCCGAGCGGCTGGCGCCCTGCCTCGGCTGCCACGGGACTGACGGACGCTCGCAGACGGAGGGCGTGCCCTCGCTCGGCGGCCAGCCCGCCGACTACCTGCTGACGCAGCTCTACCAGTTCCGCGAGAAGCAGCGCATCGCGCCGCCGATGAACGAGATGGCGGCGGGCCTCTCCGACGACGACCTGCGCACCGTCTCCGATGCCCTTGCCGCCCTCCCCCCGCCGCAGGCCGTGGGCCCAGGCGATCCGGCGCGGATGGAGCGTGCCCGGCAGGCGGCCGCCAAGCATCAATGCGGCTCCTGCCACAACGCGGATTATTCCGGGCGCGAGCAGATCCCGCGCCTGCGCGCCCAGCGCGAGGAGTATCTCGCCGCCGCCCTGCGCGGCTACAAGTCCAACGCGCGTCCGGGCTACGACCCCTCGATGAACGCGGTCGCGCAGGAGGTGGGCGACGACGAGATCGTCGACCTCGCCCATTTCCTGGCGCATCAGTGAGCGCGAGCAAAGCCGCATCGGCCTTGTCTCAGGGTCGCGGCGACGTCGGGTTTCCTCCCCCATCGGCGGAAGGAGAGAGGTCATGCTGAACGGGACAGGTTTGGGCTTTCGCCTCGCGGCCCCTGCCGTCGCGCTCGGGCTGGCGATCTCGCCTGCGCCGACCGCCGCGCAACCGAGCGCCGCGCCGGCCGTCAGCATCGACGCGGACGACATCGGGGGCCTCGTCACGGGCCCGAACGGTCCGGAGGCAGGCGTTTGGGTCATCGCCGAGACGACGGATCTTCCCACGAAATATGCCAAGATCGTGGTAACGGATGATGCCGGCCGCTACCTTCTTCCGGACCTGCCTCAAGCCACTTACAGCATCTGGGTGCGGGGCTACGGCCTCGTCGACTCGCCCAAGGTGCGGAGCGGACCGGGACGCACGCTCGACCTCGGTGCGGTCGCCGCGCCGGACGCCAGGGCGGCCGCGCAGTACTACCCCGCCCTCTACTGGTACGCGATGCTGCGCATCCCGGGCGCGGACCAGTTCGGGGGCAGCAGCGACATCCCCGAGAAGCTCACGCAGATCGATTGGCTGAAGCAGGTCAAGAACATCGGCTGCGTCGGCTGCCATCAGCTCGGCCAGGCGTCCACGCGGACCATCCCGGGCGTGTTCCTGGAGGGCAGGACTCACGAGGAGGCCTGGATGCGGCGCATCCAGTCGGGGCAGTCGGGCGAGCAGATGACGAACCAGCTCGCCGGCGTCTTCGGCGGCGCGCCTTTCAAGTACTACGCCGAGTGGACTGAACGGATCGCGAAGGGCGAGACGCCGCAAGTGCAGCCCCGACGCCCGGAAGGGCTCGAGCGCAACATCGTGGTCACGTCCTGGGAATGGCACACGGAGAAGCAGTACCTGCACGACCTGATCGCGTCGGACCGCCGCCACCCGACCGTGAACGCCTACGGCCCGCTCTTCGGCGCCCCGGAATACTCGACCGACCTGATGCCGATCCTCGATCCGAAGACGCACTGGGTGACCTTCTACAAGCTGCCGGTGCGCGACGCCGATACGCCCGAGGCCTTGGGACCCGGACACGCCGCCAGCGCCGGGGTGCTGCAACCCTCGGCCTACTGGGGCGACGAGAAGCTCTGGGACACGCGGGCGAACAATCACAACTCCATGTTCGACCGGCAGGGCCGGCTCTGGCTCGCCGCGGGCCTGCGCGGCGTCGACAACCCGTCCTTCTGCAAAGGGGGATCCGAGCACCCGTCCGCCCGGGTCTTTCCCCTCGAGCGGTCCAGCCGACAGGTGACGAGGCTGGACCCGAAGGCGATGACCTACACCTTCATCGATACCTGCTTCGGCACCCACCATCTGCAGTTCGGCTACGATGCCGACGACACGCTCTGGCTCAGCGGCACCGGCCAGGTCGCGGGCTGGATCAACACGAGGGTCCTCGACGGGACGGGCGATGCCGCGAAGGCGCAGGGCTGGTCGCCGTTCGTCCTCGACACGAACGCCAACGGGCGGCGAGACGAGCACGTCGAGCCGGGCCAGCCGCTCGATCCCGCCAGGGACAAGCGCATCGTTCCCGGCTCAGGCCCCTACGCGGTCATGCCGAGCCCGGTGGACGGCTCGGTCTGGTACACCGTCGGCGTCTTCGGGGGCACGCCGGCCGTGCTGCGCTTCGCACCGGGCGACGACCCGACCAGGACCGGGCTCACCGAGATCTACAATGTTCCCGCGCCCGGCTTCGGCATCCGCGGGGGCGACATCGATAAGGACGGCGTCGTCTGGGCTTCGCTGTCGAGCGGCCATCTCGCGAGCTTCGACCGCCGCAAATGCAGAGGGCCGCTGAACGGGCCAACCGCGACGGGGGATCACTGCCCCGAGGGCTGGACGTTCCACCGATATCCCGGTCCGGGCTTCGAGGGCATCGCCGAGAACAGCGCGGAGTCGAGCTACTACACCTGGGTCGATCAGCACGACACGTTCGGGCTCGGCGAGAACGTGCCGATGTCGACGGCCAACCTCATGGACGGGCTGGTCGCCCTGAAGGACGGCCGGATGATCTCGCTGCGGGTGCCCTATCCGCTGGGCTTCTACGCGAAGGGGTTCGACGGCCGGATCGACGATCCGAGCGCCGGCTGGAAAGGGCGGGGCTTGTGGACGACCAGCGGGGACAGGACGCCTTGGCTGATGGAAGGCGGCAGGGGCAGCAGGCCGCGGGCCGTTCACTTCCAGATCAGGCCCGACTCGCTCGCGAGGTGAAAGCTTGAGAGAACTTAAGGCCTGCAAGCGTGCGTCGAATTGCGATTGTCTTTGGCTGCAAACAAGATCGAGGGACATCATGATGCGGGCTCTCTATACCCTGACGGTCACCCTCTGCTTCGTCGCGGCGGCGCAGGCGCAAGCCACCTATCCGACCCGGCCGATCACCATGGTGGTCCCCTTTGCCCCCGGCGGCACGACCGACGTGGTCGCCCGGATCATGGGCGATCACATGAGCCGGACCCTGGGCCAGCAGGTCGTCATCGAGAACGTCACCGGCGCCGGCGGCACGGTGGGGGCGACCCGCGTCGTCAAGGCGGCCCCCGACGGCTACGTGCTCCTGATGGGCAACCTCGGCAGCCAGGTGGCGAGCGTCGCCATCTACCCGAAGCTGGCCTACGATCCGCGCACGGATTTCGAGCCGATCATGAACACGGCCGGGACCCCGATGCTCGTGGTCGCGAAGAAGGACTTGCCGGTCAACGACTTCAAGGAGTTCGTTGCCTATCTGAAGGCCAATGCCGCGAAGATGAACTACGGCACCGGCGGCGTCGGCGCGACCTCCCATCTGACCTGCCTCTTCCTCGATGCGCTCCTCGGCGTGAAGCCGCAGCACGTGCCGTTCCGGGGGTCGGGTCCGGCGCTGAACGCCCTTCTGGGCGGACATATCGACTACGTCTGCGACCAGAGCGTCGGGGTCGTCCCGCCGATCCAGGCCAAGGAGGTCAAGGGGCTGGTCACGGCCGTGAAGGAGCGACTGCCGGTAATCCCCGACGTGCCCACCTCGGCGGAACAGGGGCTGCCCGAGTTCCAGGCGACGGGATGGAACGCCCTCTTCGCGCCGAAAGGCACGCCGAAGGAGGTCGTCGAGACGCTGAACGCGGCGGCCCGGGCGGCCCTTAAGGACGAGACCACGCGCAAGCGTCTCCTCGATCTCGGGGCGGAACTTCCCGATGATGCCGGTCAGGCCCCCGAAGCCCTGGCTGGATTCGTCAGGTCCGAGGTCGACAAGTGGGTGCCGGTCATCAAGAACGCGGGCGTCACGGCGCAATAGGCGCAACCGGCGAACGCCCGCTTCTAAGGACGGCGCAAACGAGCCGCTACGCCTCCGTCGAATGGAAAGTCGTCGGCTCGGTCAGCCCCGTCCGCATGCCTCCGGTTGCAAGGTCGTCCGCCGAGACCACTTGGTCCTCATGAAGTCATCGGCCGTCCGTTCGCGGCAGGCGACCTTCGATCGGGTAGGCCGGATCGTTGTAGCCGGGCGTCGAGGGATGTCCGGTCGCAACGAGGGAATCGACGAGGGCCTCGTCCTCGGCCTTGAAGGCGTAGGTGAGCGCTCCGAGGTAGTCCGTCCATTGGTCCTCGGTGCGCGGGCCTGCGATCACGGACGTGACGAGGGCGTTGTTCAGGACCCAGGCCGCCGCGAACTGCCCGGCCGTGATCCCCCGCGCCTCGGCGTGGGCCCGCAAGGTTCGGGCGATGCGCAGGGATTCCGGCCGCCACTCGGTCTGCATCATGCGTGCGTCCCCGCGCCCTGCACGGGTCTCCGCGGGCGGCGGGGCGTCCGGGTCGTACTTCGCCGTGAGGACGCCCCGTGCCAGAGGCGAGTAGGGCACGACCCCGAGGCCGAAATAGGCGCAGGCCGGCAGGTGCTCCGTCTCGGGCATCCGGTTGAGCGCGTTGTAGTAGGGCTGGCTGACGACCGGCCGGTCGATCCCGAGGTCGTCGCACAGGCGGCAGATCTCGGCGACCCGCCAGGCGCGATGGTTCGACACCCCGAAATACCGGATCTTGCCCTGCCGGACGAGATCGCCCATCGCCCGCACGGTCTCGCCGAGCGGTGTTCGGTGATCCTCCTTATGCAGGTAGTAGATGTCGATGTAGTCCGTGCCGAGGCGCCGCAGGCTTTCATTGGCGGCCCGCATGATCCGGACGCGCGACAACCCACCATCGTTCGGGCCCTGTCCCATCGGGTTGGCGACCTTCGTCGCGAGCACCCAGGCGGCTCGATCCTCCGCGATGGCCCGGCCGGTGATCTCTTCCGAGCGGCCCTCGTTGTAGACGTCCGCCGTGTCGACGAAGTTGATGCCCGCCGCGCTCGCCGATCGGATGATGCGCGTCGCGGTCGGCTCATCGGTCTGGCCGCCGAACATCATCGTGCCGAGGCAGATCGGCGAGACCTTCAGGCCGGAGCGGCCGAGATTGCGGTGCTGCATGGAAGTCATCCGACGTTGGAGGCCGACATCGACCAAGAACCGGCGCCGACCCTCAAAGCATCGCGGCGGAGCGCCGAGGGACAGGCTTTCGCGTTTCGCTTCATGACGCTCGACCGCCCTGGGTCCAAAGCCGGACCATGACGAACGCCGCGAAGCCGAATTAGGGCACCGAAGGCAGCGACGTAAGGGAACCGCC
The DNA here is from genome assembly GCF_022179305.1 of Methylobacterium iners. GTDB lineage: Bacteria > Pseudomonadota > Alphaproteobacteria > Rhizobiales > Beijerinckiaceae > Methylobacterium > Methylobacterium iners. The sequence goes on from NZ_BPQP01000059.1 coordinate 65,938, forward strand.
CCGCAAGCGAGAAAGCTCCGCGCCCGCCCTCGGGGTCGTGGCGCCCGCAGGCAGCGCGGGAGCGCCGTCGAAGATCGCTGATGGAACGAGAACGCCTGATCTCAGATTGCTCATGACAAGGCGAGCCCCTGACATATCGAGCGTCATCGTCTTCCCGCATCGGTGATCGAGGTAGATCGAAAACAAGTTCTTCAGAATGCCCAAGGTCATCAAGCCGGTTCAGCTTTGGCGGCACTTGTTCAGCCTGGGCGGCGCTTGGCGGAAACGGTGATGGAGGGCGCGGCGTAGGCGGGACGTCGCGTGCAATACGCAGGGAGGGAAACGGGCATGCAGGTCCCGATCAAGCGATCCATCGAAGCCGTGCCCGGTGGCATGATGGTGGTCCCGCTGCTGGCGGGAGCCCTCATCGCGACCTTCTTTCCCGAGACGCCGAAGGTCTTCGGCTCGTTCACGGGGGCGCTGTTCTCCGGGGCGCTGACGATCCTCGCCGTCTTCTACGTCTGCATGGGCGCGAGCATCGACTTCCGCGCCACGCCCTACATCGTGAAGAAGGGCGGCACGCTGCTCGTCGTCAAAGTCGGCATCGCCGTCATTCTCGGCCTGATCTTCGGGCGTGTGCTGGGCGAGGCTCCAGTGGCCGCCGGCATGTTCGCAGGCCTCTCCACCCTGGCGATCGTGGCCAGCATGAACGACACCAACGGCGGGCTCTACATGGCGCTGATGGGCCAGTACGGCCGCCCGCGCGATGTGGGCGCCTACACCGTGATGTCGCTGGAGAGCGGACCCTTCCTCACGATGGTGACACTCGGGATCGCCGGATTGTCGGCCTTTCCCTGGCAGACCCTGGTGGGGGCGATCCTGCCGCTCCTGGTCGGCATGATCATCGGAAACCTCGACCGGGAGATGCGCGATTTCCTGAGCCGCGCGATCCCGGTGATGATCCCGTTCTTCGCCTTCGCCCTCGGGGCCGGCCTCGACCTGTCGAAGGTCTGGCAGGCCGGACTGCTCGGCCTCGCCATGGGTGTCGCGGTCGTGATCGTCACGGGCATCCCTCTGTTCTTCGCCGATCGTCTGACCGGTGGGACGGGAGTGGCGGGCGTGGCCGCCGCCTCGACGGCCGGCAACGCGGCGGCCGTGCCGGCCATCGTCGCCTCCGCCAATCCGGCCTATGCGGATGCGGCCGGCCCGGCCACGATCCTGGTTGCGGCCTGCGTGGTCGTGACGGCGATCCTCGTCCCGATCGCGACGGCATGGACCGCCAGAACCTTCGGTCGCCCCGAGGAGGTCGAGGCCGATCCTCTCAGCCCCTCCGAGGCGGCGGCCGCGCCGCGGGCCGGCGGCCACTGAGATGGAGGGCCGCTGGCTCATCCTCGCGGATGACCTGACGGGCGCCGCAGACTGCGCCATCGCGTTCGGACGACGAGGCCGCGCCGCGACCGTGACTTGGGGCGAGGCAGCGATCGCCACGTCCGATCCGCTCACGGTCCTGTCCTACGACGCCGACAGCCGGAGCCTCTCTCCCGAGGCGGCCGGGCGTCTCCATGCCCGGATCCTGGACCGGCTGCTCGAACCGGATCGCAGGCTCTTCAAGAAGATCGATTCGACCCTGAGAGGGCAGCCGGCCGCCGAGACCGCCGCGGCGATCGCCGCACTCAGGATGCGGCGTGGATCTGCGTTCGGGATTTTCGCGCCTGCCTTTCCGGCAACGGGCAGGACCACGGTGGATGGTCGCGTTCGGATCAACGGCCATCCGCTCGAGGAAGCCGAAGTTTGGCGTCGCGACCACACCTACGCCGACGCCGATCTCGTCGCGGTCCTCGGTTCCGCCGGCATCCGGGCGGAGAGGGTTCCGCTCCCGCGCGTCCGCAGCGACCTTGCGAGCGTGCTGGCGCGGATCGCCGCTCCGGGCGACGCGATCGCGGTCTGCGATGCGGAGACGGAGGACGATCTCGGCCGCATCGCCCGGGCGAGCCTGCCGATCCCGGAGGCCTTCTTCATCGGCAGCGCCGGCCTCGCTCATGCCCTCGCGGCCCTCGACGAAACCGGACCCATCGAGGCGGTGCGCGTCGCGCCGAGCGGGCGCGGCGCGCTGATCGTGGTCGGTTCCCTCGCGGCGGCCTCCCGCCTGGCCGCCGGCAAGCTCGCTGCGGGCGGAGGCGTCGCTTATCTTCCGGTCGCCCCCGAGACCCTGCTGGACCGCCCGGCCGGCAGGGTGGCGCTCGCCGCACGCATCGCCGAGGTGACCGCCGCCGGAGGGGACGTACTGGTCGAGATCGCCATGGACGCCGCCCCCGACATGGCGCTCGGCCCGCGCCTCGTCCAAGGCCTGGCCGAGGCCCTGGAGCCGATCGCTTCGCAGATCGGCGCCTTCGCGGCGACCGGGGGCGAGACCGCCGCGGCCCTGCTCTCACGTTTCGGCGTCGGCGGCATCCGCCTCGTCGACGAGATCGAGCCCGGTGTTTCGCTCGGGCTGACCCTGGGTCGTCTCACCATACCCGTCGTCACCAAGGCCGGCGCCTTCGGCGACGCCGACAGCCTCCTGCGGATCGCCGAGCGTCTGCGCAGCGTCAGAACCGAGGGAAGCTTCACATGACCCGTCCGACGATCGCGATCACCATGGGCGATCCCTCCGGGATCGGGCCGGAGATCATCATGAAGGCGCTCGCTCTGCCGGAGGTTCACGCCATCTGCCGATCCCTGGTGATCGGGGACGCGGCACGCCTCCGGCAGGCCGGCCGGATCGTCGGGGCCGGAATCGCGGTGGACTCGTTGCCGGATGCCGGCGCAGCGAAGTTCGAGAGCACGGCGGTGCAATGCGTGGATTTGAACCTGGTGCCCGAGGACCTGCCATTCGGGAGATTATCGGCGGCGGCGGGTGAGGCGGCCTATCGCTACATCGAGAAGGCCGTGCGGGTCGTCCAGGCGGGGCAAGCGCAAGCCATCTGCACCGCGCCGCTGTCCAAGGAGGCCCTGCACGCCGCCGGCCACAAGTTCCCCGGCCACACCGAGCTCCTCGCCCATCTGACCGGCACGCCCGAAGTCTCGATGATGCTCGTCTCGCCGAAGCTCAGGGTGATCCACGTCACGACCCATGTCGGCCTGATCGACGCGATCGCCAGGATCGAGCCTGGCCTCGTCGAGCGGGTCATCGCCCGCGGTCACGACGTGCTGGTGAAGGCCGGCATCGAAGATCCGAAGATCGGCGTCTGCGCGATCAACCCGCATGCGGGCGAAGGCGGCCTCTTCGGCCGCGGCGAGGAAGCCGAGAAGATCGCGCCGGCGGTCGAGGCTTGCCGCGCGAGGGGCTGGGACGTCAGCGGCCCGCTGCCGGCCGATACGCTGTTCTTCCTCGCGGGCCGTGGCGATTACGACATGGTGGTCGCGATGTACCACGACCAGGGGCACGGCCCGATCAAGGTTCTCGGTCTCGAATCCGGCGTGAACATCACGGTGGGTCTTCCCGTGGTTCGGACCTCCGTCGACCACGGCACGGCCTTCGACATCGCCGGCAAGGGGATCGCGGACGAGCGGAGCCTGGTGGAAGCGCTGCGCCAAGCGACCGCCCTGGCGCCGAAAAGCGCCCCGGCCACCCACGCCACGCCGTCCTCCACCGGTTGAAATCGGCCCGTCTCCGAGCGAAGGCCTCCCAACCGCCTTCCGCGAGAGGACACGCTTTGCCATGAGCATCGACGGAACAGGGTGGCGCACCACGATCCCCGAGGCCGTACGGGAGGGCCGGCCGACCGTCTGGAGGAACCCGCGCAGCGGCCGCGCGGCCGAGATCCTACCGGGGCTGTCGTTCGACCGCGCCGACGTGGAAGCCGCCGAGGCACGCTGGCGACGCTTCGACCCGCTGCTCGCCCGCCTGTTCCCCGAACTCGGGACCGGCCGGATCGATTCTCCCCTCCGGCCCCTCGCGAGCCACGTGGCCGAGGACGTCGCGGGACGCGCCGGGGCGCGGGTTTGGGTGAAGGCCGACCACGACCTGCCGGTCACCGGGTGCATCAAGGCGCGCGGCGGCCTCTACGAGGTGCTGATCCATGCCGAGATGCTCGGCCGCGCGGCGGGCTGGCTGGCGCCGAAGCAAGGCTATGCGCGTCTCGCGGAGCCGGATGTCCGCGCCGCCCTCGGCGCCCATACGGTCGCGGTGGGGAGCACCGGCAATCTCGGCTTCAGCGTCGGGGTCATCGGCCGGGCCCTCGGCTTCGAGGTCGAGGTGCACATGTCGCACGACGCCAAGGCGTGGAAGAAGCAGAGGCTGCGCGATCTCGGCGCCCGAGTCGTGGAGCACGCCGGGGATTACGGCAGCGCCGTCGCGGCCGCCCGCAAAGCCTTCGAAGGTCGGGCCGACGCCCACTTCGTCGACGACGAGAGTTCGGTGGACCTGTTCCTCGGCTACGCGGCCGCGGCCTCCGACCTTCGGCGTCAACTCGCGGCGGCAGGCGTGATCGTGGACGCAGCCCACCCCCTTTGCGTCTATCTTCCCTGCGGGGTGGGCGGCGCCCCCGGCGGCGTGACCCTCGGGCTGAAGCTGCTCTTCGGCGACGCCGTGCACTGCATCCTCGTGGAGCCGGTTGCCGCGCCCTGCATGCTGGTGCAGCTCGTGGCCGGGACGCATCGGCCGGTGAGCGTCTACGACATCGGTCTCGACAACCGCACCGCCGCGGACGGATTGGCCGTCGCCGCGGCCTCGATGCTCGTGGCCCGCACGGTCGGCGACCTCGTCGAGGCCATCGTGACGGTCAGCGACGCAGACCTGTTCGCGTGGTTGCGCCATCTTTGGCTTCAGGCAGGCATGCGCCTCGAACCCTCGGCGGCGGCGGCCTTCGCGGCCGTGGGACCGGCCTGTGCCGCGCTGCCGGACCTCGCCCGCGCGACGCACGTCGTCTGGACCACCGGCGGCGCTCTGCTGCCGGAGGTGGAGTTCCAGGCCGCGTTGGCACGGGTGGCTTGATCCTACGAACGGCCGGCCATCAAAGCCGCATCTCGGAGGCTCTCAGGCGCAGCGACGAGCACTCGTGGCCTTCGCGTGCACGCTTTTGGGGCGTGGCTAACCCTCCGGCAGGACGACGCGATCCTGCGGACGGCGCGCCGGGATCTCGAGCCCGGTGCCGTTGACGGATGGCACGCGCACGGTTGGCCCTACCTCGTCGTCTTGCGGTGAGGCGCCCGGACGCCGGGTCACGAAGCCGAGTTTCGACGAAGGACGCACGCACCTCGATAGACCGCCCGCGCCACCTGCGCCGCCGAGCCCTTCACGGGACGGGCTGCTTCCAAGGCACTGAGGCGGAGCCCGCTGCCCAAGCGCCCTCGATCAGCTCCGCAGGCCGGGTGCCTCCTGGCCCGTCCGCGCGACGTATTCCGTGTAGCCGCCGCCATATTGGTGGATGCCGTCGGGCGTGAGCTCGAGCAGCCGGTTCGACAGCGCCGCCAGGAAGTGCCTGTCGTGGGAGACGAACAGCATCGTGCCCTCGAAGCCCGACAGAGCCTTGATCAGCATCTCCTTGGTCGCGATGTCGAGGTGGTTGGTCGGCTCGTCGAGCACCAGGAAGTTCGGCGGGTCGAACAGCATCTTGGCCATCACCAGCCGCGCCTTCTCGCCGCCCGACAGCACCCGGCAGCGCTTCTCGACGTCGTCGCCCGAGAACCCGAAGCAGCCGGCCAGCGCCCGCAGCGACCCCTGCCCGGCCTGGGGGAATGAGGCCTCCAAGTCCCCGAACACCGTGAGGTCGCCGTCGAGCAGGTCCATGGCGTGCTGGGCGAAGTAGCCGAGCTTCACGCTGCCGCCGACCGCCACCGTGCCGTCGTCCGGCTGCGCCGTCCCGGTCACCAGCTTCAGCAGCGTCGACTTGCCGGCGCCGTTGACGCCCATGACGCACCAGCGCTCCTTGCGCCGGATGCCGAAATCGAGCCCCTCGTAGATGCGGCGGCTGCCGTAGCGCTTGTGCACGTTCCTCAGGCTGACGACGTCCTCGCCCGAGCGTGGCGCCGGCTGGAACTCGAAGGCGACGGCCTGGCGGCGCTTGGGCGGCTCGACGCGCTCGATCTTGTCGAGCTTCTTCACCCGGCTCTGCACCTGCGCGGCGTGCGAGGCCCGCGCCTTGAAGCGCTCGATGAACTTGATCTCCTTGGCGAGCATCGCCTGCTGGCGCTCGAACTGGGCCTGCCGCTGCGACTCGTTCAGGGCACGCTGCTGCTCGTAGAAGGCGTAATCGCCCGAATACGTCGTCAGCGCGCCGCCATCGATCTCGATCACCTTGGTGACGATGCGGTTCATGAACTCGCGGTCGTGCGAGGTCATCATGAGCGCGCCCTCGTAGTTCTTGAGGAAGGCCTCGAGCCAGATCAGGCTCTCGAGGTCGAGGTGGTTGCTCGGCTCGTCGAGCAGCATCACGTTGGGGTTCATCAGAAGGATGCGGGCGAGCGCCACCCGCATCTTCCAGCCGCCTGACAGCTTGCCGACATCGCCGTCCATCATCTCCTGGCTGAAGCTCAGGCCCGCCAGGACCTCGTAGGCCCGCCCTTCCAGCGCGTAGCCGTCGAGCTCCTCGAAGCGCGCCTGCACCTCGCCGTAGCGCTCGACCAGGGCCTCCATCTCGTCCGCCCGGTCGGGATCGGCCAGGGCGGTCTCCAGTTCCTTCAGCTCGGCGGCCACCTCGCTGACCGGGCCGGCCCCGGCCATGACCTCCGCGACCACGCTGCGCCCGGACATCTCGCCGACATCCTGGCTGAAATAGCCGATGGTGATGCCGCGGTCGGTCGCGACCCCACCCTCGTCGGGCTCCTCCTCGCCGGTCAGCATCCGGAAGAGCGTGGTCTTGCCGGCGCCGTTGGGCCCCACGAGTCCGGCCTTCTCGCCCTTCTGCAGAGCGGCAGACGCCTCGATGAAGACGAGCTGCCGCCCGTTCTGCTTGCTGATCTTCTCGAGGCGTATCATGGGTCCGCAGGAATGAGGATGTGGCGCAACGTGCGACGAGAACGCGGATCAACGTGCTAGGCAATGGTGGCACGGGATCGGAGTGATCCCTGTGCCAGGCTGATTACAGCCTGATGAAGCGGAAGCCTATGACCGGGATGCGTGGAGCCTGTGTGGAAACGTATCGCTCGGATGCCTCATGGCTAAGTGCAGCAACAAGACCTGACGCGTGAATGGGTGATGACCGCTACCCGCCTCTTGTCCAGCGACGAGTTCTCAGCATGCTTTTCCGCCCCGATGCGGAACGTGACGGCAACCGCGGAGGCCGTTGTTGATGTCTGGTCTTATGTCGAAACGATCGCGCTGCCGCTGGGACGTGCCACAGAGATCCTGGACGTTACCAGCGTTTACCGTGACGCGGCTGGCCGGTTCGATCAGGTACTGATCGGCACAGACATCAGCAATCTGTTCCTTGCTGTCGTTGTGAACCGTGCGGATCGCAACATACGCGGTCATCACCTTCTTGATCTTGCAGAGAAGTACGGCGTGAGTCGAAACTGAGGCTAGTTAAAATGCTAAACTGCTTGCGGAAGAGCAATCATTAATCGATATCGCGTCTAGAGTGCGAGAGGGCAAGACAAGACGCTTCGTTCAAGGTTCGGATCGCCACCAGATCACGCTCCTGCCGGACTGTCTTGACGGCTACGTCGGTATCGACAATCTGACGCGGGTCGTCGATGTCTTCGTAAAATGAACTCGAGCTCGCCGCTCTGGGCTTTGCTGGCGTGGTGCCCGCTCCAACGGGTCGGCTATCATCCCGCCACCCTGCTCAAGCTCTACCGTTACGGCTACCTGAACCAAGTCGCCTCCAGCCGCCGATTCGAACGTGAGGCCGGTCGCAACGTTGAGGTGATATGGCTGACCGGCCGGCTCGCGCCCGACTTGAAGGCGGTCGCCGACTTCCACGGCGACAACGGACCAGCGATCCACGCCACGTGGGCGCAGTTCGTAGTGCTCTGCCGCCAGTTCGGCCTCTTGATCGGCGGTGTCGTGGCGCTGGACGGAAGCCGCTTCAAGGCCGGCAACACCCGCGACAAGATCTTCACGCCCGGCGCCATCCAGGGCCGCATCGAGCAGGTCGAGCCCGGCATCGCACGCTACCTTGCCGCCTTCGATACCGCCGATCGTCGGGAGGACGAAGTCGCGCAGATGCGCACCACACGCATCGCGGAGCGGCTGGACGCATTGCGACAGGATGCGGGAGTTGCAGGCCATGCCGACCGCGGTCGAGGTTGCGTCGGGTCGGCAGATCTCCCTCACCGGTCCGGACGCGCGGGCCATGGCCGCGAAGGGCAAAGGCACGGGACTGGTGGGCTATAACGTTCAGGCGGCAGTGGATACCAAGCATCACCCCGGCGTGGCGCACGCGGTGACGAACGTCGGGCACGATCGCACCCAGCTCGCGCCCATGAGCTGCGGGACCCTCACGCGATGCGCACGCGTCGGCAGACCGTCGAGCACGTGTTTGGAACGATCAAGGGCTGGATGGGGGCGACCCACTTCCGGATACGCAGACTGAAGAACGTGGCCACCGAGATGAGCCTGCAGGTTCTGGTCTGCAACCTGAAGCGGGTCATCGCGAACTTCGGCACCGGCCCGCTCGTCACCGCCCTGCATGCATGAGCCCGCACACTCCATCACGCGCCGTCATCGCCCAACACTGCCTCACGTTCTCACACAGCCTCGGTCGAAAGCAGCCCAGCGCGGCCAAGCGGACCGATCTCCACCTCTACCTCGTCGGCGGCTCCCACAACCCCAACGCCGAGGCATCGACGGCCCGCGGCAGCAGGCCTTCGGCACGGAAGGCGTCGGCGATGGTCTGCTGCTCCCTGAGGCCGTCGCGGCGGACCAGGTCCACCTTGTAGCTCCGGCGCTCGTTCGCCTGGAGGACGACGGCCTCGTCGAGCTTCCACAGGAGGTCAAGCCGGCGGGCGGCCTCGGCCGGGTTGGCCTTCACCCAGGCGCCGGTCTCGCCGAGCTTCGCCACGACGACGGCGAGCACGTCGGGGCGCCGGCCCGCATAGGTGTCCGAGGCGAGGTAGTAGCGCTTGTAGAGCGACAGGCCGGTGCCGTCGCGAAGCACGCGGGCGCCGGTCTGCTGCTGGGCCGCGGACAGGAAGGGGTCCCAGGCGACCCAGGCATCGACATTGCCGCTGGCCAGCGCCGCCCTTCCGTCCGCGGGCGTCAGGTAGGCCGGGTTGATCGCCTTGAAGGGCAGGCTCTCGCCGGCGAGCGCGGCCAGCAGGAGGTAGTGGCTGCCGGCGCCCTTGGTCACCGCGACCTTGCGGCCCTTGAGGTCGGCCACCGACTTGATCGGCGAATCGGCCGCGACCAGGATCGCCTGCGCGGTCGGAGAGGCCGCCTCCTCCGCGACGTAGGTGATCCGGGCCTGGGCGGCCTGGGCGAAGATCGGGACGGTGTCGGCGACGTCGGCCGAGAGGTCGATCTGCCCGGCATTGAGCGCCTCCATGATCGGCAGGCCGCTCGTGAACTCGTGCCAGGACACCGTGACGCCGAGCGGCTCCAGCGCCTTCTCCAGGGAGCCGTCCTGGCGGAGCAGGCTGATCAGCGTCGAGGACTTCTGCAGCCCGATGCGCAGGGTCTTGGGCTCGGCCGCCCCGACGCCGCCCGAGAGGAGCGCGAGGACGAGAAGGCCGAGCGCGGCGCTCAGCAGGGTCGGAAGACGTCGGATCATCTCTGGCCTCGGGCGGATCGCGATGGATCAGGGGTGCTTGTGGATGGGGTCGACCCAGTGGACGGTCTCGGGCCTCTCGACGGGCTCGACATCGGTGATGTTGACGACCACTGCCTCGTTGTCCGAGCGCACCAGCACGCAGTGCAGGGGCTGGTCCGGATCGGCGTTGATCTCCTGGTGGGGCACGTAAGGCGGCACGAAGATGAAGTCGCCGGGACCGGCCTCGGCCACGTATTCCAGCCGCTCGCCCCAGCGCATCCGGGCGCGGCCGGAGACGACGTAGATCACGCTCTCCAGCGCGCCGTGATGATGGACGCCGGTCTTGGCGTCGGGCGCGATCGCGACGGTGCCGGCCCAGATCTTCTGGGCGCCGACCCGGGCGTGGTTGATCGCGGCCTGGCGGAACATGCCCGGCGTCTGGGCCGTGTTGGCGTCGAGCCTGTCGCCCGGGATCACCCGCACGCCGTCGTGCTTCCAGCGCTCGGCCGGCGCGGCGTCGGCATCTTGCCCATGATCATGGCTGTGGTACGTGTCGTCGTGCATGTGCGGCGTCCTGCCTTGCCCGTCTCGGCCGCTCACCTTAGCGCGGCGCAGGGCTCGAAGCTCGCGTCCAGAATGGCCTCGGCCCGCGGGGCGCGCGCCGCCGGGATCAGGCTGCTGCGCACGTAGAGGTCGATGTTGCGCTGCTCGTCGGCGATCACCTCGGCGTCGATCGGGACGGCCCGGTACCGGGCGCGGGAGAACCAGCGCAGCGGCACCGCCTCGGGCAGCCCGATGAGCCTCGACCAGACGGCGGCGTAGGGCGCGGGGTCGGCGAGCGCCCATTCACGCGCCTTCACCAGCCGGCGTCCGAAATCCGCGAGCAGCGCGCGCTTCGCCTTGAGGGCGCCGTCGCTGGCGACCGCGAAGCTGAGGCCCGGCGTGATCCCGTTGCTGTCGCGCAGGACGCGGGCGAGGCCGGCGAGCTCGGCCGTCGAGGTGTAGGGCTCCCAGGTCGACCAGGCGTCGACGCTCCCGCTGGCGAGCGCGATCTTGGCGTCGGCGGGCGGCAGGAAGCTGAAGGTGACGGCACTGGCCGGAAGCCCGGCCTCCTCCAGGGCGGCGAGCACCAACTGATGCCCGATCGAGCCGCGATTGGTGGCGATGCGCTTGCCCTTGAGGTCGGCGACGCTGCGGATCGGCGAGGCCTGCGTCACCAGGATGGCGAGCCCGTCCTGCCGGTTGCGGAAGGCGAGTAAGGCCTTCACCGGCACGCCAGCGGCGGCCGCGAAGGTGAAGGGCGCGTCGCCGACTCCGCCGGCATCGATCGCCCCGGCGTTCAGCGCCTCGAGGAGCGGCGCCGCGGCCGGGAACTCGCTCCATTCCAGCCGGTATGGAAGGTCGGCGAGGACGCCGGCCGCCTCCATCAAGGCGCGGGCGTTGCCGCGCTGGTCGCCGACGCGCAGGACCGCGTCCCGGGCGCCGGCCGGAGCGACCGGGCCGAGCAGCGCGAGGAGCACGAGCAGGAGGCGCATCAGGCGGCGTCCGCCTCGTCGCCGCGCCGGGCGAGCAGGGTCCGGAAGGTCGGGAGCAGCTCGCGGCCGTAGCGGATCGCGTCCTCCAGCGGGTCGAAGCCGCGGATCAGGAAGGTGCGCACCCCGAGCGCGTGGTAGTCGAGGAGGGCCTCGGCGACCTGCTCGGGCGTGCCGACGAGGGCGGTGGAATTGCCCGCGGCGCCGGTCTCGGCCGCGATGGCGGTGTAGAGACGACGATCGAGGCGCGAGCCCTTGGCCGAGGCCGCGAGCAGCCGGCGCGAGCCCTCGTTCTGCGGCGTCGCGGCGGGGCCGAGGCCCCGTGCGGCGCGGAGCGCACGGGTGCGCGCCAGGGTCTCCTCCGCACGCGCCCAGGCTTGCTCCTCCGTATCCCCAAGGATCGGCCGGAACGACAGGCTGAGGCGCGGCGCGCGGCCGTGGGGCGCCGCGGCGGCGCGCACGCGGGCGATGGCCTCGCGGACCTGATCGAGGCTCTCGCCCCACAGCGCGTAGGTGTCCGCGTGGCGCCCGGCCACCGCGATGGCGGCGGGCGAGGCCCCTCCGAAATAGACCGGGATGCCCCCGCGCCGCACCGGCTTCACCTCGGAGAAGCCGCCCGCGATCCGGTAATGCGTGCCGGCGAAATCGAAGGGCTGGGCCGAGGTCCAGACCTGGCGCGCGATCGTCAGGAACTCGTCGGTGCGGGCGTAGCGCTCGTCCTTGGTCAGGTGGTCGCCGTCCTGCGCCAGCTCGCGGTCGTCGCCGCCGCTGATGGCGTGGATGGCGACGCGCCCGCCGGTGAGCTGGTCCAGCGTCGCGAACTGGCGCGCCGCCACCGTCGGCGCCGTGAAGCCGGTGCGGTGGGCGATCATCAGGCCGATGCGCTCGGTCATCGAGGCGATGTAGCCCGAGAGCAGCAGCGCGTCCGGCTCGGTGGCGTAGAAGGCCACCAGGATCCGGTCGAACCCGCCCCATTCGTGCGCCTGGGCGAGCAGCCGCAGGTACTCGCGGTCGATCGCCGGCCCTTCGGCCGCATGCGTCTCGGACTGGTAGCGCGGGGCGGCGAAGCCGATGAACTCGATCGCTTCGGGGCCGATGAGGCTCATGGCAGGTGTCTCCTCTAGAGGCCCAGCGCGGCCCGGCCCGCGGCGGCGCGGACGGCGTCGTGCTGCGGCCAGTGGATGCGCCCGCACACCACGTCGCGCAGGTGCCGCTCCAGCGGGTTTTTCCGCGAGAGGGCGGGGTTGCCGGTCAGCTCCACGGCGCGCTGGACCACGGCGATGGCGTTCTCGGTGGCGGTGAGCTTCAGGAATCCCGCCTCTTCCACGCTCGGCCAAGCCCCGGCATCCACGTCGGCGGCGAGGTGGCGGATCCAGCGCGCGTTGAGGGCGAGCAGCCGCTCGTTCTCGCCGACCGCCTCCTGGAAGCGCGGAAGGCTCGAGAGCGGCGCGCCCAGGCTCCCCGGCGTGCGCGTCTGGGCGAAGCGGACGAACCAGGCCTGCGCCGCCCGCGCGACGCCGTCGTAGAGCGCCGCGAGGAGCGTGGTGCTCCAGGCCTGCTGGCTGTGATCGGGCCGGCGCCACTCCTCGAGCCGGCGCAGGTCGACGGCGTGATCGGCCGGGACCTCCACGCCCTCGAACACCACGTCGTGGCTGCCCGAGGCGCGCAGGCCAAGATGGTCCCAGCTCTCCTCGATCCGCACCCCAGGGGAGGCCAGCGGCACGAGGAGGTTGCCGATGCGCGGCTCGGCCTCGTCGGTGCGGGCGAAGACGATGCCGTAGGCGAGCGCGGGGCTGCCGGTGGAGAAGATCTTGCGGCCCTCGATCCGCCAGCCGGCCGGGGTGGCCCGCGCCACCGTCGCCGGCAAGCCGCCGCGGGCCGGCGTGCCGAGTTCGGGCTCGACCCGCAGGGCATTGATGAGCGCGCCGTGCTCGACCGCGGCGCGTCCGACCGCCGCCGAGGCCGAGCGGGGCCAGGCGGATTCGTGATGGATGATGCCGTGCTGGAGGAGGTGCATCGCCAGGACCAGCGCCGTCGAGGGATCGCCCTCGGCGAGCCGGCCGACGACGGCGGCCGCCCGGGCGAGCCCCGCGCCCTGCCCGCCGAGCTCGCGCGGCACCGTCAGCGCCAGCAGGCCGGCCGCGCGCAGCCCGGCGACGTTCTCGTGGGCGAAGCCGCCCGTGCGGTCATGCTCGGCCGCGCGCTCGGCGAAGGCCCGCGCCAGGGCGGCGACGTCGTCGACGGCGAAGGGAGCACTCATCGGCAGCGGCAATCGTTCGGCAGGGCCCTCCCGTCCGCAGGAAGCAGGGCAACGACCGGGGTCCAGGCCGTCCGAAGGTCCGGCCGCGGCGCGCGAAAGTCAACGAGAACGTTCTTTTTAAAGGACGGAGAAGGAGAGGATTTTGTTTGTCGCTCGCGGGCGCTCGGAGGAGACTGGCCTCCTGAGACCGTCGATCGTCGGATCGGACGCGGCGAAATGGGCCGCGCAGTTGCGCCGGCGGGGACGGGCATCGAAGCGCGACGGAACCCTGTCCATTTTACAGAACGCTGCGTGCCGCTCCATCGCTCAGGCGCCACCTGGCCGAGCCGGGTGGCCGCGGATGGCTCGTTCTACGGATCGCGGCCGAGGCGCAACGTCCGATCCAACATCGCCATCGACTTTGGCAGCACATTCCAGGGCTGACAGCGTAGATTTTCCTCGTCGATAGCCCCTCGACTCATCTTCTTTGGCCCGAGCCAAGGTGCGGACCGGATGAATACCATCACCCACAAGTCTCCCGCCGCTCTCGGCCGCTGTTGTCGTCCCTCGCTGCGCGCAAGGCACGGATCGGACACACCAGCGAAGCGGGAACACGATCATGAGAGAGCACATCAGGCAGGATGACGCCGCGCCATCGGGAGCCCTCGCGGCGTCCGTCCGGCGTCGGCAGCGATACCCAGTCCCACGCCTCTACGGCCGGGCGGCCTTCGCGGCGGCGGTGGAGGACGGGTTCACGCCGGACGAGGTCGGGCGGGTGCTCGCGGGCCGCAGGGTCGTCGACGCCTTCCCCGTCTGGGGCGGCGAGAGCGTCTCGAGCTACGCCCACCGCGCCGTCTCCGAGATGATGATGGCCTACGTCGCCCAGGACGACGTGGCCCAGGATTTCGCGAACTGAGCGGGCGGCGACGCCCTTCGCGCCTGTACGAGTTGCCGCGGAAGCGATCGACGACCGACATTCCGCTCTGCCGTTACGGATCGGCGCCACGACCGCGGCAGGGCTGCCGTTCGACCTTGCCGCGCCAGTGGGGTTGGGGTCTGAACTCGATCAGCTTGGTCACGCCAAGGTCTGGAAAGGGTGGAGAGCGGAAATTGGCGTCGCGCCGAAAAGCGGACGTTCAGCTGCCCAACTAACCTTGCTTAACATGTCGCCCGGCCCATTTACCGCGGTAACCAATCCCTCAACGTCTGGAACGTTTGACGCGCGCCGGTGACGACCGCGTCGTGAGAGGAGGACTCGATGCCGAGGAGACGATCCTGGAACGCTCGCCACATCGGAGCGGTCGCGGCCTTGCCGTATCCTAGGAAATAGGCACATGCGCCGTCGGAAATCTCCGGACCGTGCAGGTGCCGGACGTGGCGTGAAATTACCTGCCCGCCCAGCGTCGAGCCTTCGACCACGTACATCGCCCCGACCATGGAGGCACGGTCACTGAGGAAGGTAAGCGCTTCAATTCGGGGAAGGGCTGCAATGGCGTCCGGTGAGAAGCCAAGGTGGTGAAGATCGCGCTCGATGAGGTGAAGCTTGCCGCGCCCGTCCAGGCCTACGAATGGTGGCTTCGTCTCTAATAGGGGTTCGAAAACGGCGTGGAATCCCCACCACCGTGCCAGTAGCCTCGTGTATCCTTTAAGCGTCGCCATGCGGCGCTCCCAGTCGAGGTCTAGCTCTAGTCCCTCGTGGAGGTCGCGGGTCCGGTTACGGAGTTGGTCGATCAGCGCGACTGCGCCGACCCCGGCAGCGTTAGCCATTGTGATCCCAAAATAAACAGAATAGGGCCTTTCCCGAAGCAGCCATTTGGCGCCCACCTGCTGCCCAATGACTTATGCTGAATGGCGAACCAGGATTCTCAAGACTCCGAAAATGGACGGCTCATCGTAAGTCTTAGGAGCAAAAGGCACGTACCTCAGGTAACCTGGAACGCTGGCATTGACGCCATAGGTGGTCCCGAACAGGAGCGGCACCTGCCGTCTCGTCGACACACTCCAGACCTGTCACCAACCGACGAGCCTTTCACAAGGCAAAGGCCCGCCGCAACGCATCGACGTCGTAGGGCTTCTTGACCACGTGCACCTCGTCAAGGTCTGCTGGGATCTTGAAGCTTTCGCCATAACCCGTGGCGAAAGCGTAGGGGATGCCGAGCTCCACAAGGCGTCGTGCGACAGGGATGCTTGTTTCGGATCCGAGGTTCACATCGAGGAGGGCTCGATCAGGTGGTGATGCCTCGATCAGGCGCAAGGCATCTCTGGTCGAAGCGGCCATATCGATGGTTTCGACGCCCAAGGTGGTGAGCAGCTCTTCGGCCTCCAAAGCAATGATCATGTTGTCCTCCACGACCAACACCGTGCCAGCGAGTTGAAGTGGCGCGTCCGACTTTTCGTGGATGGCTGCGGTCTCTGGGATCGGCGGAGCGGCGCGGACGAAGGTGGGTGGTAGCGTAAAGCGCGCCTCCACCCCGGTGAGTTCGTAGCGGATCTCTGCCTCGCCCTTGAGCTCGTAGGGAATGGAGCGCTCGATGATGGTCGTTCCAAAGCCGCGTCGCGTCGGGGCGCGGACGGTCGGACCTCCGCTCTCGCGCCAGTTGAGTACGAGATAGTCTTGGGCATCACGCTCCCAACTTATCTCGACTCGGCCGTGGTTGTCGCAAAGAGCGCCGTACTTAGCAGAATTCGTCATCATCTCGTGGACAACTAGTGCCACTGTCGAGAATGCCTGCGGCTCTAGCAACACGTCGGTTCCGTCGAGGACAAGACGTCCGGCCTTGGCGCCGAGGTAGGCGCCTGCCTCTAGGAGAATGAGCTTGCGCAGGGAGCCCGGTCCCCAGTTCGCAGTCGTGATCTGGTCGTGTGCCCGGGCAAGCGCCTGAATGCGGCTGCCGATCAGTGCCGCGAACTCTTCGCCACTGAGCTCGCTGGAGCGGCTCTGCGTGACGACCCCACGGATCAAGTTGAGGATGTTGCGAACCCGGTGGTTGAGCTCTGCGATGAGGAGTTCCTGCCGTTCCTGGGCGACCTTGCGTTCTTTCTCCGCCGAGTCCGTGAGCCTCAGGATTACCTCCAGCAGGGTGACACGCAGCCCCTCCGCAGCTCGCAACTCGACATCTGTCCAGGGAAGCGAGCGCCCGTGTACGACCTCGCGCCAAGCCTCGAAGCTCTTGCGCGGCGTGAGCCTGATTCCGTTTGGGCCTGGGCTTGCCGGCTTCTCCGGATTGCCCGCCCAGGTCACCGTTCGCGAGACCTCGGAGCGAAAGAACACTAGGAAATCGCGCGGCGTGCGAGAGACCGGGACGGCAAGCATGCCAGCGGCCCGGACGGTGAAGTCCCGTCCAGGCTCGTGCACGCGCCCGATTTCGTCGGTGGCATAGGGTCGGCTTGCCGCGGTACGGTTAAGAAAGCGCACGAGGCCGGCAAATTCCTCCGCTGTTGGGGTCGCGCCTTGAAGCGTAACCTCACCGTTCACCCACAATCCGACGCCGTCGCAAGACACGATGCCTGCGACCTCATCAAGGAACCCCGAGAGGTCTTCCAGGCTCGTGCCGCCCGATGCGAGCGCACTCATCAAACGGGTGTGGATCTCGCGAGAGCGTCCCTCCTGGGCAGCCTCGACCTCCCGCTCCCGGCTTTCCAGGATCCACGAGAACATCTGCCCGAATAGCTCGGAGCCAGTGCGGCGTTCCAGCGAGATATGGCGGGGCTCCATATGGTGGCAGGCAAACAGCCCCCAGAGGCGGCCGTTGCGCAAAATGGAGACGGACAGTGAGGCGGCCACGCCCATGTTGCGCAGGTATTCGAGGTGGATGGGCGAGACCGTGCGCAGGGTCGAGAGCGAGAGGTCGAGCGGCGCGCCGTCGGGGTCGCGAGCGGGCACTACCGCGGCGCCGGGCGCATCGACGTTGGCGATGATGCGCAGCCAGTTGCGCTCGTACAGCGCCCTAGCCTGCTTTGGGATGTCAGAGGCCGGATAGTGCAGGCCAAGGTAGCGATCGAGGCCAGAGCGCACGGCTTCTGCGATGACCTCACCTGAGCCATCGGGCGCGAAGCGGTAGACCATGACCCGGTCGAAGCCGGTGAGTGCCCGCATCTGCCGGGCGGCCTCGCGGCAAAAGGGCTCGAACCCGACAGTCTGCTGAAGGCGCGAGACCATGCTACGCACGAGGTTGCCGGCGCTGAGGTGCTCGGGCGCGCTGGGCTCTGCCTCGATAACGATGGAGCCGCCCGACAGGTGCAGGGCTACATCAAAGCTGGCTTGGCCTTCGAGAAGGTGGACGCCGAAGACCCGGTCAACAGCGTCCGGTCCCCGCAGGGTCTGAAGGTGGCCTCGCAGAATGTGGATGGCCTCACCGTCCAGGAGTTTGTCGAGCGGCAGGCCAAGCATCTCGTCGACCTGGCGGCCGAGCCAGCTCGGCGCATTCACGCTAGCCCGCGTCACGATCCAATCTGGAGAGACGGCCAGCAGAAAGCCGAACGGTTGGACCGCCCCAAGGATATGGATGGGCTCGCGGTCGCACGAGGACAGGTCGACAGATGCGGTCGCGTGACCGACAGTGGTCTGGGTCATGGATTGGGAAGCTGTGGACGCGAACCGCCACTCGGTTCGCCATGCGTCCTCATTCAACGCATTCAGGGCAAACCCGTGGCAAGCGATGGGAAGGAAGCGCTAAAACGCTCGCCGTCGGTGCTTTCCGGTTGCGATCGTCGTCCTTCCATAAGACCGCCGAAGCCTTCTCTCAGGTTGTGTGGTTTTCGATGGAAGTCGCAGCCCCGCAAAAGGCACTCAGGCTTTAAGCACCGTCTGGGTCCTTATACGTCCTACCAACGCTCTCGTTTGCTCAGGCCAATGCCCCTGACCGTCGATCCTCTGCCATCCCGAGTGATCCGGCCAGGAACGCTCGCGCACGGGACACTCGGCTCTTCGCAGTCCCCGCTTGGCAGCCCATGACTTCGGCAGCCGCCTCGTAGGTCAGGCCTTGTGCGCCCACGAGCAACAGTGCCTCACGCTGGACTGGCGGCAGTTTGGCGAGGGTGGTCCAGACCTGTTGCAGCTCGATCCCATGCTCCTGGGATGGCAGAGCAACCAGCTTGCCTGCATGAACCCCGTCCGCATCCTCGACCTCACGCTTGCGTCTGCGGTGCTCGGAGTAGAGATGATTGCGCATGATGGTGCACAGCCAGGCCATGAAGTTCGTGCCTGGACGAAAGCTCGCTTGATGCTGCCACGCCTTCAGCAGTGTCTCTTGAAGTAGGTCATCGGCTCGGGTGGGGCTGCCAGTCAGCGATAGGGCAAACGCCCTCAGGCCCGGAAGGGCCGCCAGCAGATCACCGCGGAAGTCAGAAGCGGGTGCCGTCCCGTCCGTGAGGAGGCCAGCGTCGAGCTGTGCGATCAGATCGAGGAAGCGACGCGGCTGCTCCTCGACGACCAGGGAGGCGTAGAGCCTCTTCAGCTCCGAGCCGAGGTGATCCTGCACCTGCCGAGAGATCTCGTGCGTCGAAGATGGCGATCCGTGATCTGTCCGAGACAGCACCGTATCGACTTGGTCAGCTTGCATCGCCTCATCCGCGTCCTCGCTCCAGGACGTCTCC
>NZ_BPQP01000060.1 GCF_022179305.1 Methylobacterium iners
TGACGCTCCAGGCGTCCGGGACAGGACGCGGCGAGCGAAGCGACCAACGAGGAGCGTATCAGGGCACCACGTGCGTTGAGGGCGCCTGGCCGGTGAGGATCGCGGTGATCGAGCTCGGGGCGTGGACCGAGCCCACGACGATCGAGAGCCGGCTCTCGCGGGCCAGCGCGAAGGCCGCGGTGTCCATGATCTTGAGGTCGCGGGCGATCGCCTCGTCATGGGTCAGGCGGTCGTAGCGGGTCGCGGTCGGGTCCTTCTTCGGATCGGCGGAATAGACGCCGTCGACCTGCGTCGCCTTGAGCACGGCGTCGCAGCGCAGCTCGGCTCCGCGCAGCACCGCCGCCGTGTCGGTGGTGAAGAAGGGGTTGCCGGTGCCGCCGGCGAGCACCACGACCTGCCCCTTGTCGAGATGGTGCAGGGCGGGCTGCCGCGCGAAGGTCTCGCAGATCGTCGGCATCGAGACCGCCGACATGGTCCGGGCCGTGACGCCGGCCGCGTTGAGGGCGGTCTCGATGGCGAGCGAGTTCATCACGGTCGCCATCATGCCCAAGGAATCGCCGGTGGCCCGGTCGATCCAGCCCGCCGAGGAGATCCGCGCGCCGCGGATCATGTTGCCGCCGCCGACCACCAGGGCGACCTGGATGCCGGCCGCCAGGGTCCGGGCGACGTCCTCGGCGATTCCGGCCAGCGTCGGGGGGTGCAGCCAGTAGCCGTCCGGGGCGGCGAGCGCCTCGCCCGAGAGCTTCACCAGGACACGGGCAAACGGTGTCGTCTCCGGCATCGGGCCTGTCCCTTGTTGCCGGCTCTCGCGCAAGCCGGCCTGGAAATCGGAAGCGGGACGGCTTCTAGAGCATTTTCGCGGGCGGTGGATACGGCGCGCGGATCAAAAATGCGGGTCCTCGGAACCGACGAAGGGCGGCGGCCTCGCGGCCACCGCCCTGTCGCGAGACGGAAAACGGCGCGAAGCTAGCGCGACATCGCCGCGACTTCGGCCGCGAAGTCCGGACCCTCGTCCTTCTCGATGCCCTCGCCGAGGGCGTAGCGCACGAAGCCCGTGAGCGCGACCGGGGCGCCGACCTTGCCGGCCGCCTCCTTGAGGACCTGCGACACGGTCTTGGAGCCGTCATGCACGAAGGGCTGCTCCAGGAGGGTGACCTCCTTGTAGTAGGTCTTGAGGCCGCTCTCGACGATCTTGGCCAGCACGTGGTCGGGCTTGCCGGCGTTCTTCTCGCGCAGGATGTTGCTCTCGCGCTCGAGCGTCGCGGCATCGACGCCCGACGCGTCGAGGGCGACGGGGTTCGTCGCGGCGACATGCATCGCGATCTGCCGGCCCAGCGTCGAGAGCGCCTCGACGTCGCCCTCGGATTCAAGGGCGACGAGCACGCCGATCTTGCCCAAGCCCTCGCTGACCTGGGCGTGGACGTAGGTCGCGATCACGCCCTTGGTGACGTCGAGCTTGGCGACCCGGCGCAGGGTCATGTTCTCGCCGATCGTGGCGATAAGGTTGGAGAGGGTCTCCTTCACGGTCGAGGTGGCGCCCGGATAATGGGCGGCCTCGAGCCCATCGAGGGTGCCGTCGGTGTTGAGCGCGAGCTTGGCGGCCTCGCGGGCGAAGGCCTGGAAGCCGTCGTTGCGGGCGACGAAGTCGGTCTCGGAATTCACCTCGACGATCGCGGCGTGGCGGCCGGAGGATTCCACCGCGACGAGGCCCTCGGCGGCGACGCGGCCGGCCTTCTTGGCGGCCTTGGCGAGGCCCTTCTTGCGCAGCCAGTCGACCGCGGCCTCGATGTCGCCGCCGGTCTCGTTGAGCGCGCCCTTGCAATCCATCATGCCCGCGCCGGTCTTCTCGCGCAGGTCCTTCACCATCGCTGCGGTGATGTTGGCCATGGCCGGTCCCCTCGTTCCATCGTCAGATGATAAGAACCCGGCGCTTGGGCTCGCGAGCGCCGGGTTTCGCAGTCTCTCGGGTCGAAGCGGCGCGGGCCGCCTGAAGGCTCAGGCCGCGGCGGCGGCCTCGGCGAAGCTGCGGGCCTGCTCGACCCAGCCGTCGCGGCCGATGCGGCCGTTGAGCTTGAGGTCGGCGTCGACCTTAGCGATGTCGGCCTCGGTCATCGCGGCGATCTGCCAGTAATGGTAGATGCCGGCGTCGTTCAGCTTCTGCACCATCTGCGGGCCGGCGCCGTGCAGCTTCGAGAGGTCGTCCGGCGCGCCGCGCGGGGCCGAGAGCAGCTCGAAATGCTCCGTCGACTCGACGAGCGCGGCCACCTCGGCGGGGGTGATCGCGTCGGACTCGGCCGAGACCGCGCCCTGGACGGCGAGATCATCGTTGGCGGGCAGCTCCTCGGGAACCGGGGCCTCGGAGGCGCCGAGGTCGACGCCGCTCGAACCCTGGCCGCGCGAGATGCCGTCGATGGCCGCGCGGGCGATGAGGTCGCAATAGAGCGCGATGGCGCGGCCCGCATCGTCGTTGGCCGGCACAACGTAGGTGATGCCGTCGGGGTTGCAGTTGGTGTCGACGATGGCAGCGACGGGGATGCCGAGGCGCTGGGCCTCCTTGATCGCGAGCTGCTCCTTGTTCGTGTCGATCACGAACAGGAGGTCGGGCACGCCGCCCATGTCCTTGATGCCGCCGAGCGCCTTCTCGAGCTTTTCCTTCTCGCGGGCGAGCATGAGGCGCTCCTTCTTGGTGAGGCCGACGGCCCCGCCCTCCAGGGTCTCGTCGACCTTGCGCAGGCGCTGGATCGAGCCCGAGATGGTCTTCCAGTTGGTCAGCATGCCGCCGAGCCAGCGGGAGTTGACGTAGTACTGGGCCGAGCGCTTGGCGGCCTCGGCGATGGTGTCGGCGGCCTGGCGCTTGGTGCCGACGAACAGCACGCGACCGCCCTTCGCCACGGTGTCGCTCACGGCCTGGAGCGCCTGGTGGAGCGCCGGCACGGTCTGGGCGAGGTCGATGATGTGGATGTTGTTGCGCGTCCCGAAGATGTAGGACTGCATCTTCGGGTTCCAGCGGTGCGACTGGTGTCCGAAATGGGCGCCGGCTTCGAGAAGCTGACGCATCGTGAAATCAACGGCCATGATCTTTGTGCTCTCCGGTTGATGCCGCCGCGGAGGAAAGCGATCGGCCCGAGAGCCGATCACCGGAAACGCCTCATTCAGGCATGAGGCCGACTCCGCGTGTGGAATGGGCGGGGCCTTAGCAGAACGGGGATGCGCAGACAAGACGCGGGAGCCCGGACCGGGCTCCGCCGCGCCGACCAGCGTCAGGCCGCCTCGGCCTCCATCGCCGGGCCTGGGAAGCCGGGGCGCTCGGGCGCCGACGCCACGCGGTTGCGGCCGGCGCGCTTGGCCGCGTAGAGCGCGCCGTCGGCGGCCGCGATCAGGGCGCTGACATCCGCTCCCGGCGCGAGGATGCTGGCGACCCCGAAGCTGGCCGTCACGACGCCGCCGACGGCCGGATGAGGGATCGCCGCCGCCTCGATCGCCGCGCGCAGGGACTCGGCCGCCTTCAGCGCCGTCGCGAGGTCGCTTCCCGGCAACAGCACGAGGATCTCCTCGCCGCCGAAGCGGAAGGCCGCGCCGCCCTGCGCCCGCGCCGCGGCGGCCCCGCAGGCGCTCACGGCGTTCAGGCAGTCGTCCCCCGCGAGATGCCCGCAGCTGTCGTTGAACCTCTTGAAGTGATCGATGTCGAAGAGGATCGCCGAGACGAGGCGCGGCTCGCCCTCGGCGGCCTTCCAGATCGTGTTCGTCAGCTTCGTGAGGTGGCGGCGGTTGTACAGCCCCGTCAGCGGATCGGTGCAGGCGAGCGCCTCCACCTGATCGTGCAGGAGCTTGCCGCGCAGGGCGAAGAGGAAGCTGCGCCGCTCCCCCTGCTCCAGGAGATAGGTCGTGACCGCGATGAGCAAGCAGGCGGTCACGAAGAACATGACGATGCCGAGATACGTCTCGGCATCGAAGGCCCCCGAGATCCAGGTGGTCCCGAGCTGCAACGCCAGCATGCAGGCGAGGCCGTAGGCCGCGTACCGGAAGCTGACGCGCTGCACGATGGTGGAGAACATCATGATCAGCAGGCTGCCGTACTGGTAATTGAGCCGATGCGGGCTCTCGCTGAAGATCATCGCCACCATCGGCAGCGAGATCGCCAGGATGCCGACATGGATCGCCAGGATCTCCTGAGCCCTGATCGACGGCTTGTAGCGGTCGGCGGCCCACAGGATCGCGATCACGGCCGGGGTGAAGACCCCCAGGCGGGCCACGATCATGGTCGTGAACATGTCGTTCAGCGTCGCCCAATCCACCAGCAGGAACACGTCGTAGAGCAGGACCGCGATGATCCCCGTCACGATCAGGATCCGCGAGCGGCGGGTCCCGGAGATGCGCTCGAACTCGGCCTCGACGGGGGGCGCGAAGGCGAGCCGCCGGAACCTGCCGGCGATCTCGCGCTCGACCTCCTCGATCGAGATGATGTGCCCGTCGTTCGGCGGCATGAAGCGGCAGATCCCTTCTAGACAGTCTCAGGTTAGACAGCCGAGGTTACCTGGATCTTTACGCCTTCCGGGAAAACTTAGCGATGCTTGGATCAATGCAGACGATCCGTGCTTTCGGCTCTCATCGCATTTGATGATGACCCCTGAATACACGCTCTATGTTCTAGGGGTTAGGACCTGGCGAATACAAAATGCCGGGACTGGGAGCGTCACCGCGCATGGGGGCCATTCCGCTAGTGCAACGCCGGCGGCCCTGAGTGGCGGCGGGCGAGGCCGCAGCGCCGCCGAAGGGGTTATCCACAGGATGCGGGATTTCCCCCGGAACCGGCCGAGAAGCCCTTTTCACGGGCAAGCTTCACTGTCTTAATGCAACCTTAACGAGTCAGGAACCCGGCGCCAAGAGCGAGTCCTGCCTCGGACGATGAGCTTGAGGTTGCGCAATCGCGTGTCGCCGCAAGCTGCGAAGCGTGGGGTCCCGTCATGCGCCTCGTCATCGCCTGCCTGATCGGCGGCCTCACGACCGCCTGCGACTCGCCCAGCCTCCGGGTGACGCAGTTCCAGTTCGCCTCCTCGGACACGCTCGCGACCACCGGCAACCTGCGCCTGGTGACCGAGCGGCTGCGGCCGATGCCGGACGGGCACCCCCCGCTTCCCACCGTCTGCACCGAGCCGAGCCCGGACTACGCCATCGCCTTCGGCCAGAAGTTGGACGGCACCGCCAAGGTGACGCTGCCGCAGGGCTCGGGGGAAGGCGGTCTCAAGCTCGAGACCACGGAAGTCGCGACGCAGCTCGCGGGGCGCACGGCCGGCGTCCTCGCCCTGCGCGACGGCCTCTACGCCGCCTGCCAGGCCTACGCCAACGGCACGATCGGCCACGACGCCTACGCGATGATCCTCAGCCAGTACGGCACGCTCCTCGTGGCGCTGGCGAGCGACAAGCCGGAGATCGCCGGCATCGGCAACGGCGACCCGGGCCGGTGCGCGACGCTCTCGGCGCTGCTCGTCTCCTGCATCAGCGAGTTCGACCGCACGCGCCTGACGCCGTCGCAGAACCCGCTCCTGAGCGAGCGCTTCTGCCGGGCGGTGCTGGCCCGCGGCCTGAACTATGGTGCCGGCCGAGGCTGACGGACCCCGAACCGAGAGACAATCCACATCAGGCAGCAGGTCAAGCTGGGAGAGGGCCCGATGGCGCCGCTGGATCGCCCACTCGTCGTCGACACCGGAAAAGCGCTGGAGGAGGCTGCCGCCCTCGGCCTCGAGGAAGGCGAGCGGCCGACGGCCTTGTGCCTATCGGGCGGCGGCATCCGCAGCGCCTCGTTCTGCCTGGGCGCGCTCCAGGCACTCGCGCATCACGGCCTGCTCAAGGAGTTTCATTATCTCTCGACGGTCTCGGGCGGCGGCTATATCGGCGCCTGGCTGACCCGGGTGATCCAGAGCCGCCTCGACAACAACCCCGACCAAAGGGCGACGGTGAAGCTCGCCGAGATCGAGGCGCTGATCAGCGCCAGACCCGACGGGGTGGAAGGCGAGCCGATCCGTAACCTGCGCCGCTTCACCAACTTCCTGATGCCCAATCCAGGCGTGTTCTCACTGGATACCTGGACGGGCGTGCTGCTCTGGGTCCGCAACGCCCTGATCAACTGGCTCATCTTCGCGCCCGTCTTCGCCGCGATCGTGGCGCTGCCGATCCTGTATTTCGCCGTGGTCTGCGCCGTGGTCGCGCCGCCGGACTCCTCGGTGCTCGATACCGCCGTCGCGGTGGCCGCCGCCGGGTGCCTGCTCTTCGGCTGCTACCAGGGCCTCGTCACCCTGCCGAGCCACAGCCATCCGGACGAACCGGTCTCGAAGACCGAACGACCGGATTACGGACCCACCGGCCGCGACCTGGCGCGCCGCGTCGTCCTGCCGATGGTGGCTTGGTGCCTGCTGGCGCCCCTGGCACTCGGCGCGGTCGTCCCGGACGCGGGCGTTCCCGATGCGGCGCGGGCCGTGTTCTCCACCGAGGGGCCCTGCATCGCGCCGCCCGCGCTCGCGCCGGCCCCCGTCGCCTGTCCGCCACCGGTCCTCGAACCGGATTCGCCCCTGCAGACCCGCTTTATCCTGCTGCCGCTTCTCAGCCTGCTCGCCTGCCTGGCGGCCTACGGTCTCGCCTATGTCCAGATCCGCCTCAAATACCCCGATCCGCCGCTCCGCAACGATCATCTCAGGCCGTTCTGGCGAAGCGGCTGGGCCTTTCTGCTGAGCACGAGCCTGTCGGCGGCCCTGATCTGGTACGGCACCTGGCTGTGCCGCCACCTCGACGTCTTCTGGCTGGCGCTCGCCGGACCCGCCTGGATCGCCCTCTCCGACGTGCTCCGGACGACGATCTACGTCGCCTTCCGCAAGGAGGGCCTGCGCGCCGATCTCGACCGGGAGTGGCTGGCGCGCCTCAACGCGGCGAAGCTCTTCCTCGTCCTGGCCGGGACCCTCGTCGGCTCCGTCGTCGTCCTCGGCGGCCTTGCCGTTGCGTCCTTGAGCAGCGAGGCCTTCTCGGCACTCACGGCCGGCGGCCTGAGCGCGGGCTCCGTCGCCGCCCTGATCGGCAAGAGCGCGAGGACCGCCTTCGCCGCGCAGCAGACGGAAGCGACGAAGGCGCGGTTGATCCCGACCGACATCCTCATCGGCATCGGCATCGTGCTGTTCGGGTTGGCGATCCTCGTCGTGTTCGGCCGGGCGGTCGCGGTCGGCGCGGGCGGGATCGTCTCGGCGTTGACGCCGTCCGCGTCGGCGCCGGTCTGGGGCCTTGCTCTCGCCGTCCTCGCCATCCTCCTCGGAGCGCTCGCGCTCGCATGGTGGCTCGGACGCAGGATCAACCTCAACCGGTTCTCGCTGCACGCGGTCTACCGGAACCGCCTGGTGCGCGCCTTCCTCGGGTCGGCGCGGCCGGAGGCGATGGCGCGGCCCGACCGCTTCACGGATTTCGACCCCTTCGACAACCTTCGGGTCACCGATGCCTTCGACCGTCGCGAGCCGATGCGGCTGATGCCCGTCATCAACGTCGCGCTCAACCGGACGAGCGGGAAGGACACGGCCCGGGCCGAGCGCATGGCCGAGCCCTTCACGATCACGCCTCTGCGCTGCGGTGCCGCCACCCTGTGCGGCCCGGGCGCCGACCGCGCGAACAAGGCGGCGTGGCAGGGCGCCTATGTCCGAAGCGACGCCTATGCCGGCAACGAACGGCAGACCGGCAGCGGTGACGAGGCCAAGGGCATCAGCCTGGGCACCGCCATGACGATCTCCGGCGCGGCGGCGAGCCCGAACATGGGCTACTACTCGTCGCCGATCGTCGCCTTCGTGATGACCCTGTTCAACGTGAGGCTGGGCGCCTGGCTGCCGAACCCCGGCATGAACGCACAAGGGTCGGACCTCGTCGACACGCTCAAGGCGTCGGGACCGCGCAACGCGCTTCCGGCCCTGCTCAATGAATTGCTCGGGCGTTCCGACACGGACAACGATTACCTCTATCTTTCCGACGGCGGACACTTCGACAATCTCGGCCTCTACGAGATGCTGCGCCGGAAGTGCCGGCTGATCGTCGCGATCGATGCCAGCCAGGACAGGGCGTACAGTTCGGAGGAGTTCGGCCGGGTGAAGCAGCGGGTCCTGATCGACCTCGGCATCACCATCGATTTCACCTTCGGCGCGAGCAAGGATGGCGAGCCGCTTCCTCCCCCCGGCTCCCTCGGGCGGATCACCTATCCGAACGGAACGACCGGCAAACTGCTCGTCATCAAGCCTTGGATCGACACCGCGCTGCCCCTCGAGCTGAGGGCGTTCCTCACGCGCAAGAAGGACTTCCCGCACGAGAGCACGACGAACCAGTTCTTCACGGAGAGTGACTTCGAGAGCTATCGCCGTCTGGGCGAGTACGTCGTGGACCGCATCGTCAAAACGGGCTCGTCAAAGGCACCTCCCGGCACGCCGCCCCTACCCTTCCTCGACAAGGTCTTCGCCGGCCTGCCCTAGGGTTCGCGGAGCCGGACGTCCTGACCTTGCGGCGCGGCGAAGATCGCGGCGAGGTCGTGGGATCGCAGGATGCGGTAGCTGCCGGCCGCCAGATCCTCCGGCAGCGCGAGGCCCCCGACCCGGTCGCGGTGCAGCGCCGTGACGTGGTTGCCGAGCGCCGCGAACATGCGGCGGACCTGATGGTAGCGGCCCTCGTGGAGGGTCACTGCGGCGTGGGTGGCGTCGTGGGCCTGCATCTCCGCGGGAAGAAGCGGCTTGTCCTCGCCCTCCAGCATCAGGGTGCCCGAGGCGAACCGCTCGGCCTCGTCGCCGCGCAACGGGCGGTCGAGGGTGACCTGGTAGCGCTTGGCCACGCTGGCCCGCGGCGCGATGATCCGGTGGAGCAGGGCGCCGTCGTCGGTGAGCAGCAGGAGGCCCGAGGTCTCCTTGTCGAGGCGGCCGACGGACGAGAGAGCGGGGTCGCGCCGCCGCCAGCGCTCCGGCAGCAGGCCGTAGACGAGCGGGCCGGCCTCCTTGTGCGAGCAGGTGACCCCGAGCGGCTTGTGCAGCATCAGGGTGAGGCCGGGCGGCGGGTCCAGCGGCTCGCCGTCGACGGTCATCCGGTCGGAAAGGTCGGGCGTCACCGCGATGCGCCGGTCGGAAGCCCGCAGGGGGGCGCCATCGAGGACGATGAGCCCGGCGCGGGCGAGGAGCCCGATCTCCCGGCGGGAGCCGTAGCCGAGATTGGCGAGCAGCCGGTCGAGGCGCAGGCTCGCGCCCTTGCTCGGGCCGGGGCTCACTTGCGGGCTTCGTAGATCTTGTAGCCGCCCGAGGCGGCCTTGAGCGCGACCGTCTTGAAGGCCGCGTTCAGGGGCGCCTCGTAGGGCAGGTGGGTGTTGGCCGTGAGCCAGAGCGTGCCCCCGGGGCGCAGGGCCTCGGCCGCCCGGGCGATGAAGCTCTGGCCGAGCGCCTGGTCCTCGCTGCCGCCGTCGTGGAAGGGCGGGTTCATCACCACGAAGTCGAGGCGCGACAGGTCGGCCGGGCGCTCGCGGAGGTCGGCCCACAGGAAGGTCGCACGCGGATCGCCGACGTTGCGGCGCGCCATCTCGATCGCGCGCCGGTCGAGGTCCACGAGGGCGAGGGCGCTGACCGCGTCCGAGGCCAGCACGGCGCGGGCGAGGATGCCGAGGCCGCAGCCGAAATCGGCGCCGCGCCCGGAGAGCGGCGGCAGGTTCGCGAGGAGCAGCGCCGTCCCCGGATCAATCCGGTCCCACGAGAAGATGCCGGGCTGCGTGCAGAGCGCCAGGTTGTCGATGTGGCGGGGGCCGCCCTCGCGGATCGCCTCGTCGAGACCGCTGAGGATGTCGGGTCTCTGCACGCTGCAGACGCGGTGATGCCGCCGCCCGGTCTCGGCCGGCGTGCAGCCGAAGGCGAGAAGCTCGCGACCGAGCCGCGAGCCGCCCCGATCCTTGGGCGCCAGGGCGACGAGGTGGCCGTTGCCGCGCAGCGCGCGCAGGGCGAGGGCCAGCGCGTAGCGGCGCTCGATGGTGCCGGCGGGCGCCAGCATCACGACCTCGTCGAGGCTCGCGCGCTCGAAATCCTCCAGCCGCGCCGAGCCGGGCACGAGCGGCGAGACCTGCAGGGCGCCAGCGGGAATGTTCGCGAGCTCGGCGGGCGGCGCTCCGTAGACCAAGGGCGGGGGTGCTTTCGTGGACATTGAAGACGAATCCGACGCGACGGCGCGAGCGCCTCGACGGCTCAGGGCGGGATGGGGAGGGTGGACGATGAGCCGACGACCGAATCGTGGCCGGCTCACGGATTCGTAGCGCGGGCGGCGCGACGAGGGAAGATTAACTTCGATGTCGATGGAAACTGTCGAAGATGGAACGAATCTGTTGAAACCCTGCCGTCAAGTCGTTGTGCACTAGAAGTGAGCATTCACGCATCGGGCGTGGCGCCGAATCAAGTCTGCTCAAATCCAGACGCAAGGCCCACTCCTTGAACAGACCACCCACGCGCGTTCCAAAGCATCAACTCGGCTCGCCCGGCTTGGTTCAACGCGCCGATTTTCCTTCCACAACATAGGCTTGGCCGCACGAAAACCGGGCCTCACCCGCGCGGGAACTCGAGACCCATCTCGCGGTAGCGGGCCGGGTCGTCCGCCCAGTTCTCGCGGACCTTCACGTGCAGGAAGAGGTGGACGCGCGTCTCCGCGACCTCGGCGATCTCGAGGCGCGCCGCCTGCCCGATCGCCTTGATGGTCTGGCCGCCCTTGCCCAGCACGATCGAGCGCTGGCTCTCGCGCTCGACGAAGATCGTCTGCTCGATCCGCACCGAGCCGTCGGGCCTCGCCTGCCACTGGTCGGTCTCGACCGTCGAGCGATAGGGCAGCTCCTCGTGGAGCCGGTCGTAGAGCTTCTCGCGGGTGATCTCGGCCGCGAGCATGCGCAGCGGCGCGTCGGAGACCTGATCCTCCGGGTAGAGCCAGGGGCTCTCGGGCATCATCCCGGCCAGCGTTCCCTTGAGCGCGTCGACCCCGTCGCCGTTCAGCGCCGAGATCATGAAGGTGTGAGCGAAGGACACCCGCTCGTTCAGCGTGGCGGCGAGCGCCAGGAGCCTCTCGCGGGGAATGAGGTCGATCTTGTTGAGGATCAGGATCTTGGGCCGGCGCAGATCCGGCAATCGCACGAGGATCGCCTCCACCTCGTCGTCGACCCCCTTGCGCGCGTCGATGAGCAGGCACACGGCGTCGGCATCGGCGGCCCCGCTCCAGGCGGAATGGACCATCGCGCGGTCGAGCCGGCGCTTGGGCGCGAAGATGCCCGGCGTGTCGACGAGGACGATCTGGGACTGACCCTCCATCGCGATGCCGCGCACCAGCGCCCGGGTGGTCTGGACCTTGCGCGAGACGATGGAGACCTTGGTGCCGACGAGGCTGTTGAGCAGGGTCGACTTGCCGGCGTTCGGCACGCCGATCAGCGCGACGAAGCCCGCCTTGGTGCCGGGGGCCGATCCGGATGTCTCCTCGGCGCCGTGCTCGTCCTCAGGCATCGCCCTCTCCTCCCTCGGTCCCGGCCGAGGCCTCGTTCCTGCCGGCCGCCCAGGCGACGCCCTCCCGGTCGAGGATCGCCGCGGCCGCCTCCTGCTCCGCTAGGCGCTTGGCGGTGCCGCTGCCGAAGCCCGCCTCGATGCCCTTGACCCGGGCGGCGATGCGGAAGCGCGGCGCGTGGTCGGGGCCTGAGCGCTCCACGACCTCGTAGAGGGGGATGGGCAGTCCCCGGCCCATCGCCCATTCCTGCAGCGCGGATTTCGCGTCGCGCCCGCGCGGCGCGGCGGTATCGGTGGCCGGCGCGAAGGCGGCGTTCACGATGGCCTTGGCCGCCGGGTAGCCGGCATCGAGGAAGACCGCGCCGAGGATCGCCTCGCAGACATCGGCCAGGATGGTCTGGTTGCGCCGCCCCCCACCCTGGACCTCGCCGGGTCCGAGCGCGAGGTGGGGCCCGACATCCCAGGCGGTCGCCACCGCGGCACAGGTCTCGCGGCGGACGAGGCCGGCGAGTCGGCGCGAGAGCTCGCCCTCGTCGCAGTGCGGGAAGGCGGCGTAGAGCAGCTCGGCGATGGCGAGGCCGAGCACCCGGTCGCCCAGGAATTCGAGGCGCTGGTAGCTGCCCAGCCGCCCGCCGCCGGCCTTGCTGACATGGGTCAGGGCGAGGGCGAGGAGCGCAGGATCGGCGAAGGCGTGGCCGATCCGGCCTTCGAGCACCGTCAGCGCAGGCTTGGGCCGGTGCGCGCGCCGCGCTCGGCTGGAGGGGCGCGGCGCCTCCGTCACCTCGCCCATCACCCTAGCGAATGGCGCTGAAGAGACGGTTCCAGCGCACGTTCGCGGGCCAGTTCCAGACCTGCCAGGCGGCGGTGCCCTCGTCGATCGAGAAGAAGATCATCTCGGCCCGCCCGACGAAGTTCTCGAAGGGCACGAAGCCGACATTGGCGAGGTCGCGCGAATCCGTGGAATTGTCGCGGTTGTCGCCCATCATGAAGAACCGGCCAGGCGGCACGGTGTAGGCCTCGGTGTTGTCCCAGTAGCCGTTGTCGCCGTCGCGCTCGATCACGAGGTGGGTCACCCCGCCCGGCAGGGTCTCGATGTACTGCTCGGCCTTCGCCTGCTCGCCGTAGGGACCGGTGGTCTCGTAGGGCGTGGTGCGCTCGCGCTTGACCGGCACGTCGTTGATGTAGAGGAGCCCCGCCTTCATCTGGATCTTGTCGCCGGGCAGGCCGATCACGCGCTTGATGTAGTCGGTGGCGTTGTCCTTGGGCAGCTTGAACACGGCGATGTCGCCGCGCTTCGGCTCGGCGCCCCAGATCCGCCCCTCGGCCTTGAAGGGCAGGTACTCGCTCAGCGGCAGGGAGTACTTGGAATAGCCGTAGGTGTATTTCGAGACGAAGAGGTAGTCGCCGATCAGCAGGGTCGGCACCAGCGAGCCCGAGGGGATGTTGAAGGGCTGGAACAGCAGCGTGCGCACCACTAGCGCGATCAGCAGCGCCTGGGTGCCGACCTTGAGCGTCTCCTTGATGCTCGCCCAGGCACCGGGCTCCGCGGCCCTCGCCGCCCGCTTCGTCTCGTGGTCCACGCGCGCACGTTCCATTCTGTCTGTCGTCTCCGGCTCGCCGCGCGCAGGCCTCAGAGGCGGGTCACCCCTGCGTCCCGCTGCGAAAATCCCGAGTTCCTGATCCGCGGTGTGGGCGGGTCTAGACCATGCCGGCTTACCCGGCAACGCGAGCCATCGAAGCTCCGAACCCGGGTCGAAGGGGAGCTCCCCGAACGACCGAAGCCCAAACCCATGATTCCGGGGCCGCGGAGCGGAGCCCGGAATCACGGTTTTGGTGAAGCGACGGGGTCGCATACCGCGCGAGGAGCGGCGGCCCCGCCGCCGGCTAGACCGGCACCCCGTCGAGCGGCACCGCCTCGATGATCACGAAAGCCTGCGCCATCGGCGGGTCGTCGGTGAGGCTGACATGGATCGCCGCCCGGTGCCCCGCCGGGACCATGGCCTCCAGCCGCGCCAGGGCGCCGCCGCCGAGCCTCAGGGTCGGCCGGCCGCCGGGCAGGTTGACGACCTCCATGTCGCGCCAGAACACGCCCCGGCTCATGCCCGTGCCGAGCGCCTTGGCGCAGGCCTCCTTGGCGGCGAAGCGGCGGGCGTAGGACGGCGCCCGCGCCGCCCGACCATCGGATTTGGCGCGCTCGCCCTCCGTGAAGACGCGATGGGTGAAGCGCTCGCCGTAGCGGGCCAGCGACTTCTCGATCCGGCGGATGTCGCAGAGGTCGGAGCCGATGCCGAGGATCATGCGCGCGCCGCGTCCATCGCCGCGCGCATGTCGCGCACCGCCTGTCCCAGCCCGACGAAGATCGCCTCGCCGATGAGCGCATGGCCGATATTGAGCTCGGCGATCTGCGGCAGCCGGGCGACGGCGCCGACGCTGTCGAGGGCGAGGCCGTGGCCGGCATGGATCTCGAGGCCGAGTCCGGCGCCGTATTCCGCCGCACGGGCGATCCGGGCGAGTTCGGCCGCCGTGCGCTCCGCATCGCCCGCGGCGACCGCCTCGCAATAGGTGCCGGTGTGGAGCTCGACCACGGGCGCCTTCAGCGCATGCGCCATGTCCATGACCACCTCGTCCGGCTCGACGAAGAGCGAGACGCGGATTCCCGCGCCGCTCAGCGCGGCGATCCGGGGCGTGAGGTGGTCGCGGCCGCCGATGATGTCGAGGCCGCCCTCGGTGGTGCGCTCCTCGCGCTTCTCGGGGACCAGGCAGGCCGCGTGGGGACGCAATCGGATCGCCAGCGCGATCATCTCGTCGGTGGCCGCCATCTCGAAGTTGAGCGGCACGGTCAGCACCCGCGCCAGGGTTTCCATGTCGGCGTCGCGGATATGCCGCCGGTCCTCGCGCAGATGGGCGGTGATGCCGTCGGCGCCCGCCTCGACGGCGGTGCGGGCCGCGCGGATCGGATCGGGATGGACGCCGCCCCGGGCGTTCCGCACGGTCGCGACGTGGTCGATGTTGACGCCGAGGCGAAGGGGCATGGGCGGTTCCGGCAGTGTCACCCTCCCCTTGCGGGGGAGGGAAGAAGCGGCGGCGTGCGAGCCTGGTGAGGCACGCTCGTCGCCTCCATATAGGTCCCGGGTCCGACGGCAGGGATAGGTTTTTCGCGATGGGAATTCTCGACGGCCTGCTCGGCCACGGCAGCGACCTCTCGGCGGAGGATGTCGACAAGCAGCTCGCGGGCGTCCTCACCGAGGGCGAGGCGGTGCGCATCGCCTTCAAGCTGATCCGCGACCTCATCGTCTTCACCGACCGGCGCATGATCCTCGTCGACAAGCAGGGCCTGACGGGGCGCAAGGTCGAGTACCTGACGGTGCCCTACCGGGCGATCACCTCCTTCTCGGTGGAGACCACGGGCAGCTTCGACCTCGATTCCGAGCTGAAGATCTGGGTCTCGGGCCGCGCCGACCCGATCCAGCGCACGCTGAAGCGGGGCGCCAACGTGCTCGGCATCCAGCAGGCGATCGCGGCCTCGATCCGCTAAGGCGGCCAGCGTCTCGACGGGCCGCGGCGCGGCCGCTACCGTTCCACCCCATCCGGCAACGTCAGGGTTCGACCGCATGCGCGATCTCATGGGCATCATGAAGCAGGCTCAGGCCATGCAGGAGAAGATGGCCTCCCTGCAGAGCGAACTCGACACGGTCGAGGTCACGGGCGCCTCGGGCGGGGGCGCGGTCGGCGTGACGATGACGGCCAAGGGCCTGGTGCGCAGCGTCGCCATCGACCCGGGCCTGATGAACCCGGACGAGCGGGAGATCCTCGAGGACCTCATCGTGGCCGCCGTCAACGACGCCCGCGGCAAGGCCGAGCACGCAGCCGCGGAGCGCATGGCCGAGCTGACCAAGGGCCTGCCGCTGCCGCCCGGAATGAAGCTGTTCTGACGGGCGGCGCGGGTCCCGGGGCCCTCCGCGCTCGGGGCCGGCCGATCGGCTGTTGTTCGGGGCACGAAAGGCTTTTAGGCTTGCGGTCCGCCCGCCGCCCTCCCCACGACGCATCGAGAATCCGCCAAGACCGCCATGTGCGAACTCCTCGGCATGAGCGCGAACGTGCCCACCGACATCCGCTTCTCCTTCGCCGGGCTCGCGCGCCGCGGCGGCGAGACGGGGCCGCACGCGGACGGATGGGGCATCAGCTTCTACGAGGGGCGCGGAGCCCGAGCGTTCCACGAGCCGGCGCCGAGCGCCCGCTCGGAACTCGCCCGGCTCCTGCGGAACACCGCGATCAAGAGCCGGATCGTGATCGCCCATGTCCGCAAGGCCAATCGCGGCCGGGTCGCCCTGGAGAACACCCATCCTTTCAGCCGGGAATTGTGGGGCCGGCGCTGGACCTTCGCCCATAACGGCCAGCTCCGCGGCGTGAAGAAATGGCCGCTGACCTGGTTTCAGCCCGTGGGCTCGACGGACAGCGAACACGCCTTCTGCTGGATGCTCGACCAGCTCCAGGGGCGCTGGCCGAAGCTGCCGAGCGCCGCCCGCCTCGATGCGGCCGTGGCCGAGCTCTGCGCGGCGCTCGCCGGCCTCGGCGTCTTCAACATGCTGCTGTCCGACAGCCGCACCCTCTACGCCCATTGCGGCAAGCGCCTGTGCTACCTCACCCGCTGCGCGCCCTTCGGCACCGCGACCCTGATCGACGAGGATTGGCGGGTGGACTTCGCCCAGGAGACGCGGAAGGACGACGTCGTCACGGTGATCGCCACCAAGGCGCTGACCCGCGACGAGTGCTGGACCGATGTCGAGCGCGGGCACGTCCTGACCCTGCGCGACGGCGCCGTCCGCATCCTGAAGCCGGGAGCGCGCCGGCCGACCCGCGTCGCCGCCCCCTGCACCCTCTGATCCCCAGGCAAGCGCGAGCCGGCGGGGGCGGCCGAGCTTGACGGGGTGCGTGGCCCGGCGCGATGCGCTACAAGCCCGGGGACACAGCGGTGGCGCGGTCCCTTGCCGACGCTCCCCGACGCGCCGGATCGAAGGCCGGCCCTCCCCGGCAACGACCAGAACACGACGAGCCATGGCACGCGACGCGATCGACACCCTTCCCGATGATCGGCCCAATTCGGAGGCGGATGACCGGCCGAACCTCGCGCCCGACATCCGCACGCATCTCGGCGACCACCTGCGCACGGTCTACGACCGCCTCGGCAGCGAGGAGCAGCCGAGCCGCTTCGCCGAGCTCATCGAGCAGCTCGAGGCGGCCCTGCGCGCCCGGGGCGAGGCGATCGAGCCGGAATTCCGCGACGGCCTGCTCGCGGCGGTGCCGTCGTTGCGCGCTTTCGCTCTCTCGTTGACGAGCAACCCGGCCCGCTCCGACGACCTCGTGCAGGATACGCTTCTGAAGGGCTGGCAGCACCGCGCCCGCTTCCAGCCCGGCACGAACCTGAACGCCTGGCTGTTCACGATCCTGCGCAACATCTTCTACTCGGACCACCGCAAGCGCGTGCGCGAGGTCGAGGACCAGGACGGCTCCTACGCCGCCCGCCTCGCCACCGCCCCGCACCAGGGCGACCGCCTCGACGTGGAGGACCTCCAGACGGCGCTGGGCAAACTGCCGCCCGACCAGCGCGAGGCCCTCGTCCTCGTCGGCGCCGAGGGCGTGTCCTACGAGGAGGCCGCGGCGATCATGGGCTGCAAGGTCGGCACCGTGAAGAGCCGCGTCAGCCGCGCCCGCGGGCGCTTGGCCGAGCTCCTCGGCTACGACGAGGACGACCTGAGCTCGGACCGGCTGATCCAGTCGGCGATGCCCAAGGACGCGTGAGAAGCGGCCGCTCCGGGCCCGGCCGAAATCGGGCTTCCGGAGACGAATTTTCTGTCCCGCACCCTTGAGCGAGCAGGTTCCGGCAGGAAGCCGACGGTTTTCGACGGGATTTTAGCAAAACGCTTTTTTTCGCATCCCTTTCGGAGGATCGGACGTTACCACGCCGAGCCCTGCAGCGCCCGTCGCGGCGCGGCGGGTCAATCCGAATGGAGATCCGATCCATGAACATGAAGACTTTTCTCGCCGCCTCGGCGATCGCCCTCAGCCTGCCGATGGCCGCCCAGGCCCAGGGCACCCTGCGCGGTGCCGAGCGCGGCGCCCAGGAAGGCGCTGACGCGGCGGGCCCGGTGGGCGCCATCGTCGGCGGCGCCGTCGGCGCGGCGACTGGTACGGTCGGCGGCATCCTCGGCGTCGACGATCGTCCGCGCTTCCGTCAGTACGTCACGCGCGAGCGCCGCTCGTCCTACGCCTATGACGGCGACGTCCGCGTCGGCACCGTGCTGCCGAGCTCCGGCGTGACCTATTACGACGTTCCGGACGAGTACAACGCCCGCGGCGCGCGCTACACGATCGTCAACGAGCGTCCGGTGCTCGTCGACCGCAGCCGCCGGATCGTCGAAGTCATCGAGTAATCGACCCACGCCTGCCCCACGGTAGGTCGAGAGCCCCCGGCGTCCCCGCCGGGGGCTTTTCTACGCCTGGAGCCGGCTTCATCCGACGAATGAATCGAGTCGATGGCCCGTTTCCCGCAACGGTTCGGCGCTTGCATCGTTACCGTCCTCAGGCGACGGGAGACTTCACCATGCACGACGACGTTCCGACCGATGCCGCCCTGCCGGAGCCTGTCCGCGACCACCTCGGGCAGCAGCTGCGCACGGTCTTCACGACCGGCGAGGCGGCGCCGCAATATCTGGGCGATCCCGTCGTTCCGGAGGAATTCGCGCCGCAGATCGAGCGCCTCGAGACGCGCCTGAAGACGCACGAGGAGGGCACGGTCGCCGTCGAACAGGCCCTCGACCGGATCCTCGACGCCCTCGGCGTGCGGCCCGACGATCCGAAGCGCTGATCAGGGCCCGGATCGGGTCGCCAGGATGTCCCGGATCTCGCCCAGCAGCCTCACGTCCGCCGGCACCTCGGCGACGGCTTCGGGCTTGGCCTCCTCCCTGGTCTGGAGGCGTTTCATCGCGCGGATGACCAAGAACAGTACGAAGGCCACGATGACGAAGTTCAGCGCCACCGTGACGAACTGCCCGTAGCCGATGACGGCCCCCTGCTTCTTGGCATCGGCATAGGCCATGCCCTTCTGCACACTCGACGACAGCGGAAGGTAGTAGTTCGAGAAGTCGAGGCCGTCGGTGACCGCCCCGATGATCGGCATGAACACGTCCTGCACGGCCGAGGTCACGATCGAGCCGAAGGCTGCGCCGATGATCACGCCGACAGCGAGATCGACGACATTGCCCCGCAGGGCGAACGTCTTGAATTCCTCGAGCATCGCCCCCTCCCCCGGTCGTCCCGGCGAAGCTTAGCCGTGGCCGTCGAAGCGCGACAGGTCCGCGCCGTTGTCGTCCACCGCGGGATGGATTCCCCTACGGTGCGACCGGTTGGGCCGGTTCGCGCTCGGCCAGGCCGGCGGCGTCGGCCCGGGCCTCGGCCTTGGCGCGGCGGCGGTACTGTGCGGCGCCGATCGGGATCGCGGCGAGGTAGGCGACGCTGATCGCCACCATCGCCTCGAAGGGGAAGCTGATGAACAGCCCGAACCCGGCGACGACGACGAGGAAGATCGGCAGGACCCAGTCGCGCGGGACCCGCTTGCCCATGGTCTTGCCCGAGAAGGTCGGCACCGTGGAGACCACGAGCAGCGCGATGCAGAGCATGTAGCCGAGCACCAGCGGCGCCGCCCAGGAGCCGAAGGAAAGGCCGAGGAAGTGCAGGTAGAGCGGCAGCATCGCCGTCAGCGCGCCGGCCGGCGCGGGCATGCCGACGAAGTAGTCCTTCTTCCATTCCGGGCGGCTGGGATCGTCGAGCATGGCATTGAAGCGGGCGAGCCTCAGCGCCATCGCGATGGCGAAGATGAGCGCCACGATCCAGCCCACCGAGCGCAGGTGGAACAGCGCGAAACCGTAGAGGATGAGCGCCGGGGCGCAGCCGAAATTGACGAAGTCGGCGAGCGAGTCGAGCTCCGCGCCGAAGCGCGAGGTGCCCTTGAGCAGCCGGGCGACGCGCCCGTCGATGCCGTCGAGGAAGGCCGCCGCCACGATGGCGATCACCGCCGGCTCGAACTTCTGCTCGAAGGCGAGCCGGATCGCGGTGAGTCCGAGGCAGAGCGCCATCAGGGTGATCAGGTTCGGCGCAATCATCCGGAACGGCACCGGCCGGAAGCGGCGGGGCTTCGGCTCGTTGGGGTCCGGCGCGAAGGGCGGGAACAGATCGTCCATCGTCTCGGCCCTCAGATACGTCGGAATTTCCGTTCGGGACCGCCGTTCAGGTCGGCCAGCACGGTCTCGCCGGCCACCGCCTTCTGGCCGAGCCCGACGAGGATGCGGGTGCCCTCGGGCAGGTAGACGTCCACCCGCGAGCCGAAGCGGATGAGGCCGAAGCGCTCACCGACGTTCAAGGTGTCGCCCGCGCGGATGAAGTCGACGATGCGCCGCGCGATCAGGCCCGCGATCTGGACGACGCCGATGCGCAGGGTCTCGCCCCGGTGCTGCGTCTCGATCACGAGGCCGTTGCGCTCGTTGTCCTCGCTGGCCTTGTCGAGCTCGGCGTTGAGGAACAGGCCCGGCGTGTAGTGGATCTGCCCGATCAGGCCGGTCACCGGCACGCGGTTCACGTGGCAGTCGAACACGTTCATGAAGACCGAGACCCGGGTCATCGGGACCTGCGGCAGGTCGAGCTCGGGCGGCGGCAGCACCGTGGCGATCAGGTTGACCCGCCCGTCGGCCGGCGAGACCACCAGCCCCTCCCCCACCGGCGTAATCCGCTCGGGGTCGCGGAAGAAGTAGCAGACCCACAGGGTCAGGATGAGGAAGACCCAGAAGAAGAACTGCGCGAAGTAGCCGAGCACCACGGTGAGCACGATGCCGATCAGGATGAAGGGATAGCCCTCCTTGTGGATCGGCACGAGCACGCGGCGCATCGACTCGAAGAGATCGGTCATGAAGGTCCTGAAGCCAGTGGATCGGAGATCGACCGCACGTCACGCCTGGGGCGGATGGCAGTCCGAAGGGTTCGGGTCAAGCGGCCAACTTCAGGGTGGACAGCCGAGCAATTGGACCACCGACCGTGTCATCCCGGGTTCCGCGGAGTTCATCCTCGGACTGGCCGAAGGCCAGATCCGGGGGCGGCCCCGGAATGACGGCATCGGGTTTCACGTTCCTATTCGGCAGGGACGGGATCGGCCATTACCGGCCGTGCGCGCGAAGCCTCCCCGCGGGATTTCAGTTCGGCCTCCTCCTCGGCCCGCTTGAGGATCTCCCGCGCCGCGTCGGCCTCCCTCTGCCGGTTCCACATCGCGGCGTAGGTCCCGCCCTCGGCGAGCAGGCTCTCGTGGGTGCCGCGCTCGGTGATGATGCCGCGGTCGAGGACCAGGATCTCGTCGGCATTGACCACCGTCGAGAGGCGGTGGGCGATGACCAGCGTGGTGCGGCCCCGGCTGATCCGGTCGAGGGCGTCCTGGATCTCGCGCTCCGTGAAGGAATCGAGCGCCGAGGTCGCCTCGTCGAGGACGAGGATCGGCGGGCCCTTGAGGATGGTGCGGGCGATGGCCACCCGCTGCTTCTCGCCGCCCGAGAGCTTCAAGCCCCGCTCGCCGACCGGCGTGTCGTAGCCCTCCGGCAGGCCGGAGACGAAGCGGTCGATCTGCGCGAGGCGGGCCGCCTCGCGAACCTCCTCGGGGCTCGCGTCCCAGCGGCCGTAGCGGATGTTGTAGCCGATGGTGTCGTTGAACAGCACGGTGTCCTGCGGGACCATGCCGATGGCCGCGCGCAGGCTCCCCTGCTCCACCCCGGCGATGTCCTGGCCGTCGATGAGGATGCGGCCGGCCCTGGGCTCGTAGAAGCGGAAGAGCAGCCGCGAGAGCGTCGACTTGCCAGCGCCGGACGGGCCGACGATGGCGACGGTCCTGCCGGCGGGCACCTCGAAGCTGACGCCCCGCAGGATCGGCCGGTCGGGATTGTAGGCGAAGCGCACGTCCTCGAAGCGGACATTGCCCTGCCCGACGGCGAGGGGCGGCGCCCCGGGCCGGTCCGCGATCTCGGGGTTGCGGTGCAGGATCTGGAACATGTCGTCGATGTCGATGAGCGCCTGTTTGATCTCGCGGTAGATCATCCCCATGAAGTGGAGCGGCATCGAGAGCTGGATCAGCATCGCGTTGACGAGCACGAAGCCGCCGAGCGTGGTGCGCCCGGCCATGATGTCGCGCGCGGCGAGCCACATCACGACCGTCATGCCGGCCGTGAAGATCAGGGCCTGGCCGGCATTGAGCACGGCGAGCGAGACGTAGGTCTGGGTCGAGGCCTTCTCGTACTTGGCCATCGAGCCGTCGTAGCGCTCGGTCTCGCGCCGTTCGGCCCCGAAATACTTCACCGTCTCGTAGTTCAGGAGCGAGTCGACGGCCTTGGTGTTGGCATCGGTGTCGGAATTGTTCATCCGGCGCCGGATCTCGATCCGCCACTCGGTCGCCTTGTAGGTGAAGGCGAGGTAGGCCGCGACCATCACCAGCACGACCACGGAGTAGAGCCAGTCGAACTCGTAGGCGAGGACGCCGAGCACCAGCACGAACTCGACGATGGTCGGCACCAGCGTCAGCACCATCAGGCGCGACAATTCCTCGATGCCGCCGCGGCCCCGCTCGAGCACGCGGGTGAGGCCGCCGGTCTTGCGCTCCAGGTGGAAGCGCAGGGACAGCCGGTGCATGTGCTCGAAGGTCTGCAGCGCCAGCCGCCGCACGGCGTGCATCGCGACCTTGGCGAACAATCCATCGCGGATCTGCGTCACTCCGGCCATGATCACGCGCGACAGGCCGTAGAGGCCGATCAGCAGCATCGGCGCGGCGAACAGCCCCGTCGGGACCGGCTGCCCCTCCTTGGCATTCGTGACGGCCACCAGGGCGTCGGTGGCCCATTTGAAGGTGAAGGGCGCCACCATCGTGACGACCTTGGCGATCAGCAGCAGGCCGAAGGCGAGGAAGACGCGGCGCTGAAGGTCCGGACGGCCGTAGGGCCAGAGATAGGGCCACAGGCTGCGATAGGTGGCGACGAGGCCGGGCCGCGCGGGCGGCGTCGGCCCGCCCGACGCCGCCTGGGCGGGTTCGGTTCTCATTCGGGATTTTCTCGGGATCGCTCGGGTGTCGCGACGCATATAGGTGCCCGTGCCGCATCGCGACACCCGCCCGCCGGAGTCATGGCATCACGTCGGTAGCCGCGGCACTTTCCTATGCGGCATCCAGATTCGCGTATCGCCTCGTCGTGAGTGGGAGCCGCAACGAGCTCCCTCTCCCAGGGGGAGAGGGTTGGGGTGAGGGGAGTAGACTCTCCGGAGAGGGCACGCCCCTCACCCTGTCCCTCTCCCCATAGGAGAGGGGACCCGCGGGTCACGCGACGGGCGTCGCTTCGAGCCGAGATGTGGGAAGAAACCGTCATCGCCCCGCAGGGACAGAACGCGCCACACCGCCCCGACCAAGCAAAAAAACGATCTCAGCCCCGCTTCCCGTTGGAACGCGCCGCCTCGGTGGCCTCCGGCGGAACCACGAAGATCTGGCCGGGGAAGATCCGGTTCGGGTCGCGGATCTGGGGCTGGTTCGCGTCGAAGATCACGGTGTAGCGCATGCCCTTCCCGTAGACGCGGCGGCTGATCTGCCAGAGGTTGTCGCCGCGGATGATCTTGGCCGTGCCGATCTCCGGCACGAAGACGGTGCGGGGCTCCTCGGGCGATGCGGCTGCGAGCTTCTCGGCCGGCGCCCGGCTCGGCTCGGGCGCCGTCGCGATCATCGGGGTCGGTTGAGGCGACGCCGCGGCGACGGATGGCGGCGGAAGCGGTGCGGCGGGGCGTTCCTGCGGCAGCGGCAGGGGAGCGCCCGGCGCGGCCGAGGCCTGGCGCTCGGCCGGCGAGCTCGGGGCCGGCGGCACCGGGCTCGTCCGGTTCAGGGCCGCGACGGGCGGCGCCCGCCGCTCCTCGCTCCGAACCGGCTCGACCGGCTTCTCCCTTGCCGGGAGCTTCGTCGGCGGCGCGGCAGGGACCGCGAAGGCGACCTCCGAGCGGGTCTTCACCTTGCCCGAGACCGGGTCGACCTGATCGATGCGGATCCGGTAATCGCCCGGCTTGACGCCGCGCCCGATGGTGAAGGCCACCCGCCCGTCCGGACCGGCGCTGCCGGGCGCCACGAGGGTGTCGTTCAGGTAGAGCCGCACCGTCGCTCCGGGCGAGGCCTGGCTCGTCACGTAGAGGCGGCCGCCCTCCTCGGCGTCGACGCTCACGATCTTGACCGGCG
Organism: Methylobacterium iners; assembly: GCF_022179305.1. Taxonomy (GTDB): domain Bacteria; phylum Pseudomonadota; class Alphaproteobacteria; order Rhizobiales; family Beijerinckiaceae; genus Methylobacterium; species Methylobacterium iners. The sequence continues at coordinate 23,806 of NZ_BPQP01000060.1, forward strand.
TCGGCTCGGCCGCCTTCGGCTTGCCCTCCGCGTCCGGCGGCAGGGCGGCTCGCGCGCCGACGGCGGGCTTGACGGGTCGGGCTTGCGCCGCCTTCGGCTCGGCGGCCGCGGACGGCGAAACGGGGTCCGGCTGCGAGATCACCACCGTGGGTTTGTCGGGCGAGGTCAGTGCGATGAGCGGCTTGGCATCGCGTCTCGAGGCCACGACGACGGCCACCGCCTCCTTGGCCGTGCGCACCTGGCCGTCCGCCGCCGTGGCGCGCAGGGTCAGCTCAGAATTGCCGGCCGGCAAGGCAGGCGGGACGAGGGCGAACTGGCCGGACGGGTCGATCAGCACACGGGCAATCGGCTGGCCGTCGCGCAAGAGCTCGACGGTGGTATTGGGCACACCGCGGCCGGCGATCACGGCGTCGCCATTCGGCTCGACCCGGATGATGTCGAAGCTCGGGGCCGGCTTGGCCTTCGCGCTCTCCTGCGCGGGCACCGCCTCGGCGTTCTGACCCGGCGTCGCGGCGGGGCCCGGGGCCGGCGGACGCTCCGCGCTCTCCCCCGCCGGCTGGGGCTTTCCCGGCGTCACCGCCGCCGCTGCGGGTGCCTCGGACGGCGCGGATGTCGCCGGCTTGGGTTGCGTTCCGGGCTCGACCTCGCGCGGCAGGGCGGCGACGGCCGGCGCCTCCTTCGGGTCGTTCGAGCCAAAACCGCGCTTGAGCAGTTCCCCGGTGCCGAAAAGGGTCACGACCAGGGCGAATCCGGCGAGCAATCCCGCAAAGGCGAGGAAGAGGCTCCGCCGCAACTCCGCCGTCATGACGCTCCACTCCCTGGACCAGCGGCCACGCAGCCGATGCGGTCCCACCGTTCGGTCTCGGCTGTCGACAAACCGTCGAATGATGCCGACATATTAACGAACATGACGGGAACACCAAATGGGTCCCCTCGCCCGGCAATGGGATCGTTCGTGAAATCAGCAGTTTGGCCCTTGGACATCACCGCTCGAACGGGGCTGTCGGATGGATGCCGCGGTGATCGAGAGGGCAGGGAATGGCATCGGTAAGGACGGTCTGCGTCTATTGCGGTTCGGGCTTCGGCGGTGATCCAGCCTTCACCCGTGCGGCGGAAACGCTCGGGGCTGCGCTGGCGGAGGCCGGGATCGGCCTCGTCTACGGCGGCGGCAATGTCGGGCTGATGGGGACGGTGGCGCGCGCGGTCCTCGCCGGCGGCGGACACGTCACCGGCATCATCCCCGACTTCCTCAAATCGCGCGAGCGCATGCTCGACGACATCCAGGAGACCATCGTCGTCGGCGACATGCACACCCGCAAGCGGCTCATGTTCGAGCGCTCGGACGCCTTCATCGCCCTGCCCGGCGGCATCGGCACCCTGGAGGAACTCGTCGAGCAGATGACCTGGGCCCAGCTCGGCCAGCACAGGAAGCCGATCCTGCTCGTCTCCGTCGGGGGCTTCTGGGAACCGCTCCTGACGCTGCTCGACCACATGCGCGCCCACGGCTTCATCCGCGAGGGGCTGGATCTCAACTACCTCGTCGCCGCGGAAGCCGAGGACGCCGTCGCGATGCTGCGCGATGCGGCCCCGCCCGAGGTGCCGCCGCAGGCGGAGGCGCTCGTGACCGAGCGGTTCTGAGGTCAGCGGTTTACCGCAGGGCGCCGATCTCCCGCAGGTGGGCGGCGCTTGCCGGGTGAAGCCAAGCAATCGGCACCGCGGCAGGGAGGTTGCGCGGATCGGCGTCGGCCCCCGAGGGGTAGTTTCGCGCCAGCGCCGCGATGCTCCGGTCCATCGCCCGAAGGAGGCGTGTCAGGACGGCCTCGTCGACGCCCGCCCGCGCCAGGACGAAGCTCCAGGAGCCGACCGTCTCGACCGCGGCCGCCAGTCCCTTGAGCGCCCCGGCCGGGACGGTCACCCGCCGAAGCGAAGGGTGCAGCGGCAGGATGCGGTCGATCGCGTCCGGAGCGGGCCCGAAGAATCGGGCGCCGCCCGGCGCATCCGCGAGGACGCGGAAGCCCGGCCACCCGGTCCCGGCGCCCCAGAGGGCATCGGCGCGGCCGTCCAGAACCATGAGCGCCCCGTCGCCGGCACGATCCAGGAGGATCGGTTCGATGTCGCGGTCCGGGTCGATCCCCGATCCGCTCAGGACGCTCCGGCCCATGGCCGTGAGGCCGGACGCGTGCGTGCCGAGCGCGACGCGCCTGCCGCGCAGGTCGTCGACGCGGCGGATCGGACTGCCCGCCGCCACGACGAAGAGGCCGGGCGAGGCGCTCACCGGCGCGACGACGCTGAGCCCCGCCCCGGAGCCGGCCTCGGATTTCAGGGCGTCGTAGGCGTATTCGCCCTGCACGAGGGCGAGGTCGACCCGCCCGGCCTTCAGGAGCACGAGATTCTCCGTCGAGCCCTTGGTCGGCATCAGGGCGAGCTCCAGTCCCGGATCGACCGCCCGGACCGCCTCGGCGAGCGCCTGTCCGAAGGCCGGGAACGAGCCTCCCGGCGTGGCGGTGGCCAGAACGAGCCGCGCGGTGGGCTCGGTGCCCTGCGCCCGCAGCAACGTCGGCAGGAGCGCCGCCGCGCCCCCCAAGATCAGACTGCGCCTCAGCATGGAAAAGCTCCGTCGGGTCGGACGTGTCCGCAGCATGTAACCCGCGCCGACCGGAAGCTCCGAACCCGCGGCGGAAGTTCGGTCCCTCGGCGCGATGACGCGCCCGATGCGCGATCGCCCCGGTCAGCGCGCATTCGCCTCGTGCAGCAGGCCGCCCGCCAACCGACGGAACGCGCCGGCGGCCTCCTTCATGACCCTCGGCGGATCGTCCGCGGCGGCGACCCAGAGCGCGGCGCTGAGCGCCGCGCCGTTCAGCAGTCGCGCCGCCGCCTCGACGTCGATGGGCGGCATCACGCCCGCGTCGACGAGCGCCCGGATCGTCCGCATCGTGATCTGCAGGCAGGCATTCTCGCCCGGCCACCGGGACGGATCGCCGAGCACCGCGGGCCCGTCGAGAAGCATGATGCGCTGGATCTCGGGCTCGATCGCCATCTCGATATAGGCGGTCCCCTCATCGAGGAGACCTTGCCACGGGGTCGGAGCGCGTTCGCGAACGGCACGCAGCCGCTCCCCCATCTCGCCGTCAATCTGCGCGACGACGGCCCAGAGCAGCCCCTTCTTGTCACCGAAATGATGGTAGAGCGCCCCACGCGTGAGCCCGGCCGAGGCGGTCAGCTCATCCATCGAGGCCGCCGCGTAGCCCTGGGTCGCGAAGGCCCGCCGGGCGGCGCGGACGAGTTTCTCCCGGGTCTCGGCCATCGCCTCCGCGCGCTTTCCCAGCACCATGCCCGCCTCTCCGCGAATGGATCGTGACGCCGCTTGACATACGCCTCGTATGTGAGCAGGTATTCGCATACGGGACGTATATCAACGCGAACCCGCCGAGGGAACGGCCGACGGCACGGCGCGCTCCCGCCACCTCGTTCCGACCCCGAAAGGTACAGGACATGACAAAGCGCGACGCCGTCTTCCCTCCCGGTCGCCACGCGCTCTACGACGCGCATCGCTACTCGGCCGCCATCCGCTCCGGCGACCTGCTGTTCGTCTCGGGCCAGGTCGGCAGCCGGGAGGACGGCTCGCCCGAGCCGGTCTTCGAGGACCAGGTCCGGCGCGCCTTCGCCAACCTGCGCGCCGTGCTGGCCGCGGCCGGATGCACGTTCGACGATGTCGTCGACGTCACCTCCTTCCACACGGACCCGGGATCACAGTTCGAGACGATGCTGGCGGTTCGTGCCAAGGAGATCGGCGAACCGCCCTATCCGACCTGGACCGCTTTGGGCGTGACCTGGCTGGCCGGGTTCGACTTTGAGATCAAGGTCATCGCCAGGATCCCGCCGGCCGCGTAGAGCGGGCGCCTCGGCGCGACGACATCCTCCCCTCGATTGACAAGCGGCCGGTCCTGCCGCCTGTGACCGGAGCACCGACGGGAGGGGCAGCGTCATGAAGGTCGTCGCGGATCTCTGCATCGTTCCGATGGGGGTGGGGCCCTCGGTCTCGCCCTACGTCAAGGAGATCAAGGCGATCATCGATGCGAGCCCCTTGCAGGCCGAGATGCACGCCAACGGCACCAACATCGAGGGCGAGCTGAGCGAGATCTGCGCGCTCATCGAGGCCTGCGAGGCGCGGCTGAGCGAGGTCGGCGTCCAGCGCGTCTTCTTCACGATGGCCTTCTCGTCGCGCCGCGACAAGGCGCAGACCATGGCCGACAAGCTGAAGGCCGTGCTCTAGGGCCGTTCCACGGGCGAAGGTTGGCCGCCGCTCAGGACACCACGCTCCAGGTGGTGCCGTCCTTGCTGTCCTTCACGGCGATGCCCATCGCCGAGAGCTCGTCCCGGACCCGGTCCGATGCGGCCCAGTCCTTCGCCGCCCGAGCCGCACGGCGGGCCTCGATCAGCGCCTCGACGCGGGCGATGTCGATGCCGGCCGCCCGGATCGTGCCCTGTTCGCGGGCCGATTGGGTCTGAGTGAGCAGCCCGAGGAGGTTCGCCCCGGCCTTCAGCATCGCCGGATCGTCGAGGCGGTGCAGCTCGGACAGGGCGGCGGCCGTGTTGAGGTCGTCGAGCAGCGGCTCGATCACGCCGTCGGGAAGCGCAGCGGCCGGCGCGACGTCGCCGACGAGCCCGTACCAGCGCTCGATCATGCGGGCGGCCTCCTCCAGCCCCCGCAGCGTCCAGTCAATCGGCTGCCGGTAATGCGTCTTCAGCATCGCCAGCCGCACGACCTCGCCCGGCCAGTCCTTCAGCACCTCGCGCAGGGTGACGAAGTTGCCGAGCGACTTCGACATCTTCTGCCCCTCGACCTGCAGGAAGCCGTTGTGGAGCCAGACATGGGCCATCACGGGCGTGCCGAAGCAGCAGCGCGACTGGGCGACCTCGTTCTCGTGGTGGGGGAAGATGAGGTCGATGCCGCCGGCATGGATGTCGAAGGTCTGGCCCAGGTGCTTCCACGACATCGCGGAGCACTCGATGTGCCAGCCCGGGCGGCCCGGCGCGGCGATCCCCGAGGGCGAGGGCCAGGACGGCTCGCCGGGTTTCGAAGGCTTCCAGAGCACGAAATCCAGGGGCGAGCGCTTGTAGGGCGCCACCTCGACGCGGGCGCCGGCCTCCATCTCGTCCAGGGGCCGCTTCGAGAGGGCGCCGTAATCGGGCATCGAGGGCACGTCGAACAGGACGTGGTCCTCCGCGACGTAGGCGTGGCCCGAGGCGACGAGACCCTCGATCAGCGTCACCATCTCGACGATATGGTCGGTGGCGCGGGGCTCGACGAAGCGGGGGCGCTCACCCGGGACGTTGACCTCGTCCGGCATCAGCACGCCGAGCCTGCGCAGGTCGGCGTGGAAATCAGCGAGCGTCCCGTCGGTCAGCGCGCGGATGGTGATGCCGCGCTCGGCCGCCCGCGCGTTGATCTTGTCGTCCACGTCGGTGACGTTGCGGGCATAGGTGACGTGGCGCTCGCCGTAGAGGTGGCGCAGCAGCCGGAACAGCAGGTCGAAGACGATGATCGGCCGGGCGTTGCCGATATGGGCGGCGTCGTAGACCGTCGGCCCGCAGGCATAGAGGCGCACATGCGTCGGATCGATCGGCGCGAAGGGCGCCTTTTCGCGGGTCAGCGTGTTGTAAAGCCGCAACATCGGGGCCATCAAAGCGTCTCTCGTTCCTCGGTCCGGTCCCGCCGCGCGGTCCGCCGGCCACCGGCGGAAAGCTGAGTCCCGCCAGCGACATCGGCACCGTTTCCGATCCTCGCGGGGCGGATGCCCCAGATGTGGCGGCGCGCCCCGGCGCGAGGCGTGTTGCATGGCGGCGACGGCGTCGCCGGCCTCCCTGCGCTAACCCAAAACCGTGAGCAATTCGAGAACCGGACCCGGCCGCCCTCAGGGGCATTCGACGGCGTTCCGAAAGGGATTGTTTACCGGAACACCACAGATTTGCGCGAAACGCGAAGCGCTTCAAAGAGGAAAATCCATGCGACGTTCGGCTGCCGGCCTCGGCGCTGTCCTGGCCTTCGCCCTGCTCTCGAGCGCCGCTCTCGGCATCGAGTCCGCGTCCAAGGTCGAGAAGACCTTCCTGATCCCGGCGAGCGAGGGCTACGGCGTCGGCGATTGCCTGACGGACGCCTCCAGCGCCTGCGGTCAGGTCGTCGCCAACGCCTGGTGCGAGGCGCAGGGCTTCGCGTCGGCCGGCTCCTTCGGCGTCGCCGCCCAGGACGAGTACACGGGCGCGATCGAGACCGCCCCCGTGACGAAGCGCGTCGAGGCGCCGATCCGGATCACCTGCCAGGATTGATCCCGCGCCGAGTTCAGCCCTTCACGAACTCCCCGCATTTCGGCGGCGGCTCGGTGCCCCAGGGCATCAGCGGCACGGTCGAGGTCGAGTTCTTGGGCGAGCCCTGGATCACCTTGTCCGAATAGACCATGTAGATCAGCGTGTTGCGCTTGGCGTCGCAGCCGCGCACGATCTGCATGGACTTGAAGATCAGCGAGCGGCGCTCGCTGAACACGACCGCGCCCTGGTCGAACTTGCCCTTGAACTGCACGGGGCCGACCTGGCGGCAGGACAGGGAGATGTCCGAGACGTCCTCGGCGAGGCCCAGCGTTCCCTTGATGCCGCCCTTCTCCGGCTGCGTGTAGTGGCAGGCGACGCCGCCGACGAGCGGATCGTCGATGCCGTAGACCACGAGCTTGTCGTTGGGCGTCAGCGGGCGCCAGACCGTCGACTTGTCGAAGATCCGGTCGGGGTCCTCGGCCGCCGCGGACGGCGCCGGCAACACGAGGACCAGGGCCGCCAAGCCCAGTGTGAGACTCCGAAGACACATCATCGAACCATTCCCCTGCCGAACGCTGCGACGCATGTGGGAAGGCTGTCGCACGACCGCGAGGGGCTTTACACAGGTTAGTCTACGCTGCTTCGCCCGCCCGTTCGGCGATCCGACAACCGCAGAGCTTTGCAGTCCTTGCCACAAGCCATGCCGCTGATCCGCCCGCTCGCCTGCGTCCTCGTCGCGATCCTGTCCGTAGGCACGGCCCGCGCGCAGGCGCAGGGCCCGTCCTATGCGTGCCTGCGCTACAAGTCCGAGCTCGCGAACCTGAGCGACGGGGCCAACACCGCCCGCGCGCTGCAGAACGAGATCGGGCGCCTCAATGCCTATTACCGGACGCTCAATTGCGAGGGCGGCCAATTCCTGTTCTTCGATACCCGCCCGCCGCAATGCGGCGCGGTGGAGCAGCGCATCCGCGCCCTGAACGCCGGCTACGGCGCCGAGAACGGCGAGGTCACCGCCGCGCGCCGCCGGCAGCTGACGGCCGCGATCGCGACGACCTGCAGCGAGACGGCCCCGACGCAGGACGGCCTGCCGGGAGAGCACCGGGCGCGGGGCGGCTCGCAGGTCATCTGCGTGCGCACCTGCGACGGCTCCTACTTCCCGATGGCCAACCTGCCCGACGGCCGCGAGGGCGCCAACGAGCTCTGCCAGGCGCTGTGCCCGGGCGCGGAGGCCGTGGCCTACTCGATGCCGTACGGCGACGACGCGCTGCGCCACGCCGCGACGATCAAGGGCCATCGCGCCTACGCCTCGCTCGCCACCGCCTTCAAGTTCCAGAAGAGCTTCACGCCGAACTGCTCGTGCAAGCGCGAGGGCCAGACCTGGGCGCAGTCGCTGGTCAAGGCCGAGAGCATGCTGGTCCGGCACAAGGGCGACATCTTCGTCACGCCCATGCAGGCCGAGGCCCTGTCGCGGCCGAAGGTGCGCGTGACGCTGGCCGGCCGGGCCGAGAAGACCGCCGCGGTCCTCGCGGCGGACGCGGCAAGCCGCAGCGGCGCCGTCGTCTCCGACGCCGGCGCGCCGGAGGCGAACGCGACCGGCGGCGAGGCGAGCCTGCAGCGGGCGGCCGCGTCCAGCGAGGAGCGCAGCGCGGTCCGGGTCATCGCTCCGAACGTGATCGCGGTGCCGACCCGCACGGGCGCGCCCTGACGCGCGCCGCCCCCCGCGCCCTGCGGATCATGGGCCTGATCGCCGTCGTGTCCCTTCCGCCGTTCGGACCGGCGCACGCCGCGCCGGCGAAGCTCCCGCCCGTGCCGCAGGGCCGCGGGGTGCCGGCGCCCTCGGCTCCGTCGCCGCCCACGGCAAAGCCCCCGGCTCCGCCCCTCGCACCAGCGCCCGCGCAGCCGCGCGCTCCGGTATCGCCGAGGCGGTGAGCATCGGCGCGATTTCGGGGCGACAAGCCGCAAGCCCATGCCAAGGGCACCACGTCCGATCCCGATCGACCCAGGCGATTTCTCTTGCTATTATTCCTAAGCTGTGTTTCTAATCCGTCACCTGCTGCCCGGTAGTTGAGGGTGCTTGTCCGGTGACCGACCGGGCGGGCTTTGGGCGGCAGGGCGGTGCCCGCGTCGGAGGCTCG
>NZ_BPQP01000061.1 GCF_022179305.1 Methylobacterium iners
TGCGCGACGTCGCCTTCAAGGTGGTGGGCATCGGCTCGGTCGGCCGCGTCTGCGCCGTCGGCCTCTACGCGGATGCCGACGGGGCGCCGCTCTTCCTCCAGATCAAGGAGGCGCGCGAGTCCGTCATGGCTCCCCTCGTCCTGCCTGGACACAGGATCTCGGCCTCGGGCGGCGAGCGGGTGGTCGAGGGCCAGAGGATCATGCAGGCGGCGAGCGACCTCTTTCTTGGCACCGCTCGGTCGCCGGCGAGCGGCCGCGCCTACTACGTGCGGCAGCTGAAGAACCACAAGCTCTCCGACGTGGCCGAGATGATGTCGCGGGACGGGCCCAAGCGCTACGCCGCCCTGTGCGGGCGCACCCTCGCCCGCGCCCATGCGCGCTCCGGGGATGCGGCCATGATCGCAGGCTATCTCGGAACGGGGGACGGGTTCGACCGCGCGGTCGCGGAATTCGCGCTGGCCTATGCGGCGCAGACGCAAGCTGACCATGCGGCGCTCCTGGAGCGGGACGCCTGATGCCGCTTCCGGTCGATTGGACCGGTTGGCTCGCGCGGCTCTCCTCCCCCTTGTGGGGAGGAGTTGGAGGTGGGGGTGGTTCCGCCTGGTGAGCGGCAGGGTCACCCAGCCACCCCCACCCTCGATCCCTCCCCACAAGGGGGAGGGAAGCGCGTCGCGGCCTTACATCACGCCCCAGATCGGGTCGTCCTGTACGAGCGCGAGCGTATTGCTCCGGCCCGGCAGCGCGTAGGGATCGGCTTCCGCCAGGTTGACGCCGTAGCCGAGGTCCTGGAGCGAGGCGATCGTCATCCGGCTCATCTCGAGGCCGCCGCTGGCGAAGCCCGTCATCAGCTCGCTGCGGAAGATGTCCTCCTCCCAATGGCCGCCGGCGGTGCCGGGCCCGCCATCGTTCTCGAGCGGGATGAAGGTCTCGTTCCCTCCGGTCAGGACCCGGTACTCGGCGAGCGCAGCGGCCCCGTCGTACTGGTTGGTGCCCGCGGTGAGGCCGGCACGCTCCCAGAGCGTCCCGAGGCCGAGGACATGGCCCATCTCGTGAAGGATGACGCCGAGCAAGCTGCCGTTCCCGGCGAGCGCGGCGACGTCGGCCGAGTCGAACTGCATGATCCCATGCGTCGGCAAGCCGCCGGCCGAGGCCGGACGGAGCTCGTCGGGGCCGGCCTGACCCAGGGTGCCGCCGCTCCCGTCGATGCTCGTGACGCTCGCATCGATCAGCAGATCGTCGATCGTGCCGAACCGGGACGACGTGAAGTTCGGCAGGTCGGCGGTGATCACCTCTTCCCAGCGCGCCGCGGCCTGATCGAACAGGCTCTGGTAGGCGGCATCGCCCGTGTAGCGGATCTGGATGTCGAAGGCCCCGGCGGTGGGCGGCGGCGGGGCGGTGACGTTCGCCGCGCTGAGCGAATAGGTCCCCGTTCCCGTCGCGGAGGCGCCGTCGGCTTCCAGGTAGTAGGTCCCGCTGGTCGAGGCGGTGAAGCTGATCTGCGAATTCAGCGTGCCGCCGAAATCGTTGTTCGCCGCCAGCTGCGTGCCGGCGCCGTTCAGCAGCCGAAGCGCCGGATCGGCGAGGCGGCCGCCGGCGCCGGGCGTCAGGCCGAAGGTGTAGCTCTGGCCGGCGACCAGCGAGATCGCGAAGAGGTCGGTGTCGCCGCCGGTCTCGATCCGGCCGCTCGCCGCCGCGCCGACGTTGAGCGTCCCGAGCGGGGCGGTCGTGTCGGCCAGGCTGTCGCGGAAATCGTCGGTCGGGGCCGGCGGCGCGCTGCTCCGCGCCGACAGGGTGTAGTTGCCCGTTCCGCTCTGATAGCCCTTGGCTTCGAGATAGACGGTCCCGGTCGTGGTCGCCGTGTAGGTGATCTGGGAATTGCGCCCGCCGCCGAAATCGTCGTTGACAGCGATCTGGCCGCCGTTGCCGTTGAGCAGGCGCAGGACCGGATCGGCCAGCCCGCCGCTCGTCGCGGCGTTCAGGTTGATCGTGTAGGTCTGGCCGGCGGTCACGGCGAGGGCGAACAGGTCGGCATCACCCCCTGCCTCGATCCGACCGCCGGTCGACGCACCTGCCGTCAGGGTGCCGAACGGCGCGGTGGTGTCCGTCAGGCTGTCGCGGAAGTCGTCCGCCGGGGTGGTCGGCGCGGTCGGGTTCCGCGCCGTCGCCGACAGCGTGTAGGCGCCCGTGCCCGACTGGTAGCCCGCCGCCGTCAGGTAGAAAGGTGCCCGACGTCGCCGCCGTGTAGGTGATCTGGGAATTGCGCGAGCCGCCGAAATCGTCGTTGCTCGCGAGGGTCGTGCCGTTCGCGTTCTGCAGGCTCAGCACGGGATCGGCGAGCCCCGCGGTCGCGGCGCGGTTGAGCCCGAAGGTGTAGGTCTGGCCCGCGGCGAGCGTGATGGCGAACACGTCCCGGTCGCCGGCCGTCTCGATGCTGCCGGTGACCCGTCCGCCCGGAGCGAGCGTGCCGAAGGGCGCCGTCGTGTCCGGCAGGGCGTCGCGGTAATCGTCCGCGACCGCGCGGGCGGTGCCGGGACGCGAGACGTTGAAGGAGTGGGTGAGGAAAGAAACTTCCTCGCCACGCCCGTAATAACCCGGACGAAATGCCAGAGTATCGTCGAAAATGCGACCCATATTTTCCCCCTGACAGCAATGTATCGACTGATGTTGGGTGATCACGAAAGTGCGATCGCCCAACATCGCTGCGCTGGTTTGCGGGAGAACCTGTAACGCGCGTGTCTATGCAAGACAATACATTCGTCGTTTTAGAAATTTCTAATGAAAACGCCGGTCATAGCCTCCAATTCTCTGAAATAGTTCGCAAGTCAGAGAATTGTATTTGGATGCTGCGTGGAGCGCCGGCGCGTCTAGCCTCCGTGGCGAGGATGTATTCGAAAGACGAAGGCTCGACCGCGAGCGTTCGGGTCGAATGCCGTCGACTTACGGCGTTCAGCAACACGCGATCCGCAACCTGGTCGCGCAGGATGTGCCGACGGGGACGCGACGAGGACGCGATCGCGTTTCCGCTTCTCGGGGACGACGAAGACTCGAGTTCGCGGCGTCCGGTCTGATCTCGCGCACGAGCCACAGGCCCCCATCCTTGCGGAATCCTCGCCTCGTCTGACGTCCGGCCCTCCCGTTCATGGGAGCGGGCGATGTCTGGCAAGGGAATCTGCGGGACGACTCTCGCGGGCGATCCCGGAATCCTGCGCGGCTCCGGGCCATGCCGCCCCCCGTCATCCACGCCGTTTGCGCGATGCGGAAAGCCGCCGATCCTCCCGCTCTGAACGCTAAGGGCCCCGCCTTTCGGCGGGGCCCTCCTCGTCGTCCGTCTCGAACCTTCGGCTCAGCGCGCGGGCGCGTCGTCGTAGGTGAAGATGTCGCGATCCTTCGTCTCGGGGACGAAGATCGCCCCGATCACCGCCGTCGCGAGCGCGATGACGATCGGGTACCAGAGGCCGAAATAGATGTCGCCGGTCTGGGCCACCATCGCGAAGGCGGTGGCGGGCAGGAGGCCGCCGAACCAGCCATTGCCGATGTGGTAGGGCAGCGACATCGAGGTGTAGCGGATACGGGTGGGGAAGAGCTCCACCAGCGCCGCCGCGATCGGCCCGTAGACCATCGTCACGTAGAGGACGAGGATCGTCAGGATGCCGATGATCGTCAGCTTCTGCGCGGAGAAGATGTCGATCACCTTGGCGAAGTTCGACAGGCCGTCCTTGGGATCGATCGCGATCTTCACGATCCCCGGGTCGGTCGCCGCCGGGTAGCCCGACGCGGTGAGCGCCGCGCTGACATCCTTGGCGAAGGTCGGCTCGCCGGCGGCGAAGTCCTTGCCGGCGATGTTGACGATCGCCTTGCTGCCCGCCGGCGCGTCCTCCGTGCGGTAGTTCACGGCGCTCCGTGCGAGCAGCGCCTTGGCGATGTCGCAGGTGTTGGTGAACTTGGCGGTTCCGACCGGATTGAACTGGAAGGAGCAATCCGCCGGGTCGGCCTTGACCACCACCTGCGTGTTCTGCTGGGCCGCGTAGAGGGCGGGGTTGGCCGCCGCGGTCAGCGCCTTGAACAGCGGGAAGAAGGTGAGCGCCGCGATGACGCATCCGCCGAGGATGATCGGCTTGCGGCCGATCCGGTCGGAGAGCGAGCCGAAGAACAGGAACCCGCCGGTGCCGAGGATGAGCGACCAGGCGATGAGCACGTTCGCCGTGAACTGGTCGACCTTCAGGATCGTCTGGAGGAAGAACAGCGCGTAGAACTGGCCCGTGTACCAGACGACGGCCTGGCCGGCGACGAGGCCGAGCAGGGCGAAGAGCGCCCACTTGGCGTTGCGCCACTGGCCGAAGGCCTCCGAGAGCGGCGCCTTCGAGCCGGTGCCCTCTTCCTTCATCTTCTTGAAGGCCGGGCTCTCCTGCATCTGCAGCCGGATCCAGACCGAGATGCCGAGCAGCACGATCGAGACCAGGAACGGAATGCGCCAGCCCCAGGAGGCGAAGGGCGTCAGGGTCGAGGTCGTGCCGTCGGCGGCGGTGACGACGACGGGCGCGTAGTTCGCGTTCACGTAGATCTGCGTGAACAGGATCACCATGAGCGAGAGCAGCAGGCCCAGCGTCGCGGTGGTCTGGATGAAGGCGGTGTAGAAGCCGCGCCGTCCCCGGGGGGCGTGCTCGGCCACGTAGACCGCGGCGCCGCCGTACTCGCCGCCGAGCGCGAGGCCCTGCAGCATGCGTAGCGCGAGGAGGGCGACCGGTGCGACCCAGCCGACGCCGTACTCGTTCATCGTCGCGTAGGAGGGCAGCAGGCCGACGACGAAGGTCGACACGCCCATGATCAAGATCGTCACGAGGAAGGTGTATTTCCGGCCGACCATGTCGCCGAGCCGGCCGAACACCAGGGCGCCGAAGGGGCGCACCAGGAAGCCGGCGGCGAAGGCGAGGAGCGCGAAGACGTTGCGCGTGGCTTCCGGATAGGCCGAGAAGAACTGCGCGCCGATGATCGCGGCGAGCGAGCCGTAGAGATAGAAGTCGTACCATTCGAAGACGGTGCCGAGGGAGGAGGCCAGGATGACCTTCTTCTCTCCGGCGCTCATCGGCCGCGCCGCCTCGTCGGCGATCGGCACTGTGGTTCCTACGGCCATCTGGGCGTTCCTCCGTTCGTGGGCGATCCTCTCTGGACGGATCGCTGAAGCTTCGTGTGGGGTGAAGTCGGGTCCGCGCCGCGCTTTCGGCGGCTTCGGAGCGTGAAGCGGTGGGCCCGGATCAATGCGTCCGGTTCTGCCGATTCTCGATCAGGTCATCGACGACCGCGGGCTCCGCGAGCGTTGAGGTGTCGCCCAGCGACGAGAACTCGTCCTCGGCGATCTTGCGCAGGATGCGGCGCATGATCTTGCCCGAGCGGGTCTTGGGCAGGCCCGGCGCGAACTGGATCAGGTCGGGCGAGGCGATCGGCCCGATATCCTTGCGGACCCAGGTCACGAGCTCCTTGCGCAGCTCGTCCGAGCCCTGCTCGCCCTCCATCAGGGTGACGTAGGCGTAGATGCCCTGGCCCTTGAGGTTGTGGGGGTAGCCGACGACCGCCGCTTCCGAGACCTTCGGATGCGCGACGAGCGAGGATTCGACCTCGGCCGTGCCCATGCGGTGGCCCGAGACGTTGATGACGTCGTCGACCCGGCCCGTGATCCAGTAATAGCCGTCGGCATCGCGCCGGCAGCCGTCGCCGGTGAAGTAGAGGTTCGGATAGGTCGAGAAGTAGGTCTGCTCGAAGCGCTCGTGGTCGCCGTAGACCGTGCGCATCTGGCCGGGCCAGGAATCCTTGATGCAGAGGTTGCCCTCGCAGGGACCCTCGAGCGTCTTGCCCTCGGCATCGACGATGAGGGGCTGCACGCCGAAGAACGGCCGGGTCGCCGAGCCGGGCTTGAGCCTGGTCGCGCCGGGCAGCGGGGTGATCAGGATGCCGCCGGTCTCGGTCTGCCACCAGGTGTCGACGATGGGGCAGCGCGAGTCGCCCACGACCCGGTAGTACCAGTCCCAGGCCTCCGGGTTGATCGGCTCGCCGACGGAGCCGAGCACGCGGAGCGATGCGCGCGAGGTCTTCTTCACCGGCCCCTCGCCGCCGCCCATCAGCGAGCGGATGGCGGTGGGCGCGGTGTAGAAGATGTTGACCTTGTGCTTGTCGACGACGTCCCAGAACCGCGAGTTCGTGGGATAGGTCGGGATGCCCTCGAACATCAGGGTCGTGGCGCCGTTGGCGAGCGGACCGTAGACGATGTAGCTGTGGCCCGTGACCCAGCCTACATCGGCCGTGCACCAATAGACCTCGCCCTCGCGGTAATCGAAGACGTATTGGTGGGTCATCGAGGCGTAGACGAGGTAGCCGCCGGTGGTGTGGACGACGCCCTTCGGCTGGCCGGTCGAGCCCGAGGTGTAGAGGATGAAGAGCGGGTGCTCCGCCTCGACGGGCTCGGCCGGGCACTCGTCGGTGACCTGGGCCGCGGCCTCGTCGTAATAGACGTCGCGGCCGGGCTCCATCGCCACGGCCGAGCCGGTGCGGCGCACGACGACGACATGGTCGACGGCCTGACTGCCGAGCCGGCCGATGGCCGCGTCCACATTGGCCTTGAGCGGGACCTTGCGGCCGCCGCGCAGACCCTCGTCGGCGGTGATCACGAGCCGCGAGCCGCAGCCCTCGATGCGACCGGCGAGTGAGTCCGGCGAGAAGCCGCCGAACACGATCGAATGGATCGCGCCGAGCCGGGCGCAGGCCAGCATCGCGTAGGCAGCTTCCGGAATCATCGGCAGGTAGAGCGTGACCCGGTCGCCCTTGGCGACGCCGCGGTTGCGCAGGACGTTGGCCCAGCGGCAGACCTCCGAGTGGAGCTGCCTGTAGGTGATGTGCTTGGATTCGTTGGGGTCGTCGCCTTCCCAGATGATCGCGACCTGATCGCCGCGCGTCGCGAGGTGGCGGTCGATGCAATTGTGGGCGACGTTGGTGCGCCCGTCCTCGAACCATTTGATCGAGACCTGGCCCGGCGCGAAGCTGGTGTTCTTCACCGTCGTGTATGGTGTCGACCAGTCGATCCGCCTGCCCTGCTCGCCCCAGAAAGCCGCCGGATCAGCAACGGAAGCGTCATACATCGCGCGGTACTTGGCGTCGTCGACATGAGCGCCCTCGCTCCACGCGGCAGGCACTTCGACCACCTTCTCGTCCATGGCGTTTTCCCTGTTGGTGTCCGATCGTATCGCGGCGTTGCGCGCAGCCGGGACTTCCCAGAAACGTTCTTAGTCGCAGGCAGATACGCTGGGCAAGCGGGATTTGAACCAGATTTTCGACGGTCAATAGATTTATTTGAAACCAGGCGTCGCCGGCTACGGAAGACCTTGCCCGCCCTCCTCAGGTCGGCGGCTGGTCGCAGGGTTCGGCCCGCGCCGGCCATCCCGGATTGGCGCCAAGGAACTCGGCCACGACCTGGTCCAGGCGGGCGTCGACCGCCTCGCTCATCTGCGGGATGGGGCCCGCGGCGGGGAGCCATTTCGCCCCGTCCCAGACCTGCACGAAGCCCGGCGGGTGCCCGCCATGATCCATGCAGGTGAAGGCCACGGCGCGGGCGAAGCCCGAGAGGCCGAGCTCCTTCCAGCGCACGTCGTCGATGGAAAGGGTCTCGAGGCCGCGCCGCAGATCCTCACCCTTCAGCGCGCCCGGCGCCCCGCGCCGCTGCGCGTTCCGGATCGCCTCAGCCAGGAGAACGGCGTTGTAGATGCCGCGATTGTAGTGGGTCTCGCCGGATCCGGTCTTGGGAGTTCTCGAGAGACCGCGGTCGACGACGTGGAGGTCGATCTCGTCGAAGGCCGGGAAGGCGTCGCCGAAGGCGTGGCGGCTGATCTCCTTGAAGCCCCGTCCCGCCGACCCCGCCTTGCGCAGCACCGCCTCGTCGGGCCAGCGCAGGGCGATCAGCCGGTCGGCGGGAAAGCCGACCTTGAGCGCCCGCTCGACGGAGATCCCGGCCTGGACGCCCTGGCCGAGCAGGATGAGGTGGTTCGGGGGCTGGCGCCCGATGCGCTCCCAGACCTCGTCGTCGCGCTCGGTCTCCTCCAGGGCGAAGAGGGGCGTGGCGAAGCCGTAGCGCGCTGCCAGATCGCGCAGGGTGGCCAGCGCCGCGGGATCGGCACCCGTGCTGTAGGCGAGCCCGATCGAGAGGTCCTTGAGCTCCCCGAGCCCGCCCGCCTTCTCGGCGAGGTAGCTCACCGTGATGGTGAGGCCGCCCAGCACCCAGGCGGAGGGGTTGAACACCCAGGGCATCACGTCGCCGCGCGTGCCGATGGGGAAGCCGTCGGCGAGCGAGAGCAGGGGAATGCGGTCCCGCGCCGAGGGCTCGACCAGGGCCCGGGTCAGGGCCCGGTCGGGCGGGCTGACGAGCACCGCCCCGGCCTTGCGCGCCGCCTCGTAGCAGGCGAGCCCGCGCTCTAGGTCCGAGGCCACCTCGCATTCCTCGACCTGCACCCGCGTGCCGCCGATGCCGCCGTCGCGCTGGTTCAGCATCTCGAGGTAATCGCGCATGCCGTTGGCGACGCGGGCGCCGACGGCGGAGGACGGCCCCGTGCGGTTGGTCAGGAGCGAGAGCACGATCGGCTCGGCCGCCACCGCGCTTCCGGCGTGCAGGAGCGCGACGCAGAGCGCCGCGAGGCGCAGCGCGCGGATCGACATCATGCCTCCCTCCTCCCGGCTGCCCCGATCATGCCAGATCGTCGGAGCCGGGACGAGGGGAGGCTCGACCGAAGGGCTGCGGCCCTGGGGACAGTCAGGCGCGCAGGGCCTGGGGTGCCGGGAACAGCATCTCGACGAGGGTGCCCTCGGCCTTGCGGCTGCTGATCCGGAAGCGGCCCTGATTGGCCTCGACCAGGGCCTTGGTCAGCGGCAGGCCCAAGCCCGTGCCGCTCTCCGGAGAGGAGACCTGGGCATCGATCCGACGGAAGGGTTCGAGGGCGGTCTCGACCTCCTCCGGGGTCATGCCGGCACCGGTGTCGCGCACCCGCAGGGCGATCTCGCCGCGATCGGCGAGCGTCGTCGCCACGATGACCTGGCCGCCGGGCTCCGTGAGCCGCAGCGCGTTCGCGATCACGTTGAGCACGGCCTGGTGCACGGAGCGCTCGTCGGCGACGAAGTGCCCGACGTCGTTGGAGAAGCTCGTGCGGATGAGGATGCGCTGGCGCGCCGCCTGCGGCTGCATCAGCGCGACGCAGCGCGACACGATCTCGTTCAGGGAGATCTCCGTGCGGGCGAGGTCGAGATGGCCGGCCTCGATCCGGGCGAGGTCGAGAAGGTCGTTGACGAGGTTGAGCACGTGCTCGCCGGAGCTGCGGATGTCGCGCAGGTAGCTCCGGTAGCGCTCGTTGCCGAGCTCCCCGAACTGGCCCATCAGCATCACGTCGGCGAAGCCCAGGATGCTGCTGACGGGCGTGCGGACCTCGTGGCTGACCCAGGCCAGGAACTCGGATTTCCGGGCGCTCGCCGTCATCGCGGCCCGTCGCGCCTCCGCGACCTCCTCGCCGGCGCGCTCGGGCGATTCGGCGGGGGTGAGCCGGGCGAGCAGCGTCGGGTCGCCGTCCCGGAGAGGCGACACTTGGAGACGCAGGGCCACGGGGCCGTTGCGGCCGCGGCCGATTACCGGATCGGACGGCGCGGCGCCGGGCACCGCGTGAAGGATCGCGAGGACCGCGACCGCGCTCTCGGGCGCGAACAGGTCCATGACGCTGCCGCCCACGACCTCGCGGGGATCGAGGCCGAAGGTCGAGGCCGCGCTGCGGTTGACGCCGAGGATGCGGCCGTTCCCGTCGAGGGTGACGATGCCCTCGTCCAGCGCGTCGAGCACCGCGAGCGCGTCGGCCGCACGCCGGTCGGCGAATTCCTGCGCTACCCGGGCGGCGGCCAGCTGCTCGGCCGGCTCGGTCCAGGTCGCCTCCCGCACGAGCAGCAGCCGCGCCGGCGCGCCCTGCCAGTCGAGCCCGGCACATTGCAAATCGACGTTGAGGCTCGCGCCCTCGCGGGTCGTCATCACGGCGAGCGCGTCGTCCGAGGGCCGCTCGTGAGGCACGAGCCCGTTGAAGAGCCGCGCGAGCCCGCCCGCATCCTCGAGGGCCGGGAGGTCCGCGAACCGCGCGAGATCGAGCAGGCTGCGATTGGCGAACAGCGCCGTCCCGTCCCGATAGATCAGCAATCCCGTGGGCAGCCGGTCGAGGGTGGCGGCGAGCGCGGCATCCGGGTCAGCGGCCGCATCGACCGGCCGCGTCGCGGCGGGGAAGGGCATCACCGCCCCCGCTTGCGGCTCGCGCGTCGCCCGCTCCTCCGGGACCTCGTCGCCGGCGAAGCGCACGCCGAGCGCCCGCGCGATCTCCCGGAAGGCCGCGTGCTCGTTGCCGGAGAGGCGGGTCTCCTCCGGCGGGCCCATGGCCGCGGGCGCGCGCTCGGGCGCATCCTCCGGCATGAAGTCCGCCCTCGGAGCGTCCTGGCTCGGCCTGTCCGCGCTCGACTCCCCCTCGTCCGGGACGTCCTCCGCCGCCTCGGCGACGACCGGGACCGCGTCTCGCTCCCCGTCGCCGGGAGAAGCGGGATCCTCACCCTCTGGCGGGATCGCCTCGGCCTCGACGGGATCGGCCCGCTCGTCCCGCGGGGCGACCGCCGGCAGGACCGACTCTTCGGCGAAGGTCGAGGGGCGCACGAGCCCGAAACCCCCGTAGCCGGTGAAATCGCGCTCGGCCCGGGACAGGGGCGCCCCGGACAGTTCGAGATCGAAGAACCCGGCGTTCCCCGGGCGACGAAGGGTGAGGGGAATGGCGCGGAAGGTCCGCCGCTCGGCGAGCGCCGCGAGCAGCCCACCCGCATCGATCAGCGTGCCGCCCGCCGAGAGCGCCGCCCAGGATTGGCCGGCGAGAATTGCCTGCATGGCGGGCCCGGCCGGTCCGGAGACCTGATCGAGGCGCCCGTCTCCATCGGTCCGCCAGACGAAGCGCGGCACCGGCCCTGCCGGCAGCTCCGGCGCCTCGACGGCTTCCTCCCGTGCCGGCGGCGCCTCGACGGCCGCAGGCTCGGCAAGGGGCGGAAGCCGCCGCAGCCTGGGTGCGGCGCCCGTCAGGGCCAGCACGATCGCGACGCTGCCATCCTCCAGGCGCGTCCTCGCGAGGAGGCAAGTCGTCGGCGGGCCGAGGCGGCGGGGATCGAACTGAAGGCGAACGAGGGTCGAAGGCGCGTCGGTCCCTCCCGACCGCCCGAGCTGCGCCTCGAGCCGAAGCGCGGGCTGCAGACGCCCATCGGGCCCGGCCACGATGCGCAGGAGGTCGCGCGCGGCCCCAGACCCGCCGAGCACGCGGCGGGCCTCCGCGTCGAGCACCAACACGACCGGCGCCGGTCCCCGCAGGATCGGGCCGAACCGCGCATCCCCGTCGAGGCGCCGGCAAACCGCGTCGAGCGTCGCCTCACCCCCGACGAACCCGTTTTCAGCCCCGCTTTCCGACATTCCAATCCATTTCACCCGATGAATCGGCGGGATCACGGCCTCGTATAGGCCAAAAGCGCTGCCCGATGTGGACACTTGACATCGCTGCCACACGTTTACCGCTTGTTAAGCCTAATGCCGCGGCAGACAGTGGCATAGAGCGGATGGCGTGTTATTGTGCACCGCACAACGCGGCATCAACAAGCAAGTCAGAGGAGACGGCGATGAGCAGCACCCCGACCTACGAAGTCCCTGCAGAGATGCGTGATTTTGCCGAGAAGAGCGTCGACCAGGCGCGCAAGGCCTTCGATTCGTTCCTCGGCGCGGCCCGCCGGACCGCCGACACCGTCCAGGGATCGGCCGAGGCGGCCCGCACCAACGCCCAGGACGTTTCCACCCGCGGCTTCGAGTTCGCCGAGCAGAACGTGAACGCGGCCTTCGATCTCGCCCAGAAGCTCGTCCGCTCGCGCGACGTGCAGGAGGCGATGCAGCACCAGGCCGAGTTCGTGCGCAATCAGTTCGCCGCGATCCAGGCCCAGGCCAAGGAGTTCGGCGGCCTCGCGCAGAACGCGATCCAGCAGGGCGCCGAGAAGGCCAAGACTGCCATGCAGGAGAACGCCGAGCACGCCCGCAAGGCGATGGAGCAGGGCAACGAAGCCATCCGCCAGAGCCAGGCCGACGCCGAGCAGGCAGCCCGGAACGCCACCAATTCCTGAGCTGCGCGCCTCACGCGCAGGCCAGATCCGTGACGATCGAAGGCCCGTCCCGCCTGACGCGGGGCGGGCCTTCGCGCATGCCGCCCGCCTTGTTTCGGGCTTGCCCGTCTCCTAACGGTGGCGCCCCGCTCCGGGCTTGGTGCCGGGCAGCGGAGGATGTCCGAGGAAGACGAACCGCCATGCGACCTGCCTATCGAGCCGGCCTCGCGGCCCTGATCCTGTTCGGCGCCATCGGGGCGCAGGGCGCCGCAGCGCAATATGACGACGAGGACTACGATCGCCCGCCGCCCCGCGGCTACGACGAGCGCCGCGGGCCGCCGCGTGGCCGGTCGGTCGGGCTCAACTGCGACGCCGTGCAATCCGGGCTCGCGGGCCTGCAGCCTTTCTCCTGCCCGCTTCCCGGGCCGAGGCCGCTCGGCACCCGATGCTACTGCGACATGCCGATCGCACCGTTCAACGGGCCGCAGACGGCGGTGGGCCGGGTCGTTCCCTAGGCCCGACGGCAGGTACCGCGCGTCGAGAAACACGAAGGGCCGCGCCATCCGGGATGGCGCGGCCCTCGGCCGTCGCGGGGGAAGGCGTTTAGTTGAGGACCACGACCTTGGCCCCGACCTTCACGCGGTCGTAGAGGTCGGTCACGTCCTCGTTGGTCATGCGGATGCAGCCGGAGGACACCGCCTGGCCGATCGTGTCCGGCTCGTTCGAGCCGTGGATGCGGTACTCGGTGTTGCCGATGTAGAGGGCGCGGGCGCCCAGCGGGTTCTCGACGCCGCCGGCCATGTAGCGCGGCAGGTCGGGCCGGCGGGCGAGCATGGCGGCGGGCGGCGTCCAGGACGGCCATTCGCGCTTGGCGGTGATGGGCTTGGTGCCCGACCAGGTGAAGCCGGGACGGCCGACGCCGACGCCGTAGCGGATCGCCTCGCCGCCCGGCAGCACGTAGTAGAGGCGCCGCTCTTCCGTCGAGACCACGATGGTGCCGGGCTTGTAGCCGGCGTTGAAGGAGACGATCTCGCGCGGGATCGGCGCGACCTGCGGCGCGGCCTGGCTGCCGTAGGCTTGGCTGCCGCCATAGGTCTGGCCGCCATAGGGCTGGTAGATCGGGCGGTCGTCGCCCTGATCGGCGTAGTAGTCCTCGGCGTCGGTCGCGCCCCAAGGATTGGCCTTCACGGGGGTGTTGAGGAGGACGCAAGCACCGAGAATGCCCGCGAGGGCGGTCGCCAAGGTCTTCATGGTGGAACCTTCAATCTCTGCCGTAACCTTTGCTATACAAGCGTAGGCATAGGCGGCTGGTTCCACGCTCGATCGCAGATTTCGCGCTCCCTCGCACATGCGGAAGCGCACGCGATCCCACCCCCGGTCAGGCGACCTCGTCGGTGTGCACCTCGAAGCGGGCGAGGTGGGCGTAGCCGAAATTCGTGGTGATCGCGACGTCGGTGGCATCGCGGCCCCGCGCCATCAGGATGCGCCCGATGCGCGGCGTGTTGTGGCGGGCATCGAAGGTGTACCAGCCGCCCTCCAGGTAGACCTCGAACCAGGCGGAGAAATCCATCGGATCGGGGGAGCGCGGCACGCCGATATCGCCGAGATAGCCCGTGCAGTAGCGCGCCGGGATGTTCATGCAGCGGCAGAACGCGACCGCGAGATGCGCGAAGTCGCGGCAGACGCCGTGGCGCTGCGTGAAGCCGTCCCAGGCCGTGCGGGTCGCATCGGCGCTCATGTAATCGAAGCGGATGCGCTCGTGGACGTAGTCGACGATTGCCTGGACGCGGCCCCAGCCCATCTCCGTCCCGCCGAACAGCGACCACGCGGTCTCGGAGAGCTTGTCGGTGTCGCAGTAGCGGCTGCCCAGCAGGTAGAGGAGGGTCTCGTCGGGCAGATCCTGCACCGGGATCTGCCGGGCCTCGGGAGCATAGGGGTCGGGCGCGCCGGAGTCCTGGATCGTGAAGTCGGCCGAGATCGTGAGCAGGCCGGGCGGCGTCACGATGCGCGTGCAGATGTTGTCGTAGCCGTCCCGGTAATCGACCGCCGGGATCCAGGGATCGAACCGGATCGTCTGCGGCGTGAGCAGGTCCGGCATCCGCGCAGGATGCAGGCTGAGCGCCAGGATCATGGGCGTCGGCGCAACCGATTCGAAGGCGATCTCGAAGCCCGTCCTGATCTTCATCGCGCTCACCTGATCCTCGATGGGAATGAGGCGATGCAAGACGCAAGCCCGCGAACGGAACACCGCTGTCAGGGACTGACGGGTTGGCCTTCGCCGGCCGCCAGCGCGGCCTCGGTCAGGACGTCGAGCGGCCGCCAGGGCTTCGGGATGAAGACGGCCTGGGCCGGCAGGGCGTCGGGACGCACGGGACGGTGGCCGGAGGTGACGACGAGCCGGGCCTGCGGCCAGAGCAGGGCGACCGCCTTCGCGAGTTGCAGCCCATCCATCTCGCCCGCGAGCCGGATGTCGGCGAAGACGAGGGCCACGTCGCCGCCCCTCTCGCGGAGCACCTCCAGGGCGGCCTCGGCGCTGTCGCAGCCGATCGGGGAGAGATCGGTCTCCTCCAGCAGCGCCTCGGCGACCGCCCGGGTCGCGGCCTCGTCCTCGACGACGAGGGCGAGCTTGCCCGATTTGCGCGGAGTCGCGTCTTCCGATTGCTTCACCTGGCGCACGAGGGCGGCGAGGTGCTCCGGCACGCCCTCCGCGATCAGGTCGTCGTAGAACGAGGCGAGCGCCTGGCCGATCTGGCCGAGGGAGAGCTCCGGCGCCAGCGAATCATCCGCCGTCTGCGCGCCCCGCCTCATCGGCTGACGAGAGGATGACGTACCCTTCGGATCCCGCAAATCCAGCCTCCGACCTGCCTGTCCGGTCCGGCGCCCCCGCGGCGCCGCCGTCAGTTAAAGTCGTCACCGGCTCAGCGGTTGCCGAATTCATCTATCAGACGTTGCGACCGCCCCGGCTCACTCGGCCGCGTCGGCATAGGCGAGGACGCCGGCGACGGAACGGACGTCGCGGTAGCGCGCACCGCGCGTGCTCATCATCGCCTCGAACTTCTCGTGGACCTGGGCCACCGAGAGGCTGACGGCCTTCTTGCGGCCCCGCTGCGCCGCGAAGAAGATGGTGCGGTTGGCGCGCGCCGGCCCCGGCAGCATCTGCGCGGCGGCGGTCTTGGGCTTGTCGGCGACCTTGGCCAGGAAGTCCTCGGCATCCTCGACGCCGAGGAAGTGGGCGAGATAGACCTCGCCGAGCGATAGCTCGCGGCCGATCCTGAGGGCGATCCGGGCGGCGTCCCGCTTCAGCATCTCGCCGGCCATGAGGGCGGAGAGGTAAGGGTCGCGGCGCAACTCGAGGATGCGCGTGCGCTCGGCCGGATCCGCGACGGTGGGCTTGCCGTTCTCGCCGGCGACGACGAGGGCCGCGTCCGCGGCGAGGCCGAATTTCGGGCCGAAATCGCGCATCACGCCGAGCCAGGTCCGCTCGATGAACTGGTACAGGCCCGTGGCCGAGGAGGTCTGCGCCTGGACCTCCGTCTTGAAGCTCGATTCCTTGTCGGCCACCGCCATCAGCAGGACGGGATCGGTCTGCACGGCCTGGGCGGCGCGCACGATCTTTTGGACGAGGTGTCGGCGGATCTTCATCGGCCCGAATTCGAGGATGTCGTTCGGGTCGCCGACCGCGCTCTCGGTGAGAAGGAAATCGTAGGAGACCCGGTCGACGGCGTTCGAGCCGAGCTCGGTGTCGAGGTCGTGGATCGGCGCGAAGGCGGCGGAGGCCGTCAGCACCGTCGGCGCCGAATCGAGGAGGGCGGGCGGCATCGTCTGGACCCGCGGCCGCGGCATCGCCAGCTCGGCCCCGCGGGAGGACGTCATGGCCTGGGCCGACGAGACCGGCGACCCGAGCCCGACCTTGCCGAGGTCGCCGCCGGTCTGGACGAGGACCGCGCTCAAGCCGGCAGTCAGGAGGGACATGGCGAGGATCGAGCGGGTCAGCGCCGTGCGGCTGCCGTGATCGCGGCCGACGCGACCGCCGAGGGTCAGGGCATCGGCGGCCCGCCCGGTGACGGGAGCCTGATGGGCGTTGCGCGGCGATCCGACCATTCGACCCTGCATCTGTCCGACTCGAAGCTCCGCGACCGCGCCGTGGCCGGCGCCTTGGGACCGAGGATTCCTTGACAGATGTGGCGACAACACGGCTGCGGATGTGGCGGTCCTGGGGCAGCGAGCCCC
Organism: Methylobacterium iners; assembly: GCF_022179305.1. GTDB lineage: Bacteria > Pseudomonadota > Alphaproteobacteria > Rhizobiales > Beijerinckiaceae > Methylobacterium > Methylobacterium iners. The sequence goes on from NZ_BPQP01000061.1 coordinate 16,405, forward strand.
GACGGGCGGATGGGGACGTGGTGCGGACCCAAATTGGCACGCCTGCGCTCAGAGCCGCGCGGCCCACACGCAACGGTCCATTAAGGTTACTCAAGTACACCGGTCCCATAGTCTCGGCAGACCTCGGTTGAGGCGGGCCTAGAGGACGGACATCCATGCGTACCCTGACCCTCACCCTCGTTGCGGGCCTTGCTCTCCCTGGCATCTCGGCCGTCCAGGCCGCCGACCTCGATTATGGCGTTCTCCGGGGTCCGGATTATGAGACCGAGGCTGCCGTGGTCGACTGGAGTGGCGTGTATGTCGGTGGGTTCGCGGGCTACACTTCGGCATCCCTCGGCTTCAAGAACGCCTTCGAGCCGCTTGTTGCCAAGGCGTTGAAGGATACGACTGCGGAGACGGAGTTCAACGCATCAACCCTCCTCGCCCCGATCTCGGCAAGGGTCGGTGGTGCAAGCTACGGCGCCTTCGCAGGTTACAATTATCAGTTCGACGACACTGTCATCGGTGTTGAAGTCGACTACACGCGGTTCGATCTGAGCGGCAGCACTTCGGACTCGATCTCCCGGTTCAAGACGACTTCGGGCGGTTACCTCGAGACCGTAGCTCTGAGCGGGATTGCAGCGACAAAAATTGAAGATTACGGCACGATCCGTGCCCGCGCCGGCTACGCCTTCGGAAGCCTGCTGCCCTACATTACGGGTGGTCTCGCCATTGGCCGTGCGCAGGTCAGTGATCAGGTCAACATCCAGTACTACGGCTACGACCAAGCGACCTATCAGGCAAATCTTGCCAATACGACTGGCGCGCCGGCCTATGTGAACCGCTTTGGCTATGCCTCATTCAATTCCACCAGTCCCGGTGCATCCACACCGGCCGCACCCTATGTCGTTCGGCGCGCCAGCACGAAGACCGTCGGCGGCATCGCGCTGGGCGCCGGTGTCGAATGGGCGCTCACCCAGAACATCGTCCTGCGGGGCGAATACCAGTACGTCCTCTTCAATGACTTCGACAGTCACAAGGTGAACATCAACACCGTGCGCGCCGGTGCGGCGATCAAGTTCTGAGGCGTTAAGCGAACGCTCGCAAACGTCGGGTAATGTCGGTGAATGGCGATGGTCCTTACCGCCACGATCCGGGAACCCAGCCCATGTTTCGTACCGTTCTCGTCGCGGGCGCTCTGACGCTCTTCGCCCTTCCGGTCACCGCCGTTCGGGCGGACGGGGTGCCGGACGGCTACGAGCCCTCGCGCGCATTCGAGCGGCCAATCCATAGACTCCGCCCGCGCCCCTACGCCGGGCGCGGCATCCACCGCTACCGGGTCCGTTCGTACCGCCGCGAGCACGCGCTCCTTCCCGCCACGCTGCCGACCCACCCGGCGCTTCCGCTCTACAACGTGCCGCCCGATCGCTTCCCGGCCCACTGATCCGGTCAGCTCTCCAGCTCGCTGTCCCAGTAGAGGTAGTCGAGCCAGGTGTGGTGGTACTCGCGGTGGTCGAATTCCGGCTGACGGCGGTGCAGCTCGTAGCGGGTCGGGCGGTGAGGCTCGTTCAGGAGCGGCATGTCGGCCTCGGCCGGCGTGCGATTGGCCTTGCGCAGGTTGCAGGGCGAGCAGGCCGCGACGACGTTCTCCCAGCTCGACAGGCCGCCTCGCGAGCGCGGCACGACGTGGTCGAAGGTGAGGCCGCCCGACGGCAGGCGCAGGCCGCAATACTGGCAGGAGAAGGTGTCCCGCAGGTAGATGTTGTAGCGGGTGAAGGCGGGGCTGCGGGCCAGCGTCACGTAGTTCTTGAGGGCGACGACGCTGGGGACCTTCAGGGACCGGCTCGGCGAGCGCGCCTCGACGTCGTAGCTCGCGACCAGGGTGACCCGGTCGAGGAACAGGGCGGTGAAGGCGTCCTTCCAGGACCAGAGCGAGAGCGGGTTGTAGGAGAGCGGCCGGTAATCGGCGTTGAGAACGAGCGTCTGGAGATCCATCATCGGCGGCTACTCTCTCGACCGATCGACGTGCGGACAACGCGCGGAGACGCCTGAGCGATGCGTCTTCCCAGGGCCGGCACGATCATATCGGGAGGCCGACCGCCGATTGCGGTCGCTTCGGGCGAAAACGCCCGGCTCGCGGCGGAGATCGTCGATTCGGACGATCGCGGTTACCGCCTCGTACGGATACGACATGGCCGGTTCCATTGCGCCCTAGTGTAATATCACCGTGACAGGGTTGTGAAGGTTGACCCCGTTGGCCGCGACGTCACGGCCCACAGCCTTCCGCCGCCGCATCCCCGCGGCGCGCCCTCCGCATCGACACTGGCACCCTTTCGCCCCATTGCTCCGCGATGGACGCGGCCCCGGGCGGGCGCGGCGGCCGACGCGGAGACGACGGAAGGAGCGACATGAGGCAGACCTTACCCCGGAGCCAGGCCTGGCTCGTCGCGCTCGGGATCGCGCTCTCGACCTTTGTCGCCAACCCCGCTTCGGCGCAGAACCCCGCGCCCAAGCCCGCGGCGGATACGGCCAAGCCCGCGGCCGAGGCGGCCAAGCCCGCGGCGACGCCGGACAAGCCCGCCGAGGCCGAGAAGCCGGCCGTCTCCGCGCCGATCCAGGCCATCCGGGACCGCCTCGAAGACATCAAGGAGGATCTCGACGGGCGCGAGAAGGTGCTCGCCAACCGGGAGGCCGGCACCGGCGACCTCGCCCGGGTCCGCGACGGCCTCGATGGGGTCGCCGACGAGATCCGGCGGATCATCGCCGAGACCCAGCCCGGCCTCGACGCCGCCCGGCAGCGCCTCGACCAGCTCGGGCCCAAGCCCAAGGAGGGCGCGGAGGGCGAGGACGTGGCGGCCGAACGGGTCGAGCGCGAGCATGCCGCTGCCGAGATCGACGAGACCCAGCGCCTCGCGAAATCGCTCCTCGTCCAGAGCGACCAGATCCTCGATCAGGTCTCCAACCGCCGCCGCACCGCCTTCACGCGCGGCCTGTTCGAGCGCTCCTCGGCGCTGGTCAGCCCGGATCTTTGGCGGCGGATCGCCGCCGACATCCCGCGCGACCTGCGCTCGGTCCAGAGCGCGCTCTCGGACATCACGGGCCTCTTCGCGCGCAACGGCACCGTCGGCAACCTGGCGCTGCTCGGCGCCGCCTTCGGCGTCTCGATCGCGCTCTATTTCGGGCGACGCAACATCGCCCCGCGGCTCGGCCGGCGCGACCCGAAGGCCGTCGATCCCCCGCGGCGCAAGCGGCTGCTGGCCGCCTGGCGCGTCTTCCTGGTCGGCACCGTTCCGGCAGTGCTGGGCAGCTACGCCGTCTATTACGCCCTCGACGCCACGGGGCTCCTGCCCGAGCGCCTGATGCCGCTCGCCGGCGCGATCCTGATCGGGCTCGCCTTCATCGCCTTCGTCGAGGCGCTGTCCGACGCGCTGATGGCGCCCGACGCGCCCGCCTGGCGCCCGACACAGGTCAGCGATGCGGCCGCCTCCCGGGTGACCCGGCTCGCCGTCGGCATCGCCACCGTCATCACCGTGGTCAAGTCCATCGAGGCCCTCAATTCCGGCATCTCCGCCGCGCTCCCCGTCTCGATCGCGACCCGGGGCATCGGCGCGCTCGCCACCATCCTGATCCTGGCGATCGGCCTGCACCGCTTCGCCGACACCCACGAGAAGGAGGAGGAGTGCCTCGGCCCCTACGTCGCGCCCGAGGCGACCATGGGGATCGGCGGCCCGGCCCGGCTGCTGGGCTGGGCCGCGGTCGTGGTCATCGGCACGGCGGCGACCGTCGGCTACGTCGCCTTCTCCGCCTTCCTCATCGACCAGCTCGTCTGGATCGCGAGCCTCGTCGCGCTGCTCTACCTGCTGATGACCAGCGCCGACGCCTTCATCGGCGGTTCGCTCGCCGAGGAGACCCGGATCGCCACCGCGCTCCAGGCCAATACCGGCCTGCGCAAGCGCTCCCTAAACCAGATCGCGGTGCTCGCCACGGGTGCCGCCCGCGTCGTCCTGATCCTGGTGGCGGCGCTGCTGGCACTGGCGCCCTGGGGGCTCGATTCAACCGACGTGCTCACGTCGGTGCGCACCGCCTTCTTCGGCTTCAAGGTCGGCGACGTCACGATCTCGCTCTCCACCATCGCCTTCGCGATCGGCATCTTCGCCCTCGGCTTCCTGATCACCCGCGCGATCCAGAACTGGCTCGCCAACACCTACCTGCCGGCGACCGATCTCGACGCGGGCCTGCGCAACTCCATCGCGACGGTCACGGGCTATTTCGGCTTCCTGCTCGCGCTGGCGCTCGCCTTCTCCTACCTGGGCCTGAGCCTGGAAAAGCTCACGATCGTGGCCGGCGCGCTCTCCGTCGGCATCGGCTTCGGCCTGCAGTCGATCGTCAACAACTTCGTCTCGGGCCTGCTCCTCCTCTGGGAGCGGCCGATCCGGGTCGGCGACCAGGTCGTGATCGGCGACAGCGAGGGCATCGTGAAGCGGATCTCGGTGCGCTCCACCGAGATCCAGACCTTCGACCGCTCGGCCGTCATCGTGCCGAATTCCAACCTGATCTCCGGCGTCGTGAAGAACCGCGTGCGCGGCGATCGCACCGGCCGGGTGATCATCGCGGTCAGCGTCTTGCGCAACCAGGACCCGGTGCGCGCGGCCGAGCTCATCACGGCCTGCGCCAGCGCCCACCCCGACGTGCTGAAGATGCCGGCGCCCCGCGTGGTTTTCCGCAAGATCGGCGACCCGATGCTCGATTTCGAGCTGATGGCCTGGGTCACGGACGTCGATTTCAACCTCAAGGTCCAGAGCGATTTGAACTTCGCGGTGTTCAAGGCTTTGTCGGGGGCCGGGATGATCCCGGAGATGGGGCCGGGAGCCAGCATCGTGACCGTCAAGGGTTTGGAGCCGATGGGAAGCGCGTTGGGCCAGATCGCGCAGGTTTTCGCGGGACAGGCGTCGGAGGTCGTGCCCTCCGATACCGCTCCCGCGCAGCCGCGCGCCACGGCGCGCCGGCGAACCGTGAGCACGCCGTCGTGAGGATCTGGCGCGGGTTCCCTCTCCAAGGGAGAGAGGGACAGGGTGAGGGGCGTGCCCTGTCCGGAGAGTCTACTCCCCTCACCCCACCCCTCTCCCCTCGGGAGAGGGAGCCCGTGCGCATCCTCAAGATCGTGGCGTCGGGACTTCTGCCGGCGGCGCTTCTCACGGCCTGCGCCAATTCCTCCTCGGCGCCGCTGACCCTGCCGCCGCTCTACCTGCCGCTCACGACGAACACGGCGCAGCTCGACGCGGGCACGGCGCGCGACATGATTTCGTCCTACCGGAGCAACAAGGGCGTCGCCCCACTCGCGCTCGACCCGGATCTCCAGCGCCTCGCGGAAGCGGAGGCCGCCGCGATGGCGGCCGCCGACCGGCCGAGCAAGGCGCAGACCGTGAAGAGCGCGGTGGAGCGGCTCGGCTATTCCGCGGCCGAGGCCAATCTCTCGGCGGGCTACCACACGCTCGCCGAGGCCTTCTCCGGCTGGCGCGACAGCCCGGCCCACAATGCGGTGATGCTGAGCCCCGGAGCCACGCGCATGGGCATCGCCACGGCCTACGCGCCGAACTCGAAGTACAAGGTCTACTGGGCGCTGCTGGTCGCGAAGTGAGCGGCGCGCGCTACGGCACACCCTTGCGCGGCGTCGCCGCGGCTTCGCTGATGAGGGTGACGGTGACGCGCCGGTTCGACGAGAGATAGGGGTTGTCGGGGAACATCGGCTCGGTGTCGGCCTTGCCGGTGACCGAGGCGAAGCGGTCGTCGGGGACGCCGCTGCCCGCCAGGATCTCGCGCACGCTGATCGCCCGGTTGGCCGAGAGCTCCCAGGGCGGGGCCGGCGGGCGCGTGCCGGGCCGCGGCGTGGCGGTGTAGCCCGTGACCGCGATGCGGTTCGGCATCTTGCGGATCACGGGCGCCAGGCGCTCCAGCAGGCGGCGGGTGCGGTCGTTCGGCCGGCTCGAGCCTTCGGGGAACATCGAGCTGCCGTCCTGGTCGACGAGGGAGACGTCGAGGCCCCGCTTCGTCGGGGTGACGATGATGTTCTTCGAGAGCTCCGCGATCTCCGGCATGTCCTGCATCGCCTGGCGCAGGCTGGCCGCGGCGAGCCCGAAGGCCTCGGCATAGCCGCTGTCGGGGATGCCCTCGTCCATCAGCGCGTCGTTGCCCGGGGGCGTGGTCCGGTCGGAGACCTTGTCCATCGGCACGTCGCGCAGGTGCTGGAGCTTGTCGGCGCTCGGCATCCCGTCCTTCTCGATGATGCCGGAGAAGCGGGATTCCTTGTTGACGCCGAAGGCGTCGCGCATCGAGCCCGCCACCGCCTGGAGCTTCTTCTGGTCCTGCGTCGAGTAGGCGGCGATCATGACGAAGAAGCTCATGAGCAGCGCCATCAGGTCGGCGAAGGTCACGAACCAGCCGTGCCCGCCATGCGCCCCGCCGCGCTTCTTCTTGGCCACGGCGCGCGCCCCTCCTCAGGCCGCTTCGGCCGCGAGGTCTTCGCGGTGGTTGTGCGGCAGGTAGGCGATCAGCATCTCGCGCACGAGCGACGAGCTCTTCGAATCGCGGATGAGCAGGATGCCGTCGATGATGATCGAGCGGGAGACGTCCTCCTCCTCGAGCTTGACGTGCAGCTTGTCGGCGATCGGCAGGGTGATCATGTTCGCGAGCAGCGCCCCGTAGAGGGTGGCGAGCAGCGCGGTCGCCATGGCCGGCCCGAGCTTCGAGGGGTCGGACATGTTGGCGAACATGGTCACCATTCCGAGGATGGTGCCGATCATGCCCCAGGCCGGGGCGCAGTCCCCGAAGGCACGATAGATCTTCGAGCCCTCGTCGAGATGCATCAGGAAGTTGTCGCGGTCCCGCTCCATCGTGTCGCGGATGAACTCGCGGTCGTAGCCGTCGGCGATGTAGCGCGCGCCTTGCGCCAGGAACGGGTCCGAGATCTCCATGTTCTCGAGCGCCATCGGGCCGGACTTGCGCACCACGTCGGCGATCTTGGTGATCTCCTCGATCAGCTCCGGCGGCTTGATCGAGCGCATGGTGAAGGCGAAGCGCAGGCCCATCGGCAGGCCGTGGGCGATGGTCGAGAAGGGGAAGCGCATCATCGTCGCGGCCGTGGCGCCGCCGAAGATCACGATCACCGCGTGCTTGTCGAAATAGGCGGCGAAGTTGCCGCCATCGATCATGATCAGCGTGAAGACGGTGGCGAGGCCGCCGAGCAGGCCGACACCTGTTGCGAGATCCATGACGGGGTGCCTGAACGGCGGCGTTGAGGCCGCGTGAGTGGGCGCACCCGGAGGCGCTGCCTACAAGGGTTAGGGAATCGGGCTGAACGAACCGTAAAAAAGATCGCGCAGGGTCCTGCTTTCGTGTCATTCGCCGTTCAGGGAGCGCCTGCCATAAGCCGATCACGCCCAAGGGGTTGATGGCCGTCCGGCCAGCGAGAAGCCCTTGAGCGAAAGATTGAGCGTCAAGCCCGGGTCACACGGGCCGCGCGCAGGGTTGGCATCGGAGCGCTTTCCACCATGTCGCTGATTCGTCTGTACGCACGGGTCATGGGGCTTCTGGGTCCCGACCGGCGGCTCGCCGCCATGCTCGCCCTCGCCAACGTGGCGCTGGCGGTGGCGGCCTTCGCCGAGCCCCTGCTCATGGGGCGCATCATCGACAAGCTGACGCATCTCAACAGCGGCTCGAACACCTTCGCGACCCTGCTGCCGCTGATCGCGGCCTGGGTCGGGTTCGGCCTGTTCACGATCGCGGCCGGCGTCACCATCGCGCTCCACGCCGACCGGCTCGCCCACCGCCAGCGCCTCGCGGCGATGGCGAACTACTTCGAGCACGTCCTCGAACTGCCGCTCGCCTTCCACTCGGCGAACCATTCCGGCCGCGTCCTCAAGGCGATGCTGGAGGGCACGAACGGCATGTTCTGGCTCTGGCTCGGCTTCTTCCGCGACCACTTCGTCGCCGTGGTCTCGCTCGGCGTGCTCCTGCCGCTGACGCTGTTCGTCAACTGGCAGCTCGGCCTCATCCTCGTCGTGCTGGTCCTCGTCTTCACGGCGCTGACCACCTTCGTGATGCGCCGCACCGAGACCCTGCAGGGCCGGGTCGAGGCCTACCAGTCGGGCCTCGCCGAGCACGCCTCGGACGCGCTCGGCAACGTCGCGGTCATCCAGTCCTTCACTCGCGCCAAGGCCGAGAAGGACGCGATGCACGGCATCATCCGCAACCTGCTCGCGGCCCAGATCCCGGTCCTGTCCTGGTGGGCGCTCGCCAACGTGGCGACCCGCGCCTCGGCGACGCTGACCATGACCGCGATCTTCATCACCGGCATCGTGCTCCATCAGCACGGGATGGCCACGGTCGGCGAGGTCGTCGCCTTCATGAGCCTGGCCACCATGCTGGTCTCGCGCCTCGACCAGGTCGCCACCTGCATCAACGGCCTGTTCCAGCAGACCCCGAAGATCGCCGAGTATTTCGAGATCCTCGACACGATGCCGGCCGTCCACGACCGCCCGAACGCCCGCCAGGTCGCGCGGTTCGAGGGCGAGGTCTCCTTCGAGAACGTCGGCTTCTCCTACACGCCGCGCCGCAAGGCCGTGGACGACGTCTCCTTCACGGCGCAGGCCGGCGAGACGGTGGCGCTCGTGGGCACCACGGGCTCGGGCAAGTCGACGACGCTCGGCCTCCTGCACCGCGCCTTCGACCCGGAGAGCGGCGCGATCCGCATCGACGGCACCGACATCCGCGACATCGGCCTCTCGTCGCTGCGCCACAACATCGGGGTCGTCTTCCAAGAGCCGATGCTGTTCGCCCGCTCGATCCGCGAGAACCTTCAGGTCGGCCGCCCCGACGCGACCGATGCCGAGATGCTCGACGCGCTCGATCGTGCCCAGGCCACCGAGTTCATGGCCCGGCAGTCGGACGGCCTCGACACGATCATCGGCGAGCGCGGCCGCTCGCTGTCCGGCGGCGAGCGCCAGCGCCTCTCGATCGCCCGCGCGCTCCTCAAGAACCCGCCGGTGCTGATCCTCGATGAGGCGACGAGCGCGCTCGACGCCACCACCGAGCGCAAGCTCCAGGGCGCGCTGGAGGCCGTGATGGAGGGCCGCACCACCTTCGTCATCGCCCACCGCCTCGCGACGATCCGCAACGCCGACCGCATCCTCGTCTTCCACGAGGGCCGGATCGTCGAGTCGGGCAGCTTCGAGGAGCTGGTGGCCCAGAACGGCCGCTTCGCCGATCTCGCCCGGGCCCAGTTCATGGCCGGCGCGGCGGAAACGGACGAGGCGCTGCCGCTGGCCGCGTGAGGAAAGCGCTGACGTACTCTCCTCCCCCTTGTGGGGAGGAGTTGGAGGTGGGGGCGGCTGGGTGACCCGCCCGCTCACCAAGCGGAACCACCCCCACCCTCAACCCGTCCCCACAAGGTCGGACGATTGTAGATGGAGGTCTTCAACCCTCTTTGTCATTCCGGGGCGTTGTCAGGCGAGCCCGGAACCCAGAACCGCCGACATGGCAAGCTTGAGAACCGTCAGCGGTTCTGGGTTCCGGGCTCTGCTGCGCAGCCCCAGAATGACAAAGGGGGTGCCATAGAGGCCGCCGGCCAACGAGCCACCTCATCTGCAATCACCCTTCCCACAAGGGGGAGGGGAAAGCGCTCGACCCATCCTCGTCACAGCGGCCGCGCCTCCGCCTGCCGCGCCTGCATCTTGGCCTGGAGCCGCCGGCGCCGCGCGGCGATGACGGTGCCGTTGATCTCGCCGCCGAACAGGAACATCGCCGCCAGCCAGTAGAGGAAGACGAGGAACACCATCGCGGTGGCGAGCCCGCCATAGGTCGAGGCGTAGGCGCTGGAGAAGCGGTCGAGGTAGTAGCCGAAGCCGAGGCCGGCGAGGAACCACAGCATCAGCGTCACCGCGATGCCCGGCAGCACCGCCGCGAAGGAGCGCCGCCCGGCCGCGACGAACTTGTGCGCGATGACGAGGACGACGGCGATCAGCGTCGCGGTGATGGCGATGCGCGCGATCGCGACGGTGAGGCTCAGCGGTTCGAGGCCCGGCGCCACGTCGAGCACCTTGCGCCAGATCAGCGGCCCCAGCACGACGAGGAGCGCGAAGGCGAGCATCGCGAGCGCCCCGCAGACGACGTAGGCGATCGATTCCAGCCGCGTCAGCCACCAGGGTCGGCCCTCGCGCAACCCGTAGGCCCGGTTCAGCCCGACCCGCAGGCTCTCGACGCCCGAGGACGAGAAGTACAGGGCGAGCAGGGCGCCGAGCGTCAGCACCCCGCCGCGCTGCTCGGTGAGCACCCGGTGCATCTCGCCGACGATGGGGCTCGCGACCTCGCGGGGCCAGGCATCGAAGATGAGCACGCCGGCCTCGTCGGCGAGCGACTTCGAGCCGAACAGGCCGGCGAGCGCCGCGAGCAGGATCAGGAACGGAAACAGCGAGGTCAGGATCGAGAGCGCGATATGGCTCGCGATGGCCCAGCCGTCATGGGCGACGAAGCGTTGCGCGGCGATCGCCGCGACGTCGAGGCTGGCGCGGAGACGGGACACGGGCGACGGGGTTCTCCTCTCTGGCCGAAGGCGCGGAACCGGGCGGCGGCTCCGGCCCCTCGCGGGTCTCTACACGGCTTGGATGGAGTTGGCGTAACGCAATGCCCCGCGCAGGGCTCCCGCAGGATCGTCGCCGCCGCGGGTTGTCTTCGCCCCGCGGCTGTGGTGCCTGCGCCGCAACCATGTCCCACGGCCAGCGCACCCCCGCCCTCATTCCCGGCCTCTTCGTCCTGATCTGGGCGACGGGCTTCGTCGCCGCGCGCTTCGTGGTGCCCTACGCCGATCCCCTCAGCTTCGTCGGCATTCGCGTGACCGGGGTCGCCCTCGTCCTGGCTGGCCTCGCCTTCGCCACCGGCGCGCGCTGGCCCCGGGACCGCGCGGGCTGGCGCGATGCCCTGGTCGCGGGCGTGTTCATGCAGGGGCTCTACGTGATGGGCGTCTTCTGGGCGGTCGATCGCGGGCTGCCGGCCGGGATCGCGGCCCTCGTCGGCAGCCTGCAGCCGCTGCTGACCGCCATGCTCGCCGGGCCGCTGCTGGGCGAGCGCGTCAGCGGCCGGCGCTGGTTCGGCATCGTGACGGGCTTTGCCGGCGCCCTCCTCGTGCTCGCGCCCAAGCTCGGCGCGGTCGGCCCTTCCGGCATCCCGCTGCCCGCGCTCGGCATCTGCCTCGGCGCGATGGCGGCGATGACGCTCGGCACCCTCTGGCAGAAGCGCCAGGCCGGCGAGGCGGATCTGCTCGCCAACGCCACGATCCAGTTCCTCGCCGCGGCCGTTCTGTCGGCGCCGGTGGCGCTCGTCCTGGAGCCCGGGCATTTCGACCTCTCGGCCCCGTTCTGGTTCGGGCTCGCCTGGTCGATCCTCGTCAACTCGGTCGCCGGCATCCTGCTCCTGATGGTGCTGATCCGGCGCGGCGCTGTGGCGGGCGTCGCCTCGCTCTTCTTCCTCGTGCCGCCCGTCTCGGCCCTGATGGCCTACGGCCTGTTCGGCGAGGTGCTGGTGCCCCTGCAAATCGTAGGGATGGTCATCGCGGCGCTCGGCGTCGCCATCGCCAGTCGCGGCTGAATACAAAGTTCAATGCGGAGAGGCGCAAAGCTGCGGCGAAGCGCCTCTACAGTACCGGCAAACCTGCCTATAATGACTTGAAGCAGAGCCTTCTCTTTCAGCGAGCGAACTCATGTCCGCATCCCCCGCGATCTCCACGCAGCCGCAGGATCTCGTCAGCCTCGCCCGGGAGGCCGGCGAGGCCGCGATGGGCCTCGTCGCCGAGGCGACGCGCCGGGTGCGGACCAAGGTCCTGTCGGCCGAGGGCAAGGTCTCGGCCGAGAAGCTGGAGACCGAGCAGCACGCCGCCCACGGGCTGGCCTGGCTCGCGACCTACGGCGAGGGCGTGCGCGAGCTCGCCGCCTACGCGGCCCGGCTGCAGGAATCCGGGCAGCTCGGCGAGACCGAGACCCTGCTCGTGAGGATCGGGCTCGGCGAGTACCTCGACCAGATGTTCTCGGGCATCCCGATGAGCCAGGGCGAGATGGTGCGCCCGACGGGCTCCCTCGGGCTCGGCGCCCGCGAGGTCGCGAAGTTCCGCAACGCGGCGGTGGAGACGCTGATCGCCGAGGGCAACACGACGGAGAACCGCGCGGCGCTGGTCGCCCGCATCCGCGACAACGGCGGATCGGCCACGATCGGCCATTCCGGCCTCGACGAGGACATGGAGGCGATCCGCTCCGAGATGCGCCGCTTCGGCCTCGCCGAGGTCGCGCCGCACGCCCACGAATGGCACCTGAAGAACGACTACATCCCGATGGAGATCGTCACCAAGATGGCCGAGCTCGGCGTCTTCGGCCTGACCATCCCCGAGGAATACGGCGGCATGGGCCTGCCCAAGATCTCGATGTGCGTCGTCTCCGAGGAGCTCTCGCGCGCCTATATCGGCGTCGGCTCGCTCGGCACCCGCTCCGAGATCGCGGCCGAGCTCATCCTGTGCGGCGGCACCGAGGAGCAGAAGCAGCGCTTCCTGCCCGGCATCGCCTCGGGCGACATCCTGCCCACGGCCGTCTTCACCGAGCCGAACACCGGCTCCGACCTCGCAAGCTTGCGCACCAAAGCGGTCAAGGACGGCGACCACTGGACGATATCGGGCAACAAGACCTGGATCACGCACCCCGTGCGCGCGGACATCATGACCGTGCTGGTCCGCACCAAGCCCGAGGAGAAGGGCCATCGCGGCCTCTCGATGCTCATCGCCGAGAAGCCACGCGGCTCCGACGAGACCCCCTTTCCGGTCGAGGGCCTGTCGGGCGGCGAGATCGAGGTGCTCGGCTACCGCGGCATGAAGGAGTACGAGCTCGCCTTCGACGGGTTCAAGGTGCCGGCGGGCAACCTCCTCGGCGAGGTCGAGGGCAAGGGTTTCGCCCAGCTCATGCAGACCTTCGAATCCGCCCGCATCCAGACCGCGGCCCGCGCCGTCGGCGTCGCGCAATCGGCCCTCGATCTCGGCCTGCGCTACGCCGAGGAGCGGGTCCAGTTCGGCAAGGCGCTCGTGAACTTCCCCCGCGTCGCCGACAAGCTCGCGATGATGGCGGTGGAGATCAACATCGCCCGCCAGCTCACCTACTTCTCGGCCCGCGAGAAAGACGAGGGCAAGCGCTGCGACCTTGAGGCGGGCATGGCCAAGCTGCTCGGCGCCCGCGTTGCCTGGGCGGCGGCCGACAACGCCCTCCAGATCCACGGCGGCAACGGCTTCGCGCTGGAATATGCGGTGAGCCGCGTGCTCTGCGACGCCCGCATCCTCTCGATCTTCGAGGGCGCGGCCGAGATCCAGGCCCAGGTCATCGCGCGGCGATTGCTCGAAGCGGCGTGAGTTGGGCTTCTCCCGCCCCCTTGTGGGGAGGGATCGAGGGTGGGGGTGGCTGGGTGACCCTGTGTCGAGGCCAGCGGAGCCACCCCACCTCCAACTCCTCCCCACAAAGGAGGAGAGGCGCTAAGCCACCTGCCGTCGCAGGATCGGACCGTTGCCGAACGCCCGCGCATAGAGCGCCGAGTAGTTCATCGCCGCGCCATCCCAGCCGAACGAGCGCGACATCGCCCGGCGGCGCATGGCGTTGAGCCGCTTCTTCTGGGTGAAGGTTTCGAGCGCCCGGCGAATCGCTCCGGCGAAACCCTTCGGCGAGGCCTCGCCGAAGGTGAAGCCCGTCACGCCGTCCTCGACGGTGTCGGCGAGGCCCCCGGTGCGGCGCACGATCGGCAGGGAGCCAAAGCGCTGGGCGTACATCTGCGCGAGCCCGCAGGGCTCGAAGCGGGAGGGCATCAGCAGGAAGTCGCTGCCCGCGAACATCCGGCGGGCGTCCTTCTCCTGGAACCCGACATGGACCCCGACGGCATCGGGGCGACGCCGGGCGAGGTCGCGCAGCGCCCCCTCGAAGCGGCTCTCGCCCTGGCCGATCACCACGAGCTGGCCGCCCTCGGCCAGGATGGTCTCGGCGGCGGCGAGGCTGAGGTCGATCCCCTTCTGGTGGACGAGGCGCGAGACGATGGCGAAGAGTGGCCCGCGCGAGACCGCGAGGCCGAACTGGCGGCGCACGGTCTCGGCGTTGGCGCGCTTGCCCTTCCAGTCGTCGGCCTCGAACCGGGTGGCGAGGTGCGGGTCGGTGCGCGGGTCCCAGCTCTCGTCGATGCCGTTGAGGATTCCGGCCACCCGGCCCTGGCCGGCGCGGGTGCGCAGGAGCCCGTCGAGGCCGCAGCCCGCCTCCGGGGTCAGGATCTCGCGGGCATAGGTCTCGCTGACCGTGGTGACGTGCGAGGCGTAGAAGATGCCGGCCTTGAGGAAGGAGAGCTGCCCGTAGAACTCGACGCCGTCGATCTGGAAGGCGTCGTCGGGCACGCCGAGGCGGCCGAGCGCGTCGGTCGGGAAGAGGCCCTGGTAGGCGAGGTTGTGGATCGTCAGGACGCTCGGCACCCGCTCGCCGCCCCAGGCGAGGTAGGCCGGGGCGAGTGCCGCCTGCCAGTCGTTCAGGTGCAGGAGATCGGCCGCCCAGGCGGGATCGATGCCGCGCGCGATCTCGGCCGCCGCGAGGCTGAGGCGGGCGAAGCGCAAGTCGTTGTCGCGAAAATCGCCCGCGGCGTCGCCGTAGGGCGTCCCGTCCCGCTGGTAGAGGTCGAGGCTGAGGAGGACGTAGACCTTCAGACCGTCGCCCATCTCGACGAGGCCGAGATCGCAGGGCGGCACTCCGGCGCGGCCGGGAAGGTGGGCCACGACCGGGATCTGCTCGAAGCGGTCGACGACCTGCCGGTAGCCCGGGATCAGGACGCGCACGTCGTAGTGGCGGCGCAGCGCCCGCGGCAGCGAGCCGGCGACCTCCCCGAGGCCGCCCGTCTTCACGAAGTCGGCCATCTCCGGGGTGGCGTAGAGGATGCGGGAGCGCAGGCCCGCGGCGAGTGCCTGGCCAATCGGCCTGAGGGGATCGGCGTTCGTGGGCGGTGCTTCGTCCAACGCGTCGCGATCACCAGCCACCGCAGATGACATGCCGGGATACTCGCCTGTGAAGGTCCGCCTGGGCCGGGCGAGAGAGGCCATGATCGCCGCCGACATGGGAACGCTCCGAAGATCGCCTTGTTCCGCCGCAGTGCACAATCCAGGCCATGGTCACGGTTAAGTTTCCGTTGTTCCTTGCTGCAGTGCGGTTGTGTGTTTGGGCTGCTGGGTGGTCGCCGCCGACTTCCCCAGCGGTTGTCATTCCGGGGCGCCCCCCGGATTTGGCCTTCGGCCAGTCCAAGGACAGGCTCCGGCGAGCCCGGAACCCAGACACTCAGGTTGTGCTCCAGCTTGACGCGTTGGCGGCTCTGGGTTCCGGGTTCTGCTGCGCAGCCCCGGAATGACAAAGCGGGGCGGGCGAAGATGCTACGGCTGCGGGAACGCCGTCACCTGCGCTCTCTTTGCCGAACGAGCAGATGACTGGCCGAACCGGCCTATCTGGAGAGCGTCACGAACCTTCGGCGAGAAGCACCAGCCCCTCGTTCGCCGCGAGTTCGGCTTGCCGCGACAGCTTGGTGCGGGCCCGCCCCGCATGGGTCGAGAGGAGGATCGTCCAGCGCCTCCCCTCCGGCAGGGGCACGGCCCGTTCCTCGGCGCCGAAATTGAGCACCACGCGGATGGTGACCTCGCCGGCCGCCCGCTCGTAGGCGAAGACGTCCTCAATCCGGTCCTCGACCAGCCGGAAGCTGCCCACCGACAGGGCATCCTGCTCGCGGCGCAGGTGGAGCAGGTGGCGGTAGAGGGTCAGGATCGAGCCGGGATCGTCGCAGAGGGCCTCGACGTTGCGCGAGACGGCGTCCGGGCTCAGCGGCAGCCAGGGTTCGGCCTCGCTGAAGCCGGCATTCGGGCTCCCGTCCCACTGCATCGGCGTGCGTTCCGGGTCGCGGCCGTGGCCCGGCTCGTTGTGCTCCCACGGGTCCTGCACCCGGTCGGCCGGGATCGCGACATGCCCGAAGCCCAGCTCGTCGCCGTAATAGAGGGTCGGCGTGCCCCTCAGCGTCAGGAGCAGGATCGCGGCGATCCGCGCCTGGGCTTCGCCGACGCGCGCCGCGATGCGCGGGCGGTCGTGGTTGCCCAGCACCCAGTTCGGCCAGCCGCCCGGCGGCAGCGCCGCCTCGTAGGCCTCGACGACGGCCGCGATGGCGTCGGCCTGCCAGGGCGTCTGCAGGAGCTGGAAGTTGAAGGGCAGGTCGGCGGCCGAGAGGTCCGGCCCGTAATAGGTCACCAGCCGGTCGATCGGCAGGTAGATCTCGCCGATGAGCACGCGCTCGCCGTAAGGGGCCAGCACGCGGCGCATCCCGGCGATGACGTCCAGCACCTCGGGCTGGTCGGCGGAATGGACCTGCACGAAGCGGTTGATCTCCGGCTCGCCCGGCAGGCAGGCGGGGTTCTCCGGATTGTCGCGAAAGCCCTCGTCCTTGATCAGGTGCCAGATCACGTCAACCCGGAACCCGTCGACGCCGCGCTCCAGCCAGAAGCGCAGCGCCTCGTGCATGGCCTCGCGCACCGCCGGGTTGCGCCAGTTGAGGTCGGGCTGCTCGCGCAGGAAGGCGTGGTAATAGTACTGGCCCGTGGCCTCGTCGCGGGTCCAGGCCAGCCCCCCGAAATTGCTGATCCAGTTGTTGGGCGGGCCGCCATCGGGCGCCGGATCGCGCCAGATGTACCAGTCGCGCTTGGGGTTCTCGCGGGAGGCGCGGCTCTCCTCGAACCAGGGGTGCGCGATCGAGGAATGGTTGGGCACGAAGTCGAGGATGACCTTGAGCCGCCGCCGATGGGCCTCCGCCACGAGCTCGTCGAAATCGGCCAGCGTCCCGAACAGCGGGTCGACCCCGCAATAATCGGCCACGTCGTAGCCGAAATCCGCCATGGGCGAGGGATAGAAGGGCGAGATCCAGAGGGCGTCGACGCCGAGCCAGGCGAGGTAGTCGAGCCGCTGCGTGATGCCCTTGAGGTCGCCGACCCCGTCGCCGTTCGTGTCCTGGAACGAGCGCGGATAGACCTGATAGACGGTCCCGCGCTTCCACCAGACCGTCTCCGCCATGCGTCGCTCCCCGAGCCATCCTCGCGCCGGGGCTTTCCTAACGATTGTCGATCGGCGAGGCGACCCGTCCGTCGCCCCTGGCCTTGTCCTGTCTTCCCGGGCCGGGGTCGTCCGTCCCGTGCCGGTGTGGCTTTTTTCGACAGCCCGGCAGCCTTCTCTCGGCCGATGTACGGGCCGTTCATCCGATGGTGCGATTCAAGGAGATATCAAGGCGAGGTCGGACAAAATTGCGCCGCGCCCGCATGCGACATTCTTAACCTGTGTCGATCGTGACACAGCGTCCGGGCACAACGTTTGCAGACCGGGCTCCAGACCCGCGCCGCCTCGACATGGCGGCGCCCTGGACCCACGATGCCGGCGGGATGCAGCGAGATCCGACCACCGCCGCCAGAAGCGGGGTGGGTTTCGCAGCGTTGTTTCGCGCTTCGGCCGCGATACTGGGGGAACTGCACGTGCTGAACGATGTCCTGATCGCGCCCAAGAGCGGCGCTGCGACCGCCAAGGCCGCGCCTTCCGCCAGCCGGCGCCCCATCGAAGCACCCCCCAACGCGACCTGGGCGGCGCCCGCCAAGGCAACGTCGGGCGATCCCGTCGCCGACCTGCGCGAGGCGATCCTGGGCAAGCTCGCCTACGTCATCGGCAAGACTCCGGCGACCGCCCGCGAGCGCGACTGGTTCGCCGCCACCGCCCTGGCGCTGCGCGACCGCATCGTCGACGCCTGCATGGATTCGAGCGCCAAGGCGATCCCGCACAAGCGCGTCTATTACCTCTCCCTGGAATTCCTGATCGGGCGGCTCCTGTCCGACGCCATGAACAATCTCGGTCTCGTGGAGACGACGCGGGCCGCGCTGAAGGACCTCGGCGTCGATCTCGGCGACGTGGAGGCGGCCGAGCCCGACGCGGCGCTCGGCAATGGCGGCCTCGGCCGCCTCGCTGCCTGCTTCATGGAGAGCATGGCGAGCCTCTCGATTCCGGCGATCGGCTACGGCATCCGCTACGACCACGGCCTGTTCAAGCAGTCGCTCGAGGACGGCTGGCAGAAGGAGGCCCCCGAGACCTGGCTCGCCGAGGGCAATCCTTGGGAGTTCGCCCGGCCGGAATCGACCTACACGATCGGCTTCGGCGGCCACGTCACCATGTCGGCGATCTCGGAGGGCGTGATCCGCCGCCACTGGCAGCCGGCCGAGACGGTGCTCGCCGTCGCCCACGACGTGCCCGTCGTCGGCTGGCGGGGCAAGCACGTCAACACGCTGCGCCTCTGGAAGGCCGAGGCCGAGGCGCCCGTCGAGCTCGCCCGCTTCAACGGCGGCGATCATGTCGGCGCGGTGTCCGCCCGCGCCCGGGCCGAGGCGATCTCGCGGGTGCTCTACCCCAGCGATTCCTCGGATGCCGGCCAGGAGCTGCGCCTGCGCCAGGAATACTTCTTCACCTCGGCCTCGCTGCAGGATCTCGTCCGCCGCCACGTCACCGAGCGCGGCGACCTGCGCACGCTGCCCGACCACGCCGCGATCCAGCTCAACGACACCCATCCGGCGATCGCCGTGCCCGAGCTGATGCGGCTCCTCCTCGAGGATCACGGCCTCGTCTGGGAGGATGCCTGGCACATCACGACGAACACCCTGGGCTACACCAACCACACCCTCCTGCCGGAGGCGCTTGAGACCTGGTCGGTCGAGCTGATGGAGCGGCTGCTGCCGCGCCACATGCAGATCATCTATCTCATCAACTGGATGCACCTGGAGGAGCAGGGCCGCCACGGCCGGGCCGATGCCGCCCATCTCGCCTCCGTCTCGTTGATCGACGAATCCCACGGCAAGCGCGTGCGCATGGGCCACCTCGCCTTCCACGGCGCGCGGCGGGTCAACGGCGTTTCGGCGCTCCACACCGACCTGATGCGCTCGACGGTGTTCAAGGACCTGCACGCGCTGGACACCGACAAGATCGTCAACAAGACCAACGGCATCACCTTCCGCCGCTGGCTGCACAACGCCAACCCGGACCTGACCAGGCTCGCCGTCGAGGCGGTGGGCGCCCGCGTCCTCGACGATCCGGAGGCCCTGCAGGGCCTCGCCGACTACGCGGGCGATGCCGGCTTCCAGGCCCGCTACGCGGCCGTGCGGCGCTCCCGCAAGGAGGCGCTCGCCCGGATCGTGACGGACCGCACCGGCATCAGCATCGATCCCTCCGCCCTGTTCGACGTCCAGATCAAGCGCATCCACGAGTATAAGCGCCAGCTCCTGAACGTCGTCGAGACCGTGGCGCTCTACCAGGCGATCAAGGCCGATCCGAACCGGGACTGGACGCCGCGGGTGAAAATCTTCGGCGGCAAGGCGGCGCCGAGCTACGTCCAGGCCAAGCTCATCATCAAGCTCGCCTGCGACGTCGCGAAGGTCGTCAACGACGATCCGGACGTGGCCGGCCGCCTCAAGGTCGTGTTCCTGCCGAACTACTCGGTGAGCCTCGCCGAGGCGATCATCCCGGCCGCCGACCTCTCCGAGCAGATCTCGACGGCCGGCATGGAGGCCTCGGGAACCGGCAACATGAAGCTGGCCCTCAACGGCGCGCTCACCATCGGCACGCTGGACGGCGCCAATATCGAGATCCGCGACCATGTGGGTGCGGAGAACATCTTCATCTTCGGCCTCGACGCGGCGGGCGTCCAGGCGCGCGCGGCCGAGCCCGGCTACCCGGCCAAGGCGATCGCGGCCTCGCCGCGCCTCGCCGCGGCCCTGGACCTGATCGGCTCCGGCGGCTTCTCGCCCGACGATCGCAGCCGCTTCCGGCCGCTCGTCGACGACCTGCGCCACAACGATCGCTACCTGCTCACCGTCGATTTCGACGATTACTGGCGGGTGCAGCGCGAGGTCGACGACGCCTGGAACAAGCCGAAGGCCTGGTGGCGCTCGGCCATCCTCAACACGGCCCGGATGGCCTGGTTCTCCTCGGACCGCTCGATGCGGGAATATGCCGAGGAGATCTGGCGGGTTCGGGTAGGGTGAGGCGCGCGGCGCTCTCCTCCCCCCTGTGGGGAGGGGACGCGCTCATTGTGGCCAAGCTGTTTGACGGGATAGGTTTTCGGCCGTCAGGCCCCGAGTGAGGCCGGATAGCACCGCGCCCCGACCGAGGCGGCCAGCAC
Source organism: Methylobacterium iners (assembly GCF_022179305.1). Lineage (GTDB taxonomy): Bacteria > Pseudomonadota > Alphaproteobacteria > Rhizobiales > Beijerinckiaceae > Methylobacterium > Methylobacterium iners. Next base: position 36,664 of record NZ_BPQP01000061.1, read on the forward strand.
CTCGACGGCTCCGACCGTCGCCGCATCCCCGGCCACGTGAACCACGTCCGTCGCGCGCAGCGAGGGGAGGTGGGCGGTCAACGGTCCCGGCCGCACGTCCGGCGGGCGCTGGCGGTGCCGGTCCGCCACGAGGACGAGGCGGGCGAGGCCCGTCGCCCGAAGCCAGTCGAGGGACGGGCGCATGTAGAGGTCGAGAGGGTCGCGGGCACCCGCGATGAGGACGACCTCGCGGGCCGGCTCGATGTAGCGGGCGGCGTGCGCGATGACCCAGATCGCGGCAAAGCCGGTGCCGCTCGCCACGAGGACGAGGCGGCCGCCGCCGGGCCGGTAATGACCCCGCCCGACCGGACCCTTCACCTTGACCGGATGCCCTAGCGCCATTCCGTCCGCGAGGGCCGCGGCGACGGGGCCCTGGTCGCGGGCGAGGTGGAAGACGAGCTCGTTCAGCTCCGCCGCGCCGTCGACCCGCAGGGTCGGGCTCAAGGTGAGCGGCTCGAAACCCTCGAACGTGACGACGACCTGGTGGCCCGGCTCGTAGGCCAGGCGTCGGGTCAGGGTCACCACCACCTCGAACACGCGCGGGCCGAGCGCCCGGACCTGCGTGAGCGTTCCGGCGCGCCGGACCTGCGGCACGGGCGCGGTTTCGCGGCGGGGGAGGAGGCTCGCGTCGGCGGAGCTCGGGCGGGGCAGGTCGAGCCGGTCCGCCTCGCCGCGATGGCCGCGCGCCCCGAGGCGGCGAGCCGCCGGCGCCGCGCCCTGGCCGGACATCGGTGCGATCATGCCCTCGGCCAGCGCCGCCTCGACCGGCATGTCGCCCGTGGCGATGCGGACGGACTTGCCGTTGACGACGAGCGAGCAGCGGGCGCTCATGGCCGTCTCCCGGTTGTGTGACGTGGGACCTGACGGGCGGATCTTGCCTGCGGGACCGCGCTCAACGCGGCGCGTGGAGCAGCCGGTCGACCAGGGTCGCCCAGCGGTCGCGGGTAGCGCGGGCGTCGTCCAGCACGGGACCCGGCGTCGCGACGTCCTCGATGCAGGCGCGCAGGCGCGCGGTCTCGCGGCGCTCGGCCTCAAGCACCGCCTTCATCAGCGTCATCTCGGTGCGCAGGCGGGCGAGCTCGCCGGAGACGGCGGGTTCGACCTCCTCGCGCGGCGCCTCGACCGCGGCCGCGGCCGGCTCGGGCTGCGTCACGACGGTCTCGGCCGGGATCACCGCGCTTCCGCGCGCGTCGATGCGGATGGGGCGCGCCACCAGACGCCGCACGATCTCGGAGCTCAGCTCCCTGTGCACCTGCAGCGCCGCCTCGGCCATCGTACCCGTCTCCGCCTGATCGATCCGGCCGCCCGGAGGGAGCCGAACCCGAGTCGACGATGCGCGATCATGGTTAAGGGAGGCTTAAGCGTATCGGAGAGAAGCGGTTTTCGGGGGCTTGGCGTCAGGCGGGACTTTGCGGGCGGAGGGGCGGAGAGCGCCCTCAAATGGATCGGCGAGGCGGGCAACAAACCAAGCTTGTCATCCCGGGGCGCCGCAGGCGAGCCCGGGACCCAGAGCCGCTGACAATGCTTCAGCTTGCCGCGTCAGCGGTTCTGGGTTCCGGGCTCCGCTACGCGGCCCCGGAATGACAAATCGGGGTGGCCTGCAGTTCGCACGGACGCTGAACCGGATCCGCCCCAATCCCTCACACCACCAGGTTCACGATCCGTCCCGGCACCACGATGACCTTGCGCGGGACCCGGCCCTCGAGCGCCCGCCGCACCTCCTCGGAGGTCAGCACCAGGGCCTCGACCGTCGCATTGTCGGCGTCGCGAGGCACGGTGACGTCCGCGCGCTTCTTGCCGTTGAGCTGAACGGGGAGGGTGACGCTGTCCTCCACGAGCAGGTCCCGCTCCACCGCCGGCCAGGGGGCCTGCGCCACGAGGCCCTCGCGGCCGAGCGCCCGCCAGCATTCCTCGGCGAGGTGGGGCATCATCGGAGCGATGAGCTGGACGAGGATGCCGGCGGCCTCGTCCGCCGCTCCCACCGAGACCGGGCCCTTCAGCGCCTCTTCCAGCGCGTTGGCCAGGGTGTAGATGTGCGCCACGCAGCGGTTGAAGCGCAGGCGCTCGACATCCTCCTCCACCGCGGCGAGCGCCTTGTGGGCGGCCTTGCGCAGGCCTGAATCCGCGCCGCCGGCACCTGAGGCGGAGGCGGCCGCCGAGACGAGCCGCCAGACCCGCTGCACGAAGCGGGCGGCGCCCTGCACGCCCTCCTCGCTCCAGATCACGTCGCGCTCCGGCGGCGAGTCCGAGAGCATGAACCAGCGGGCGGTGTCGGCGCCGTAGCTCGCGATGATGTCGTCGGGATCGACCACGTTCCGCTTCGACTTCGACATCTTCTCGATGGCGCCGATGGCGAGCGGCTCGTTCGTCCGCACGTGGATGGCCCGGCGCTCGCCCGCCTCGCTGGCGATGCGGATCTCCGCCGGCGCCACCCAGGCGCCGGCCGCGTCCTTGTAGGTCTCGTGGACGACCATGCCCTGGGTGAAGAGCCCGCCGAAGGGCTCGGAGACCCCGGACCAGCCCGTCGCCTGCATCGCCCGCATGAAGAAGCGGGCGTAGAGCAGGTGCAGGATCGCGTGCTCGATGCCGCCGATATACTGGTCGACGGCGAGCCAGCGGTCGACGGCCACCCGGTCGGTGGGTGCATCCGAGAGCCAGGGCGCCGTGAAGCGGGCGTAGTACCAGGACGAGTCGACGAAGGTGTCCATCGTGTCGGTCTCGCGGCGCGCCGGCGCGCCGCAGGCCGGGCAGGGGACCGCGCGCCAGGCTTCGTCGCGCTCCAGCGGATTGCCGGGCACGTCGAAGGAGACGTGCTCGGGCAGCGCGACCGGCAGGTCGGCGACGGGCACCGGCACGGGGCCGCAATCGGCGCAATGGATGATCGGGATCGGGCAGCCCCAGTAGCGCTGGCGCGAGACGCCCCAGTCGCGGAGCCGAAACTGCACCTTGCGCTCGCCCACGGGCGCACTGGCCAGCACTTCGTTCTCCAGCCGGTTCGCCACGGCCTTGAAGGCCTCGTCGGTGGTCATGCCGTCGAGGAAGCGGGAATTGATCATCCGCCCCTCGCCGTCGAAAGCCGTGTCGGTGATGACGAAGCTCTGCGCGTCCTGCCCCTCGGGGCAGACCACCGGCGTGTTGCCGAGGCCGTACTTGTTGGAAAAGTCGAGGTCGCGCTGGTCGTGGGCCGGGCAGCCGAAGACGGCGCCGGTGCCGTATTCCATCAGCACGAAATTCGCGACGTAGACCGGCAGCAGCCAGGCCGGGTCGAGGGGGTGGCGGACCTTGAGCCCCGTGTCGAACCCGAGCTTTTCGGCCGTGTCGATGGCGGCCTGGGCGGTGCCGATGCGGCGGCATTCCTCGATGAAGGCCTGGAGATCGGGGGAGGAGGCCGCGACCTGCGCCGCGATCGGGTGGTCGGCCGCCACCGCCAGGAACCGCGCGCCGAACAGGGTGTCGGGGCGCGTCGTGTAGACCTTGATCTCGCCGTCCCGGCCGTCGAGCGCGAAGCGGACCTCCAGCCCCTCCGAGCGGCCGATCCAGTTCCGCTGCATCACGCGGACCTTCTCGGGCCAGCGCTCCAGCCCGTCGAGCGCGTCGTAGAGGTCCTGCGCGAAATCGGTGATCTTGAAGAACCACTGGGTCAGCTCGCGGCTCTCGACGAGCGCGCCCGAGCGCCAGCCGCGCCCGTCGATGACCTGCTCGTTGGCGAGCACGGTGTGGTCGACCGGGTCCCAATTCACCTTCGCCGTGCGGCGGGTGACGAGGCCCTTGCCCAGGAAATCCAGGAACATGCGCTGCTGGTGCTTGTAGTAGGCGGGGTCGCAGGTCGCGATCTCGCGGCTCCAGTCGAGCGACAGGCCCATGGCCTGGAGCTGGGCGCGCATGGTGGCGATGTTGGCGTAGGTCCAGTCGCGCGGGTTGACGCCCCGCTCCATCGCGGCGTTCTCGGCGGGCAGGCCGAAGGCGTCCCAGCCCATCGGGTGGAGCACGTTGAAGCCCCGCGCCCGCTTGTAGCGCGCCACCACGTCGCCCATCGCGTAGTTGCGCACGTGGCCCATATGGATGCGCCCCGACGGGTAGGGGAACATCTCGAGCACGTAGTATTTCGGGCGCGGGTCGTCGTTCTTCGTCTCGTAGATCCGGGCCTGCGCCCAGGCCGCCTGCCAGCGCGGCTCGGCATCCTTGGCGTTGTAGCGCTCGGGCGCCGTCGGGGAGGGATGTGCGGAATCGGTCATCGAGGGGCGCCGGGATCAGCGAGGGGAGGAGCGGGCCCGCGCGGGGCGTCGCGGGCACCTAGCATATCCGCGCGGCGAAGGGTCAACGCTGAGGCGGTTCAGCGGGGCTCCGAGTTCGGGTGAGCGGCAAGCTCTTCGCGCAAGGCATATCCTATCGGATCACCAACCGACGTCATTCCGGGGCGCTGCAAGCGAACCCGGAATCCAGAACCGCCGATGCAGCCATACCTGGCGCAGGTCGCGGCTATGGATTCCGGGTTCCGCGTTGCGGCCCCGGAATGACGTTGGTTGCGGTTCAACCCGTGGCGAACCGCGCCGTTACCCCCAAGTTCGGAGCGGTGAGCGGTTCAGGTCTGCTGGTAGACCGCGATCACCCGGTCGAAGCGCCGCTCGGCGAGATCGGAGGCGCGGATCAGGAAGTAGACCGTGCCCTCCGCGCGCTCCTGCTGGAAGTCGGCGACGTCGATCTGCAGGAGCAGGCGCCACGTCCGCGCGCCCGCCGCGATCTCGGCGCTGTGCGCCTGGCGCCTCTCCCGGTCGAGGTGCTGCACGCCGAAGCGCGTGACGACCTCCGCCGCGAAGCGCGGGTCGTCCTGCTCGGGCAGGGGCGCGCCGAGGAGCTGGTTGCGCCGCCCCTCATCGGCGGCACCGCCATGCGTATCGAACGCCTTCGCGAAGACGTCCTGGTAGGCATCGCGAAAACGGTTCTCGCCGTTGCTGCTGCGGGCGAGCGCCGCCTGCAGGGTGGGCGCTGCCTCCATCTCCAGGCTCCAGAGCGCTGGCGGACGCAGGGTCGCGTGCAGCCGCATCGGCCGAGCCGGGCCGCTATAGGCTGTGCCGGCATCCGGTTTCGGGGCAGGCAGCTTGAACTGCCGATTGCTCTTGGCGATCTCCCCCCGCTCGGCTTCCGCCGCCGCCGCGAGGGCCGGCGGCATGGCTTGCGGTGCGAGGCTGTCGACCGGGCTCTCGTCCCAGATCACCCGGGCGGATTCGGTGCCGGTGTCCCAGGGACCGGCGGCGAGGTCGTAGAAGAACAGGAGCCGCCCGTGGCCCGGCAGGTCCGGGGCGGGTCCGCCCCGCGCTCGCGCCTCGGCGAGGTCGACCTGCGCGAAGAAGGCGTAGGGCAGCTCCTTGCGGAAGTGCCGCCGCATCTCCTCGCCGGCCTCCGCGTTCCCGCGACGGGCGATGGCCTCCATGTCCGCAGGCACGGCCCGGCGCGGCCAGGCAAGGCCGGGCGGAAGGTCTGGCGTCCCGCCGATCCGCGTGCCGCCGGGCCGCTCCCCGCCCTTCGGCAGGGGCCGGAACACGAGCGTCGGCACCAGCGCCGCGACCACCATCTCGACCTGCGGGCGTGAGAGGTGGCGCGCGAGCTGGGCCTGGGCGTCGGCGGGCGTATCGAACATCGGGCCGGGCTCCCTTCATGGACGAGGAGCATCAGCATATGGCGGGCGGCACGGATGGCGAGGGCGGGGGCGGGCCTTGATGTCCGGGCGCCGCCGCCGCAAGGAGGGCTCATGACCGATCAGAGCCAGATCCTCGATGCGAAGCCGCCGGTCGGCCAGGCCGACGTCGCCGCCGGTCTTGCCGAGGTGCGCGCGAGCATCCGCCGGGCGGCCGAGGACAACGAGCGCGATCCCGCCTCCGTCGCGCTGATCGCCGTCTCCAAGACCGTCCCGGCCGAGGGCATCCTGCCGGCGCTGAAGGCGGGGCAGCGGCTGTTCGGCGAGAACTACGTCCAGGAATCCAAGGGCAAGTGGCCGGGGCTGCGCGAGCGCTTCCCCGACGCGGAGGTCCACCTGATCGGCCCGCTGCAATCGAACAAGGCCCGCGACGCGGTGGAGCTGTTCGACGCCATCCATTCCCTCGACCGGCCCTCGCTCGCGGCGGCGCTCGCCAAGGAGATCGCGCGGGCCGGGCGCGCGCCGAAGCTCATCGTCCAGGTCAATACCGGCGACGAGCCGCAGAAGGGCGGCGTCTCGCCGGCCGAGGCCGACGCCTTCCTCGCCGCCTGCCGCGACGCGTATGGGCTCGCGATCGAGGGCCTGATGTGCATCCCGCCGGCCGACGACCCGCCCTCGGCGCATTTCGCCCTGCTGGCGGCCATCGCCGCGCGCTGCGGGCTGCCGATCCTCTCGATGGGGATGAGCGCCGATTACCCGGCCGCGATCCAGATGGGCGCGACCCATGTCCGGGTCGGCACCGCGATCTTCGGGGCGCGCGCGCCGAAGGGCTGAGCGGCGCGGGCGAGTCGGCCTTTACCGGTTTCTGTCTGCTCGGTTCGGCTTCGCGGATGACCCGCGGGTCCCCTCTCCAAGGGGGAGAGGGACAGGGTGAGGGGAGTGAACTCTCCGGATGGGGCACGCCCCTCACCCCAACCCTCTCCCCCTGGGAGAGGGTGCCCGTCGTGGCTCCCGCGCATGACGACGATCCTTGCGACGGCTGACGACCCTTCTTCGAGGACCAGCGGTGCGCCCAACCGAAGCGATCCGGCCAGTCCTTACCGTCCGGTAAACCCGTACGACGACCCTCATGAGCCAACAACATGGCTGGGTCCCAGCACCCGCGAGTCAAGCCCAGAATTGCATGCCGATGTGCCCAGGCGCACCTCGCGGTGGGGTCAGCGGGGCCATATCCCGGTCTCCCACCCTTGCGCGCCGACACGGATTGCCCCTGCGCGCCGACGTATGAACGGAATGATCATGTCCCCCCGGTTTGTTTCCACTGCCTTCGCCCTCGTTCTGGCCTCGGCCGCGACGACGGCCCTGGCCCACCGCTACGATGCGCCGGTCGCCCCGGTCGTGACGGCCAAGGCCGACGGCCGGCTCGCCGTCCGCTTCCCGGCCCCGCCGGCCTACGGCCCCGATGTGCTCGCCGCCTTGCGCGACATCCGCACCACCGGCTCGCTGAACGCCGCCCGCTGAGCGGCCTCAGCCGATGAGGCTCCGCCGCGCCCGGCGGCGCTGCATCCAGACGGCAGCGCCGAGCGCGGCGCCGATCACCGCCAGCGAGACGCCGGTCGTCAGCGTGCCGAGCGCGTAGATCTCCGGCGTCGTCACGGTGGTGGTGAGGCCCTGCAGTTCCAGCGGCAGCGTGTTGCGGCCGCCGATCGCCTGGCTGGTGCGGGCGAGCTCGTCGAAGGATAGGGTGAACCCGAACAGCGCGACGCCGACCAGCGCCGGCGCGAGGATCGGCACCACGACGTGGCGCAGGATCTGCGGGCCGGTGGCGCCGAGGTCGCGCGCCGCCTCCTCGTAGGCCGGGTTGAAGCGGTTGAAGACCGCGAACATGATCAGGAGCCCGAAGGGCAGCGTCCAGGTGAGATGCGCGCCGAGCGCCGAGGTGTAGAGCCCCATCGCGGTGCCGTGGTCCTGCAGGAAGCCCCAGCCGGTGGCCGCGGCCAGCGCCTTGATCCCGTCGTCGATGAGCCGGAACTCGAGACCGATCCCGAGCGAGACCACGATCGAGGGCACGATCAGGCTCGCGATCGCGACGGTGAAGAGCAGGCTTTCCCCGCGGAAGTGCTTGCGGAAGGCGAGCCCCGCGAAGAAGGCCACCACGACTGTCAACAGCATCACAACGATACCGAGCTTCAGGGAGCGCCACAGCGCCGCCCAGATGTCGACGACGCCCACCCCTGCCCAGAGCCTGGAGAACCAGTGTGTCGAGACCCCGTTCATCGGGAAGGTCAGGCCGCCCTGCGGCCCCTGGAAGCTGAGCACCAGGATCGTCAGCGTCGGCCCGTAGAGGAAGGCGACGAAGCCGGCGAAGAACAGGGCGAGGACGTAGAAGGCGGGGCCGCGCGGCCGGTCGCTGGTCACCTCACAATTCCTTCCGCAGGTCGATGAGCCGCGACATCGTCAGGATCATCACCATGACGGCGCAGAGCAGCACCACGGCGTTGGCCGCCGCCGCCGGGAACTGCAGCACCGACATCTGCACCTGGATGATCTTGCCGACCGAGGCGATCTGCTGGCCGCCCATGACGCCGACGGTGACGAAGTCGCCCATCACCAGCGTGATCACGAAGATCGAGCCGATGGCGATGCCGGGCTTGGCGAGCGGCACGATCACGTTCCACAGGGTCTGCCAGCCCGTGGCGCCGGCATCGTAGGCCGCCTCGATCAGCGAGCGGTCGATCCGGGCCATCGAGTTGAAGATCGGCACGATCATGAAGACCGTGTTGAGGTGCACGAAGGCGAGCACCACCGCGAAGTCGGAATAGAGCAGCCCGTCGATCGGCTTGTCGATGAGGCCGATGCCGCGGAGCGTGTCGTTGATCAGCCCGTTGCGGCCGAGGAGCGGGATCCAGGAGATCATCCGGATCACGTTCGAGGTCCAGAACGGGATCGTGCAGACGAGGAACAGCACCATCTGCGTGGTCGGGCTGCGCACGTGGAAGGTGAGAAAATAGGCAACCGTGAAGCCGATGAGCAGCGTGAAAGCCCAGGTGAGGAAGCAGAACTTGAGGGTCGAGAGGTAGGTGCGGGCCGTGGTGCAGAGGTCCGAGCCCGAGAGGCAGCCCTCGAAGATGTCGGCGTAGTTCTGCAGCGTGAAGGCGGGGATGATCTCGTACTCGTTGTACTCCCAGAAGCTCACCATCAGGGTGAGGGCGAGCGGCACCACGAAGAACACAAGGAAGACGAGCGCCATCGGCGCCGCCTGGAGGTAGGCGAGCGCCCGGGCGCGCCGGGTCCGGGCCGTGAGGCCGGCGGCCGCGGGCTTCGCCGGAGCGTCCGCGAGGGCGGGGAGGGCGAGGTCGGTCATCGCGTTTCGCCTCCCCCTTGTGAGGAGGGGTAGGGGTGGGGGTGGTTCCGCCTGGCGAGCGGGCGGGTCGCCCAGCCACCCCCACCTCCGGCTCCTCCCCACAAGGGGGAGGAGAGTGCGTTCTGGCGCATCACCCTGCTCACGCCGCGATGAACTCGTTCCACTTGCGGATCATATAGGTGTTCTCGTCCATGACCGCGTTCCAGCAGGCCACGCCGCCCATGCGACTCTCGAAGGAGCCGCCGTCACGCACCGCGCCGGCCTTCTCCAGCACGGAGCCGTCCGGGCCCTTGATGTCCCGCTCGGCCGGCTTGCCCTCCATCCAGAAGGCCCATTCGTAGGGCTCCATCTGCCCCTTCGCCGTCTCCAGAACCGCCGAGTAGTAGCCCTGGCGGTTGAGGTAGGCGCCGGCCCAGCCGGAGAGGAACCAGTTGATGAAATCGTAGGCAGCGTCGAGCTTCCTGCCGCTCAGCGTCTTGGGCAGGCCGAAGCCCGAGGCCCAGGCGCGGTAGCCCTCCTTGAGGGGCTGGTAGGTGCAGGCCACGCCCTGCGAGCGCACCTTGGTGACGGCGGGCGACCACATCGACTGGATCACCGTCTCGCCGGACGCCATCAGGTTCACGGATTCGTTGAAATCCTGCCAGAAGGCCCGGAACTGGCCGGCGCGCTTGGCCTCGATCAGCACCTTGATGGTGCGGTCGATCTCGGCCTTCGTCATGTTGCCCTTGTCGGGATAGGTGTAGTCGCCGGTGGCCTCGATCACCATCGCCGCGTCCATGATGCCGATGGAGGGGATGTTGAGGATCGAGGCGCGGCCCTTGAACTCCGGGTTCAGGAGCTCCTTCCAGCTCGTGATCGGGCGCTTGATCAGGTCGGGGCGGATGCCCAGCGTGTCGGCGTTGTAGGTGGTCGGGATCAGGGTGATCCACTGGGTCGGCTCGCCCGCGAACTTCGTCGAGGTCTGGCCCTCGAGGTAGAACACCTTCTTGGGCGCCGTGCCCTGGTCGCCGATCTTCTTGCCCGCCACCTCGCCGCGGGTGAAGACCGGGGTGATCTTGTCCGCGTTCTTGATGCGCCTGGCATCCATGCCCATCAGGTTGCCCGTCGGGATCAGCTTGCGCAGGCTGAAATACTCGCTGTCGACGATGTCGAAGGAGTTCGGCTGCGTGACGACGCGCTTCGTGACCTCGTCGGTGACGACGGGCACGTACTCGATCGTGATGCCGAGATCCTCCTTCACCTTGCGGGCGATGTCGCTCGACTGGTTCACGGCGGTGCCGAGGTAGCGCAGGGTCACGGGCTCGGCGGAGATCACGGCCGGAAAGCCGGTGATCGCGCCCGAGCCCGCCGCGAGGCCGGTGGCGCCGGCGCCCTGGAGCAGCGTGCGCCGCGTGAACCGGATCGTGTCGCTCATGAACAGTTCCTCTGGTCGTTGAAGAAGGGGTCGGTCAGGCCTGGAGCCGGTGGGCGGCGCTCGCGTCCCAGCCGAGGGGGATCACGTCGCCGAGCGCCACGGGACGGGCCGAATAGGCGCCGTCGCTCAGGATCGCGGTGACGGGGCTCGCGCCGCCGCCCGAGGGGCTGAGGCCCTCCGCTTCGAGGCCGACATGCACGCTGGTGCCCTGGTACTCGACGGCGACGACGCGGGCCGGCACGGCGCCGTCGCCGGCCTCCGCACCGAGGCGCATCCGGTCGGCCCGCACCGCGATCGTCGCGTCGGGCAGGGTGATGACGTTGTGGCCGCCGATGAAGCGGGCGACGAAGGCCGTGGCCGGGCGCTCGAACACGGTGCGCGGGTCCGCCGCCTGCTCGATGCGGCCGGCATTCATCACCACGACGAGGTCGGAGAGCGCCATCGCCTCCTCCTGGCTGTGGGTGACGTGGATGAAGGTGAGGCCGAGCTCGGCCTGGATGCGCTTCAGCTCGACCCGCATCCGCACCCGCAGGAACGGGTCCAGCGCCGAGAGCGGCTCGTCGAGGAGCAGCACCTTCGGGCCGGTGACGAGCGCCCGGGCCAGGGCCACCCGCTGCTGCTGCCCGCCCGAGAGCTGGGCCGGAAGCCGATCGGCGAGGTGGGCCATCTGGACGAGGTCGAGCATCGCCATCGCCTTGGCGCGCCGCTCGGCCTTGCCCATCCCGCGCATGCGCAGGCTGAAGGCGACGTTGTCCCGGCAGGTCAGGTGCGGGAACAGGGCGTAGCTCTGGAACATCATCGCGGTGCCGCGCTGGGCCGGCGTCGCGTCGCCCACCGCCTTCGGCCCGATCACCACGTCGCCGCCCGAGACGGTCTCGTGCCCGCCGATCATGCGCAGCGTCGTCGTCTTCCCGCAGCCCGAGGGCCCGAGCAGGCAGCAATAGGCGCCGGACGGGACCTTCAGATCGATCGCGTCGACGGCCAGCGTGCCGCCGTAGCGCTTCGTCAGCCGGATCAGCTCGACGTCCATGCCTCTTCCCTCGCAGGAGAGCTGTCGTGCTCACGGACCACGCGTGGCGTACTCTCCCTGCTGACCACCCTTGTCATCCCGGGGCCGCGGAGCGGAGCCCGGGACCCAGAGCCGCCGACACAGCCATGCTGGCACCCGGCGCGGTTCTGGGTTCCGGGCTCGCCTGCGGCGCCCCGGAATGACAAAGGGTTGGTGAAAGGCGAGCCCCCACGCTCCGTGACTACGATCGCTCCTCGGCGGATGAGAGAGCAAGGCTCGGGCCAATGCGCCGGTCCTCGGCCTCCCGGGCCGTTAACCCCTGCCTGTGAAGAAGTTGCGCGAAACGGCGCCGGAAGCCGCGGGCGGGGCGGCCGCGACTTGACCCTGCCAAGCTGGGGCGTAACGATCCCGCGCGGCTGGGGGAGTATCGAACGTGGCGACAGGGCGGCTGGCGAGTATTCCGCTGTTCAAGGATCCCGGCATCGAGCTGTCGACCTACGAGACGCGCTGCCATTGGCGCCGGTTCGACGAGAACGAGGTCATCGTCGACTACGACGACATCTCGACGGACGTGTACTTTCTCGCCTCGGGCGAGGTGCGCATCCTGAACCGCTCGCAATCGGGCAAGGAGGTCATCCTCGGCGAGATGCGCGGCGGCGCCTTCTTCGGCGAGCTCGCCGCGCTCGACGGGATCGGCCGATCGGCCAACGTCACCGCGCTCACCCGCGGCGAGGTCTGCGTGGTGCCGGCCGCCGTCTTCCGCCAGATGCTCTTCGCCTCGGAGGCCATCGCCGACCGGCTGTTCCGCCTGCTGGCCAAGCGGGTGCGCGAGCTCAACACCCGGTTGATGGAGCACGCGCTCCTCGACCTGCGCCACCGGCTCTACTCGGAGCTCCTGCGCCTCTCCGTGCCCCGCGCCGGGACCGACGGCGAGCGGGTCGTCACCCCGCCGCCCTATCACCACGTGCTCGCCGCCCGCATCGGCTGCCGCCGCGAGCAGGTGACCCGCGAATTCACGGTGATGGCGAGCGAGGGCCTGATCGACCGCACCCGCGGCGCCCTGGTCCTGCGCCGCCCGGACCTTCTCGAGGCCCGCGTCGCCGAGGCGTTGCGCGAGGACGGCTGAGGCGCGTTCCGGCCCGCAACATGGGGTCGGCAGGACGCCGCGCCACGTGAAGGCCCCAACCATCCCGGACGAGGCCGAAATCGGGCCGAGGCCCGGGCCTGATCGTCGTGCGACCATCGCCCAGCCTGCCTCGGCCATCGATTTGCCCCTTCAGCCCGGTAGGTCGTCGCAATATTTGTAGTGGCGTCCCGCTGGGAAATGTCCGCGGGGATCAGACCTGATCAAAGCGAGCCCAACACCGAATTTGTTAACCCGCTTCCGACATGCAGGGTCCGAGAGGTTTGCCGGATAAGGCCTTGCCACGTGCCGCATGTATCGCCGGACGAAGCTGCGCCGTTCCCAGCGAGGCCGCAGGCCGATTCCATCCTGATCCTGACGGACACACCGGCGCGCGGCGAGCGCCTGGCCCGTGAATTTAGCGTTCTCGCTCCCTGCCTCGTGCTCGATCTGCTCGATCCTGATCAGCGTTCGCTCGCGCCGCCCGCCGACGTAGTCCGCGCAGTCGTCAGTGATGCCTCCCTCGTGCAATCGGCGGTCATTGCCGGGCTGCGGCGGCAGCTCGACCGCCTGAAGGTAGCCCAGCCATCCTTCCTCTGCCTCCTGAACGAGGAGACCTCGCGCTCGCGGCTCCAGGCTGACGTGCTGGGGGCCACGCGGATTCTGCGTTCGGACGCGCCCGGCGGCGAGAAGCTGAGGGTCCTGGCCTCGCTCGTCGGCGCGACTCCGCCGAGCGAGGTCGAGCAGAGCATCGCTGCGGCCGAGGCCGCGATCTCCCGCATCTTCGACGTGGCCCGCGGCGGCCTCGCGATCAAGCCGGAGCTTATTGCGACGGGCACGAGGCTCGTCGAGCAGGCAATCCGCGTGGCCGGCATCCGCGATTGGCTCGACATCGTCTGGCGGTTCGACGACGCGACCCACCAGCACTGCCTGCTCGTGGCCGGGCTGGCGGCCGGCTTCGGCCGATCCCTCGGCCTCGCCGAGGCGGATTGCGAACGCCTGACCCAGGCCGCGCTCCTGCACGATATCGGCAAGGCGAAGGTCCCCGAGCACATCCTGAACAAGCCCGCCGCCCTCGCCGCCGAGGACCGGGAGATCATGCAGAGGCACCCCGGCGACGGGCATGCGATGCTTCTCGGAGGCGGTTTCTCCGACGAGATTCTCTCCGTCGTCCGCTCGCATCACGAGTGTCTCGACGGGTCGGGCTATCCGGATGGGCTGCAGGGCGCGGACATTCCCGATCTCGTCCGGCTCGTCAGTATCTGCGATGTCTACGGCGCGTTGATCGAACGACGCGCCTACAGGGCGCCGATGGCCGCCGAGCGGGCCTACGGAATCCTCGAAAGTATGAGCCGGCAGCTGGATCGGCATCTCGTGCGCGCCTTCCGGTCCTTCGCCGTCCAGGCGGATGCGCGTTCTCTCCACGCCCCGGCCTGATCCCGGACAGGTGCCCAATGGCCGCCGCTTCTCGCAGCAGCGGCGCAGCCCCGGCCGGGATTGCCCATCGCCGCCGGATCATCCAGCATTCGCCGTGACATAACGGGCCGACCTTGGCCGACCGTGAACCCGCCGACCGCCTTGCTCGCACAGAACCCCGCCGAGACCGCCAAGCTCCTCCGCCTCGCGAACCTGACCCGGCGCTTCGGCGGTCACAGGGCCGTCGACGACGTGAGCGTCGATCTCGCCCGGGGCGAGTTCTTCTGCCTGCTCGGGCCCTCGGGCTGCGGGAAGAGCACGCTGCTGCGCCTGATCGCCGGCTTCGAGTCGCCCGAGTCCGGCACGATCCATCTCGGCGACCTCGACCTCGCGCCGCTTCCGCCGCACCGGCGCCCCGTGAACATGATGTTCCAGTCCTACGCCCTGTTTCCGCACATGAGCGTGGCGCGCAACATCGCCTACGGCCTGAAGGGCATGGGCCTGAGCCGGGCCGCGATGGCCGAGCGCGTCGCCGCGCTGCTCCGCTTGGTCCGCCTCGAAGGGTTCGAGGCGCGCTCCCCCGAAAAGCTCTCGGGCGGCCAGCGCCAGCGGGTGGCGCTCGCCCGGGCGCTGGCCCGCGAGCCGGCGGTGCTCCTCCTCGACGAGCCGCTCGGCGCTCTCGACCGGGCGCTTCGCGAGGAGACGCAGGGCGAGTTGCGTGCCCTGCAGCGACGGCTCGGCACCACCTTCGTCGTCGTCACCCACGATGCCGGCGAGGCCATGAGCATGGCCGACCGGATCGGCGTGATGGAGGGCGGCCGGCTCGTCCAGGTGGGCGACGCGCGCAGCCTCTACCGCCGCCCGGCCACGCGCTTCGTCGCCGGGCTCCTGGGCGACGTGAACCTGATCGAGGGCCGGCTCGGCGCTCTCGGCGCCGACGGGTTGCGGATCGTCGAGACGGGGCTCGGCCCGCTGGCCGTCGCCAGCCGCGAGGACGATCCGGGCGAGGGTGCCGTGGTGATCGCGCTTCGCCCCGACAGCCTGGCGATCCTGCCGCCCGGGCGGACGGAGGGCATCCCCGGCACGATCGAGGAGACGACCTATCTCGGCGACCGCCTGCGCTACCGCCTGCGCATGGCCGACGGCAGCGTCCTGCGCGTCACTGTCGCGGTGCCGACCGACGAGCAGGGCGCGGGGACGGAAGTCCGCCTCGGCTTCGCGCCGAAGGCCGCGAGCGTGCTGCCGGCATGAAGGGATATCCGCCAGCAAGACCGAACTCCCTCTCTTGGAAGGAGAGGGCTGGGGTGAGGTGCGAGGCCTCTCCGAACTGGTCGCCCCGCCTCCGCCGCCCTTTCCCGGACGCCTGCAGCGTCAGCGGAAGGCGATCCGGGACCCAGCGCGCAGACGGCCGCGCCAGCGGCTCACGATGGATGGCGCCGACGCTTGGACGCTTCGCGGCTTCGCGCGCTAGGCCCCGGATCGTGTTCCGCTGCGCTCCACCCGTGCGGGGAAGGGCGACTTCTTCGGAAAGGTCCCACACCTCACCCTGTCCCTCTCCTTCCAGGAGAGGGGACCCGCGCCTCGATTCCGCAGGGGCGCTGCCGTGACGACGACCCGCGCCCTCGCCCGCCTGCTGCTCCCCACGATCCCGTTCCTCTGGCTCGGCGCCTTCGTGCTGCTGCCGTTCCTGATCGTCCTGAAGATCAGCCTCTCGATCCCCGCGACCGCCCAGCCGCCCTATCTGCCCGTGCTGGACTGGAGCGGCGGCATCGACGGCTGGGGCGCCTTCCTCGAAGCGCTCGACTTTGCCAATTACGAGACGCTTGCCACCGATGCGCTCTACCGCGACGCGGCCCTGTCCTCGCTTGGGCTGGCTGCGACGGCCACAGCGATCCTCCTCGCCATCGGCACGCCCATCGCCCACGCGCTGGCCCGGGCGCCGGCGCGCTGGCAGCCGCTCCTCGTCGCCCTGGTCATCGTGCCGTTCTGGACGAGCTTCCTCATCCGGATCTACGCCTGGATCGCGATCCTCAAGACCGAGGGCCTGCTCAATGCCGTCCTGCTCCGCATCGGCCTGATCGCCCAGCCCCTCGAGATCCTGAACACGCAAGCGGCGGTGCTGATCGGCCTCGCCTACGCCTACCTGCCCTTCATGGTGCTGCCGCTCTACGCCGTGCTCTCCCGCCTCGACCGGCGCCTGGAGGAGGCCGCGGCCGATCTCGGCGCCTCCCCGACGCGGGTGTTCTGGACGGTGACGCTGCCGCTGGCGCGTCCGGGCCTGGCGGCCGGCGCGCTCCTCTGCTTCGTCCCGATGGTCGGCGAGTTCATCATCCCGGACCTGCTCGGCGGCTCCGACACCCTGATGCTCGGGCGCGTGCTCTGGAGCGAGTTCTTCTCCAACCGCGACTGGCCGCTGGCCTCCGCGGTGGCGATCCTGCTCCTCGGCATCGTCCTCACGCCGGTCCTCTTCCGGGAGTCGCGCCGGCATCGGGAGGCGGCGCCGTGAGCCCCGTCGGCCGCCTCGCGCTGATCCTCGGCCTCGGCTTCCTCTACGCGCCGATCCTCGTGCTCGTCGCCTATTCCTTCAACGCCTCGGCGCTGGTCACCGTCTGGGGCGGGTTCTCGACGCGCTGGTACGGCGTGCTCCTCGCCGACGGGCCGCTCATGGCCGCGGCCCTCGTCTCGCTGCGCGTGGCGCTCGCCGCCGCGCTCCTCGCGACGATCCTGGGCACGCTCGCCGCGCTCGCCCTCGACCACGGCCGGCGCTTCCCGGGGCGGGGCCTGTTCGCGGGGCTCGTCTACGCGCCGCTCGCCATGCCCGAGGTGATCACGGGCCTCTCGCTGCTGCTCCTTTTCGTCGGGATCGGGCTCGACCGGGGCCTCGTCACCCTGGTGATCGCGCACGCGACGCTGGGCCTCGGCTTCGTGGCGATCGTGGTCGGCGCCCGCCTGCGCGGCCTCGACCCGGCGCTCACCGCGGCCGCCGCCGATCTCGGCGCCGGGCCGCTGCGGGTCTTCGCCACGATCACCCTGCCGCTGATCGCGCCGGCGCTCGTCGCCGGGTTCCTGCTCGCCTTCACCCTGTCGCTCGACGACCTCGTGATCGCGAGCTTCGTCTCGGGCCCCGGCGCCACGACCCTGCCGATGCGCATCTACAGCCAGGTCCGGCTCGGGGTGAACCCGGCGATCAACGCCGCCTCGACCCTCATCGTCGGCCTCGTGACCCTGCTGGCGCTGACCGCGACCTGGCTGACGGGGCGCAAGGCCCGGACGGCGTAGGGCCGGAGCCCGATCGGAGCAGCCACACCAGAATTAGTTCATGGCGGGCGCCGGGCTCATCCTCGGCTCCGTCGAATCCAGGGCGAGGCGGCCCTTGTAGTGCACGATCAGCCCAATCAGCGGAAGGGTGATCGAGACATCGAAGTGGAACGCGCCTTCGACGCCTGTCTCGCTCGCCAGACTCCGCGGCGCCAGCGACAGCGGCAACGGAATGCCGAGGAGACTCCACTTCGCCATCACCATCTTCAGGCCGCTGGAATCCGGCAGCAAGCTGAAGAAGAACCGCAGGGGGCCGAAGCGCTCGACCAGGAACTTGCCCTGTTGGCTCATCGCACTGGAGAAGCTGCGATCCGAGAACCTGCGGGTCCAACGCTCGGCGCCGTTTTCCTCCTCGAAGGTCACGTGAACGCGGTGGGTACCCTCGGGCGGAAAGCGCATGACGGCGCCGATGAGACGGGCGGGTCCCGACTTGCCCCTGACGACCGTCGCCGTTCCGGCTGCTCCCCCGTCCCCGATAGCGTCGTGCATCGCGCGGACAGGTCCAGGCAGCCTGTCGAGCCCCTGGCCGAGGATGCGGCGATAGAGCGGTTCATACCGGGTGGTCGTGATCTCGTCCTTGATGGAGAGGGCAGCAAACAGCTCTCGGAACGAGGCTACCCGCAAGAGGTCGCCGGCTGGTCGCGCGCCGACCGGGAGCAGGCCCTGCCGGATGTCTCGTGCGAGAAGCTGCGCCGCCAAGGTCGGAACCTCTGGACCGCAACCATCCTCCGCGACCAGCGTCCAGCGCCTGATCGTGGGAACACCGCGACAGATCCCCTTCACCTCGACAGCCATCGCCGAACGGCCGCTGACCCGGCCCGTCGTCAGGCGCTGGAGGGGCAGCAGCCACCGGCTCAGGCCGGTCAGGCTATCCACCCAGCCCCAGCTCACGAGCCACGACAGCAGCCAGAGCCCGAAAACCTGGAAAGCCGCCTCAGGGCCGGCGCGGAAGATGACCGAGGGCCGTCCCGGCAGGCTCTCGGGCACGAGCTCGTAGTCAGGCACATCGGCCAGGGCGACCCAGCGGCGCAGGGGTCGCCGTCCCTCGACCGCGTAGACGTCCCGCCGAAGTCTCCGCCACCCGATCCCCTCCTGCCACATGCCGCCCTTCCACACGCGAAAAGGCTTTCCGACATAGCTGAGGATCGCGGTCGCCACCGACGCGCCGGCCGTCACCTGATTCGAGGCGCAGATCGACATCGCGACCGATCGCACCTTGTCCATGCCTCGCGCCAACTCGGCGAGAACCGCGCCGGACAAGGCCGGGACGCTGGAGGCCCCGGAGATGACGGCGACGCCGGCGGCGCGGGCGCGCTCGTCCAAGTCGCCGATCGCGCAGACGAAGGCGCGCGCGTCGGCAAGGTCGATGTAGTGGACGCGCTCGGCGATGCAGGCCTCGGCCACCCGGTAGCCGCTTCCCTGGAACGGGCCGGCCGCATCGATCAGAAGAAGCGGCCGATGCTGCCTCAGCAAGGGGGTCAGGTCGGCATTGCGGTCGGCGACGAGCGGCTCCGCTCCAGGCAGCTCTGCGGCCAGCCGCTTCGCCTTCGCGAAGCTGCGCCCGGCGACGAGCACCCGCCATCCATCCTCGCTGAGGCGGCGCGAGAGGCGGGCACCGAAACCGCCGTATCCGCCCAGAACGAGGACCGTATTCACAAGATGCGGCCCGCATGTTCCGGCCCCGGCACCCAGCAGCTCTCGCGTCTTCCAAAGAGGCGGTAGCGATGACGAGCGACCCATCGGTACAGTGGGTCGCGCAGGCGACGCGGCACGAGCTTCAAGACCAGCGCCGCCCTCCAGGGCCAGCCCAATCCGCCGTAGATCGCCAGAACGGCGTCGCTGCCTCGCAGGACCACGTCGCCATCGACGACGATCAGCGTATCGGGATCGCGCGGGTCGATGCCGGAGGATCGGTAGAGCGCGGTTCCTATCTCACCCTGCATGGAGGCAAGTCGAAAGACCCCGGCCCGATCGTGCCGCAGCACGAACTGCGCGTTCGCACAGCACAGGACGCAGACCGCGTCGAAGACGATGATCGGCCCCTCGGCAAGCTCCGAGCGGTTGCTGTCTCGCCGAAGCTGATGCCGGACCACGCGCACCGAGGCGCGCTGCCCGCGGAACAGTCGGATCAGCTTACCGACTTGGCTGAAAAAGGCAGCAGCCACGGATATCCCGGCCGTCGCACGGTTCGAGGCCCTCTTCGCGACCTCGGCCGCGGTCAGGCGCGCGCCGAAGCGACCGTCCGCGCCGAACGTCGGCATCGTGCTCATGCGACCCCCTCCTGATCGGCGGGCTCAGCGTCCCGGAAGACGGCCTCCTGCCGGATCAGCCGCCCGAACCACCGGTGGCGGATGTCGAGGGTGAAGCGGAAGGCGCCGATGGGCTCGTCCGACCCGGCCTCGGCGTGAGTGACGGTGAGCGCGCCGGGCGTTAGCCAGTCCGGCAGGTACACCCGCCGCCCGAGACAGGCGGCGAAGTAGCGCCCGCTACGGAAGCCGAGCACCCCGTCCATCACAGCGACGGTGAGGGTCATTCCGACGCCTGCACCGACATGCTCCTCCAGCCCCGTCGGACCGGCGAAGCGCTTGGCCGAGTGGATCACCTGCGGGAAGCCGCAGGCGCGGGCGTAGAGCCGGGTCCAGACCTGACCGCCGCCTTCCGGGTCCTCGGTCACGGTGACGACGCTGGCACGCCCGGGCTCACGCTCCAGCGGCAGCGGGCCGCCGATCAGCCGCGCGCCCTGCGCCGCGAGCCAGCCGAGGCAGCTGAAACGCACCGCGACGACCCGCCCGACATAGACCGCGCTCGTCCCTTGCGCGAGGCGCTTGCCGAAACGGCGCCGCACGGCCGGTGACAGCCCTGCCCAGTCCCGTTCCGGGATCAGCGCCCGGAAGCGAAGGTCCAGGAGATCGCCCCCGGTGTCGGGCGCGCGCGCCGGGCGTGGTTCGGGGGTTGATCTTGCGCTGACTGAGACCGTGCTACCCATCGGGACCTCCCTGGGCTTAGAGCTCGGATGTCGTTGTCCGCGGGTCACGAGCGTATGGCCCGCAGCCCGTCTGATGCGGCTTACGGCTCACCCTTGGAGGGCAGGAACTTCACGATCCGGCCGCCGAGGCGGATCAGCTTGGACAGCGTCCCGCGCGGCACGTTGAGCATCTGGCCGTACCAGCCCTCCATCGTCTCGGTGAACTCGAGCATGGCGCGCAAGCGCCGCTGCGCGACGGCCCCGACCGCGGGGTCGCCGTCGGCCTCGGCGACGCAGACGCGCAGGGCCGCGATGGCGGGGTCGATCTCGCGCTCCTTGCGGCCGGCGGCGATGCGCGTGACCATCTCCCAGAGGTCGGTCTCGGCGGCGAAGTGGTCTCGGCGCTCGCCCATCACCGGCACCCGGCGGATCAGGTTCCAGCCGAGCAGCTCGCGGAGCGAGGTCGAGACGTTCGATCGGGCGATGCCGAGCGTGCCTGCGATCTCGTCGGCGGTGAGTGGACGCTCCGAGAGGTAGAGGAGCGCGTGGATCTGCGCGACCGAGCGGTTGACGCCCCACTGACCACCGAGGTCGCCCCAGTGCAGCACGAAGCGCTCGACGGCGGCGGGAAGGCTTCCAGTAACGACTGTTTCTTCTGTCATGACAGAAATAACAGGACAGACTAACCGGTTTGTCAAGGGGGCGGGATCGTCACGACGTTGGTCCACGTCACGGTTGCCGTGGGACACCTTCTGCAGAGCCCCGACATCGCGACCGTGATGATCGGGCCATACGCGTCGGCGCTCGGCCTCATCTGGAAACCGGCCCGCCGCCTCGTGAAGGGCGCGATGCGAGCCCAGTTCGGGGCGGCCGTCTCGGGCGCCTTGACCGTGACCGCCCGGCGCGGTCTTCCGGTCGGCCTCGGTCCGAGGCGCTCCCGCGCCGGTTCCTCGGGCTCCTCACGCCGACCCAAGGTCCCGCAGCGAGAGCAAGGCAGAAATGAAAATCTACATCCTTCAGCCGGTCATCGCCCAGATCGGGCTGATGGTGGCACTCTACATCTGGCTGACCGTCGCCAGGACGCTGGCGGTGCGGCGCGGTGAAGTCAAGTACGACGCCTTCGTACTCGGACGCAGTGAGCCGCTACGCATCGCGCGGGTCACACGCAATCTCGCGAACCAGTTCGAGCTCCCGGTCCTGTTCGTCGGTTGTGTCGCCCTTCTCGTCGCGCTCGACGCGGTGACGCCGTTCGACGTGGCCATGGCCTGGGCCTTCGTCGCCGGCCGCGTCGCCCATATGCTGGTTCAGACGCTGACGGATAACGTCCCGCTGCGCGGACAGGTTTTCACCCTCAATTTCCTCGCCTTCCTCGGCATCGCCGCCCACTTGGCTCTGATTTCCGTAGGCCTTCCATGAGCGTGCGTCCTGGGCAGGATTCCAGGCACCGCATCGACACCGTCATCGAATACCGGAATTGAGGACCCCGGCGTTCAGGGCGCGTAGGCCCGCATCGCCGCCGGCAGGCCGGCCGGCTGCGTGGCGGGCCGCAGCGGATCGGCGGAGCCGCGGGAGCCCGGCTCGTCCTTGCCCGCCGGGCGCACCGTCACCGCGTCCCAGGGTCCGCCGATCTCGAACAGGGTGGCATTGCGCGAGGCGGCGTCGAGCCCGCTCGGCGCGAGCTCGGCCCGGGCCGAGAAGCTGCGCGCGGGCAGGGAGACCATGCCCCGCAGCGAGGCGGTCAGGGCCTGCGCCTTGAGCGAGCCCTCGACGATCTCGCCGATGCCGCCGGCGAAGCGCAGGGTCACGGCCGCGCGCTCGAAATCGGTGCGCCCGGTGCGGCGGGTCAGCGAGCGGGTGACGGGCGCGTCGCGCGCCATCTCGGCGAGGTTGAGCCCCGCCAGGGTGCCGCCGTCGATGGAGAGGTTGGCCCGCCCGCTGAGGCTGCGCACGAGGTCGCCCGCGCGCCGTCCCTGGCCCTCGAAGGCGAAGTGGCCCTGCGCGCCGCCGAGCACCCAGCGGTACTGGCCGAGGTCGATCAGCAGGGCGCCCAGGTCGAGGCGGTCGAGGGCGCCCTGCGTCCGGACCTCCGTCAGCGCGTGGTCGGCCGCCGAGGCGGTCAGCCCGATCCGGCCCTTGACGGTCGCGCCCTTCACGCTGGCCCGGCCGAGGGAGGCCTCGATGCTGCCCGCCCGCACCAGGACCCCGCCCGCCACGTCCTCGAGGAGAACGGGCCCGAGGCGGGCGGTGCCGGCCGAGACGCGCAGGTCGAGGTCCCCCCCGGTCAGCGGCGCGAGCGCGAGCTCCGGCCCGGCATCCCCCTCCGGGGGAGCGTCGAGGCCGAACAGGCGCAGCGTTCCGGCGAGCAGCGGCGCGACGTTGAGGGTCTCGGAGGCGAGCGTGGCCTGGATGGCCGGCCGCGTGCCCTCGAAGGTGATCGAGCCGGCGCCCTCCAGGCGGTTGCTGCCCGCGCTGACGCGCAGGGCCGGCATCAGGAGCGTGCGGCCCCGGGCCTCGAAGCTTCCTTCCAGGACGAGCGCCTCGATGAAGGGCGAGAGCGCGACGCCGCCGCCCGTCCAGGCCAGCGTCTCCGAGAGCGACGTGGTTTCGATGCTGCCGCGCCCGGCCAGGCGGAGCGCCTCCGCGAGGCTTCCCCGGCCCTCGATGGCGAGCTTGCCCGCCGGCCAGCTCGCCGTGGCCGCGAAGGGGCTGTCGCCCCCGGCGATGAGGTCGCCGAGGCGCAGGCCCGTGACCGCGAAGCGGGCCGTCCCGTCCCGGGCCGCGAAGCCGCCGGCGAGGTCGAGGGAGGCGCTCCAGAGCGGCCAGGACAGGGTGAAGTCGACGTCCCGCGCCGTCTGCGCGCGGCCGTCGCGCGGGTCGCGCCCGACCACGGTCGCCCGGGTCAGGCTGATGCGGCGGGGATGGGCGCCCTCGTCGCCCGAGAGCCCCGCGGCGATCTTCGCGAGGGGGCCGGCCCAGCGCGCGTCGCCCTCCTCGGCCGAGAGGACGATCGTCCCGCCCTCCATCGCCAGGGCGCTGACCTCGACGCGGCCCGAGAGGAGCGCGAGCAGGCTGAGCTGCAGGGAGAGGGTCGCGCCCTCGGCCAGCACCGGGCCGTCGGCCGCGCCGGCCGAGAGCCTGACGCCCGAGAAGCCGAGCCGGGGCAGGGGCAGCAGCGCGACCTCCGTCGGCCCCTCGGCGAGCATCGCGACGCCGTAGGTCTTCGCGAGCTCGCGGCCGACGAAGTCGGCGAGGCCGGGCTGCGTCACCGACCAGGGCAGGCAGGCGGCCACGAGGGCGAGCGCCGCGCCGCCGAGGCCGATCCCGGAAATGAGGCGGCGCGCCGACATCGCACTCCGTCGCTGGGGCCAGGGCGACCGGCCGGGCGACACCCGGGGGCCGATGGCCGGCCCGGCGCGCAAAGCTTGCGGGCGCCGGACGAGGCCTTCCTTAGGGGCTTTGAAAGGTTTTGTCTTCCCGGCCGCCCGGTTCCCCTGTGCAAGGCAGGAATCGGGCGGGGGCGGGCGCCTTTCGGGGGCCATCGACGCCGCGATCGGGGAAACGGCCGGAAAGGGCGTTGCGCGGCCTGCTTCTTGCGCCTACGCGGCCGGTGGCCGGAATGCCCTCATCCACAACTTCGCCCAGGTCGCGGCGCAGAACCGCGTTGCGTTGCCGGCGCCGCGACCCGCCCCGAGGCGGAACGGTGCAGACGGGTCGCTGTTGTGCGGAGGGTGCCGGCGTGACGCTTGATCGAGGAATTTCCGTGCCGAGACTTCTTTCGACGATCGCCGCGGCGATCACGCTGTGGGCCGGCGCCGCGGGCGCGCAGGGCCTGCCCCCGGGCGAACCCGCGGGCCAGGCCGACGCGCCGCCCGCCCCTTCCCCTATCCCCGCCGCGCCGCCGGCCCCGCCGCCCGCGCCCGCGGTCCAGGCGCCTCCCGCCCCGCCGGCGCCGGCCGTGCAGGCCCCGCCCGCGGTGATGCCCACGGGCACGCCGGCCACCGTCCTCGACACGCAGGATTACGAGGGCATCCTCGGCAAGGGCGTGCGCAACGCCGCCGGCGAGGACATGGGCCGGATCATCGACATCGTCCTCGACAAGGACGGGCGCCCGCGCGCCGCGATCATCGATTTCGGCGGCTTCCTCGGCGTCGGCTCGCGCAAGATCGCCGTGGATTGGCGCGCGCTGCGCTTCGCGGCGGACGGCAAGCCCGGCCGGCCGGTGCTCCAGCTCAGCCGCAACCAGGTCCGGGTCTCGCCCGAGTACAAGCCCGGCGAGCCCATCGTCGTGCTCGGCCCCGCGAGCCCGAGCGCCCCGCCCGAGGGCGATCAGGCCACGGCCGTGCCGCCCGCTCCGGCCCCGCCCGCGCCTGCCGCCTCCCCGGACAAGCCGCCCGAGAAATGACGGCACCCCGGCCCTACACCCGCCGCCCCGTCGCCCCCCGCGACGTGCCGCGATCCGACGTCCGCGCGCGCCCGCTCCCGCGGCGCCCCGCGGCTGCCGATCCGGCAGCGGAGACGACCCCCGAGATGACCGCCATCGCGCGTGCGAGCAGCCGGGGCCTCGACGGCTTCACCTTCTTCGTCGCCAACCTCCAGACGGGCTTCGGGCCGTTCCTCGCCGTGTACTTCACGCAGGCGAAGTGGACGCAGACGGATATCGGCTTCGCGCTCACCGTCGGCAGCCTCGTCAGCCTCTTGGGCCAGATGCCTGGGGGCGCCTTCGTGGACGCGGTGCGCTCGCGCCGCTTCGCGGCCGGCGTCTCGGTCGTCGCCATCGCGCTGAGCGCGCTGGCGCTGGCGGTCTGGCCGAACTTCCTCATCGTGCTGCTCGCCATGGCGCTGCATTCCGCGGCGAGCTGCGTGCTCACCCCGGCCATCGCCGCCATCAGCATCGGCCTCGTCGGCCACGCGCGGGCCGGCGAGCGGCTGGGGCGCAACGCGAGCTTCTCAGCGCTGGGCAACGCCGTGGCCGCCGCCGGGATGGGCGCCTGCGGCTACTACCTCTCCAACGATGCCGTCTTCTACCTCACCGCCGCGCTGATGGTGCCGACGCTCATCGCGCTCTCCTTCATCCGCTCCGGCGAGCCGGGGGGGCCGCGCAAGCGCGCCGAGGAGGCCCGCGCGCCCGAGCCCGAGGGCTCCGTGCGCGCGCTCCTCACCAACCGGGCGCTCCTGTGCTTCGGCGCCTGCATGACCCTGTTCTTCCTCGCCAACGCCGCGATGCTGCCGCTGGTGGGCAGCCGGCTCACCCTGCGCGCCAGCGAGACGGCCACCGTGCTCATCGCCGCCTGCATCGTGGTCCCGCAGGTGGTGCTGGCGCTGACGGGCCCCGCGATCGGCCGCGCCGCGGAGCGCTGGGGCCGGCGCCCGCTCCTGCTCGT
Organism: Methylobacterium iners; assembly: GCF_022179305.1. Taxonomy (GTDB): domain Bacteria; phylum Pseudomonadota; class Alphaproteobacteria; order Rhizobiales; family Beijerinckiaceae; genus Methylobacterium; species Methylobacterium iners. Next base: position 62,328 of record NZ_BPQP01000061.1, read on the forward strand.
CGGCTTCGCCGCGCTCCCCATCCGGGGGCTCCTCTTCGCCTATACGGACAGCCCGGAGCTCCTGGTGGCGATCCAGGTCTTCGACGGCATCTCGGCCGCGGTGTTCGGCGTGATGGTGCCCCTCGTGGTCTCGGACGCGACCCGCTACACCGGCCGCTTCAACCTGGCGCTCGGCGCGGTGGGCACCGCCATGGGCATCGGCGCCGCCCTCTCGACCTCGCTCGCCGGCATCATGGCCGACCGGCTGGGCACCCAGACCGCCTTCCTGGGCCTGGCCATCGTCGGCTTCGCGGGGCTGGCGCTGCTGGCGCTGATCATGCCGGAGACGCGGCGGAGTCCGGTGGTGTGAGGCGTGGGGCGACGGGCTCACCGGCACGAAGCCGGGGCGCCAACGGCTCTTCTGACACCTAGGAGACCTTGAGAGTGTCGGTTCCGGCCTGTCCGATCTAGTGGAGGCGGACGACCGGGATGGACGGCCACGTCAGCTGCGCCGCGGCTCCCGAGCACGATCTCTTTCACAGCCCCCATGTGCGCGAGCACACCGGCGACGGCCAAGCCTTCGTGCAACGGTTCTGGTGCGTGAGGCCTCTCCATCGCCGCACGCCACTCCCCATTTCGCTCCGCCATCGACGTCAAGGTCAGCGGCGCGCCCTTCCTGTGATCTGCGGCGAGGCGGCATGGCAGACGACACGCGCGGCAATGTGGTCTGTACCGGAACGGTTGACGGCCCCAGCGAACCTTTGCCGCCAAGTCGTCGCGCCTTCGGCGCGATGCTCGTCGGATCTGCCGCATTCGCCATGCTGCCGAACTCGGCCGGAGCGGCACCAAACGTCGGGGCTGTTCGGGTCGTTGACTTCGACTGGGTCGATGAAGGTCGCCGGAGACCTGTTCCGGCCCGGCTCTACTGGCCGGCCGCTGGCGTGCGGCGAGGATCGGTTCCGTTGATCGTGTTCTCGCACGGTCTCGGCGGGTCGCGCTTCGGCTACAGCTACCTTGGCCGGCACTGGTCAGCCCATGGGGTGGCCAGCCTCCACGTGCAGCACGCTGCCAGCGACCGCGAGATCTGGCGCGGCAACCTCATCGAGCTCGTCGACCGCCTCGACGTGGCGACGCAGGAGGAAGAGGCGGTGGCACGGGCCGAGGATCTTCGCTTTGCCCTCGACCGCATGTCGGACCCTACTGTTGGCGCCTTCCACACCCTGATCGATCGCCGTCGGATCGTCGCGGCGGGGCACTCCTATGGCGCCAATACAACCCTCGTGGTGACCGGCGCCAAGGTCGTGCGGGAGGGAAGGACCGTCGAGCACCGCGACGATCGCTTCAAAGCCGGCATCGTCATCTCGGCGCCACCCTTCTACGGCGAGACGGATCTTGGGGCCGTACTCGGCGCCGTTAACGTTCCGACCCTGCACGTGACCGCGACTGAGGACGTGATCCGACTTCCTGGACGGTACTCACCCGTGCAGGATCGTCTCGACGTCTACGGGTACGTGGGGTCCCAGCAGAAGATGCTCGCAGTCTTCCAGGGCGGCTCCCACAGCGTCTTCACCGACCGTGCCTACACGGGCGGGGTCGACCTCAACCCGCAGGTCAAACGGGCGACGGCCGAAGCGGCTCTGGCCTTCCTCGACCTCGCTTTCGGTGGCGACGCAAGACCCATCTCCGCCTGGAGCGCCAAGTGGAGCCCTATCCTGGCACTGGCACCAACCCCGTTCCCGGTCCGTCCCGCAGATCGCGCGAGGATCCGTAGGTTCACCTGAGGCGAGGACGCCGTTGCCTTCCCCACAGCCTCCCAGAGCTTCACGGGGATCGAATAAGGTCAGCATGCGCAAGCTGCCGAGGGAGCACCGCAGGACGAACGTCCGCTGACACGGTAGTCTTGGAAGCGGACGTTCGCCGCGCCGTTACCCTGGAGGCGATGTCCTCGACGATCGGGAGGTATCCCCGGCGTCTGAAGCGTAGGCGTTGATGATGGCAGCCAGCAGGCCCGGAAAGCGAGCGTTCACCTCGGCCCACCGCGAATAGTTCCGCATCTCGATGCCGTGACGCTCGCTACGGATCAATCCGGCCTCGCGAAGCACCTTGAAGTGGTTCGACAGTGACGATTTCGGGATCACCCGGTCACCGACCGCGGAAAGGGCCGAGCAGGCCTCAACGCACCCCGCCCGCATGATGTTGGCAAAGATCGCGGCACGGCTTGGGTCCGAGAGCGCATGCAGGACCGCTTCCGGGGACACGTCCTCAATCGCGGGGTGGAACAGAGGCCTCATGATTTCTTCATATGGGGGCTTGATCCGCGCTCCAACAGTTCCGAAGTTCCGAACTATGGGACGAAAGCGACCATTCCGGCGCTGGCGCCCATGGAGGTTAGCATACATGTCGAAGCTTGAGGGCAAGGTCGCCGTCGTCACCGGCGCATCGAAGGGCATTGGTGCTGGAATTGCCAAGGCATTGGCCAGGGAAGGCGCAGCAGTCGTCGTCAATTACGCGTCGAGCAAGGCCGGCGCCGACGCCGTCGTGGAGGCCATTACAGTATCCGGGGGCAAAGCCATTGCGGTCAAGGGTGACGTCTCCGATGCCGCTCAGGCGCAGGGTCTCATCGACGCGGCAGTGGGGCACTTCGGCCATCTCGACGTGCTCGTCAATAATTCCGGCATCTATGAATTTGCAGCGATCGAGGAGGTCACCGAGGAGCACTACCGCCGCCTCTTCGACGTCAACGTGCTTGGCGTGCTGCAGGCGACCCAGGCAGCTGCCAAGCATCTCGGTGAGGGCGGAAGTATCATCAATATCTCTTCGGCCATCACCCATGTGCATACGCCGACTGCGGCGGTTTATGCGGGGACCAAGGGCGCGGTGAACGCGATCTCGGGTGTGCTCGCCAATGAGCTGGCTCCGCGCAAGATCAGGGTCAACGTGGTCAGCCCCGGCTTGGTGATTACTGAGGGCACGCATACTGCCGGTGTGGTTGGTTCCGAGATGGAGGCGGGCATCATCGCACAGACGCCTCTTGGCCGTGCCGGCCAACCGGACGACATCGCGGGAGTCGTTACGTTCCTCGCGTCCGATGATGCTCGCTGGTTGACCGGCGAGGACATCACTGCCAGCGGCGGCATCCGCTGAAGCACGACGATTGTCTCTGCGCGTCCTCTTTGGACAGGGGCACGCGCAGAGATGAAGGTCGAGACGGGTCAACACCGGACGGCCTTACGAAACCGGATGTCCGCTCATGGACGTCGATCCAACTTCTACTGATGGCGCATAGCGGCCAGCCAAGTCTCCGTTTCTGGCGGACGAAATCGAAAGTTGTCGACTTTCTTCCTACAATCTGCCTATAAGCCTCCCACCTGCTGCCCGGTAGTTGAGGGTGTCTGTCCGGTGACCGACCGGGTGGGCTTGGGGCGGGAGGGCGCAGCAC
>NZ_BPQP01000062.1 GCF_022179305.1 Methylobacterium iners
CGAAAGCGGAACGTCCGCTTCTGGTGCGATCTTGCCTGTTGGCACTTACCCGCTGAACAGTCGCCTTCCATTCTGCTCGGCTATCGTCGCCACGTTTCAAGCTCAGGCAGTGAGTTCGCCTGAGCGTGCCGTGATAGATTTAGTAGGGGTATAATAGGGGAGCAGGGACCAAGAGCCTCCAACCTGCTCCGCCCCCTTGCACCTCTAAGCTACTCACATAAAAGACCTAATCCAACTTCGTCCAAAGCCTTCCCTCACCGTCACCCTTCCGGCCCGCTAATTCGTAATGAGGGGGTCGGGGGTTCGAATCCCTCGTGCGCACCATTCCATCCCGACATCGCGAACCGATCGCCGGTTCCTGGCAGCTTTGCTCGCGCGCGGATCGCTGCCCGGCGGGTCTTCAGCGCGGGTCGGGCGGGCCCTCGCCCCGGCCGACGAACGGGATGCCCTCGATTGGGCATTCCTCGGTGCCGACGCTGGAGCGGGTGATGGCGCGGACCGCGTCGCGCGTCGCCTCCGGGTCCTCGATCCAGCGTCGGTAGAAGTCGTAGGGGCACTCCGACATCCCGTGCTGGTTCTCCTTGGAGTTGATCATGCCCGTGTAGCCGCGGTGGAGCAGCTTGAAGAGGTGGTTCTCGCTCTGGCCGTGGGCGCGGGCGTCGCGGATCAGGAACTTGGAGAGCGCCGCGTATTGGATGCCCATCTCCTCCTCGCCGCACTCGCCGAGGGTGCGCCCGTCGAAGCCGATGATCGCCGAGTGGCCGAAATAGCTGTAGACGCCGTCGAAGCCCGACGCGTTCGCGACCGCGACGTAGGTGTTGTTGGCGAAGGCCATCGCCTTCGACATCAGGATCTGCTGCTCCTTGGCGGGGTACATGTAGCCCTGGCAGCGGATGATGAGCTCGGCCCCGCGCATGGCGCAGTCGCGCCAGATCTCGGGGTAGTTGCCGTCGTCGCAGATGATGAGGCTGATCTTCAGGCCCTTCGGTCCGTCCGAGACGTAGGTGCAACTTCCCGGGTACCAGCCCTCGATCGGCGTCCAGGGCATGATCTTGCGGTACTTTTGGACGATCTCGCCCCCATCGTTCATGAGGATGAGGGTGTTGTAGGGGGCCTTGTGCGGGTGCTCCTCGTGCCGCTCGCCGGTGAGCGAGAACACGCCCCAGACGCCGGCCTTGCGGCAGGCCTCCGCGAAGATCGCCGTCTCCTCGCCCGGGATGCTGGCGGCGGTCTCGTACATCTCCGCGGCGTCGTACATGATGCCGTGGGTCGAATATTCGGGGAAGATCACGAGGTCCATGCCGGGGAGGCCGGCCTTCATGCCGACGATCATGTCGGCGATCTTCCGGGCGTTCTCCAGCACCTCCGCCTTCGTGTGCAGGCGCGGCATCTTGTAGTTCACGACCGCGACGCCGACGCTGTCCTGGCTGCTCGAGATGTCACCATGCATCATGGCGGTGCTTCTCCTGTTTCGTGCACCCCCTCTCCCCGCCCGGCGGGGAGAGGAGTCGTGTCGAGCCCTAGTGGCTGATCATCCAGGGCCGCGCCTTCGGGAAGCTCTTGGCGGCCGCCGGCGCGGAGGCGGGTTTCGACGGGCTGCAGCAGCCGCAGCCCGCCCCATGCGAGCCGGAGCGCCGCGGCGCGTGGCGGCTGCGCTCGTTGGTGGCGTGGGCCGCCCTCAGGCCCGGATCCATCCCTGAGATCCGCGGCGCGGTGAGGAAGGCGCGGCCGCATTCCGCGCCGCAATCCGGGCAATCGTGCGGATCGCGGAACTGCGCCATGGGGCGCAGGACCGTGAAGGGGCCGCAGGCCTCGCAGGCGTAATCGTAGACCGGCATGATCAGAGGTCCGGCGAGAGCGGCATCTGGACCGAGCCGTCGAGGAACTTCGTCGGCCCCGCCGCGGAGGGGTTGATGTCGAAGTCGAAGATGCCGGTCGGAATCCAGAGGGTGGCGCAGGCGTTCGGGATGTCGACCACGCCCGAGATGTGGCCCTGGACCGGGGCCGTGCCGAGGATCGAGTAGGCCTGGGCGCCCGAATAGCCGAACTTCTTCAGGTACTCGATCGCGTTGAGGCAGGCCTGGCGATAGGCGACCGTCACGTCGAGATAATGCTGCTTGCCGTACTCGTCGACCGAGACCCCCTCGAAGATGAGGTGGTCGTCGTATTTCGGCGTGATCGGCGACGGCTTGAAGATCGGGTTCCTGATCCCGTACTTCGCCATGCCGTCCTTGATCAGGCTCACCTTGAGGTGGACCCAGCCCGCCATCTCGATGGCCCCGCAGAAGGTGATCTCGCCGTCGCCCTGGCTGAAATGCAGGTCGCCCATCGAGAGTCCGGCGCCCGGCACGTAGACGGGGAAGTAGATCTTCGAGCCGCGCGAGAGATCCTTGATGTCGCAATTGCCGCCGTGCTCGCGCCCCGGCACCGTGCGGGCGCCCGTTGCCGCGGCCGCGTCCTTCGCGTCGCCCTTGAGCCGGCCCATATGGGCGGTCGGCCCGAAGGGCAGGGTCGCGAGTGCCGGCACCCGGGTGGGGTTGGTGTCGAAGAGGGCCTTCTCCCGGGTGTTCCAGGTCTCCAGCATCTTCGGATCGGGCAGGCAGCCGATCAGGCCCGGATGGATCAGGCCGGGGAAGCGCACGCCGGGCACGTGACGGGATTTCGTGAACATCCCCTCGAAGTCCCAGATCGATTTCTGGGCCTGGGGGAAGTGCTCGTCGAGGAAGCCGCCGCCGTTGTTCTTGGAGAAGAAGCCGTTGAAGCCCCACTGGCTCTCGGGCTTGGCGCCGATGTCGAGGAGGTCGACGACGAGGAGGTCGCCGGGCTCGGCGCCCTCGACGCCGATGGGGCCGGACAGGAAGTGGACGATCGACAGGTCGATGTCGCGCACGTCGTCGGCCGAATCGTTGTTCTTGATGAAGCCGCCGGTCCAATCGTAGGTCTCGACGATGAAGTCGTCGCCCGGCTTGACCATGGCCACCATCGGAATGTCCGGGTGCCAGCGGTTATGGACCATGTCGTTGTCGTAGGCCGATTGCGTGAGGTCGACCTTGATCAGCGTGTCGGGCATATCCTTCGCAGCTCCTCTTTGGGGTGTCAGCCGTTTCCGTCCGCGTTCTCAGTGGTTGCCGGTGCGTTCTCCTCCCCCTTGTGGGGAGGAGGTAGGAGGTGGGGGTAGCTGGGTGACCCTGGACTGAGTCAGGCGGAACCACCCCCACCCCCGGCCCCTCCCCACAAGGGGGAGGGGAAAGGCCCCTCACACCGACAGGAAGCGGGCGACCTGCGCCTCGTCGATGTCGGCCCGCAGGCTCTCGTGCACGATCGAACCGTTCTCGATGACGAGCACCCGGTCGGCCACGTCGAGGGCGAAGCTCAGCACCTGCTCGGACACCACGATGGAGAGACCCCGCTCGTCGCGGATCCGCTTCAGGGTCCGGCCCATCTCCCTGATGATCGAGGGCTGGATGCCCTCCGTCGGCTCGTCGAGGAGCAGCATCTTCGGATTGCTCGCGAGCGCCCTCGCGATGGCGAGCTGCTGCTGCTGGCCGCCCGAGAGGTTGCCGCCCCGCCGGCCCTTCATCTCGAGCAGCACCGGGAACATCGCGTAGAGGTCCTGCGGCACCCGGCGCTTGCCGGTGACGGTCAGGCCCGTCTCGATGTTCTCCTGGACCGTCATGGTCGAGAAGATCATCCGGCCCTGCGGCACGTAGGCGAGACCCCTCGCCACCCGGGCGTGGCTCTTCAGGGCCGTGATCTCGGCGCCGTCGACGGCGACCGTGCCCGACTTCGTCGGCACGATCCCCATCAGGGTCTTCATCAGCGTGGACTTGCCCATGCCGTTGCGGCCCATCACCGCCACGATCTCGCCCGGCGCGACCGCGAGGTCGATGCCGTGCAGGACCTCGCTCTGGCCGTAGGCCGCGTGGAGGTCGCGGATGTCGAGGATGGGCGTCCCGGTTGCGACCGGCGCCAGGGGCGGAAGGGCTTTGGAGACGGTCTGCAGCATCGCGCGGCTCCCTTATCGCATCGGACCGAAAGGCGGCTTCCGGCTTTCGGGGAAAATCCGATGCAGAAACAATGAGCTAGCGCCTCGCCCTGGATGCGATATCCAGGACGAGGCATTAGTGGCCGAGATAGACCTCGATGACCTTCGGATCGTTCTTGACGCGCTCCATCGAGCCCTCCGACAGCACCCGGCCCTGGTGCAGCACCGTGACCCGGTGGGCGATGTCCTCGACGAACTTCATGTCGTGCTCGATCACGAGCACCGAGCGGCCCTTGATGATCTGGTTGAGGAGCTCGGCGGTCTTCACCCGCTCGCCGACGCTCATGCCCGCCACCGGCTCGTCGAGCATCAGGAGCTCCGGGTCCTGGATCAGCAGCATGCCGATCTCCAGCCATTGCTTCTGGCCGTGGCTCAGGAACTCCGCCCGCTCCTTGAGCTGGTCCTTCAGGAAGATCGTCTGGGCGATCTCGTGGATGCGGTCGCGGACCTCGGCGTCGCGCTTGAAGGTGAGCGCGCCGAAGACCGTGCGTCCTCTGGGGAAGGAGATCTCGAGGTTCTCGAAGACCGTGAGGTCGTCGTAGATCGAGGGCGTCTGGAACTTGCGCCCGACGCCGGCCTGCACGATCGCGCTCTCGGAAAGCTTGGTGAGCTCCTGGCCCTTGTACTTGATGGAGCCGGCGCTCGCCCGCGTCCGGCCGCAGATCAGGTCGAGGACCGTGGTCTTGCCCGCGCCGTTGGGACCGATGATCACCCGGATCTCGTCCGGATCGACGTAGAACGAGACGTCGTTGACCGCCTTGAAGCCGTCGAAGGAGACGGTCAGCGCCTCGACGGCGAGCAGGTAGTCCGGCGGGGCGCTCTCGGAGCCGATCGGGGCATGGCTGAGGATCGCGGCGTTCATCGGGCTCATCCTCACTCGGCCGGGGTGCCATGGGGGATCGCGACCGGCGCGGGCCGCAGGGCCTTGACCCTGCGGGTGAGGCGCGGCTCGATCTGCTCGCGCCAGATCCCCGCCAGGCCGTTGGGGAAGGCCAGAACCACGGCGATGAACAGGGCCCCCAAGCCGAACAGCCAGAGGTCCGGGAAGCTCTCGGAGAAGCTCGTCTTGGCGAAGTTGACGAGCAGGGTTCCCCAGACCGCGCCGAACAGGGACAGGCGTCCGCCGACCGCCGCGTAGATCACCATCTCGATGGAAGGCACGATCCCGACGAAGGAGGGCGACATGAACCCGACCTGGAGGGTGAACATGGCGCCGCCGATCGCCGCGAAGGCGGCGGCGAGGCAGAAGGCGAAGATCTTGAAGCCGGCCACCGAGTAGCCCGAGAAGCGGACCCGGTCCTCCTTGTCGCGCATGGCGACGAGGATGCGACCGAGCTTGGAGCGCTTCACGTACTGGGCCGCCAGGATGCAGGCGATGAGCAGCCCGGCATTGACGAAGTAGAGGGCGAACTTCGCCGAATCGGTGCGGATGTCCCAGCCGTTGAGCGTGCGCAGGTCGGTGATGCCGTTGATGCCGCCGGTGTAGCCCTGCTGGCCGACGATGAGGATCGTCAGTATGGCGGCGATCGCCTGGGTGATGATGGCGAAGTAGGTGCCGCCGACGCGGCGCTTGAACATGGCCGCCGAGATGACGAGAGCGAAGAGCACCGGCACCGCGACGACGAGGATCAGGGTCAGCGGCAGGCTCTTGAAGGGCTGCCAGAACCACGGCAGCGCCGTGATCTGATTCCAGTCCATGAAGTCGGGAATGCCCGGTGTCGACTGGATCTTGGTGTTCTCGACGCTCGAGGCTTCGAGCTTCAGGTACATCGCCATGCAGTAGCCGCCGAGGCCGAAGAACACGCCCTGGCCCAGCGACAGGATGCCCGCGTAGCCCCAGCAGATGACGAGGCCGAGCGCCACGAAGGCGTAGGTGAGGTACTTGCCCACCAGGTTGAGCCGGAAGCCGTCGAGGAAGACCGGCAGGACGACGAGCACGAAGCCGGCGAGCACGAGAAGGCTCAGCCACTCCATCGGCTTCATGAAGGGACTGTCGTTGACGGTGACCGACTTCGACAGGGCCTGGACCGGGTTCGTCATCGCGAGGCCTCCTCAGCGCCGGACCTTGAGGGTGAACAGACCCTGCGGCCGCAGCATCAGGATGCCGACCACCGCGAGCAGCGTGAGCACCTTGGCCATCGAGCCGGAGAGAAAGAATTCCAGCGTGGACTGGGTCTGCGAGATGGAGAAGGCCGACGCGATGGTGCCGAGCAGGCTCGCCGCGCCCCCGAAGACCACGATCAGGAAGGTGTCGACGATGTAGAGCTGGCCCGAGGTCGGCCCCGTCGAGCCGACCATCGTGAAGGCCGAGCCGGCGACCCCGGCGATGCCGCAGCCCAGGCCGAAGGTGTAGCGGTCCACGCGCTCGGTATCGATGCCGACGGCGCCGGCCATCGCCCGGTTCTGCATCACGGCGCGGATCTGCTGGCCGAAGCGCGAGCGGTAGATCAGGAGCGCCACCGAGACGGTGATCAGGATCGTGACGGCCATCACGAAGAGCCCGTTGATCGGGACCTCGATCGTGTCGGTGACCTGCACCGAACCGATCAGCCAGGAGGGCAGCTCGACGCCGACCTCGCGGGCGCCGAACACCGTGCGGTACGCCTGCTGCAGGATGAGCGAGAGGCCCCAGGTCGCCAGCAGCGTGTCGAGGGGCCGCTTGTAGAGGAAGCGGATCAGCCCCCATTCCACCAGCATCCCCAGCGCGCCCGAGGCCAGGAAAGCGAGCGCCATGGCGATGAAGAAGTAGAGGGGGAAGAGGGCGGGAAGGTTCGCCTGGAAGAAGGTCGAGCAGAGATAGGTGACGTAGGCGCCGAGGATCATGAACTCCCCGTGCGCCATGTTGATCACGCCCATCTGGCCGAAGATGATCGCGAGGCCGAGCGCCATCAGCACGTAGACGGAGAAGAGGATCAGGCCGGCGAAGCCCTGCATCGCGAAGATCGCGCCGAGATCGCCGAGGGAATATTCACCGAACATCGTGTGATCTCCGAACCGGCGCGGCGAGCGCACTCTCCTCCCCCGTGCGGGGAGGAGTTGGAGGTGGGGGTGGCTGGGCGACCCTCAGTCGAGGCCAGCGGAACCACCCCTACCCCTCCCCACAAGGGGGAGGGGAACGCTCGCAACCCTTACTGGTAGCCCTTGGGGAAAGGATCCGGCCTGATCAACTCGGGGCTCGTGTAGACGATCTCGAACTGGCCGTCGGTCTTGGCCCGCCCGACCCGCGTCTTCGACCAGAGGTGGTGGTTCGGATCGACCTTGACGTAGCCTTCCGGGGCGCCCTTGAACTCGATGTCGGCCGAGGCCGCCGCGATCTTGTCGACGTCGAACGATCCGGCCTTCTCGGCGGTCAGCTTCCACAGGAAGGGTCCGAGATAGGCGGCCTGGGTGACGTCGCCGATGACGGTCTTCTCGCCCCACATCTTCTTGAAGGCCGCGACGAAGGCCTTGTTGTTCTCGTTCTCGATCGACTGGAAGTACTTCATGCAGGCGTAGGCGCCGGCGATGTTCTCGCCGCCGATGCCGTCGATCTCGTCCTCCGTGACCGAGATCGTCATCAGGGTCTGCTTCGAGAGATCGATGCCGGCCGCCTTGAGCTGCTTGTAGAAGGCGACGTTCGAGCCGCCGACGACGTCGGTGAAGATCACCTTCGGCTTGGTCAGCTTGATCTTGTTGATGACCGAATTGAACTGCGTGTGGCCGAGCGGATAGTATTCCTCGCCGACCACCTTGCCCTTGAGGACGTTCTCGATGTGCTTGCGGGCGATCTTGTTCGAGGTGCGCGGCCAGATGTAGTCGGAACCGATGAAGTAGAAGGTGTCGCCACCCTTCTCCTTGTGCACCCAGTCGAGGCCGGCGAGGATCTGCTGCGTCGCCTCCTGGCCCGTGTAGATGACGTTCTTGGACTGCTCCAGGCCCTCGTAGAAGGTCGGGTAGTAGAGCATGCCGTTGTACTGCTCGAAGACCGGCAGCACCGCCTTGCGCGAGGCCGAGGTCCAGCAGCCGAATACTGCCGCACACTTGTCGTTGACCAGCAGCTTCTTGGCCTTTTCGGCGAAGGTGGGCCAGTCGGAGGCGCCGTCCTCCTGGTTGATCTTGATCTTGCGGCCGAGCACCCCACCCGCCGCGTTGATCTGCTCGATCGCGAGCTTCTCGGCCTGCTGCGCCCCGGTCTCCGAGATCGCCATCGTGCCGGAGACGGAGTGCAGGATGCCCACCGTCACCTCGCTGTCCGTCACGGCGAGCTTGGTGGTGTTGATCGCGGCCGTCGCCGGCGCCGCCGCGAAGGCGCCGCGCGGCAGCATCGCCAGGGCCGGCAGGCCCGCCAGGCCCATCAGGAGCTTGCGCCGCAATGCCGAGCGGGGACCGGAATCGTTGTCCTCTGCCATCGCCTTCAACCCCCATCGCTGATCCGGCGGCCCGTGAGAGGCGGCCGCGGTTCGACGGGAGGAGGCTAGGCTCGATGATGCAGCGCAGCATATACGCTGTTTTGCGTATGTCGGGAGCGCCGGCACGGAACCTGGCCGGCGACGACGGGGGCGGCGCGGGCATGATCCTTGCGCCCGGGCGGGGCGTCAGCCGGCCTCCAGCGCGCGTTGGGTGGCGCCGGGCCGGGGCCACGGGTTCCATGAACGTCCGGCAGCACATCATCCCGATCCGGCGCGCCTACAACCGCTTCGTCGCCGACGAGACCCTCGAGGATTACGCGCTCCGCTTCACGGCCAAGAAGGCGCGGCGGTGGTCGAGCCTGCGCGTCGCGCAGACGGCGCTGGGCTCGACCTCGTTCCTGGCCCTCGAGGCGATTGGCGGCGCCCTCGTCCTCGCGACGGGCTTCACGAACACGCTGCTCGCGGTGCTGATCGTCTCCGGCCTGATCTTCGCGACGGGCGTGCCGATCAGCGTCTACGCCGCCCGCTACGGCGTCGACATCGACCTCCTGACCCGGGGCGCGGGGTTCGGGTATATCGGCTCGACCATCACCTCGCTGATCTACGCGAGCTTCACGTTCCTGTTCTTCGCGATCGAGGCCGCCATCATGGCGCTGGCCCTCGAGATCTGCTTCGGGCTGCCGCTCGCCTTCGGCTACCTCGTCGCGGCGGTGGTGGTGATCCCCGTCGTCATCTACGGCATCACCCTGATCAGCCTCTTCCAGATCTGGACGCAGCCGGTCTGGATCATCCTCAACGTCGTGCCGCTCGTCTTCATCGCGGCCAAGGGCGGCGGCTCGCTCGAGGCCTGGATGACGCATCGCGGAACGGCCGAGGCCGCGGGCGGCGGCTTCGATCCCGTCCTGTTCGGCCTCGCCTCCGGCGTGCTGCTGGCGCTGCTGGCGCAGATCGGCGAGCAGGTGGATTTCCTGCGCTTCGTCCCGCCCGCCAAGGCCCCGCGGGACCGCCGCTGGTGGGCCGCGGTCCTCTGCGCCGGCGCCGGCTGGATCGTGCCGGGCATGCTCAAGATCCTGCTCGGATCGTTCCTGGCGGTCCTCGCGCTCGGCCACGGAGTCCCGCCGGAGCGGGCGGGCGAGCCGACGCAGATGTACGCGGTCGCCTTCGGCTACGTGCTGCCCTCGCGCGAGGCGGCGATCGCCATGATGGGCGTCTTCGTGGTGGTCTCGCAGCTCAAGATCAACGTCACCAACGCCTATGCCGGCTCGATCGCCTGGTCGAACTTCTTCTCGCGGCTGACCCACAGCCATCCCGGCCGCGTCGTCTGGCTCGTGTTCAACGTCGCCATCGCGCTGATGCTGATGGAGCTCGGGATCGACAAGACCCTGGAGAGCACGCTCGGCCTCTACGCGATCATCGCCGCCGCCTGGGTCGGCGCCCTGGTCTCCGACCTCGCGGTCAACAAGCCCCTGGGGCTCTCCCCGCCCGGCATCGAGTTCAAGCGGGCCCATCTCTACGCCATCAACCCCGTCGGGACCGGCGCGATGGCGCTGGCCCTGTGCCTCGGCATCATGGCCCATGCCGGGCTGTTCGGCACCGCGACCAAGGCCTTCGGCGCCCTCATCGCGCTCGCCGCCGCCTTCGCCGCCGCGCCGCTGATCGCGCTGGCGACGGGCGGCCGCTACTACCTCGCCCGCGAGCCGAGAACCGACTGGCAGGGCCGCGGGGAGATCGCCTGCGCCGTCTGCGAGCACCCGTTCGAGCCCGAGGACATGGCGCATTGCCCGGCCTATGCCGGCCCGATCTGCTCCCTGTGCTGCTCCCTCGATGCCCGCTGCGGCGACCTCTGCAAACCCCACGGGCGCTTCGAGGCGCAGGCGCGCGGCGCCCTGGAACGCGTGGTCCCGCCGCGCACCGCCGCCTGGATCAGCGCGCCGCTCGGACGCTACGCCGGTCTGATGCTGCCGCTCGTGGGGGTGACCGGCCTGATCCTCTGGCTGGTCCACACCAACGTCGCCGCCCGGGACCCCGGCCAGGCCGGGCTTCTGGGCTCCGCGCTGACCTTCGTGTTCCTCATCCTCGTCGTGATCCTCGGGATCGTCGCCTGGCTGTTCGTCCTGACCCAGGAGAGCCGCCGCGTCGCCCAGGCCGAGACCGCCCGCCAGACGGCCCTCTACCTTTCCGAGATCGAGGCCCATCAGGTCACCGACGCCAAGCTCCAGCGCGCCAAGGAGGTGGCCGAGGCCGCCAACCTCGCCAAGAGCCGCTACGTCGTGGGCATCAGCCACGAGCTGCGCACGCCGCTCAACGCCGTCCTCGGCTACGCCCAGCTCCTGGAGGGCGATGCCACAATCCCGCCGGCGCGGCAGAGCGGCATCCGGGTGATCCGGCGCAGCGCCCAGCACCTGTCGAGCCTGATCGACGGGCTGCTCGACATCTCGCGGATGGAGGCGGGCCGGCTGCAGATCCACCGCAACGAGGTCCGGCTGGCCGAATTCCTCGACCAGATCGTCGACATGTTCCGCCTCCAGGCCAACGGCGCCGGCCTCGAGTTCCGCTTCACCACGGCCGGGCGGCTCCCGGCGGTGGTCGCGACCGACGAGAAGCGCCTGCGCCAGATCCTGCTCAACCTCCTGTCGAACGCGATCAAGTTCACGCCGGGCGGCCACGTCGCGCTCGCCGTCACCTACCGGAACCAGATCGCCGACTTCACGGTGACCGATACCGGCCTCGGCATCTCGGCCGGGGACCTGGAGCGGATCTTCGAGCCGTTCGAGCGCGGCTCGAACCCGGTCGCGCAGGGCGTACCGGGCACGGGCCTCGGCCTGACCATCGCCCAGCTGCTCGCCCAGATCCTGGGGGGCGAGATCACGGTGTCGAGCGAGCCCGGCCGCGGCACCCGCTTCCGGGTGCGGCTGATGCTGGCCTCCGTGCCCGACCCGGCCCCCGCCACCCTGCCCGCCGCGCTGCCTCCCGCCGTCGTGCGCGGCTATGCCGGCCCGCGCCGGACCATCCTAGTGGCCGACGACGACGACGCCCACCGCGTCCTGATGCGCGAGATCCTGGAGCCGCTGGGCTTCACCGTGCTCGAGGCCCCGGACGGGCCGACCTGCCTCGCGCTGGCCGAGGGGCGCCGCCCCGACCTCTTCCTCCTCGACATCGCCATGCCCGGCATGAGCGGCTGGGACCTAGCCAAGGCGCTGCGCGAGGCGGACCACGGGGCGCGCATCGCGATGATGTCGGCCAACGTCCACGAGATCAGCCCGACCCGCGACGGCGACGCCCCCCACAACGACATCATCCCCAAGCCCTTCGACCTGCGCCACCTGCTGGAGCGCATCGCGGCCCAGCTCGATCTCGCCTGGACCACGTCGGCGCCGGAGCCCGCGGCGGCGATGCCCCGCCCCGAGCACGTCGCCGAGCTGCGCCGCCTCGGGCGGATCGGCCATGTCCGGGCGATCGAGGCCAAGCTCGCCGCGATCGAGGCGGAGGACGCCGACCCGCCGTTGGCCTTCGTCGCCCAGATGCGCGGCCTGATCGAGACCTACGACCTGCGGCGCTACATGAGCGTGCTCGACGCCCTCGCGGAGGCGGAGCCTGCGCGCGATGGCTGAGGGGCAGCGCGACGTCGTCCTCATCGTCGACGATTCCCCGGGGACGCTCAGCTTCCTCACCGAGGCGATCGAGCGCGCGGGCGCCACCGTCCTCGTCGCCGTGGCCGGGGATCTGGCCCTCGCCCTCGTCGACGAGATCACGCCCGACATCATCCTGATGGATGCCGTCATGCCGGGCATGGACGGGTTCGAGACCTGCCGACGGCTGAAGGCGCGAAGCGCCCTGGCGCACGTGCCCGTGATCTTCATGACCGGCCTCACGGAGACCGAGCACATCGTCAGGGGGCTGGAGGCGGGCGGGGTCGACTACGTCACCAAACCCTCCGACCCCGACGAGGTCCTCGCCCGCATCCGCGTCCACCTCGCCGGCGCGCGCGCCGCCCAGAGCGCGCGGGCGGCCCTCGACACCACGGGCCGGACCTTGTTCGCCGTCGACCGCGAGGGCGCAATCCTGTGGTGCACCCCGCAGGCGGCGCGCCTCCTCGGAGACCTCGTGCCCGAGGCCGGGGCCGCCCTCGGCCTGCCGCCCGCCGCGCGAGCCTGGCTGCGGGATTGCCTCGCGGGCGCGACGGGCGCGCCGCTCCCGCTGAGAGGGGCCGGGGACGGCGCCTACGCGCTGAGCTTCATCGGCGGCGCCGGCGACGAGATCCTGCTGCGCCTCGCCCTGGACAGTCTCGACGCCGGACTCGAGCGCCTGCGCTCGCGCCTGAGGATCACCGCCCGCGAGGCGGAGGTCCTGCTCTGGCTGTCGCGTGGCAAGTCGAGCCGCGACATCGGCGAGATCCTCGGCCTCAGCCCGCGCACGGTGACGAAGCACCTGGAGGGGATCTACGCCAAGCTCGGCGTCGAGAACCGCACCGCGGCCTCCCTCATCGCCGCGCGCCATCTCGAGGACCTCGGCTGATCCGCACCCGGGGGCCGAGGCCGGGCGCCGCGGGCCTCATGAGGCCCGCGCTGCAGGAGGGCTCTCGCCGAAGCGGCTGCCGGTTCGGCGAAGGAAAATGCGTCGCAACAAGGGGATCGAGCGCCGTCCGTGATCCGAGGATCACGGACGGCGCCCTAGTGATCCATCGTCAGGCTGGCAGCCCAGAAGCCGAGACCGGTCACGACGATGACGCCGGCGAGCGTCAGGTGCTGGCTCTTCGTGGGGCCGTCGGCCGCCCGGCGGGCGCGCAGACCTAGCAGCAGCCCCCCGACGACCAGGAAGAAGCCGTAGAGCACCAGCGAGTTGTGTGAAGCGAGCATCGTCCAGCTTCCTGCCTGAGCGGTGAGTCGAGGCGGCCTCGGTGCGTCGGACCGGCACGTTTCCCGGCGCGGCTCCCGCGAAGGGAGCCGCGGTCCCGCAGGGTTCAAACCCGCAGTCACGACGGGCGGCATATCAGACGGTGGCCGGACGCGCGATGAAGGTCGGCGCCTCGCGAGGGGCACACCCGCCGCCTCGACGAGACCGGGCCGGATCCCGCAGGCCCGCCTCGATCCTGCAGGGGCGCGGAGGCATCGAAGGCGTAAGATCACTTTCATTGTATAGGAATTTATGTTGACAGCGGCGCGCTCCTCCGCTATCAATCAGGCATGCTCAAGAAGTGTGAGTGGACGGGCGGCGGGAGCTTTCATGAGTCCGCGAAACGATGCGGCGCGCGCGCTGGCCGAGCGCCTGGTGCGGGAGACGGGCCGGACGCTGGCCTCCATTGCCGCCGAGGCCGGGGTGACCGAGCGCACGGTCTGCGTCTGAGGCCGGCAGAACGGCTGACGCCGCCCGGTCCGCCCGGCGCCACCGCCGCCCCTCGAACCATCCGAATGGTCGCTCCCGCGCCTCGAGGCCGTGGCCCGGCTCCATGCCAACCCGTCGGTGGCGTCGAGCGACCTCGCCGCCGCGCTCGGCTCGCCGCGCGGTGGCGCGCCGGCGCTGTTCTCTGCCTGCGGCCTCTCGCTTCGGCGCCGGGTGGTGCGGCGGGCGACGGCCAGCGGGCCGGGATTGCGCCGGGCGCTTCGCCGCCACATCGCCCGGCAGATCGCCGGGTTCGACGCGGCGCTCACGGCCGGGGCCGGACCGGCCGATTCGGCCAAGGTCCTGCGCGACCTCGGCGGGCTGAAGCGGCTCCTCGACGAGATCGCGGCGGACGAGAGCAAGGAGGCGGGCCATGGCACCGGAACTGCTGGCCTCGCCCCCGGCCCCGCCCCGCCCGACCTGCCAGCCCTGCGCGCGGAGATCGCGCGCCGCTATGCGGCGTTCGCAGGCGAGCGGCCGAATGCCGGCCTTCCTCGCGAGCCTGCCGCCGCCGCTGATCCAGGCGCTCGGCACTGACTGGCTCCACCTCGCGCGGGGGGACCAGCTGCCGCCCTGCGCCACGGAGACGGCCGGGGCCATACCGCCCTGGACGACCTGGGCGGTGATCGGCGGGCGCGGCTCGGGCAAGACCCGCACCGGTGCCGAATGGGTGCGGGCGCTGGCGCTCGGCGACCCCGCCTTCACGGCCGAGCCGGTCGGCCGCATCGCGCTCGTCGGCGAGACCTTCGCCGATGTCCGCGACGTCATGATCGAAGGGTCCTCGGGGCTCCTCTCGCTGGCGGGGCCGCGCGCGCGCTGGTCGCCCTCGCGCCGGCGCCTCGAATGGGACAACGGCGCCGTGGCGATGGCCTTCTCGGCCGAGGAGCCGGATTCGTTGCGCGGGCCTCAGTTCGGCGCGGCCTGGTCGGACGAACTCGCCAAGTGGCGCTCCCCGGACGCGGCCTACGACATGATCCAGTTCGGCCTGCGTCTCGGCCGGCACCCCCGCGGCCTCGTCACCACGACGTCGCGGCCGATCCCGCTGATCCGGCGGCTGCTGGCCGACTCGCTCACCGTGGTGAGCCGCTCGCGCACCGCCGACAACGCGGCGAACCTGGCGCCCGCCTTCCTCGAGGCGGTGGTCGGGCGCTACGCCGGCACCCGGCTCGGGCGCCAGGAGCTCGAGGGCGAGCTGATCGAGGACCGGCCCGACGCGCTGTGGACGCGGGCCGGGATCGAGGCCGGGCGGGTGGCGCGGATCGTGGTCGCCGTCGATCCGCCCGCCTCCTCGCGGGCCGGCGCCGATGCCTGCGGGATCGTGGCGGCGGGGCTGGCGCCGGACGGCTGCGCCTACGTGCTCGCCGACGCGACGCTGCGGGGAGCCAAGCCGCAGGGCTGGGCCGCGGCGGCGCTGGCGCTCTACCGCCGCCTCGAGGCCGACGCCCTCGTCGTCGAGGTGAACCAGGGCGGCGAGATGGCCTCCGCCGTCCTCCACGAGATCGACCCCGCCGTGCCGGTGACCCCGGTGCGGGCGATGCGGGGCAAGTACCTGCGGGCCGAGTCCGTCGCCGTGCTCTACGCGCAAGGCCGCGTCCGCCACGCCGGCGCCCTCCCGGCCCTGGAGGACGAGATGTGCGATTTCGGCTCCGACGGCCTGTCGGGCGGCGCCTCGCCCGACCGGGTCGACGCGCTCGTTTGGGCGCTGACCCACCTCATGCTGGGGCCGCGGGCGGAGCCGCGGATCCGGCGATTGTAGGAGGGAGAAGGCGGCGGCACCGCTCAGGGGCGAGAGGGTGCCAGCTTCCTGAGAGGCTTCAGCGTGATGAAGCGGGCCGGGCTCAGACCCGGCTTGTCGTCGATCTGCCAGACGGTGCGGACATGGGCGAAGGTCCCGTCCGGACAGAGCAGCGGTCCCTCGAAGTGGTAGCGCAGGCCGAACGGAACGGCGGAAGCTTTGGTGAGGCGCTCCGGCCTGGGATGGTCGGCAAGCGCTGCCATGAGCGTGATGGGATCACTGACCGAGAAACCGACACTCGGTAGGAAGAGGCATTTGGGGCCGCCATCCTCGTGGTCCGGATCGAGGAGATATTTCACCACCTTGTCGATCTCGATCCGGAACTGAGCCGGATAGCTGACGCCGGTCAATCGCGGGCGCGCTCGACCAGCGTCAGGGAACCCGGCTCGATGGCGGCAAGGGTTTCGACCGGCCGCGTGAACTCGACCTCGAAACGCGCGCCCTCGCCCCAGATCGCGACCACCGTGCCCATGCTGCCGGCGGGCACGCTCTCGCCATCCTCGCCCAGGATTTCGACGAGCGTGCGAACGCGATCCAGCTCACGAAAGGCGGTGCCCTCAGGCCCGCCGGAAGCGGTCGGGCGGCTATCGAGCATGAGTGAGACGAGCCGGTCGGACATTGCTCCCTCATACATCTCCGATCCCACCCGCCGCAATCGGCCGCCGCGACGCCGCAGCGTGAGAGAAACAAGGAGGCCGCATGACCTGGCTCACCCGGCTGACCCAGGCGATCGCCCGCGCGCCCGCCACCAAGGCCGCACCGCTCTCCGGGACAGCCATCGCCTTCTACGGCGAGGGCCGCGCGGTCTGGACGCCGCGCGATTACGGGACGCTCGCCCGCGAGGAGTTCCAGCGCGACGCCGTCGTCCACCGGGCCGTGCGGCTGGTGGCGGAGGCCGCCGCCGCGGTCCCGCTGGTTCTCGCCGAGGCCGGGCCGCACCCGCTCACCACGCTCCTCGACCGGCCGAACCCGCGGGAAGGCGGCGCCAGGCTGCTCGAATCCCTCTACGGCCACCTGCTGGTCTCGGGGAACGCCTATCTCGAAGCGGTGAGCCTCGACGGCACCCCGCGCGAGCTCCACGCGCTGCGCCCCGACCGGATGCGGGTGGTGCCCGGCCCCGACGGCTGGCCCGCGGCCTACGATTACGCCGTGGGCGGGCGGACCCTCCGCTATGACCAGGGCGGCGAAGGGGTGCGGCCGATCCTCCACCTCACCCTGTTCCACCCCGCGGACGACCATTACGGCCTCTCGCCGATGGAGGCCGCGGCCGTGGCGCTCGACATCCACAACGCGGCCGGCGCCTGGAACAAGGCGCTGCTCGACAACGCCGCCCGGCCCTCGGGGGCGCTCGTCTTCGCCACCGGCGCCGGCAACGGCTTGAGCGAGGCGCAGTTCACCCGGCTGAAGGGCGAACTCGAGGCCAATTACCAGGGCGCGGGCAATGCCGGGCGCCCGCTCCTGCTCGAGGGCGGGCTCGACTGGAAGCCATTGTCGCTCTCGCCGAAGGACATGGATTTCGTCGAGGCCAAGAACGGCGCCGCCCGCGAGATCGCGCTCGCCTTCGGCGTGCCGCCGCTCCTGCTGGGCCTGCCCGGCGACAACACCCACGCCAATTACGCCGAGGCAAACCGCGCCTTCTATCGCCAGACCGTGATCCCGCTGGTGCGCCGCACCGCCGAGGCCCTGGCGCAATGGCTCGAACCCGCCCTCGGCCCCGCCCGCCTGGAACCCGACCTCGACGCGATCGAGGCCCTGGCGCCGGAGCGGGAATCGCTGTGGCGCCGAGTCCAGGGGGCGGACTTCTTGAGCAAGGACGAGAAGCGCGAGGCGGTGGGTTACGGGCCGCGGGCCTGACGCCGAGTGGCCCCTGTCGGTGCCCAGCCGCCGTCCTCGCCCGACATTCAGTTCCAGGTGTGGAGCACGCTACGCCAACCCGTTCCCTCCTTCTGGAGGACGTTGACCCAGTTGCCCTCGAAGGTCTTCTTCGCGCCGCCCTCGCCGCCGGGACCGGACATCTGCCAGCGGCCGGTGGCGACGAGGACGTCGCCGCGCATCTGCGCCGCCTGGACCTTCACCTTGTGGTCGTCGAAGCCCTTGGACTTCAACCCCGCGAAGAATTTCTGGATGCTCTCCGCTCCGGAGACGGGCGCGCCCTTCGGGATCACCACGGCGTCGGGAGCGTAGAGCTTGCCCAGGGAATCGAGGTCTCCGGAATTGTAGACCTGGTCCCAGCGGTCGGCCGCCGCCTGCCCTTCGCTCGTGGGATCGGCGGCGGATCCTCGACCTGGCATGACCAGGCTGACGGCGACGAGCGTAGCAAGAGTCGTCCCTTTCCAAGACATCGCAACCCCTCCGTGTCGTACTCGGGCAGTATTCCCAACCGGAGACTAGATCCAGCTGCGGATCGGTGAAAGCGAAATATTTCCATTTTCCTGGCCGGTCACGCTCCGTCTCGAAAGGGCGGAGCGCCTGCACGGAGCCGCTTTGATCCGGAGACTTCGATGGACGGCCACTTCACCGGCTATGCCAGCCTGTTCGGCGTGCCCGATCTCGGGCGGGACGTGGTGCTGCCCGGCGCCTTCGCGGCGAGCCTGGCGCAGCGCGGGGCGGCGGGCGTGCGGATGCTCTGGCAGCACGATCCGGCCGAGCCGATCGGGCGCTGGCTCTCGCTGCGGAAGGACGGGCGCGGCCTTCGGGTCGAGGGCCGCTTCAATCGCGCCGTGCAGCGCGCCCGCGAGGTCGAGGCGCTGATGCGCGAGAGCGGGCTCGACGGGCTCTCGATCGGGTTCCGGACCCTGCGGGCCTCGCCCGACGGGGCCGGCCGGCGCCGGCTCATCGCCCTCGACCTCTGGGAGATCTCCCTCGTCACCTTCCCGCTGCAGCCCGGCGCCCGGATCGGCGCGGCGGCCCCGAACCTCGCCGGCCGAGGTCTCGCCGACGAGATCCGCGCGCTCGCCCGCCTGCTCGCGCCGGGGGGCGCCCCTCCCTCCACCCGGCGCGACGCCGCTCCCTTCCGAACCGTGAGGCTTCCATGACTCTGACGATCGAGACCAAGTCCGGCCCCGTCCCCGAGAACAAGGCCGCCGGCCGCTTGCCCGCGGACGATGCCGGCGCGGCGCTCCACGAGCTGCGGCACGCCTTCGAGGCCTTCAAGGAGACGAACGATACCCGGCTCGCCGGCATCGACGCGCGGCTCTCCACCGACGTCCTGACGGAGGAGAAGCTCGCCCGCATCGACGCGGCGCTCGATGCCGCGCGGACCCGCCTCGACCGGATCGCGCTGGACGGACGCCGTCCGCCGCTGGGTTCCGACGGGCCGACGGTCCGGGACGCGGCGGCGAGCGAGCACAAGGCCTCCTTCGACCTCTACGTCCGGGCCGGCGAGAGCGCCGGGCTGAAGCGGCTGGAGGAAAAGGCCCTCTCGGCGGGCTCGGGTCCGGATGGCGGCTACCTCGTGCCGGACACGATCGAGCGGGCGGTGCTGTCGCGCCTCGCCAAGCTCTCGCCGATCCGGGCGCTCGCGACCGTCCGGACGATCTCGGGCGGCGGCTACAAGCGCGCAGTGACCGTGCGCGACGCCGTCTCGGGTTGGGTCGCGGAGACGGCCCCCCGCCCCGAGACCGACGGGCCGGCGCTCTCCGAGCTCAGCTTCCCGGCGATGGAGCTCTACGCGATGGCGGCGGCGACGCAGACGCTGCTCGACGACGCCATCGTCGACATCGATGCCTGGGTCGCCGACGAGGTCGAGACCGCCTTCGCCGAGCAGGAGGGCACGGCCTTCGTCACCGGCAACGGGATCAGCCGCCCGCGCGGGCTCCTCAGCTACGACACCGTCGCGGAGACCGAGTGGGTCCCGGGCAAGCTCGGGCACGTCGCGACGGGGGCGGCCGGCGCCTTCCCGGCGCTCAACCCGGCCGACGTGCTCTACGACCTCGTCTACGCGCTGCGGGCCGGCTACCGCCAGAACGCCGCCTTCGTGATGAACCGGCGCGTCCAGAGCGCGATCCGCAAGCTGAAGGACGCGGACGGCAACTACATCTGGCAGCCGCCGCTCGCCGCCGACCGCGGGGCGAGCCTGCTCGGCTTCCCCGTCTCGGAAGCCGAGGCGATGCCGGACGCAGGCCCGGGCAGCCTCGCGATCGCCTTCGGCGACTTCCGGCGCGGCTACCTCGTCGTGGATCGGGCCGGCCTGCGCGTGCTGCGCGACCCCTACTCGGCCAAGCCCTACGTGCTGTTCTACACCACCAAGCGCGTGGGCGGCGGCGTGCAGGATTTCGAGGCGATCAAGCTCCTGAAATTCGCCTGAGCGGACCGGTTCCGCGATCCCCTCTCCCCGCCCGGCGGGGAGAGGGTCGC
>NZ_BPQP01000063.1 GCF_022179305.1 Methylobacterium iners
GCCGGGGGACCGGCATGTACTACAACTCAGGTGGTTCCGCGGCGTCCCGCGTCACCCCTCGCCAGCCATGCCTCCGGCGCTCGCAGCGCGCGGAGCCGATGACGCGTGCGACGCTCACACCCGCTGCCACGCAGCGCCGCGACGGCGCTCGATCGGCGGGACTCCGCGGCCTTGCGAGCGCGGCACCCGCCCTGTAGCGCTGATGCCCGCATGAGTGCCGACGCCGCCCCACCCGGTTTTCCCCACCGCCACCTCCTCGGCATCGAGGGGCTGTCGCGCCCCGAGATCGAGGGGCTGCTGCAGCGGGCCGACGCGGCGGTCGCGCTCTCGCGGCAGGTGGAGAAGAAGCGCACCACCTTGCGCGGGCGCACCCAGATCAACCTGTTCTTCGAGCCCTCAACCCGGACCCAGAGCTCCTTCGAGCTCGCCGGCAAGCGGCTGGGCGCCGACGTCATGAACATGTCGGTGGCCTCCTCCTCGGTGAAGAAGGGCGAAACCCTAATCGACACGGCGGCGACGCTCAACGCCATGCGCCCCGACATCATCGTGGTGCGCCACCATGCGGCCGGCGCCGTGCATCTGCTGGCCCGCAAGGTGGATTGCGCGGTCGTCAATGCCGGCGACGGCGCCCACGAGCACCCGACCCAGGCGCTGCTCGACGCGCTCACCATCCGCCGCAACAAGGGCCGGATCGAGGGCCTGAGGGTCGCGATCTGCGGCGACGTCCTGCACTCGCGCGTGGCCCGTTCCAACATCATCCTGCTGCAGGCGCTGGGCGCCCGGGTGCGGGTGATCGGCCCCTCGACGCTCCTGCCGACCGGCATCGATCGCTTCGGCGTCGAGGTCTTCACCGACATGCGCAAGGGGCTCGAGGGCTGCGACATCGTCATGATGCTGCGCCTCCAGCGCGAGCGCATGAACGGCTCCTTCGTGCCGAGCGTGAAGGAGTACTTCCGCTACTTCGGCCTCGACGCGGAGAAGCTGGCGCTCGCCGCTCCCGACGCGCTGGTGATGCATCCGGGCCCGATGAACCGCGGCGTCGAGATCGCCTCCGACATCGCCGACGGAGCGCAATCGCTGATCCGCGAGCAGGTGGAGATGGGGGTCGCCGTGCGCATGGCGGTGCTGGAGGCGCTGGCGATGCATCTGCCGAACGCTTGACATGCCGCCACGCGACTTCGACCTTGACATCCAGGCGATCCGCAAGCGCCTGGAGCGCGAGGGCTGGCGCATCCGTCCGTCGAGGGGTCCACACGACATCTATGTCCGCCCGGGACGGCCGAACGTCGCGGTTCCGCGAGGCTGCGGAAATCTGGCACCTGGGACCGCTCGCGCCATCGCGCGCAATGCTGGTTGGCTCGATGGGAGCGAGACGCCATGACAGCCTATATCGGTATTCTCGAGAAGGAGCCCGACACCTTGTGGGGCCTCTGGTTTCCCGACCTGCCCGGCTGCATCGCCGCGGCCGAGACCGCTGACGAGACCGTGACTCAGGCCGGAGAAGCCCTTGCGCAGTGGCTCGCGATCGCGCGGGGGGATGGCGAGACGGTCTCGCCTCCGCGGACGATCGAGGCGCTCCGCAACGACGCCGACTTCGCCGAAGCGCTCGCCACGGGCCATGTCGCCATCGTGATCAGGCCACCGGTCGACGAGCTTGGCCTCGACGACGGTCAGCTGCGCGCGGTCGATGAGGCTGCCGAGCGGCGCGGCCTGTCGCGGCGCGGACTCCTTCGTGAGCTCGTCCTGAACCAGATCGCGGGATGAGCGTGCGTTCCACACTCCTCACCAACGCCCGCCTCTGCGACCCGGCCACTGGTAGGGAAGGCCCCGGCCACATCCTGATCCGCGACGGCGGCATCGCCGACATCGCCTGGGGCGCCGCGCCCGGCGCGCCGGCGGGCTGCGAAGCCATCGATTGCGCCGGCCACGTCCTGGCCCCCGGCCTGATCGACCTGCGCGCCTTTGTCGGCGAACCCGGCGCCGAGCACCGCGAGACCCTGGCGAGCGCCAGCGCGGCGGCGGCGGCGGGCGGCGTCACGACGCTGGTCTGCATGCCCGACACCAACCCCGTCATCGACGGGCCGGCCATCGTCGACTTCGTGCTGCGCCGCGCCCGCGACACGGCCTGCGTCAACGTCCTGCCGGCCGCCGCCATTACGAAAGGCCTCGCAGGGCGCGAGATGACCGAGTTCGGCCTGCTGCAGGAGGCCGGGGCCGTCGCCTTCACCGACGGCTTGAAGGCGGTGACGAACGCCCAGGTCATGCGCCGCGCGCTGACTTACGCCCGCGACTTCGGCGTGCTCCTGATGCAGCATGTCGAAGAGCCCGACCTCGTCGGCGACGGCGTCATGAACGAGGGCGAGATGGCCTCGCGCCTCGGCCTGCTCGGCATCCCGCGGGAGGCCGAGACCGTGATGCTGGAGCGCGACATCCGCCTCGTCCGTCTGACAGGCGCCCGCTACCACGCCGCGATGATCTCGACCGCCGACTCGGTCGAGATCGTGCGGCGGGCCAAGCACGACGGCCTGCCCGTCACCTGCGGCGCATCCGTCAACAACCTCGTCCTCAACGAGGGCGATATCGGCCATTACCGGACCTTCTGCCGGCTCTCGCCGCCGCTGCGCCACGAGCACGATCGACTGGCCCTGGTGGCGGCCCTCGACGAGGGCGTCGTCGACGTCGTCGTCTCGGACCACAACCCGCAGGACGTCGAGACGAAGCGCCTGCCCTTCGCGGAGGCCGCGAACGGCGCGCTCGGGATCGAGACCCTGCTCGGCGCGAGCCTTCGCCTCGTCCATACCAGCGACATCGCCCTGCCGCGCCTCCTCGCCGCACTCTCGGCGCGGCCGGCCGACATCCTCGGCCGCCCGGCCGGGCGCCTCGCCGTCGGCGCGCCGGCCGATCTCGTGCTGATCGACCCGGACCTGCCCTACGTGCTCGACAAGCGGCAGCTGAAGTCGCGCTCGAAGAACTCGCCCTTCGACGAGGCGCGCCTGCAGGGCGGGGCGCTCATGACCGTCGTCGGTGGCCGTGTCGTCTTCCGCGCGCCCGGCGCAGCGGAGGAGGCCGCGTGAACGGGCTGGTCGAGGCCGGCTGGCCGCTCCTCCTTGCAAGCCTGATCGGCGGCTACGCCCTGGGCTCGATCCCGTTCGGGCTGATCCTGACGAGATATGCCGGGCTCGGCGACGTGCGCGCCATCGGCTCGGGCAATATCGGCGCCACGAACGTGCTGCGCACCGGCCGCAAGGGCCTCGCCGCCGCGACGCTGCTCGGTGACGCGCTGAAGGGGACCGTGGCGGTGCTGCTCGCGGCACGGTTCGGCGAGGGGCAATCGGGCCAAGAGCTTGCCCTCGCGGCGGGCCTCGGTGCCTTCCTGGGGCACCTCTTCCCGGTCTGGCTCGGCTTCAAGGGCGGCAAGGGGGTCGCGACCTTCATCGGCATCCTGCTGGGCTTGAGCCCGCTCGCCCTCCTCGTCTTCGCCGCGATCTGGCTCGGCCTCGCCTTCACCCTGAAATACTCCTCGCTCGCGGCGCTCGCCGCCTCGGCCGCGACCCCCATCGTCCTGTGGGCGTCGGGACATCCGAGGGTTGCGCTCCTGTTCCTGATGCTCGCGGCGCTGCTATGGTGGAAGCACGCGCCCAACATCCGTCGGCTCCTCGACGGAACGGAGGGTCGGATCGGGCAGAAGGGCTGACGGAGCGCGATGCAGCTAGACGACGCCCAGCGCCTCGACTGGCTTCGCCTGATCCGCACCGAGGGCGTGGGCCCTCGCACCTTCCGCACGCTGATCAACCGCTTCGGCGGGGCGGGCGCCGCCCTCGAGGCGCTGCCGGACCTGGCCGGACGGCAGGGCCGCCGGGTCGTTCCCCCGACGCGCGCACAGGCTCAGGCCGAGATCGAGGCGGCCTCGCGCCTCGGGGTGCGCCTCGTGGCGATGGGCGAGCCGGAATATCCCAGGCTCCTTCGCGCCGCGGATTCGGCGCCGCCGCTCCTCGCCGTGCGGGGCGCGGCCGCAGCCCTGAACCAGCCGGCGGTCGCCGTCGTCGGCTCGCGCAACGCCTCGGCCGCCGGCCTCGCCTTCACCGAGCGCCTGGCGCGGGGCCTGGGCGAGGCGGGTCTCGTCGTCGTCTCAGGGCTCGCCCGCGGCATCGACGCCCGCGCCCATCGCGCAAGCCTCGTGAGCGGCACCGTTGCGGTGCTGGCCGGCGGCCAGGACCGCCTCTACCCGGCGAACCATGAAGGCCTCGTCGAGGCGATCCTGGAGGCCGGCGGTGCCGTCGTCGCGGAGATGCCGATGGGCTGGGAACCGCGCGGACGCGACTTCCCGCGCCGGAACCGCATCATCTCGGGCCTGTCCTACGGGACGGTCGTGGTCGAGGCGGCGCGGCGCTCCGGCTCGCTCATCACCGCCCGCTTCGCGCTGGAGCAGGGCCGTGAGGTCTTCGCCGTGCCGGGCTCGCCCCTCGACCCGCGGGCGGAGGGAACCAACGACCTCATCCGCCAGGGCGCGACCCTCGTCGCCGACCCCGAGCACGTCACGGACGCCATCGCGCCGCTGATCGAGCGGGGCGCCTTCGGACAGGGCGGGCGGCTTGCCCTCGACCGGCCGGACCTTGCCGATGCCGCCCTGTTCTGGGACGAGCTCGACATCGACGGGGGCGGGACGACCGCGCCCGCACCGACCCGTGCCGACGCCGAGGAACCGGAGCCCGCCGACGAGCGCGCCCGCCTCGTCGGCTATCTGAGCCCCACGCCGATCGGGACGGACGAGCTCGCCCGGATCGCGGGCCTCAGCGTGCGCGTCGTGCAGACGGCGCTGCTCGAACTGGAGCTCGACGGACGCATCGAGCGCCACGGCAGCGGCGCGGTCTCGCTGACCACGTAAGGGACCGGTGAACCGCGCCTGCCCCGGGCCGATCTGCGTCGTTGACCTGGCGAGCGCACCGCCGGCCGGAGGCTCGGCGTGAATGCCAGTGCGCCTCAGCCGATCCCCGCTACTGGCTTTCCAGAAGGAATCGTCTGTTCAGCGCCTGGATCGGCCGAGCGTTCGCCGCGTAAAATCCCTCGAAATCCTCGATCTGCTTGGGCGAGGCTTGGATGGGCTGGCGCAGGAGCACCCAATCGACGTTCTCCGTGCAAGGCGGCGTCGTGAGCGAGCCTTCGTACCGAAAGAACTCGGACAATCCCCCGGGAAGAAGTCCCCGCGGGTCGATCTGATCGCCGTCCCGCGCCCGCGTCGCCCCCTTCTCCCTCGGCGTCGCGTCGAGCACCGCCTGCAGCACCGGATTGGTTTGGCCGAGTTCCACCATGACGCCGAGAACGCCGAGGGTGCCGTCGGCCGCGCGATGAACGAAATGAACTTCGAGCGGAAAGCGCCGGCCGTTCAGAAGATGCTCGCTCGGATGATGGAAGTGGAACTGCTGCAGCTCGTATCGCTTGCCGGCCATGGTGAGGGCGCTTCCGGCGGGCGCATCGACCTGGACCGTATGACCATTGTTGAGGGCCCTGAGCGGGATCGGCCTCCAATCCACCGTCAGCTTGCCGAGGCGGGCGGGCACCGCATCCTTCAGGTCGATGGGACTCTCCTGCTCGCCGCTCGCGCAGATCCTGTAGGCCCGGCTCAACTCGGCCCAATGCTCCGGCCCGCTCGGACCAAGGTAGCCCCATTCGAGGTGGGTGCATCCCCCCGCCTCCGGAACAGGCCGCTCCTGCTCCTGCGGCGCCTCCGTCGTCGAATGCGGCGCATGCTCCTGAGCGAGGGAAAGCCCGCTCTCGAGGAACAAGGCGGCAATCAGCAGCGTCCGAACTAGCATGACCTCGATGCTTCCTCTCTTGATCCAAGATTGTCTGACGCCGGTCCCGGAACAGTCGCTACGGCCGAGAACTGGATCGTCCTACGACTTGCCGGTCCCCTTGCCGCTTCCTGGCAGAGCCCCGCGACGGACGGGATGACCGCCGACCGGACTCGCAGTTTCTCGGCGCCGGCGTCTTGGAGCGGAGCGCCGCGCGCTACCAGCTCACCCTATTTCAGCGTCTTCAGGTAGGCGATGACGTCGTCGATCTTCTTATCGTCGGGGTAGCCCGCGAAGATCATCTTCGTGCCCGCGACCTTCGCCTTCGGGTTCTTCAACCACTCGTGCAGGTTCTTCTCGTCCCAGGTGATGTCGGCGCCCTTGAGCGCCGCCGAGTAGGTGTAGCCCTCGTAGCTCGCCGCATTTCGGCCGACCACGCCCACGAGATTGGGACCGACGCCGTTCTTACCGATCTGGTGGCAGGCCTTGCACGGCGCGAACGCCTTCTCTCCCGCGGCGGGATCGCCGGCGTCCTGGGCCTGGACGGCGATGGGAAGCGCAATCAGGACCACGGCATTGAGGATCGTAAGGCGCATGCGTCTCCTCCTGTGATGCGTCGAATTTGTCTCGTTCGAACGTACCTGTGCCTCGGCTGGGAGACGCACAGAGGCGACGCCGCGGGTGTGACAACTTGTCGTCACGTCGGTGAGGATTAAAAATCGATCTCGAACGTGCGAGCGGCTTTACGAAGGCACGATCGACGGTGACGCAAGACCACCCGACGGGCGATATTGTCCGCTCTCGATGAGCTCCGGCATCGTTCCAAAGCGTCCATCCGAACCTGCATCACTGGCATGTACAGGAGCCCGTGCATGAACAAGGTTCGGCAACTTTGGCGTGAATGCCTTCCAGGGCCTGAGGGTGCTTCTGCACACGAATACGTGATCAGCAAGCTTGACTTTAAATCAGGTCTGGATCGATGAGATCGGAGCTCGTTTTCAAGTCGTCGGAATGTCCGATGCTTCGGGCAACAGGACATCCTCCCACATGCTCAAGGTCTCGTTGGTCGCGCTCGGCGCGGCCGCTCTCTGCGTTGCGTCGCTCGCCGGCGCCTCGGCCGCGAACCGGCGCGTCGACATCGTCAACAACACCGGCATGGTCATCAGCGAGTTCTACGCCTCGAACACCGGCTCCGATAATTGGGAGGAGGACATCCTCGGCCGCGACGTCATCGCCGACGGCGAGACCTTCGACATCAACATCGACGACGGCACCGGCAAGTGCCGGTTCGACTTCAAGGCGGTGTTCGACAACGGCAAGTCGCTCGTGCGCAACAACATCAACGTCTGCCAGATCAGCACCTTCACCTATACCCGGTGATCGTGCCCGCCATAACGACAAAAGGATCTAAGATGCGCCGCAGCGTCCTCGCCCTCTCGCTCGCGTTCCTCATCCCGGCGCAAGCCCTGGCCCAGGCCGGCGATATGAGTTGCGCCGATTACCTCACGGCCGATGCGCAGATGGCAGCGGCGATGAGCGCGGCCGACAAGGCTGCGTTGCAGGCCGACAAGCAGGCGGCCGCCATCGACGCGAAGATGCGCGCCTATTGCAAGGCCAACCCCAAGGCCTCGTCGAGCGAGGCGGCGATGAAGGCGATGCAGTAGAAGCGAGTCCTGGGGACCGGGACGATCCTCAGGTCGCCCCGGCCTCGTCCTCCTCGTCACCGAGCACGCCCCGCATCGCGTCGAGGCAGCCCTGGAGGATGTAGGCGGCGGCGAGCTTGTCCACGACCTCGCCGCGCCGCGCCCGCGACGCGTCGGCCGCAATCAGCGCCCGGGTCACGGCGGCCGTCGAAAGACGCTCGTCCCAGAACAGAACCGGCAGGGGCAGGAGCGGCCTCAGATTGCGCACGAAGGCCCGCGTCGATTGTGTCCGCGGCCCCTCGCTCCCATCCATGTTGAGCGGCAATCCCATCACCAGCCCGCCGACCTCATGCGCCTCGCAGAGCGCGCGGAGCCGCGCGACGTCGGGGGTGAACTTCACCCGCCGGATCGTCTCGAGCGGCGAGGCGATCTGCCGGCCGACATCGGACAGCGCAAGCCCGATCGTCCTGGTGCCGAGGTCGATCCCGATCAGCCGCAGGCCATCCCGCGACGCCTCGGCGAAGGCGCGGATCTCGTCCTCCGTCACGACAATTCCCGACGCTTCATCCCGCCCAACGATTAACCACGCCCGGACATTGCCCTAGCCCGTTCCGGCACGGTTGCGCCATAACGGCGTTTACCGATCGTTAACCGTTCCGGAGCCGCCGGTGACAGCCCAGCCCGTTTCGCCACCGGCGCGACGCCCGATGCCCCTGCGGCACAAGCTCATGCTGTTGGCCGCCTTCGAGATCGTGGTGGCGGGCCTCGCGCAGGCGCTGCTTCACCCTCACCGGCCGGGCGTCACGGTCGAGATCCCCGTTCAGCCCGGCCACGTCATCGTCTGAACGGGGCGGCGTTGCGGCTGCGCGAAACCCGGTGCTATAGCCCCGCTCTATCCCCGGCCCGATCGGAATTCCCAAGGCAGCCATGTCGGTCGACGTGAACACGGTCAGGCGCATCGCGCATCTGGCGCGCATCGCGGTGAGCGAGGACGAGATCGCGCCGCTCCAGGGCGAGCTCAACGCTATCCTCGCCTTCGTCGAGCAGCTGGGCTCCGTGGACGTCGAGGGCGTCGAGGCGATGACATCGGTGACGCCGATGGCGATGAAGAAGCGCGCCGACGTCGTGACCGAGGGCGGCCGCGCGGACGACGTGGTCTTCAACGCCCCCGCGACCGAGGACCATTATTTCCTGGTTCCCAAGGTCGTCGAATAGGCGCGGGCGAGGATGGATCGGTGACGGCACTGAACGAACTCACCCTGGCGGAAGCCCGCGACGGCCTCGTCGCCAAGGATTTCTCCGCCCGCGAGCTGGCGCAGGCCCATCTCGACGCGATCGCGGCGGCGCGCGGCCTCAACGCGTTCCTGCTCGAGACGCCCGAGCGCGCCCTCGACATGGCCGCGGTCGCCGATGCGAAGCTCGCGGCCGGCGAGGCGCGGCCGCTCGAGGGCCTGCCGCTCGGCATCAAGGACCTCTTCTGCACCTACGGCGTTCCGACGACCGCCGGCTCCAAGATCCTCGAAGGCTTCCAGCCCCATTACGAATCGGCGGTGAGCCACAATCTCTGGCGCGACGGCGCGGTGATGCTGGGCAAGCTCAATCTCGACGAGTTCGCGATGGGCTCGTCCAACGAGACGAGCGCCTTCGGCAACGTGGTCTCGCCCTGGCGCCGGGGGGGCTCGGACGCGCCGCTCGTCCCGGGCGGCTCCTCCGGAGGATCGGCGGCGGCCGTCGCCGCCCGCCTCTGCCTCGGGGCCACCGCGACCGACACCGGCGGCTCCATCCGCCAGCCCGCGGCCTTCACCGGCACGGTCGGGATCAAGCCGACCTATGGACGCTGCTCGCGCTGGGGGACGGTGGCCTTCGCCTCCTCCCTCGACCAGGCGGGGCCGATCGCCCGCACGGTGCGCGACTGCGCCATCCTCCTGCGCTCGATGGCGGGTCCCGACCCGCGCGACACCACCTGCGCCGACTTGCCCGTTCCCGATTTCGAGGCGGCCCTGTCGCGGGGCGTGAAGGGCCTGACCATCGGCATTCCGCGCGAGTACCGCGTCGACGGGATGCCGGCGGAGATCCAGCGGCTCTGGGAGCAGGGCGCCGAATGGCTGAAGGCCGCCGGCGCGACCATCCGCGAGATCTCGCTGCCCCACACCAAGCTCGCGCTGCCGGCCTATTACATCGTGGCTCCGGCCGAGGCCTCCTCGAACCTCGCCCGCTACGACGGCGTCCGCTACGGCCTGCGCGTGCCGGGTAAGGACATCGCCGACATGTACGAGCAGACCCGCGCCGCCGGCTTCGGCCGCGAGGTCAAGCGGCGCATCATGATCGGCACCTACGTGCTCTCGGCGGGCTACTACGACGCCTATTACGTCCGCGCCCAGAAGATCCGTACCTTGATCAAGCGCGACTTCGAGACGGTCTACGCCGACGGGATCGACGCGATCCTGACCCCCGCGACCCCGTCCGCCGCCTTCGGCATCGGCGAGAAGGCGAACGCCGACCCCGTCGAGATGTACCTCAACGACGTCTTCACGGTCACCGTGAACATGGCCGGGCTCCCCGGCATCGCGGTGCCGGCCGGGCTCGACGCGCAGGGGCTGCCCCTCGGCCTCCAGCTCATCGGCCGGCCCTTCGACGAGGAGACACTGTTTGCCGCGGCACAGGCGATCGAGGATGCGGCCGGGCGCATGACGCTGCCCACCGCGTGGTGGGCGTGACCGTCCCCGTCTACCCCTTCGACGTCTGGATCTGGGCCGCCCTCGACCCCGTCCTCGTCGCCGTCGCGCTGATCCTGGGCTGGAAGTCCGATCAGCTCGTGAAGCTGATCCTCGTCGCGCTCATGGCCTTCGTCGCCTCGGTGCTGGTGAGCTGGGGCCTGACCACGCTCGGCATTCCCTGGATCGCCCCGATCGGACGCGACCTGCCGACCTTCTTTCCCGTGCGCACCGGCGCGGCCTTCCTGTGGTCGCTCCTCGCCTTCCTCGCCCGTCTCGCGCTGCGGCCGCGCGGCAGCGGCTGAGCGCAGCAGGGCCGCGCGGGAGGCTCAGGGCAGCGCGTCGCCGCCCCAGGCCTGAAAGGCCGCGCGCTCGCGCAGACGCGCGTGATAGGCCGAGAGGGCAGGGGCCTCCGGCCGTTCGATCGGCGTCATCAGCCAACGGTGCACGGACAGCCCGAGCACGACATCGGCTAGGGTGAAGGCGGGACCGAGGGCATAGGCGCCGGTAGCGGCGATCTGGCGCTCCAGCACATCCAGGGTCGCAGTCCAGCGGCGGGCGCCGACGGCGAGATCGTGCGGGTCCTGGAACGCCGGGTCGCGGCGCACCAGCCCGAGGAAGGGAGGCCGCGAGGCGTTGTTCAGCTCGGTCGCCTGCCAGTCCATCCATTGCTCGACGCTCGCGCGTCCGCGCGGATCGGCGGGGAGCAGGTCGGTTCGCCCAGCCTTGGCGGCCAGGTAGCGGCAGATGGTGTTGGATTCCCACAGCACGCCCGCTTCGTCCTCGATCACCGGCACGAGGCCGTTCGGGTTGAGGGCGCGGAACTCGGGCGTGTCGGTGGAGGCGAAACCCGTCCCCCAATCCTCGCGCTCATAGGCGAGGCCGATCTCGTCGCAGGTCCAGAGGACCTTGCGGACATTGATCGAGGAGACGCGGCCGAGAATGCGGAGCATGGTCGTCCTTCGCGCGGCGGGTTGACCGGGCTCAAGCCCGGTCCCTAGAGAATGGGTGAGATCCGAGGATGCAAGCCTATCAGATGAACGCGCCCGTGAACCCCAAGAAGCTCATTAAGGGCGGCCTCCACGATTGGGAGGTCGTGATCGGCATGGAGATCCACGCCCAGGTCACGAGCCGCTCGAAGCTCTTTTCCGGCGCCTCCACGGAGTTCGGGGCCGAGCCGAACGACCACGTCTCGCTGGTCGATGCGGCGATGCCCGGCATGCTGCCGGTGATCAACGAGGAATGCGTGGCCCAGGCCGTACGCACCGGCCTCGGCCTCAAGGCGCAGATCAACCGCCGCTCGGTGTTCGACCGGAAGAACTACTTCTACCCGGACCTGCCGCAGGGCTATCAGATCAGCCAGTACAAGGACCCGATCGTCGGCGAGGGCGAGGTCATCGTCGACCTGCCCGACGGCGAGTCGATCACCGTCGGCATCGAGCGCCTGCACCTCGAGCAGGACGCCGGCAAGTCCCTGCACGACCAGAACCCGACCCAGAGCTTCGTCGACCTCAACCGCTCCGGCGTCGCGCTGATGGAGATCGTCTCGCGGCCCGACCTGCGCTCGGCGGAGGAGGCGCGCGCCTACGTGACGAAGCTGCGCACGATCCTGCGCTACCTCGGCACCTGCGACGGCGACATGGAGAAGGGCTCGCTCCGCGCCGACGTCAACGTCTCAGTGCGCAGGCCCGGCGACCCGCTCGGCACCCGCTGCGAGATCAAGAACGTCAACTCGATCCGCTTCATCGGCCAGGCGATCGAGGCGGAGGCCCGCCGCCAGATCGCGATCATCGAGGATGGCGGCACGATCTCCCAGGAGACGCGCCTGTTCGATCCCGCCAAGGGCGAGACCCGCTCGATGCGCTCCAAGGAAGAGGCGCATGACTACCGCTACTTCCCCGACCCGGACCTGCTGCCGCTCGAATTCGACCAGGCCTATGTCGATGCACTGGCCGCTGGCCTTCCCGAACTCCCAGACGCCAAGAAGGCGCGCTTCATCAGCGAGTATGGGCTCAGCGCTTACGATGCCGGCGTGCTCATCGCCGAGCGCGCATCCGCCGATTACTTCGAGGCGGTGGCTAAGGGCCGCGACGGCAAGGCCGCGGCGAACTGGGTGATCAACGAGTTGTTCGGCCGCCTCAACAAGGAGGGCCTGGGCATCGAGACGAGCCCGGTCTCCGCCGACCAGCTCGGCGCCATCGTCGATCTCATCGGCGAGGAGGTGATCTCCGGCAAGATCGCC
This sequence comes from Methylobacterium iners, assembly GCF_022179305.1. Taxonomy (GTDB): domain Bacteria; phylum Pseudomonadota; class Alphaproteobacteria; order Rhizobiales; family Beijerinckiaceae; genus Methylobacterium; species Methylobacterium iners. The sequence continues at coordinate 12,392 of NZ_BPQP01000063.1, forward strand.
AAGGACCTGTTCGAGATCGTCTGGAGCGAGGGCGGCGACCCACGCGCCATCGTCGCGTCGCGCGGGATGAAGCAGGTGACCGATACCGGCGCCATCGAGGCGGCGGTGGACGCGATCATCGCAGGCAACCCGGACAAGGTCGCCCAGGCCAAGGAAAAGCCGACCCTGCTCGGCTGGTTCGTCGGGCAAACGTTGAAAGCCACCGGCGGCAAAGCCAACCCGGCGGCGGTGAACGCGCTGCTGAAGGAGAAGCTCGGGATCGAGTGACGCCCGCGCTCCGCGCGGGCAGCGAACCCGCACGGAGGCGGCTTGAATTGGGGCTGGTGCGTGTTCGAAGTCGTGCCGTGTCGGCCGCTTCTGCGCCCCTGGAGCCGCTTCCGTCCGGTTGTTCGTGTGGTGTGCCGCTACGTCTCGGGCCGAACCGGTCCCTCAGGCGATCTCAGCAGCATTCCGCTGGGGTGGAGTCATTCCTGTCTCCTTCAGCTTTCGACGGCAGTCGGGCCACGCTCTGCGCCGACCCGACCCATCAATGCTTCGTCTTGCGAAGCACCCAGATAGAGTGCGACCGTCTTCAAGGGGCGTCAAGCGGCAATTGCCGTCAAGATTACAAGTAAAACCTCACATCGATTTGTTGATGCGGCGCAACTGAGACATTCCGGACGCTTGCGGCCGATTTGGTGCGGTGCGGAAACTTCGCCGGCTTTGAACCTTCGTGTCCGGGCTCGTCAGCGCTCGTCGGCGCTGCTCACGAAGCCACCGGCCCGAGATCCGCTTCGTCACGGGCACGGGCTGCGACCCGCATCTGCCAAAGGCAGAGCGCCGGCGTCAGGCCGAGCTCGACGAAGAGAGCGGTGAGCATCGTCAGCGAGGGCAGCCCGGTGAGGTATAGACCGAGCAGGCGCGACAGGCCGCCCAGCACCACGACGAGGGTGAGGAATCGGAAGAGCCGGGACTTGCCCTCGATTCCCGGCACGCAGCTCCAGAACAGGATGCCGACGCCCATCAGGAGGCCCGAGAGGTAGCGGAAGTGGCTGTCGGCCGAGATGTTGTAGAAGCCGGCGCGGCCGATGCCATTGATGCCGAACAGGACCCCGTAGAGCCCGGACGCGACGGGGATGAGCGCGGCGAGCGCCACGACCCGCTGCAGCGCCTTGCGCTCGCGCATCATCCCGGTCGGCGCCTCAGGCCTTCTGCTCCTTGAGGCGCTTCACGCATTTGCTGAAATATTGCGGCCATTTCGGTCCCTGGGCGGTCTTCTCGGTGGCCGAGAGGCCGCGCCACTGCGCGCCGCACTTCTTCTGCCGCTCGCGGGCGGCGGTTTGGCCGACGCTCGGCTCCTTCGCCGCGAGCTCCTGCGCCAGGGAAGGGCCGGCGATGAGCAGCGGCAGGGCGAGCGCCGCGGCCGAGACGAGACGAAGCAGCATGATCATGATCCCCCTCTTGATCGGAGCCGCCACGCCTTCGCGGTCGGCGCCGCATCACACTCACAACTCATGGTGGAGGCAAGCACCTTCACGGCGGTGGCAACGGCGATCCACCGATATGCAGAATGGCTTGCAGCCACGCTGAAATGGTCTACCTGCAACCGCCGCGTCGCACCGGACTTTACGTCTCGACGCGGGCATTGACGAGACCGGGAGCGCGATCCGCATGGCGACGGCGACGGGACAACCGATCGAGGTCCATACCTGGAGCACGCCGAACGGCTGGAAGATCCCGATCATGCTGGAGGAATGCGGGCTTCCCTACCGCGTCGTCCCCGTGAACATCGGCAAGGGCGAGCAGATGGCGCCGGACTTTCTGGCGATCTCGCCCAACAACAAGATCCCGGCGATCGTCGACCCCGATGGCCCCGGGGGCGAGCCCATCAGCCTCTTCGAATCGGGCGCGATCCTGCAATATCTCGGCCGCAAGACCGGCCGCCTCTATCCCGCCGACGAGCGCGCCCGGGCCGCGGTCGACCAGTGGCTGTTCTGGCAGGTCGGCGGGCTCGGGCCGATGCTCGGCCAAGTGCACCATTTCCGGATCTACGCGGAGGAGAAGATCCCCTACGCGATCGATCGCTTCACCACCGAGGCGCAGCGCCTCTACGGCGTCCTCGACCGACAGCTCGCGGGGCACCCGCATCTGGCCGGCGAGTATTCGATCGCCGACATCGCGACCCTGACCTGGGCCAAGTACCACGAGAAGCAGGGAATCGATCTCGGCGCCCTGTCGAACGTGCGCCGCTGGCTCGACGGCCTTCTCGCGCGCCCCGCGGTTCAGCGGGGACTGGCGGCGATCTGAAGACGGCTCCTGCCCGGATGCGCTAGACCTCGCCCATGCCTGCTCCGGCCATCACGCTGCGCCGCCTCGGCCCGACCGAGATCCCGCTCATGCGCGGGCTGAACGCGCTGTTCGGCGAGGCCTTCGCGGAGCCCGAGACCTACGGGGCGCAGCCTCCGGGCGATCTCTACCTCGCGGACCTGCTCGGCAAGGATCACGTCATCGCGCTCGCGGCGCTGACGGACGAGACGGTCGTCGGCGGACTTGTCGCTTACGAACTCGACAAGTTCGAGCGGGCGCGGCGGGAAGTGTATGTCTACGACCTCGCCGTGACCGCCACGCATCGGCGCCGGGGCATCGCGCGGGCCCTCTTGGAGCATCTGCGGGACATCGCCCGCGAGCGCGGTGCCTGGGTGGTCTACGTCCAGGCCGATTACGGGGACGACCCGGCGATCGCGCTCTACGAAAGCCTTGGTCGGCGCGAGGACGTGCTGCACTTCGACATCGATGTGAAGGCTTAGCTCTGGGCTCGCGCCGCGCCCTTCCCCGGACGCCTGTAGCGCCAACGGAAGGTGGTCCGAGGTCCAGCGAAGGACGCCGCGAAGCGTCCGAGCCCTTGCGCTGCCTGTCATATACCGCTGAAGCGGCTCCGTTGTCGGCTGCGTCTCGGATCACCCATCGCTGACGCTTCGGACGTCCGGGAAAGGAGCGCGCAACCGAAACGACGGTCGATCACTCCGCCTTCGGCGCCGGCTTGGCGATGGAGCGCGTCGCGGTCTTTGCCTGATCCGGCGTCGCGACGGCGGCCTGCTGGTTCACGTCCGGCACCCGCGTCCAGGTCTGAGAGCCGCAGAGCACCTTCAGAAGGCAGCCCGAGACGCTGAGCTCGGCGCCGCTCTCGCGCTCCAGGCTGACCTGATAGATCTTGCCTTCCTCGACGTTGTAGATCTCGCCGGAGAACTTGCCGTCGTCGGCCTTCAGCCCGTCGATGAGCGTCAGGCCCAGCACGGGCCGGCTGCGCTTCTTCGGATCGGGGTTCTTGATGTCGGTGCGCGGAGCGCCCGCCTCCGTCGTCGGAACCTTGAGCCAGACGACCTTGCCGCAGATCTCGGTGCCGGCGGGGCCGCAGCGATCAATCCTGATCTTGGCGCGGCCGTCCCCGGTCAGCCAGGTGCCCGAAGGGTCCTGCGCGGGCGCGGCCTGGGCGGCGGCGATGCCGGAGAAGATCAGGGCAGAGCTCAGGGCGACGCGCATGGCCGGTCTCCTTCAAGGGCGTGATCACGTTTCGCCGGCGTCAAGAAACCCCGGCGTCGTCAACCCCAGGAAAGGCGCGCAATCGGGCGATTTTTCGGCGGTGTTGCGTTCGTGCAATGGCCAAGCGGTTTCCCGCCTCGGGTTGAGGGCGGGGACCGCGCCCGTTATAAGCCCGGCGCCGAAGCCCTTCGGCGCGATCCACCACACCCGGACGAACCATGGCCACCGAGCGCACCTTCTCCATCCTCAAGCCCGACGCCACCCGACGCAACATCACCGGCGCCGTCAACGCCGTGATCGAGGGGGCGGACCTGCGGATCGTCGGCCAGCGCCGTATCCGGATGAGCCGCGCGCAGGCCGAGACCTTCTACGGCGTGCACAAGGAGCGTCCGTTCTTCGGCGAGCTCGTGGAGTTCATGACCTCCGGCCCCGTCGTCGTGCAGGTGCTCGAGGGCGAGAACGCGGTGGCGCGCTACCGTGAGGTGATGGGAGCGACGAACCCGGCCCAGGCGGCCGAGGGCACCATCCGCAAGACGTTTTCGGAATCCGTCGGCGAGAACACGGTCCACGGTTCGGACAGCGCGGAGAACGCGGCGATCGAGATCGCGCAGTTCTTCCAGGCTTCCGACATCGTCGGCTGATCTTTCGAGCTCGGGCATTTGCGCCGCACTGTGGCGCCGCTGCCCTTGCGCGCTGAGTCAGGAGCGAGCGACACCGGATCCGCCTTTCGAATCTCTGTCACGGACCTGGACTTTTCATGCGCTACGCTCATCCGCGCACCGGCCGCCTCATCCTGGCGGCCGGGCTGATCTCGTTGCTCGCCGCCTGCAACGCGAGCCGCGCCCCCCAGACGGCCGCGCTCGAGGGCTACACGCCCGATCCGGCCCTGAAGACCGCCTCGACGAACAACCTGACCGCTCGCGTGCGCCGCTCCTGCGCCGTGATCCAGGCCCGCCAGCAGAGCGTGTCCGAGGAGTCGCTGTCCCGTCCTTGCGGCTGCTACGCCCAGAAGACGCTCGCGAGCCTCGACCAGGCCGAGATCCAATCCTACCGGACCACGGGCTACTTCAACGATTCCGCCCGCGCCAAGGCGCTCGCGGCGCTGGACAGCTGCAAGCTGCCGCGGCCGGTCTGAGCTCCACGAGCGAGGTTGGCCTCGGACCGTCGTGAAGCCCCCGGATGAGATCGAGCCGCGATCTCGGTCTCTTCCGGACCGTCTCGGTGATTTCTACTTCCCGGCGCCTCGACGCCCAACATCCTCCGTCCGCACGCCTCCGCCCTTGGGCGAGAGCGCTTTCGTCGAAGTACCAGCCACCTTCATCTTCGCAGCCTGCCGAGCAAGCGTGATCTGCATGCGCGTCTGCCATCCAGCGCCGGTAGCCTTGAAGGTCTCCACAACCTCTCGATCGATGCGCAACGACAGAAGCACCTTGGGCTTCGCCGATTTGGGACGTCCGCGCTTCGTCAAGGCGTCCAGCACGCCCGGCGGCAGCACCTCGCGCGCCGGCCGCATGCGGGCGAACTCCTCCTCGGTTAGTTCCGGATTGTCGGGATCGGCCGCGATACCGGCTTGAGTGCGAGCCTCGTCCTCGTCTGTGATGGGTGGAGCCAGGCGCTTAGCTTTCGTCATAGCGTTTCCTCTCCGTACGGTTTGCGCGGCGCAGACTGATGAAGGACAGCGCCTGAGCGCCCAGGCGCGAGAAGACGAGGACCACAAGATCGCCATCAAGGAAGCCGGTTGCCTTTAGGCGCGCACCATTCTTGCCAGGATAGGTATTCTCGATCAGCGCATCATTCCACTCGAACCGCTCGCGCGCATCGGCGAAGTCCAACCCGTGGACCTGATGGTTCAACTCTCGCTTCGGCTCATCCCAAACGATCTGCATCGCTTTTTCGTAGATACAGATAATCAGAGCGGCAAGGCGATTTCATAGCTGCGAACGGCGAATGACGCGCACCATGATCTCACCCGGCAGCGGCACGGTTGGAAGAAGGGGTATCAAAGGCTGAGCAACGCGCTCTGAGCGAGCGCGACATCCGCATCGAAGACGACGCGGTCACCTTCGAGCCGCGCTTTGCCGCCTGCTACCAGCGCCAGCGCCGCGGGATAGAGCCGGTGTTCCTGCACCAGGATGCGCGCGGCGAGGCTGTCGGGGTCGTCGCCGGACAGGACCGGTACCGCCGCCTGGGCGATGATGGGACCGGCATCGAGCTCCGGAATCACGAAATGGACCGTGCAGCCGTGGAGGCGCACGCCCGCCTCCAGAGCCTGCTCGTGGGTGCGGGTCCCGCGGAACAGGGGCAGCAGGGAAGGGTGGATGTTGATCATCCGCCCGGCCCAGGCCTCGACGAAGCCCGCGGAGAAGATCCGCATGAAGCCCGCGAGGCAGACGAGCTCGATGCCCACCGCGTCCAGCTCCGCCTGGAGCGCCGCGTCGAACGTCTCGCGGGTCGGATAGGCCTTGTGGTCGATCGCCCGCGCCGGAATACCGGCGGCGGCCGCGTAGGCGAGGCCGCCGGCCTCGGGCCGGTTCGAGAGCACGAGCACGATCTCGGCCGGGTAATCGGGGGCTCTCGCCGCCTCGATCAGAGCGATCATGTTCGAGCCCCGCCCCGAGATGAGGATGGCGACCCGGGTCTTCTTTCGCGTCGTCATCTCAGAGGGCGAGCGTGCCGGTGAAGGCGACGGGCTCGGACCCTCGCTCGGTAATCCGCCCGAGGCGCACCGGCGCCTCGCCGGCTTGCGTCAGCGCCGCGCCCACCGCCTCGGCGCGGTCGGCGGCACTCACCACGATCATGCCGATGCCGCAGTTGAAGGTGCGCAGCATCTCCCGCTCCGCGACGCCTCCCTGCGCGGCGAGCCAGCCGAAGACCGGCGGAGGCGTGATCGCGTCGAGGTCGATCTGGATGCCGACGCCGTCGGGCAGCACGCGGGGCAGGTTGTCGGGGAAGCCGCCGCCGGTGATGTGGGCGAGCGCCTTGATCCCGTCCGTCGCCTTCAACGCGGCGAGCAGCGGCTTCACGTAGATCCGCGTCGGCTCGAGCAGCGCCTCGCCGAGCGAACGGCCCGACGCAAAGGGGGCGGGTGCGTCGTATGGGAGCCCGCTCCTCTCGACGATCCGGCGCACCAGCGAGAAGCCGTTCGAGTGCACGCCCGACGAGGGCAGGCCGAGCACGACGTCGCCCGGCGCGATTCCGGAGCGCGGCAGCAGCGTGCCGCGCTCGGCCGCCCCAACGGAAAAGCCGGCGAGGTCGTAATCGGCGCCGTCGTAGAGGCCGGGCATCTCCGCGGTCTCGCCGCCGATCAGCGCGCAGCCCGCGATCCGGCAGCCCTCCGCGATCCCGCGCACGATGTCGGCGCCCACCCCCGGCACGAGCTTGCCGGTGGCGTAGTAGTCGAGGAAGAACAGCGGCTCGGCACCCTGGACGATGATGTCGTTCACGCACATCGCGACGAGGTCGATGCCGATGGTGTCGTGGCGCCCGGTCTCGATGGCGATCTTCACCTTGGTGCCGACGCCGTCATTGGCCGCGACCAGGATGGGATCGCGGAACCCCGCCGCCTTGAGGTCGAACAACCCACCAAAGCCGCCGATTTCGGCATCCGCTCCCGGCCGGCGCGTCGCCCGCACCAGCGGCTTGATCGCGTCGACGAGCGCGTTGCCCGCGTCGATGTCGACGCCGGCTCCCGCATAGGTCAGTCCCTCGTCGCGCTCCGCCATGCTCGCCTCACGTTCCTCGTCCTGCCGCGACCTCTAAACCCTCGAAAGCCGCTTCGCGAGGCGTTTCGCATGCGCGCACGGGTGTTATCAGGGCCCCATGTCAGACCGCGACCTCGCCTCCGACCGCTTCGGCTTCACGCTCCACGCCCGGGACGGCAGCGCCCGCACCGGCGCCATCGCCACGATGCGGGGCACCATCCGCACCCCGGCCTTCATGCCGGTCGGGACGGCGGCCACCGTCAAGGCGATGTACCCGGAGCAGGTCCGGGATCTCGGCGCCGACGTGGTCCTCGGCAACACCTACCACCTGATGCTGCGGCCCGGCCCCGAGCGCATGGCCCGGCTCGGCGGCCTCCATCACTTCATGCGCTGGCCGCACCCGATCCTCACCGATTCCGGCGGCTTCCAGGTGATGTCGCTCTCGGCCCTGCGGAAGATCGACGAGGCCGGCGTCACCTTCCGCTCGCATGTGGACGGCTCGACCCACCACATGAGCCCCGAGCGCTCCATCGAGATCCAGGGCCTGCTCGGCTCCGACATCCAGATGCAGCTCGACGAATGCGTGCGCCTGCCGGCCGACGAGACGGCCATCGTCAAGGCGATGCACCTCTCCCTGCGCTGGGCCGAGCGCTGCCGCGCGGCCTTCGGCGAGCAGCCGGGCCGAGCCATGTTCGGCATCGTCCAGGGCGGCGACGTGCCGGCCCTGCGGGTGGAGAGCGCCAAGGCGCTGGTCGGTCTCGGCCTCAGGGGCTACGCCATCGGCGGTCTCGCGGTCGGCGAGCCGCAGGCGGTCATGCTGGCGATGATCGAGACCGTGGCGCCCCACCTGCCCGAGGACAAGCCGCGCTACCTCATGGGCGTCGGCACGCCCGACGACATCCTGCGCTCCGTGGAACGAGGCATCGACATGTTCGATTGCGTGATGCCGACCCGCGCCGGCCGCCACGGCCTCGCCTATACCCGCCACGGCCGGATCAACCTGCGCAACGCCCGCCACGGCGAAGACACGCGCCCGCTCGACGAGGCCTCCGCCTGCCCCGCGGCCCGGGACTACAGCCGCGCCTACCTCCACCACCTCGTGCGCACGGACGAGATCCTGGGCATGATGCTCCTGACCTGGAACAACCTGTCCTACTACCAGGACCTGATGGCCGGCATCCGCGCGGCCATCGCCGCCGGGCGCTTCCTCGACTTCGCGGCCGAGACCCGCGAGGCCTGGGCCCGGGCCGAGGCCGAGCGCGCGGCCTGAACCCGGATCAGGGCCGCGCCAGCACGCGATAGAACCCCGCCGGATCGTCCGCCCCGCGCTCCTTCGCCGCCGCGAGCCCCGCCACGATCCTGTCGGCGACGGGCAGGCGGTAATGCAGGGCGTCCCAGTAGTTCGAGTCGTCCCGTGTCACGGGGGAGGGGACGCGGAAATCCACTACCGTCGCGCCGCGGTGCCGGCCGATCTCCGCCACCCGGGCCTTGCAGGCGGCCTCGCGGGCGCCCCGCACCGTGCCGGGGCGGCCCTGCACCACCGCATGGACCGGCATGAAGGCGACGAGCCTCACGGCGTCCGGCGTCGCGGCGAGGAGGTCGTCGAGCCAGGCAAGCGCCGGCATGGGTGCATCGGGCGCGTCGTTGCTGCCGACGGGCGCCGCGGCGTCCTCGGCCACGCTGCCGCCGCCGTGGATGTGCCGGGCCGCCCGGGCCGCGTCGTAGCTCGTCTCGGGCGGGGTGAAGACCGCGTAGCCGTCCGCCCGGATGCGCTCGGGCGCGCGGCCGAGACGGTGCAGCAGCACGGCGCCGGCCGTGGTCAGGCTCTGCCAGTTCACCTGCCGCAGCGGGTCCAGCGGCGTGCCCGGCCCGTAGAGCCAGGCGGGAAAGGGCCGCGGCGTGAAGCGGCGGGTCTCCGCGTCGGCCCCGCACCAGGTCGCGTCGAGGGCGTAGAGCAGGACGTGCGGCGTGGCGTGGCGCAGGAACAGCCGCGCCATCTGCACCTGCTCGTAGGGGGTCGCCGCGTTCATGGCGAGGTTGGCGAAGCGGCCGCCGAAGGCGCGGCCCAGCGCCTCGGGGTCGAGGAGGCGCGCCGTGGAGGTGCCGATCACGGCCGCGTCGTAGGCGCCGCCGCGCACGATCTGCGGGTAGAGGAAGCGCTGGTTGGAATCCATCAGCGGCACTGCCGGGCGGCCCGGCGCGGCGCGCAATCCGTAGGGGTCCATGAACGCGACGAAGCCCGTCGCGGCGAGCCCCAGCGTCAGCGCCGCCGCGCCGAAGATCGCGGTGAAGCGGCGCCAGGCGGCCGACTGCGCCCCCGCATCCCCGCGCGCCGCCGCTCCCGCGGTTGACCCCATACACCCCAACCCCTATTGCGGGCCACGCCTTCCGCCCGACCGGCTTGTCCTACGAAAAGGCCCGTCCGCGGATGCGAGCGCGTAGCTCAGTTGGTAGAGCAACGGACTTTTAATCTGTAGGTCCTGGGTTCGAGCCCCAGCGCGCTCACCAATTTTTTCAGATAGTTAACTGGATTTTCGATGCTGATACTCGGCGGCTCACACGCTGCCGGGTATCGACACGGGTAACGATGAGCGAAGCTGGCGATTAGCACGTTCGACGATTTCTGGCGAACAACATGACGCCCGAGCAGGCGCGAGCTCCGGCAAGGAGCGCAACGGCCGCCGAAGATTCGCGATCATGGCAAGCTGTTTCGACGGTCGGACACCCCATACCCGTCAGAGGACCAGGCGCGAGGGATTGGCTTAGATCAGATTGAGCGACTTCTCGCGCTGCTGAGCAGTCATCTGCCGAGGGGACAGGTTGTCACGGCTACGTCCCCTGAATGTTAGGGCATCCGTTCCCGAACTGAACGCCGCACTTTCCGCTGCAGCGAAGCCAACTGGGTAGCTCGATCGTTTATCAGTATAGGTAATGTTAATCATCCTGGCCCATCGTACCGACGACCGCTCTAGGAAGGTCGCCGGGAGCTTACGATGCAGACCACATACTCTCTTCCTCCCGCTGCAGGTCTGGGCGAGGATTTCTCGAGTTTGCGCAAGTTGTTTGCTCGATCGTTTCCATTCCAAGATGGGGATGGAATTGCTTCCGAAGAAGTAATCGCAGAGATAGAAGCTCATCATTCTTCAGCATCTGTCGATGAGTTCGACTGGTCGGTCACCCTCGACAACATCAGAGAACTAACTGGGACGTCCAGAGAGGCGGAAGCTCGCGTACGAGCTGCTGAGGAGCGAGCGGAACGCGCTGAGGCCAGAGCTAAGGTAGCTGAACACTGGCTACGACGGCTGCACCAAGCAGTTCTAGAAGGCATGCCGCAGCATGCCAGCTCTGGCGAGAAGGGCGGGATGAAAGCGTAGAGCCCCACCGTCGAGCCCGCAGAGTGGCGGGCACCGGGCGGGCTAGAGATCAAACGCGCAGATCAGGGGCTCAGGAAGGTTGGCTTCATGCGTGATGCGAGGAGTTCGCTCACAAGCATGCGTGGCGCGCTTCGATCTCGGCTGAGTAGCGGCTCGTCAGGCTCAGAGGATTGAGGTGCCCGTGGACGGCTCAGCAACTCCTTGTCGCCTGGACGTACATAAGCGGCCGTGGCCAGATTGATCTCAGCGACCGTCCGCTGATCTGCGACGCCGCAGCCCTGGCACACGGCAACACGCCAGGATTGCCACAGCCCGCTCGTCCGCTCCTCCGTCGAGGCTACTATCGCTCGCTCGACCGAGACGATCCGCGTCGTGTCGAGATCGGTCTGCCCCTTCGGCTTTGGCAAGGCGCCGTTCTTGTCAAGCGCCAAACCGGTTGCCGATTGGGCGACAGCGGCAAAACCAACACAAGTAAAAACCAATCCAACACAAGCGACTTTGTACATGGCAACCATCCTTTTGCCCGTACAACCCAGCGCACAATAGTAAGTTCAACTTGTTGATGTTTTTGACAGCTCAGGACACCCGTCGCGGCATGAATCGGGCGGGCTGAACGAAGGGTGGCCCTGCTGTGACCGTCAGGGGGAAAGCAACAGCAGGGCCTGTCCAGGGGAGATGGGGATCAGGACTTAGGCGGTGGATCTGATGCCTCGTGTGTCGCACAAAGAAAAGCCCCGCTCGGCGGGTACCGGCGGGGCTGAAAGAGCAAGACGGTATCTACCTAGGGTCTGTCGTCACCTGAGGTGATCCAGCGTGGCTGCGAGACAGAGGATGCCGCTGAAGCTGGCTGCGGTTTTCTCGTCATGCGTGGCAACCGCCCGCCCCTCCTTCAGCCGCGCCCAGAGCCGCTCTACGATGTTGCGGTTGGCGTAGATCCATTCGAGGCAGCGCACTGGAGCCTGGTTACGCTTGGACGGGATGGCAGGTTTTGCTCCGGCTTCCGCGATCTGCTGCCGGAAGCGATGGCTGGCGTAGCCCCGATCAGCCACGACCCATTGGGGAACGCCCGGAAGCCGCTCGAGCAAGGGCAGTGCGTGTGGCAGTTCATGGGCCTGTCCCGGTGCGACCCGGAAGGCGATCGCGCGTCCTGCGCCGTCAGCGATCACGAAAGCCTTAGTCCCATAGCCGCCACGCGATCGGCCAACAGCTTCACGATCGTCTTGGCTTTAGCTGCAGATCCCCCCTTTTGGCGGCTCCAGCCGCCTTCTGATGCGCACGCATGTTGGTGCCGCCGAGGAACACCATGCCCCGTTGAACGCCGCACTCCTGTATGAGGCCGAGCAGTCGTTCCCACACCCCGCTGCGCGACTATCGGATGAAGATCTGCGCGGCCCGCCACCACGGCCCCAGCACCTGCGGGATTGCGCGCCACTTGGCGCCGTTCTGATGCCGCCACAGGATCGCCGAGAGCGTGCGCCGCAGGTCCAGCGGCGGGGTCTTCGCCTTCGGTCGACAAGCCTCAACCAGTGGCCCCAGAACAGCCCATTGCGCGTCGCTCCGCATCGTCCCTCCTCAGATAGGACGGGCAAACGCATGCGCTGCCAGATGGTTCAGGCGACGACAGACCCTAGGCATTGAGGTCCAAGTTCGGGTCGGGCTAGACGGTTTGGAGGATCGCACCGCGCGCTCGTCGTCGGCCGCTATGAACCCAGCCAGGACGCGTGTTGGCGTCGTATAGACGGTCCGGAACGTCTTCGGCATCGATCCGCGCCCGATGCAAACCGCGTGATCCCACCGCCGCCAGATGTGGGTATTGCGAGCATCGACTGCTTGCTGACGGGCTTGAGCCAACTCAATCAAGCGTCTGATCTCTGCAGCTTTCTCATCGCTCGTTGCCCCGGGCATCTCGGACTGAGCGGGACGTGGCTGAGGCTTTCCTTGAGCCTGAGCGGGTGAGCGTTGCGCGCAAAGCGCGACGATCAGTGGCGCAAAAATGCGCATGTGAGGCTCCTGACATTTCAGTGAGCACTCCCCTCAACTTGTACACTACCCCGCTCATCGAGGAAAAGTTTCATCTCAGGACGGGTAAGAACAACTCGGCCAACTAGCTGCACGAAAAAGCCGGGCTGCGGCGAACCGGGCGGGGCTGAAGGTGGTGATCAGAGGAGACCGCAGCGCGCCTTGCAGGGCGCGTGATGGATACGACGAGGCGGCGGTCGGGTTGCCATCGAGTCGTCAAATCATCGAGGAGCCGTGACGTGACCGACGACCAGCCGCCGACCGGCATCAAGCGGATCCTCGTGCGTGCCTTGGCCTACCTGCGGATCGGAATCTGGATGGGGAAGGAGTTGAACCCCTGGCGCAAGGCCTAAGGGGAAGCGGCGCTGAGGCTCAGGGCGGGTGGCGCGGCCCTTGCTGTGCTCACCTACAGGGGATCGGGGGAGCAGTACGGTGCGTAAGATCAGGACGATTTTGGATTGGATCGCCACAGGAGCGACACGGCTCGAGTGGGCGCTCGTCTCATTCCTGTTCGTCGGCTTGGCGGCTGTGATCAGCCTAGTGAGCTTGGCGTAGAGCTAAACCGCCGCAGAGCAGGGCAACCACTGGTGCGTGCCTCAAGCGGCCGGCCAGATACTTACGCCACCCAGGTCGACGCCCCCCCGAAAATGTCGTCGGTTCTTAGAAGTGCCGATGTGAAACATTTAGCCGAACTGCTCAGTCAGAGATTCAGCCCAGTCGTCCTTGAGCGCTAGAAGAGTGTCAAGTGTCTGCGCTAACGTTTTCGCTTCTCTGTCTTCTGGCACGATGCCTAAATCGACGTCGCTATGTATCATGGCAGGGCCATGAACACGGCTCCCAAAGATCCAGAGTTCCCTTATGAGCAGCTGATCTGCAGCAAAGTCGACAAGCCCTCTAAGTGTGCGGTCATCCAAGTCAATCAGTTCTGCCGGTTCATACTTCTTCAGAGCCTCTTGCATCTCAGGCAGCCCGGTAATGCACTCTGCGGTTCTCCTGGCCTCGGGCTCGCTTATGAGGTTTGGGTCTGATGACTCTGTGTAAAGGACAATCGCCAGAAGAAAACCGGAGCCTATGACATGAGGAGCGTCGGGCATGCGCTCAATTCGGTAAGGCCCCGGGAGACGTTTGGACCATGGCAGCGGGAAACGATTGCCAGTCATCGAACCTGTCCCCAGAACATCCACATGATCCCACTTAGGCCGTTCTCCCGCTAGGCTCGGCATTTGTCATGGTCCCCGGACTGCCTAAGCGGCCGGGGCTTCGTTCGTCAGTTGCGCGCCGTGGCAGGGCTGAGGAAGGGCGGCTCACCGTAGGCGGCCTCATAGGCCGCCATGCGTCGGTTTAGCGTCTGCATGGCCCAGCGGATCCGACGGAGCCGCACTTAGCGTCTAAAGCGCATTGCAAAGCTCACAAGCCAGGTAATTGCGGCACGCCCGATCATGACACCAATAGCGGCGCCGAGACTGCTGGCGGCGAAGCTAGCGAACCCCGGCGTCCGACCTGGCGCCCAGAACTGCCCGATCTCCAGAACGGCCGCTAAGGCGCCGAGGGCCGCTGCCATGCGCCAGCGCGATGTCCACTGGTAGGCGAACGCGAAGATCGCGGCCGTCCCGCAATATGCAAGAGCGTGCTCAATCTCGCCGCGCAATCCTGTTCGCGCCTCCCACTCCTGTGGGATCCACGACAGCCAGACCAGAACGACAACGCAAAGCCAGCCTATGAGGCGAAGCGCTTTGAGGCTCCGCAGAACGAGCGTGAGTGACATGTGGCTCTGTAACAATCCGGACCTGCTGTCGCGTCATCTCAGGATGAGCGCTACGTCGGAATCAACCTTCAACCGAGTGTCTATGCGTTGCTGCGGCGCGCAGTTCACCGTCTACGGCACCGCGATCCAGAACGAGATTCTGTCACCGAACGAGTGCCGGATCCGCGAGGGCCTGAACAAGCGGCCCGGCGGCGACCAGTACCGCAATCCCGCAATGACCGGCACGGGCGACCGCAACGGCCCGGCCGATCCAACTCCTCCTGCTTCTGAGCAGCAGGCGAGCGCCCAGCCGGCGGAGGCGTAGATCACCGGCAGCCGGCGGCCCCCTACCTTTCGGGGCCGGGCCGGCGGTCCGCTCGGAACCTCATCCTAGAGCCGGCGGCGATGTCTCGCAGCTCGCGCGGCCGGCGCATGATGCTCGCGACCTATGTCGGAGAGCGTTTCTCTGACAGCAGAATTCCTGACGGAATATGAGTTAGTCTGGACACCCTCCGAAGGGCTCGCCACGGCGTCAGGAAAACGGTCGTTTTCCAGGCATGTCGCGTACTAGCCGGGTGCGACCCTCCCTAGGAACCTTCGTTCCAATAGGCTTCAGACGTTGCCGGATTTACCGTTCAAAATTCTTATACCCATTCTCTTAGAATAGCCCGATGATCTGGCGGCGACTGATCGAAATGCTCAATATCAGTGTCAAATAGAGTTGCCCAATGATAATCTAACTCAGGCGGCTGAAATCTTATTAGACCCGCACCCGACGTGAATGTAAGCTCGCCAAACAAAATAGACCTATTAGTTGAATACAGATCAACACGAACATAATTGAATTCACTGGAAAGCAAAGCAGCGATATCAAGCATTTCTTGTGCGTTAGACGGCCTAGTAATATTGCTAGGATCTACGTCTTGCAAACCATGACTAAGTGTAATTGGCCTCCAGTCGGCATCAAAGAAATTCACCCTGTGATTTTCAAAGCGGTCCGTATGAATTTGAAAGTATTGAACAAGTCGCCCGCCTTTTCGAAAACAATGAATTTTATAGTCGCTGACTGATCGATCGACTTCCAGAAGTAATTTTTCGAATAATATTTAACGAGGTACCTTTTTATAATGAAGCTCTCTGAACTTTTGTGAATAATCCTGCGTCAACCACTTCTTCGCTTTATCTCTTAAAGCATCAACCTCAACAAGAGAGCTATTTGAGACAATTTCTACCCATCCCGCACCATGGCTTCCTTTCATTACATAAGACGAAGGAAGGAGATCAAAGTCGAATGTCTCAATATTATCGGTAAAAGCATATAGAGGAACGAGGTGATCTTCCCCAACCTTGTCAGAAACATAAGCTCTAACTGCAATTTTATCTGATAATTTACTAAATAACTCTTGAGGATGCAAGCGTCGATAAGCTATTCGCTCACTAAACGTTTTTTGAAATTTTAAATCAGGTATCTTGCGGTGGCAAATAGCATGAGATATGCAGATCGACAAATTGTCATTAGAGATGTGCCTTGCTTCTCTACTGGATATATTAGAAATCATTATTTCCTCATTAAAGTTTTACGAATGAAATATCTTAATTGATTGTTGACTTATGTTCTGTTCATTTGATTATTTTGGATTTCATTAATGGAGATCGTCTTTTTGTGTGAAGGCAAATGTCCATAGAGAAGACGCAGGCTTGGATCGGGCAGCGGCTCGCAGGTGTCGGGAGATGCTCCTCCGCGGAAGCAGTTCGGGTTCATAATGTCCGAGGTTTAAGCTTGGACGGTCTCTGATGTGGTGATTGGCATGCGCGCCTTGAAGCAGAGCAGGACTGGCTTCGCATTCACATGGATACACCTGACGCGATTGTGACCTCGTCCGAGGACGCGAAGGTAGCGTGGGCCGATACTCGTCTGACCTTCTGCGACACAGAGGGACAGCCCGCTTCAAGCGGGCCGTTCCATAACGCCTAACCTGCGCAGGGCTGCTCTGCTTCCATAGTTCTCCTTACGCGAGCCGAGTGATTCACTTTTTTTAGGCGAGCTGACCGCCCGAACGGCAACAACGGCATCTGGCCCGTGGCGACCTCGGTCCGACTACCTTCGCGGTTCGGATCGACGCGATGGAGCGTACTGACTGGAAGCTAAGCATTGTCAACAATCCTATACTCATATCTGCCAAGCTGCAATGTATTCAAGTGCTCGATTTTTGCCTCGATCTCCTCGGCTAAGTAGAGCCAAACCTGAGGCAACTCAGCGTGAGCAGCTTTACCAAGAGGTTGGCCGAGTTTATAGCCGACCTTAGCTAGAATGAAGGGCGAACGAAAGCCAAGCTTGTCCATGTTGGATGCGCCTTGGTTCATCGGGGCACAACGTGTGCTGCATCCTAGAGCGGAATCCGCTCACGTTGCGTCGTATCCGGCTGCGGCGAAGTAGTTGCTGCATTCGGCTGGTGTGAAGGTGTCCAGGAGCCGGCCGATGGTGGACCACAACCCTTCGACGGTGCGCTCGGCGGCCTTGCGCAGGAGCGCCTTGAGCTTGGCGAAGGCGTTTTCGATGGGGTTGAAGTCCGGCGAGTAGGGCGGGAGGTAGCGCAGGCTGGCGCCTGCCGCCTCGATCAACTCGCGCGCCCGCGGCCCCTTGTGGCTGGACAGGTTGTCCATGACCACGACGTCGCCGGCTCGCAGCTCGGGGACGAGCACCTTGGCGAGGTAGGTCTCGAAAGCGTGCCGGTTGATCGGGCCGTCGAGGACGAAGGGCGCGATCAAGCCCGTGCTGCGAAGCCCCGCCACGAAGGTGGTGGTTCTCCAGTGTCCATGGGGGCAGGCCGACCCGCAATCGCCTGCCTCGGGGCGCTCGCCCGTAGCACCGGGCCATGTTGGTCGAGGCCCAGGTCTCGTCGATGAACACCAGGCGCTCAGGGTCGAGATCAAGCTGGTCCTCGAACCACGCCTCGCGCCGTCTCAGGATGTCCGGACGGTCCTGCTCTGAGGCGTGCGCCGTCTTTTTTTGCGCGTGAGCTTGTGGCGTTGGCAAAAGCGCCAGAGCGCCGCCACGCTGACCTGAGCGCCTTGCTGGGCCAGTCGCGCCTTCAGCTCCGGAAGGGTAATATCGGGCACCTCCTCCAGCACGGCGCGGATCAGACCGGCGTGCGCCTCCGTCTTGTGCGAGAGCCGGTCACCGCCCTGCGGCTTGGGCCGGGCATCTCCGCCCGTGCGGCGCTGCGCGGCCCAGCGGATCGCGCTTGACGCGCTCACCCCAAAGCGCTCAGCCGCCCCTCGGCAGGACAGCCCCGCATCACCGGCGGCCAGGACGCGCGAGCGAAGGTCGAAGGACAAAGGCTGAGGCATGCGGGCTGGCCTCCCTCGCCAGCCCATACTCTGAATCAGATCATGCCGCCCCGCGACAGCCCCGCCGATTCAACCCGCGCGAATGTCGCTCTAGAGGTTCGATTGAGGTGACCAGTAATCCTGCTTCTCGCTCAGATGAGAGGGGCAAGACACGACTTATCGGCCAGGCGAAGGCCCTCTCCGACGTGCTGGTGCCGGCCTCGGCTGCGCCATCAGCCCGGACTCTCACAAGCCGCTTCCCTGAAGGGGACCCTGCCATATCGGCAGCCCTTTTTCGGGCTCCGCTGGCCTGTTTCCTCGTCGTTCTAGCCTTCCAGTATTCGTGCCGGTCACGGATCCCCTCCCCCTGAAGCGAGGGTCGGCGGGCCAGCCGCATCCAGGCGACCCATTCCTTCGAGACGATCCGCACCACGTTCGAAAGGTTGCGCCATGCTGTCTGCGCCCGCTCTTCGACCGTGAGCAGGCGGAGCGTGCGTGCCTGCCGGATTGCGTTCTTCGCCGTTGTATGGCTGACGCCTGCGCGAGACACGAGCCTCATGTGCACCTGATGGGGTTGCCATTCAGGATGCGAAGTCATTGAGCGGAGAGGGCGGGTTGCCAGCACGCACGCCCGGTAAGTCTATGCTATTCCACGAAGAATGTGTGCATCATAATCCTTGTGTCGGGGGTTCAAATCCCTCCCTCGCTACCAAGATTTTAGCCCGTTAGGTCAGAGACTTAACGGGCTTTTTCATGCCTTCTCGTAGGCCAGAATGTTTCGCAACAGGCTGCAACTCTCCTCGTATCCAGAAGCGCAAAGCTGCCTGCTGGAGCCAGGCTCGACGACGTGTGGCTCCGTGCCGGTCGAGGCGAACCCTACCCGAATGCGCCCGTGGGGGCCCGGCAGAGCACGTGTCGCGGCTATGCTGGCCTCCGGCGACGCAGGTGTGCGTCGTCGAAGGCCGTGACGTAGTGCGGGGTGAGCCCTGCTCTTAGGTGCAGGTTCGTCGCCTCAGGCGATGAGCCAGTTCGTAGTGTCGCTAGCGGCGGCGTAGACCTGGAACACCAGGCCGTCCTGGGCCACCTCGCCCAGATGCCTGAGGTTGGACACCACGCCGCCGGTGCCCGAGAACACCCTCAGCGAGCCGGTGTCGGAGACAACGTCGTAGACGGTGTCGGGCA
>NZ_BPQP01000064.1 GCF_022179305.1 Methylobacterium iners
TCACCAAATGGGGGCTGGTCAGAACGTTCCACTGGGGCAAGCCCTAATGGAGCGTCTGCAGCCTACCTCGAGGCGCGGCTTAGCTGCTGATCTCACTCGCGATGTGTTAGCTTAGCAGCGGGTGCCATGGTGGCTTGAGACATGACTGCAACGAACGCATCGACGCGCACTTACGTGCAACTCCAGCCAGGCGATCCTGCGCCCTGGTTCCACCAGCGCACAGCCAGCAATCCAAACTTTGCCTTTGATACCGTAGCGGGACGTTACGTGGCCCTGTGCTTCTACGGTTCCGCTGCGGATGCCGAGGGTCGCACGGCGATAGAAGCCATAAGAGTAAACCGCCCTTTGTTCGACGACGCTCGCGTAAGCTGCTTCGGCGTCAGCATCGATCCTACCGACAAGGATCAGGGGCGAGTTCAGGAAGACCTCCCTGGCATTCACCACTTCTATGACTTCGACATCAAGGTGAGCAGTCTATACGGCGCCGTGCCGCAGGATCAGAAGCTGGGCACAGCCTGTCCTATACGTCGGCTC
This sequence comes from Methylobacterium iners, assembly GCF_022179305.1. Classification (GTDB taxonomy): domain Bacteria; phylum Pseudomonadota; class Alphaproteobacteria; order Rhizobiales; family Beijerinckiaceae; genus Methylobacterium; species Methylobacterium iners. The sequence continues at coordinate 535 of NZ_BPQP01000064.1, forward strand.
TGGGTGATCCTTGATCCGACCCTTCGTGTGCTCAAGGTCTTTCCCTTTGACGATCACACAGCAGTGTTTGTGTTTCTTGAAAATCTGCCGTCTCCAGAGCACGTTGCTGGTTTTGAGGTTCAAGCTCCGATCCTTGTTCTACCCAACGTGTTCGAACCTGAACTCTGTAGCAAGCTGATCCAGCTCTATAACGACCAAGGTGGGTACGAAAGCGGGTTCATGCGTGATGTCGATGGTGTGACCGTCGAAGTTCGTGATCGCAACCACAAGGTTCGAAGAGATTACCTTGTCGAGGACAGCGATCTCAAGAAACTTGTCCAAAGACGCATTCTCCATCGTATCGTTCCGCAGATCGAGAAGGCGCACTGCTTCACGCCCACCCGTATGGAGCGCTACCTCGTGGCCTGTTACGCAGCGGAAGAGGGTGGGCACTTCAGGGCCCATCGTGACAACACCACAGCGGGGACAGCTCACCGGCGCTTCGCTGTGTCGATCAACCTGAATGCCGAGTTCGAGGGTGGCGAGGTCAGCTTTCCTGAGTATGGATCGCGGGGCTTCAAGCCTCCGCCTGGTGGCGCAGTGGTGTTCTCCTGCTCGCTCCTACACGCGGTGGCGCGGGTCACCTCAGGACAGCGCTATGCCTTCCTGCCGTTCCTCTACGATGATGCTGCTGCAAAAATACGTGAGGCTAACGCAGCGATGGTTGCAGCTGGCAGCGCTTACCGTGCGTGAGAGCCGCATCATCTGTCAGGCGTGCCAATCCTTGGTGCCATAATATCCAGTCTACGAGCATGTGCGGCTTCTACGCAGGCGCTGGCTTAGCGGACCTCAACGAGATCCTTGATGGCCGCATAAGCTTTCTTGGAGATCACCTTACGCCCAACAAGGTCCGCCACGCTCTCATAGGGCCGACCCTTGACGATGGCGCGCGCTCGGGAGCGTGTGACCTGGGGCAGCTTTCTTAGGGTCCTAACGTCTGCAGTGTTGAGGTCGAGCCGCTGTGATGAAGCAGTTGGGGAACTCGGCGCTTCAGCAGCGCCGCTCTGCTCGATGACTGCAGCAGGTTGGCTCTGCGGGGCAGTTGTCTTGGGCGGTGGTGCGGGCTCTGCTGTGACCGCAGGCGGCGAGGCCGGTGGGGAACTTGGAGGCGGCGCGCTGGGCGGCGGAGTAGGAACAGGACTTTCTGGTTGTACCGGAAGCGGTGTTCGCATCGCTTGCCCGCCTATGGGCATAGGAGCTGCTCCGCCGCCAAGCTGCAGCGCACCTGTACCTACCAATGCCGCAGCTGCGAGCCCGAGCAGGCCAGAGATGATCACGGCTGAGATGCCGACGGACTTGCTAATCACGTGAACAACCTCAAGGCGGTAAAGTCAGAAACCAGAGCTTGAGCGTAGAGCGAGGCTTCGATTGTGCAAGGAGCTTAGGCTGGCAGGGCACAATTAATTGGGCCGATTACATGCGGCCTGCTGAACCAACTCCGCACAACCGGTCCTCACCCAACCTGAATGCAGATAAGCGATGAGGAAGACGCGAGCGCCTCCTACCGCCTGACGTATCTGTTGCCGGCGAGCGACAGCCGATGTTTCTCGTTCGTTCTCACCAGCCCTGCTCTCGAACTAGGCTCGTTGATGGGCCAGGTTGCGAGTGTCGCCCGAAGGCTGGTCCCCTCATGTTGCTCGCACCTCGATTGCTCCTCCATCGCCATTGCGAAGCTGCAGCCGTCATCGCCACCTATGGGGCGTTCACTCTGGCCGTCCTGCTTCTGGCCTGGGTCATGGCCTGAGCGTGGCGACAGACACCACTCGATCAGCCCTTATCGCCGCTGCATCCATGGTCCTCGGGCTCAGTATGTTGGCGAACTCAGCCGCATTTGCTGCCGATCCGGCAGCTCTGGAGCAGGCGTGGCATAGCTGCGTTCGTGAGGCCTTTGCTCATCAGCCTGCGATACAGAGCAGGGCTGGCTCACAGCGCAACGCGCTGGATGAGTGCAAGGAGCAAGAAGACGCCTTCGTAGCGGCGTTGGTGGTCGAGGCGCGGAAGGACAAGGCAGGTCGTCAGTCCGGCACCTCCTTACCGGCGCGAGCCAGAGGGTGGATTGCCTCGGTCGCGGCTTACGTCGTCGATTCTGTGTCCAGCTGGATCGAGTTGCTGGGCCGTTAGCCGCGATGCGGTGCCCAACGAGCCGCAGGCTTCCAGGAAAAGCGGCTCACTCGACCTGGGAGCCGCGTCTCGAAGTTCCAATCAGCTTCGCACCCGCACGTTAGGCAAAGACGTCAGGCAGGCCAACGTCGGTTTGCGCGGCCGCGTTCTCCCGTTTCAACTGTGTGATCATCGCGTCGATCTCGGGACGGGTCATCTCGGATACAGGCTTGTCCCGGTCCGGTGGCGGCTTACCGTCGTACCCGCCGACGAACAGCAGCGCCTTGAGCGCCGACGCCTTGGCCGTCGCGGAGGCCTTCGGATCACGGCAGATGCCGATGGCAGTCTCGTACGCGAGCAAGGCTCCCTCGGTTGCCATGCGCTCTTGAAGGTGCCGACGGACTTCTTCCGGTGTGAGATCGCGGTCGCTGTTCATTCGAAGATGGCTCCCAGGTATAGGTCGGCTGGCTGCTCGGCTGCGGCGGCATGCTGGCGCTTCAGTTCGGTCAGAAGCCCGTCGAGCTCGGCCATCTCGGGATCGAGCGCATCTGGTGCGTCGGGCCGCTCGAGGATCTCCCGAATGGCTCGGTTCTGATCGGCCGCGTACCGGGCCGCGGATCGTGCGCCCGGCGGGCCTGGCTGGTGCGTGCGCTGCCAGGCGTCGTAGCGGGCGCGCTGCTCGGGCGTCATCGCGCCGAGGCGCTTGGCGAGCTTCCGCGCTCGCCGCACCTGATCGTTCGCCTTCCTGTCCGATTTGGCCGCGCGCACCGGCGTGTCGGACGACGGGTACTGAACGACGTGCCACTTCTTGCCCGAGGGCGTGGCGCCCCCGTGGAGCCGGCAACGACCAGACCCGTTCGCGAGCGGCGGGTTCTGGCAGGGCTGGCCGTCCGACCGCTTGGTGGCCTCGCACTTCGGGCCGGCCCTGCGAAGAGCATTGAACCGTAGGCAGGCAGCCCGGCCCATCGCTCGGAAGCGAGCGGATCGGCGCCAAGCGATCTGGCGCAGCGACGCGGGCGCGTTCGTCCCGAACCCGCGTTTCATGTTGCGGTCCCGTGAACTATCCAATTTTTCCAATTGCCTGCCCAGCCCACGACTACATGGGAGGGGCGCGTAAGCGCCTCCCCTCTCCGTAGGAGTCCCATCGTTCGCATCATTCTCATCGTTGAAATCATTGAGCTTTTTTCCGATGCGAATCCGTCTCTGCGATTCGCATAGCTCGCATCGACGCCGACAAACCGAATTGATGAATGATTTCAACGATGAGGATCATGCGAACACGTCCTGATCCGCATCGTTCGCATCGTTCGCATCGCCTGCGCAGCAATGCGGTGACCCGGCCGTTTCGACAGGGCTTAGAGCGACGTGCCAGGGCGCTTTGATGCCTACGCCGCTCTGATAGGTGCGCAGCCGAACATTTTGTCCTTCGACAACGACCGTCATCCCCGAACCGATAGCTTTCGTGACCAGACGAGTGACTTGAGAGCGATCCTTCGAACGGGAGATGCCGTCGTGTCGGAGGCGATCGTAGAGCTTGGACAAAATGTCCGTCAGACGAACGTCGGAGCGATCACCCATCACGTGAGCGACGGCTTGTCCGATCCGCTCAGGTGTATTGCGAGCCTCGGATTTCCGATCGGTTGGACCATCGCCGTGCTGGCGAGACTCAGAAGAGTCGACGAGCTCCAGAACAGGCGCGTAGTCGCCCATGAGAACCGGATCGTCGCTGAACAGGCTGCCTGCGGTCGGCATGTTTAGGCGGCCATTCCCAACCGGGACAGACACACGCCTGTAGATAAGCGGCTCGGTTGGCTTGCGGCTGTGGCTCACCTTCGCGAAGGCGAGACATACAAAGTCGTGGGGTAGGCCGCCGAGCACCTCGGCATCATCCTTACTCACGTGGGTGAGCGTGGTCATGCTGCGGAATTTGCCGGCCTGCGCGAAAGCACCACGACCAGCGCCCATGTCGCCGGCCTTCTCCCGTGTCGTCTTGGACGTGTGGTGCACGAGTTGAATCGAGATCCGCAGACGTGCCGCCATGCGCGCGAGCTCCTGCGTCAGCGCATTCATGTCGTCGGTGTCGTTCTCCTTTAGCCCGCGGGCCAGGCTGACCTGCGGATCCAGGATCACGAGCTTGATCCCGTGCTCCGCGACGAACGCCTCGAGCTCGCCGGCACCGGGAGCGCGTTTCACCGGCGCATTCGCACCGCCGCCGTCGCGACGCATGATCACGATCTCGCCGTGGTCGAGGCCTGACCAGAGGATGATCGGGTGGCGCAGTTCCTCGACGCCGAACCGGCTCATCAACGCAGAGAGCCGGCGACGCATTTCGTCGTGGCTGTCCTCCGCGTTGTAGACCATCACCGGGCCGCTGCTGCGCAGCCTCAATGGGGTATTGCTGCCCTCGCCACAAAGGTATCTCCTATCGCCATTCGCGACGGAGAAGGCGACGAGGAGTGCGAAGGTCGACTTGTTGATCGCAGGTTCGCCGACGAGCTGCGCCACGTCGCCGAGCGGCAGCAGCGGGTCGACAAGCCATTGCCGAATTGGAATTGTCGAGACGTCCGGTTTGCGCGTGAGCGGTACAGGCCTTGGATGAGGTTCAACATTCACGCTGGGCGGCTTCGATGCCGCTACTGAAGCGATGGGAGAATCGGGTGACGCAGTCGCGTCCGGGTCGAACCAGGTCTCGCCGTTAATGAGTGGCGAGACGCTGCAGCGGCCCCAGTCGCGGGCAAGCACGCGTTCGGTAAGTCCGTCGAAACCGCCCTTAGTGGGCCAGCCCGGCGCCCACGCGTGGGCGATGCACGCGTAGTCCTGCGCCTCGAACTCGCCCCGGGACAGGTGCGCAACCAGCGACGCACGCAGGCCGGATGGGGTGACGTCGCCATCCTTCTTCGCCGCCGCACCTTCCCGAAGCAGCTCGTCGAGCTTCGGATTCGCCGCACGCGCCGTGATCAACCGCTGCGATAGATCTCCGGGGAGTGCATCGAGGCTTTCACATTGCACCGCCTCGCCGAGGTCCAGGGCCTCGGCTGCTTCCGCGATAGCGCCGCTCAGATCTTCGGCCGGCTTGGCGACAGGCGTGACGGCGTCTGCGAGTTGAGCGGGGGTGTAGGCCACGTTCCGCTCGTCCAAGATGCGAGCCTCGCACTGGACACGTCCCCAACTCTGCTTCTTGGCGTCGGGGATGTTCTGCGTGAACGGCAGCCGCATGACACGACTGATGTCGATCACCGCGTCACCGCCGACGAGATCAGCCATGCCGCGGTTCTGAGCCTCCGCCCAAGCCTGCTTTTCCGCAGCGGGCACCTTCTCAATTAGGCACCAGAAGAATTGGACGCCGCCCCCGCTGTCGAGCGTATAGGTCGCCGGGATCTTGGCGTTGACGACGTCAGCGAGCGCTGCCAGGCGCGCCTTTCCGCTGACGAGAGGCTCATGTGGCTTGAGATCGCGATCGGCGCAGATGGCGCGGATCGACACGATGTCCTCTTTGTTCAGCTTCTTGTCCGGGGCCCCCGGGGCAGGCTCATTGACGTGGAAGTAGAGGTTTCGCTTTCCATCGTGCTGCTTCAGCCAAGCGTCGATGCCAGCGCGGTCCCCTGGTTCGAACGTTTTGCCAGGCCAATCCTGACCGCCCAGGACTAAGTTGTGCCGTCCGCTCGGATCGAAGGACATCAGGAACTCGACAGCCGGATGCTCCTGCGCCAGCGGCGCAAGCATCGCCGGTTGAGCATGCCCGTTCATTCGAGGGGGAAGAAGATCACCGAAATGTTGCGTCGGGCGCTCTGACCCGTTTATACTTGCGTCGGACATCGAGATCCTTTCCGGCCGGTTGCCTTTGCAGAGGCGCCGGCCGTTTCTTCATGAAGTGGTGTTGTCGACGACGAGCCGCAGATAGGCTCCGCGACGGCGCGGTTGGATGTCCTGAGTCCTCTCAGCCTCAAGCCGGTCGATCAGTGCGGCGATGCTGCTCACGGTGATCTCGGTTGGATCACGGCGGGCCTGGTGAACTACAGCGAGGCTGCGATCGGCGACTCGATTGCGCACCCAAGTCGTGGAGCGGCGGAAGAAGGCAGCAGTCTCCCGAACCGAGAGAGATTTGCGGTCACACTGGGGGCTGAGGTCGTTCGGTAGTGCGGTCATGCGCGGTCCTGCTGATGCGGCGGGATGGGAGCAGGCAGGGTGATGAAGCTGGGCGCGCGATGCGAGATGCCTGAAACAGGCATGAAATCGCGCGCCTGCCGGTCAGGCGACGAGAGGAACTTGAGACCGCGGGATCTCTGACACCACTCGACTCATGACGTTCCACAAGTCGCGGCTCTCATGAATTGCCGCAGCCAGTTCGCGGCCTCTGAGCCCCTTGAATTCGGGATGCAGGCCAGCGCTCAACCTCACCCGCTCCATCCCGAGGAAGTTCGTTCGATAGAGGAGGAGCTCGACTTGAAGGACCGATTTTGTCCTGCCCGGCACACGTTTGTAGGCGTACATCACGCGGTCGACGTGATCACGGGTAAGACCGCCGCCGACGCCAGTTGGCAGCCCGCCGTTCAGGGCATGGCAAGCCCCAGTCGGTCCTCCGCAACACATCCATGCGGCTACGATAACGCGACGATGGGGCGGTTGGACGTACGGGTTCTTGCGCCGAGGCGGGTTGCTCTTCCTGTATTCGTGCTCGAGAAGCAGGCCGTGCTGCGAACCGCGGACATATTGATTGATCAGCAATTCGACCGCAGGGGCGAACGGCTCTACCAGCCGCGACGCAGGTAGGCCGGCTGCGGCGAGGGCTGCTACGGCCTCTGTCCTCATTTGCTCTTCCAAGAGGCTGAGAAGCGGGTTCCAGCGTGCCCAGTAGCTCCGCTGCCAATGGGCCATGCCCTCGGTGATCGGCATCGGAGACGCACCAAGAGGGGGAAGCGGCTCCTCATCACAGATCTCAGTCGCTGCGACGTGGAAGTCGAAGACGGTGCCCGCGACCGGCTTTTTGACGAAGGCGGTGTAGTGTCTGTGACCGCTCATCAGGCGGCTCGCACATGATGCGCGAGAAGCGCATCAAGATCGACGCGGCGAAGCAGCGTTCGGCCTCCCAGACGGACGCACGGCAGTGTTCCCGCTTTGATTAGACGCCAGATCGAGCTGCGGGATACGCCGAGGTACTCGGCACTCGCCTCAATGCTGAAAGCGGCAGGCGCTGGAGCCGAGCCACGAGAGGTGATGGTCGATGACATGACGGGCCTCACAAGCGGTGGAGACCTCGAAACTGTGCCATGCGGCGCCATAGCGTCTCGCGACGAATTCCTTCGCAGAGAATGTGTCAGGTCGGGTTGCGCCGCTTGGCACGACGGTAACGTTGCTCAAGCGCGCTTGGCTCTACGCTCAGGAGCTCACCCATCAGCCCTTCACGATTGTCGAGATGCGAATGGACTTGAGACCACTTTGCTGACCCCTTGCTTCCTCCGCGCTTGAGATCATCGGCAACGGCAATCACAAGCGCATCGAGCCCCGGCTTGGGTTTGGGCCCCGGCTTCTTCTTGGGACGGTCAACGCCGAGTTCGCGGCAGATCAACCGAGCGAGCGAGCCACCTCGCCGAAGTTCACGCAAAGCAGCGTTCGGCTGCTCGCCGTGAAATGCCGCCCAAGCCGCGACCTGCGCTTCCAGGTCCGCCCACGATTTCGGCTTCTGATGCGCGCTGACCGCCATTGGGGCTGAAGGGCACAATTTCTTGCCGCTCATAGCCGCCACCGCTCGACAACGATATCAGCAACGAAACCCACCACGCCAACGAAAATCAGATCTAAGTGTCTGATTTTATTGGCGCGCCCTACGGGAATCGAACCCGTGTTTTCGCCGTGAAAGGGCGACGTCCTGGACCGCTAGACGAAGGGCGCGTGGTCGAGCGAGGCTCGTATAAGCGGCTTCCCACGCGGTAGCAACGGCTCCACATGCGCAAACCTTTCGATGCGACGCCGCACCGGGTCCGCATCGGGAAATAGCTGCCGACCGTGTGGCCTCCGTCGCGAGATTGAAGTCGCACCGGGGTTGTGAAGCGGCAAAGCGAAAAAGCGGCTGCGCCACAAGCCCACCGTTAGCCGCGTGATCAGGCCGTGCCGTCCGGCGTCCAGCCGTAGAGCCAGGCGTAGCGCTCGCTCATCCCGGAGGGGCCGAGCCGGCGCATGACGAGGTTGCGGGCAAAGCCCATGATCGCTCCGGCATGATAGGTGCGGCCGTTCGCCCGTGCCGCGTTCCGCACGCGTCGGCTCCGGGCGGAGCGTGACGCCGCGTAAGCGTCCAGGCAGGCGGCGATGTCGCCGCCTCTCAGGCCCTGGGCGAGTACGGCGGCGTCCTCGATCGCGAGCGCCGCTCCCTGCGCCAGGAACGGGAGGACGGGGTGGGCGGCGTCCCCGATCAGGGCGATCCGCCCCCGTGCCATCGGCCGGGCCGGCCGCCGGTCTACGAGGGACCAGACCAGCCAGGAATCCGGCACGCCGAGCAGCGCGGTGAGCGCCGGCGCCGCGTCCCGGAACTGCGCCCGCACGATCGCCGGCTCGCCGAGCTGGCCCCAGCCCTCGCTGCCGAGCTTCTCAGGCACGACGGCGACCACGTTGATCTGGGTTCCGCCCGAGATCGGGTAATGGACGACGTGGCGCCCGCGCCCGAGCCAGAGCCCGGTCTCGTCGCCCTGAAGCTCGGGCGGTGCCGCCTCGCGCGGGAGGATCGCCCGCCAGGCCGCTTGTCCGAGGGAGCGCAGCGGCTGCGCGTCGAGGTGCTGGCGCAAGCGCGAGCGGACGCCGTCGGCTCCGACCATGAGGTCGGCGGGGAGTTCTTCCGTTTTCGTCCCCTGCCCGCTCTCCAGGGTGAGGCTCGCCCCGTCCTGACCCTCGGCGAGCGCGACGACGTCGCGGCCCATGAGGAGACGGATGCCGGCCCGGGCGCGAACGGCGTCGAGGAGCAGGGTCTGGAGGTCGGCCCGGTGGATCACGTAGTAGGGCGCGCCGAAGCGCTCCCGGGCGGCGGCGCCGAGCTTGACGCCGCCGATGACGCGGGCCGTGCCGAGCGCCCGCACCGTGACGCTCGGCGGTTCCGTCGCGGCCCGGCGCAGGGCGTTGCCGAGGCCGAGCCCGATCAGCACGCGGCTTGCGTTCGGCGAGAGCTGCAGGCCGGCGCCGACCTCGCTGAAGCCGGTTCGGCGCTCGATGAGGCTGACGCGATGCCCGGCCGCCTCCAGCGCCAGGGCGGCGGTGAGACCGCCGATTCCGGCTCCGACGATGGCGACGTGCAGGTTCGTCACGGGTTCTATTCGGCGGCCGCCCGAGTGCGATCGTCCCAGACGCAGGCGGCCGGATCGGCGGCGCCCGGTTTCAGTCCGGCGCGGTGGCGGAACAGGGTCGAGCAATAGCCGCAGATCGCCTCGTCGTCGGTACCCATGTCGATGAAGACGTGGGGATGGTCGAAGGGCGGGAGCGCGCCGATGCACATGAACTCGCGCGAGCCAACATGGATGACGGCGACACCGGGCTCGTTGTGGAAATGCGGTACCGCCTTGTCAGCCATTTGCGCTCCGGCCCTGCTTCGGCGCGGGCCCGGGTCCGGCCGAACCCCGCCCTGCCTGTCTCGCTAGCCTCTAGCCGCTCGGGCCTGCCAATCCTAGTGCGCATGCAGGTTCGGGTTGGCGTCGGGCGCGGCGCGTCATAGAAAGGGCCCTCAGCCGCGCCGCGCTCACGAAATTCTCCCCATGACCCAGCAAGATCAGGCCGCGACCGAGACCGGTCGCCGCGCTCCCGAACCGCCGATCTACGGGCCGGAAGGATTTGCCGGCATGCGCCGGGCCGGGCGCCTGACCGCGGAGGCCCTCGACCTCCTCATGGAGGCGACGGTGCCCGGCGTGACGACCGAGGCGCTGGACCGGCTCGCCTACACCTTCGCCATGGACCACGGCGCCTACCCGGCCTCGCTGTTCTACCGCGGCTATCCGAAATCGATCTGCACCTCGATCAATCACGTCGTGTGCCACGGCATCCCCAACGACAAGCCGCTGCGCGAGGGCGATATCGTCAACCTCGACATCTGCCTCATCCTCGACGGCTGGCACGGTGATTCGAGCCGCATGGCCTATGTCGGCGAGGTCCCGCGCAAGGCCGCCCGCCTATGTGAGATCACCTACGAGGCGCTGATGCGCGGCATCGCGGCGGTGAGGCCGGGTGGCTCGACCAACGATATCGGGCGGGCGATCCAGGCCTATGCCGAGGCCGAGCGCTGCTCGGTGGTCCGCGACTTTTGCGGCCACGGCCTTGGCCGAAGCTACCACGACGCGCCGACGATCCTGCACTACGTCGAGCCGAGCTACGACGTGCGCCTCAGGCCAGGGCAGTTCTTCACCGTCGAGCCGATGATCAATCTCGGCCGGCCGGCGGTGAAAGTCCTGTCCGACGGCTGGACCGCGGTGACGCGGGATCGCTCGCTCTCCGCCCAGTTCGAGCACACCGTCGCCGTGACGGAGACCGGCGTCGAGATCTTCACGCTCTCGCCGAAGGGGATGCATCAGCCCGTCGACATCGGCATGTGAAAGCCGTGCGATGAAGCGGCGGGCGCCGATACCCCCTCCCTCGGCCGCGACGCCGAGCGCGGCTTCGTCGACGGAGGCTGCGAACGACGCGGTCCACTACGTCGGCCACCGGGACCGCCTGCGCGCCCGCTTCGCGCAAGGAGGGGCGGACGCCCTTCCCGATTACGAACTGCTCGAGCTCGACCTGTTCCGGGCGATCCCGCGGCGCGACGTGAAGCCCCTGGCCAAGGCTCTGATCCGCCGCTTCGGCAGCCTCGCCGAGGTCCTGAGCGCCGAGCCGGCGCGGCTCGCCGAGGTCGACGGGGTCAGCGCGGGGGTCGTCGCCGACCTCAAGCTGATCGAGGCCGCGGGTCACCGGCTCGCGCGCGGCGCCATCGCGGAACGGCCCCTGCTCTCGTCCTGGGCGGCCGTGCTCGAGTACTGCCGCGCGACCATGGCCTTCTCGCCTCGCGAGCAGTTCCGCGTCTTGTTCCTCGACAAGCGCAACCACCTGATCGCCGACGAGATCCAGGGACGAGGCACCGTCGACCACACGCCGGTCTATCCCCGCGAGGTTGCCCGGCGCTCGCTCGAACTCGGCGCCACGGCGATCATCCTCGCCCACAACCATCCCTCGGGCGACCCGACGCCCTCGGCCGCCGATATCCGGATGACCCGGGAGATCGTGTCCGTCCTCGACCCGCTCGGCATCATCGTCCACGATCACGTCATCCTGGGGCGCGAAGGGCATGCAAGCCTCAAGGGACTGAAGTTGATCTGAGGCTGGCGCGCCGGACGGTTTCAGGCGACCCTGCCAGGGAACGTGAAGCGTCCCACCAGACTTGGCCGGTGGCGCGTGTCTTGCGATGCGTTCGCAGAGTAACAAGGAGGCGCGAATGGCGCTCGCTGCGTTCGACGAGATGAATGGGCTGCCCGGGGGAGGCACGAGCCCGCGTTCCGTCCGCGAAGCCTACGACAGCCTGAAGAAGTGGCTCGACACGACCCCGCCCGAGCAGTTCAACACCCGCCGCAGCCAAGCGGAGCTCCTGTTCCGGCGCATCGGCATCACCTTCGCCGTCTACGGAGCCAATGAATCGACCGAGCGACTGATCCCGTTCGACATCATCCCGCGGGTGATCACCAAGCCGGAATGGAGCTTCCTGGAGCGCGGCCTCACGCAGCGGGTCACCGCGATCAACGCTTTCCTGAAGGACATCTACGGGGCCCAGGAATGCATCAAGGCGGGCGTGATTCCCGCCGACCTCGTCTACCGCAATCCGCATTACCGCATGGAGATGCGCGCCTTCCGGGTGCCGCACGACCTCTACGTCCACATCGCCGGCATCGACATCGTCCGGACCGGGGCGGACGATTTCTTCGTGCTCGAGGACAACGCCCGCACCCCATCCGGCGTCTCCTACATGCTGGAGAACCGCGAGGTCATGCTGCGGCTCTTCCCCGAATTGTTCTCGCGCCACCACGTGGCGCCGGTGGAGAACTACCCGGACGCGCTGCTGGCGACCCTGCGCAGCCTCGCTCCCTCGAGCGCGACCCGCGACCCGACCGTCGCGCTGCTGACCCCCGGCCGCTACAACTCGGCCTTCTACGAGCACTCGTTCCTGGCCGACAAGCTCGGCGTCGACCTCGTGGAGGCCTCCGACCTCTTCACCAAGGACGACGTCGTCTACATGCGCACCACCGAGGGGCCGCGCCGGGTCGACGTGCTCTACCGGCGCCTCGACGACGACTTCATCGATCCGCTGGTGTTCCGCCCCGATTCCGTCCTCGGGGTGCCCGGCCTGATGAACGCCTACGAGCGCGGCAACGTCACGCTGGCCAATGCCGTCGGCACGGGCATCGCCGACGACAAGGCCGTCTACAGCTACATGCCGGAGATCGTGAAGTTCTTCACCGGCGAGGACCCGATCCTGCACAACGTGCCGACCTATCGCTGCCGCGAGAAGGAGTCCCTGACTTACGTGCTCGACAACCTCTCGGAACTCGTGGTGAAGGAGGTCAACGGCTCGGGCGGCTACGGCATGCTCGTCGGGCCGCACGCGACGAAGCGGGAGATCGCGGATTTCGGGAAGAAGCTTCGCCACGCGCCCGACGGCTTCATCGCCCAGCCGACGCTCGCGCTCTCGACCTGCCCGACCTTCGTGGCGTCGGGCGTCGCGCCGCGTCACGTCGACCTTCGCCCCTTCGTGCTCTGCGGCGCCGACGAGATCCGGATCGTGCCCGGCGGTCTCACCCGCGTCGCGCTGAAGGAAGGGTCGCTCGTGGTCAATTCCAGCCAGGGCGGCGGCACCAAGGACACCTGGGTCCTCGACGCCTAGGCGTCGGCGACCACATCACAACCCGAACAGGCACGGCCCCGGCCTCGCCGGGCCGGCCCATAACGGAAGCCCATGCTCTCCCGGACCGCCGACAACCTCTACTGGCTCTCCCGCTACGTCGAACGGGCCGAGTTCGTCGCCCGCATCCTCGATGCGGCCCATCGGCTCGCCGCCCTGCCCTCGAGCTACGGCGGCGGCGAGACCAACGAATGGGCCTCGGCGCTGGCCTCGGCCGGCGACCCGGAGGTGTTCAAGCCGCTCTACGACAGCGTCAACGAGGCGACGGTCTGCAACTTCCTCGCCTTCAGTCCGCACAATCCCTCGTCGATCCGCTCCTGCATCGAGACCGCGCGCGAGAACGCCCGCAGCGTGCGCACGGCGCTCACGACCGAGATGTGGGACGCGATCAACGGCGCCTGGCTCGAGTTGCGCAACTACGAGGGCCGCGACCTCAACCGGGAGGAGTTCTCCCACTTCCTCGATTGGGTGAAGGGCGTCTCGCTCGCCTTCGATGGCTCGGCCTACCGCACCATGCTGCGCAACGACGCCTATTGGTTCACCCGGCTCGGGACCGCCATCGAGCGCGCCGACAACACCGCCCGCATCCTCGACGTGAAGTACCGTATTCTGCTGCCCGCGACCGAGCGCGTCGGCGGCAGCCTCGACTACTTCCAGTGGACCACCATCCTGCGCGAGGTCTCGGCTTCAACGCCTATCACTGGGTCTATCGCGAGAGCGTCAAGCCGCTGCTCGTGGCCGATCTCCTGATCCTGAACCGGCAGATGCCGCGCTCGCTGACGAATTGCTACGGCATGCTCGTCGAGCATCTCGATCTCATCGCGGACGCCTATGGGCGGCGCGGCGCCAGCCAGCGGTTGGCGAGCAACATGCTGGCGCGGCTCGAGGGCGAGAACATCGAGCGCATCTTCAATTCCGGCCTTCACGAATTCGTCACGGCCTTCATCGCCGAGAACAACCGCCTTGGGGCGGCGGTCATCGAGCAGTATCTGTTGTAGGGTTACGGTCAAGCCTGGCCCGACAAGGTCCCCGCATGCGAATCCGCGTCTTCCACGAGACCTGCTACACCTACGAGCATCCCGCCCGTGGCCTCATCCAGGTCCTGCGTCTCCGGCCGCGCGACCATGACGGGCAATATGTCCGGAAATGGCGGATCGAGCCCTCTGTGGACGGCCGCGTCAGTGAGCGCGAGGACGGTTTCGGCAACGTCGTGCATTGGTTCACCGCCGACGAGCCGGCGGACGCGTTGACGATCCGGGTCATCGGCGAGGTCGACACCAACGAGGTGCACGGCGTCGTGCGCGGCACGGTGGAGCGCTTGCCCGACGTCTTCTACCTGCGCGATTCGGACCTCGCCATCGCGACGCCCGAGATTCAGGCCTTCGCCGGCGAGGTCGCAAGGGCGGGAGACGCAGACGCCCTCCCCTGCCTGCACCGCCTGCTGCACGCCGTTCACGACCGGATCGCCTACGAGCCGGGCCCGACCAGCGCCAGCACCACGGCGGCGCGCTCCTTCGAGCAGGGCAAGGGCGTCTGCCAGGACCTCGCCCACATCTTCATCGCCGCCGCGCGTCACCTTGAAATCCCGACGCGCTACGTCTCGGGCTACTTCCATCGCGCGGACGGGGTCATCGATCAGGAGGCGGGGCATGCCTGGGTCGAGGCCCTGGTGCCCGATCTCGGCTGGGTTGGATTCGATCCGGCCAACGGCATCGCGACGACCGAGGCGCATATCCGCGTCGCGATCGGCCTCGACTATCTCGGTGCGGCACCGATCCGCGGCAGCCGCATGGGCGGCGGAACCGAGACCTTGGACGTCCGCCTCCGCGTGGAACAGGCGCAGGCAGCCTCCCAATCGTAATTCACGCCGGGATTTCGCGGAAGCGGCAGGATAGTCTAGCTTTCTACGCGCGCATGATGTTTCCGGGTCGCCGGATTCCAGCTCTCCGTGCCATGTCGGAGCCGCGCGGATACAGGGACGGCTACGATGACCTACTGCGTCGGGCTCCTCGTCGAGGAGGGTCTCGTGATGATCGCCGACACCCGCACCAATGCGGGGCTCGACAACATCTCGACCTATCGCAAGCTCCACCTGTTCAACGTCGCCGGCGAGCGCGTGATGATGCTCGCGTCAGCCGGCAATCTTTCGATGACGCAATCGGTCCTGAGCATGCTGACCGAGGGCGTCGACGGCTCGGACGGCGAGCCGCCGCAGACGATCATGCAGCAGCCGACCATGTTCAAGGCGGCGCAGCTCGTCGGCCGCGCCATCCGCCGCGTCCGCGAGATCGAGCGGGAGGGGTTCGAAGCCGCGAACCTGCGGATGGAGGTCTCGTTCCTGTTCGGCGGTCAGATCGGCGAGGAGCCGATGCGGCTGTTCATGATCTACTCGGCCGGCAACTTCATCGAGTGCAGCCGCGATGCGCCGTTCCTCCAGATCGGGGAGCACAAGTACGGCAAGCCGATCCTCGACCGGGCCGTGAAGTACGAGACGGACCTCTACGATGCCCTGAAGGTCGGCCTCGTCTCGATGGATTCGACCATGCGCTCGAATCTCGGCGTGGGCCTGCCCATCGACATCGCGGTGTCGCGGGTCGGCGCCCTCGACACCGAGGTGAACCATCGGATCGAGGCGGGCGAGAGCTACTTCCACGACCTGCGCGAGCGCTGGTCGGCGGCGCTGCGGGCCGCGCACCGCGCGATCCCCCGGCCGCCCTATGGGCCCTCGGGGGCCTGAGACCAGGCTTCCAGCAGGGCGCCCGCCGTCCCTGCCGGATCGGATGACCGCATGACGCTGCCCATGACGGCGATGCCGGCGGCACCGGCCTCCCGGCAGGCTGAGGCTGTTTCCAAGGTGATGCCGCCCAGCGCGAGGATCGGGAGGTCGCATCGGGCGGCGACGCGGAGCGCGTCGAGGCCGAGCGCAGGGCCGTATCCGGGCTTGCTCGGAGTCGCGAAGATGGGGCTCAGGGTGGCGTAGTCGGCACCGGCCCCGGCGGCAGTGTCGATGTCGTCGAGGCTGTGGGCCGAGACGCCGATCAGACCGTTCGGCATGGCCCGTCGCGCTCGGTCGATCTCGGCCGATCCGGCATTGCCGGAGAGGTGCACGCCGTCTGCTTCGATCGCGGCGGCCAGATCGATATTGCCGCCGAGCGTGAAGACGCCGCCAGCCATGCGCACCATCGCAAGCAGCTCGCAGGCGAGGCGCTTCCGGCTGTCCGCCTCCATGTCACGTTCGCGAAACCAGAACCAGCGCGCTCCGCTCTGGAGGAGTTGGCCTACGACGACGCCAAGACGGGCACTCTCTATGTTGGGACGATCATCTCCTTCCCCCTCTGCCGGGGAGGGTAACCCTCGCGTCAGCGAGGGTCGGGAGCGGGGAGCGCCGCCCCCCCCGGAGAGGTCGCGTTCCCCTCTGCCCCCCTGCATGCGCAGGGTACCCTCCACCGGAGAGGAGGGAGGGTTCGTGCCGTGCCGGTCAGTCACGACCAGCAGCGGCGAGGGCAGCGACCTCACGATCCGACGAGGCCGAGCTGCGGGCTCGACGGTTCGGCGCGGCCGCGCCGCGGGATGCGCCCGGCGAGATGGGCCTCGCGGCCGGCTTGAACCGCGTGCCGCATGGCGCGCGCCATCCGGATCGGATCGTCGGCCTTCGCGACGGCCGTGTTGAGGAGGCAGCCGGCCGCGCCGAGCTCCATCGCGATCACCGCGTCCGAGGCCGTGCCGATGCCGGCATCGACGATGACGGGGACGCTCGCGCGACGGCAGATCAGTTCGAGATTGGCCGGATTGGCGACGCCCATGCCGGAGCCGATGAGCGAGCCCATCGGCATCACGGCCGCGCAGCCGAGATCGGCGAGGCGCTGGCACACGACGGGATCGTCGTTGCAATAGGGCAGCACTACGAAGCCGTCGTCGACGAGATGGCGGCAGGCCTCGATCAGCTCGGCGACATCGGGATAGAGCGTCTCGCGGTCGCCGATCACCTCGACCTTGATCCAGTTGGTATCCAGCGCCTCGCGGGCGAGCTCGGCCGTCAGGATCGCGTCCCGCGCCGTCTCGCAGCCGGCGGTGTTGGGCAGGAAGCGGTAGCCCTTGAGCTTGCGCAGGGTGTCCGAGCCGTGTCCCTGCAGCGAGACGCGGCGGATCGAGGCGGTCACGACCTCGGCCCCTGAGGCGCGGACCGCCTCGGCCATGATCGTCTGCGTCGGATAGCCGGACGTGCCGATGAAGAGCCGGGAGGTCAGCGGCACCCCGGCGATGACGAGGGCGTCCTCGCCCGTATCCTGGCGCTCCATTCCTCAACCTCCCTGCATGGCGCGCACGATCTCGACGCGGTCGCCGTCCGCGAGCGGCGTCGCGGCCCAGTCCCGGCGGCGGACGACCTGCCCGTTCAGCGCGATGGCGATGCCCTGCGGCGTCTCGATGCCGGTCTCCTCGGCCTCGATCCGGAACAGGCTCTCGATGTCGGCGGCCTCGCGCTCGCGCGGCTCGCCGTTGACGATGAGCTTCATGCAAACGCCCTCCGCTCCTCGGCCGGTGCGAAGCGGGAGAGGCCGAACCCTCGCGCGAAGGCGGGGAGCTCCCCCGTCGTCACGAGTTCCGCCACGGCGTCGGCGGTGGCAGGGTTCAGCAGGTAGCCGTTGCGATGGTGGCCCGTCGCGACGACGAGGCCGGGCGCCAGCGCGTCGATGATCAGAGCGTCGTCGTCGGAAGTCGGACGGAAGCCGCTCCAGACCGCCTCCACCGCCATCTCCTCGATCGCCGGCATCACGCGGCGGGCGCCTTCGAGCAGCGCGTAGAGGCCGCCAGCCGTCACGCCTTCGCGAAAACCGCATTCCTCCACGGTCGCCCCGACGATGAGGTGGCCGTCGGCCTTCGGCGCCATGTGGACCTGCTCCGTCCAGACCATGTGCGAGAGGGTGCCGGTGCGGGCCGTGGTTCGCAGGGCTAGCGACTGCCCCTTGACCGGGCGAACCGGCAGGGCGAGCGCCTCCGGCAACAGGCCGGTCTCGCCGCTCCAGGCGCCGGCCGCGAGAACGACCGCTTCGGCGCCAATACCTTCCCCTCCCGCCCGCACCCCGGCGACGCGCTCGCCGGCCCAGTCCAGGGCCTCGACCGGGCATCGCTCGACGATGGTCACGCCGGCAGTGCGGCAGGCGCGCACGAGGGCCGCCATGACCTTGGCGGGATCGACCTGATGATCATGCGGGCAGAACAGGCCGGCGCCGATCGACGGCCGCAACGAGGGTTCGCGCGCGCGGACTTCGGACCCGGACAGCCAATGCGCATCGATACCCGACCGCCGCTGCAGGTCGTGCCGGAAGCGCAGGCGCTCGACCTCGTCGCGGCCGACGGCGAGGACCAGGGTGCCCTCCTCGCGGTAATCGATGTCGAGGCCGGAGGCAGCCTGGAGTGCGTCCCGAAAGGCCGGCCAGCGCGACAGGCTCTCGAGTGCCAGCGGGAGCAGCGGGTCGGAGCCCGGCTCGTGCTCGGCGGCGGGCGCGAGCATGCCCGTCGCGGCGAGGCTCGCGCCGGCACCAATCGTCTCGCGCTCTAGGACGGTCACGGATCGACCCCTCTCGGCGAGGCGCCAGGCGATGGAGAGGCCGATCACGCCGGCGCCGACGATCACGACATCGCTGCGCCCTGGCAACGCTGCCGAGGGCGCATCTTCGCCGATTCGTCTGCGCAGGCCGATGAGAGAGGGTGCCGATGAGGCCAAAGCGATCTCCGCGGGCGGCGCGGAGATCGGGGGCCATCAAGCTTCTGATCCGAAGCGTGCCGGGTTTCGTGGAGGAAAAACCCGCGGTCCAATCCCTACGCCGGTATGAGCCGGTTCAGGTTCGAAGGATTTCCGCGCCGCCGTCCATGCCTGGACGGCCATCGGTTTCTCAGCCCCTTGCCGGGGATCTCCCTGGAACGACCCTCATGTGGCCCCGGCGGGCGGCTGGGTCAATCCCCGACGGAGTTCTCGGCGACGGGGCGCCGGGCCGGGCGATAGACCGTCATCGCCTCCGGAAAGCCGTCGAGAGGGTGGTCGCCCAGCGGCTCGGGGTGGCCCCACAGAAAATCGACGAAGGGCCGCGACATCAGGAGCGGCTCGCCCAGAACCCTGTTGAGCCGGGCCAGCCGGCTGGCGAGGTTCACGTCGCGGCCGATCACGGTGAAGTCGAGGCGGGCGCCCGAGCCGACGTTGCCGTAGGCCGCCTCCCCGTGGTGGAGCGCGATGCCGGCTGCCACGGGCACGGCGAAGCGGCCGAGGGCGTTGGCCTCGTCGATGGCGGCGAGCGCGCTCTGCGCCGCGGTGAGGGCACCCTTGGCGGCGCTGCCGAGGTCGTCCCCGCGCTCGCGGAAGATCGCGAGCAGGCCGTCGCCGAGATACTTCAGGACCTCGCCGCCCTCCCGCTCGATCGCCGGCACCAGGCAGTCGAAGAAGATGTTGAGGAGGTCGACGGCCTCCTCCGGCGTCATGTCGGCCGAGAGGCCGGTATAGTCGCGCATGTCCGCGAACAGGATCGCGGAGCGGATGCGCCGGACCTGGCCGCGCCGGATGTCGCCCGCCAGGATCGCGGTGTGGGGTTCGTCGCCCACATAGATGCGCAGGACCTGGTCGAGGGTCTTGTTGACGATCCGCATCTCCATCACCGCCGCCAGCGTCGGCATGACGAAGCGCAGGATCGCGATGTCCTCGTCGCGGAAGCCGTCCGGGCTGCGCGTCGCGAAGGTGATGCCGTTATGCGTCCCGTTCGTGAAGAACAGCGGCGCCACGACGTAGTGCGTGTAGCCCGCCGCCTTCAGCTCCGGCAGCACCGAGTAGAGGCTGTCGGGCGTCTCGGTGAGATCGAGGATCAGCCACTCGCCGCTCTGGTGGACGGCGTAGAACGGGCTCTCGCGATAGGCCGCGTCCGAGGCCTCGCCGTGAGGGAAGAGGCGGGTCGTGGCGCCGGATTCGCGGGTCCAGATGCGGCCGACGCCGGAGTATTCGGAGTGCAGGGTGTCGATGGCGGTCGAGGCGCGGTCGACGGGCACGCCGAGCTCGTTCAGCCGTTCGGACAGGCCGACGAGGAGATCGTCGGCTTGCGGGAGACGCGCGCCCTCGCTTAGCAGCCAATCGCGTAGCGCCACGCAATCCTGCAGGGCGCCGAACGGCACGTCGATGGTCTCGGAACCGTCGGCTTGCGCCGTCGGAAGGGGTTGGCCGCGATCGAGCATACAGCCAAGGTGGGTTTCGGACGGGAGGACGGCAACCGATCGGCCGCGAAGTTTTCTTATCGCCGATCGTAGACGAACGCTCTTTCCGTCTTACGGAAAGAGCGCAGCGCCAGCGAATCAGTTGTCGAGGAAGCTCCTGAGCTTCCGGCTCCGCGACGGATGCTTGAGCTTCCTCAGCGCCTTCGCCTCGATCTGCCGGATGCGCTCGCGGGTGACGCTGAACTGCTGGCCGACCTCTTCCAGCGTGTGGTCGGTGTTCATGCCGATGCCGAAGCGCATGCGCAGCACCCGCTCCTCGCGGGGCGTCAGCGAAGCGAGAACGCGGGTGGTCGTCTCGCGCAGGTTCGACTGGATCGCCGCGTCGATGGGCAGGACGACGTTCTTGTCCTCGATGAAGTCACCGAGATGCGAATCCTCCTCGTCGCCGATGGGCGTCTCGAGGGAGATCGGCTCCTTGGCGATCTTGAGGACCTTGCGCACCTTCTCCAGCGGCATCGCCAGCTTCTCGGCGAGTTCCTCCGGGGTCGGCTCGCGGCCGATCTCGTGGAGCATCTGGCGCGAGGTCCGGACGATCTTGTTGATCGTCTCGATCATGTGCACCGGGATGCGGATGGTGCGGGCCTGGTCGGCGATCGAGCGGGTGATCGCCTGGCGGATCCACCAGGTCGCGTAGGTCGAGAACTTGTAGCCGCGGCGGTACTCGAACTTATCGACCGCCTTCATCAGGCCGATGTTGCCCTCCTGGATCAGGTCCAGGAACTGCAGGCCGCGGTTGGTGTACTTCTTGGCGATCGAGATCACGAGGCGGAGGTTGGCCTCGATCATCTCCTTCTTGGCCTGACGGGCTTCGCGCTCGCCCTTCTGGACCATGTTGACGATCTTGCGGTACTCGCCGATCTCGAGGCCCGTCTCTGAGGCGAGCGTCAGGATCTGCTCGCGCAGGTCGGCGACCTGCTTCGAGCCCTTCTCGACCAGGTTCTTCCAGCCCTTGCCGCCGAGGGTGCCGACACGGGTCATCCAGTTCGGGTCGAGCTCCCAGCCCTGGTAGTGGCGCAGGAACTCGTCGCGCGCGACGCCGTGGCTCTCGGCCACGCGCATCAGGCGGCCCTCGTGGGAGATAAGGCGCTTGTTGATGTCGTAGAGCTGCTCGACCAGCGCCTCGATGCGGTTGGCGTTGAGCGACAGCGACTTCACGTCGGCGACGACGGTGTCCTTCAGCTCCGCCTGCTTCTTGCCCTGCGCCGCCGTCTGCGTGCCGCCGCCGGCCTTCAGCTCGCCGTGCTCGTTCTGGAGCTTGCGCAGCTTCTTGTAGTTGTTGGCGATGTTGTCGAAGGTCTCGAGGACGCGCGGCTTGATCTCGGCTTCCATCGCCGCGAGCGAGACGTTGTTCTCCATGTCGTCGTCGTCGTCGCCGCCCTCGGGCGGCACCGGCGCCTCGGCCTCGGAATCCTCCGCCTCCTCGCCCTCGGCGATCTGCGGGGCGTTCTTGGCGTCCGGGCCGGCATAGGTGGCCTCGAGGTCGATAATGTCGCGCAGGAGCACGCGGCCGTCGACGAGCTCGTCGCGCCAGATGATGATGGCCTGGAAGGTCAGCGGGCTCTCGCAGAGCCCCGCGATCATGGCCTCGCGCCCCGCCTCGATGCGCTTGGCGATGGCGATCTCGCCCTCGCGCGACAGCAGCTCCACCGAGCCCATCTCGCGCAGGTACATCCGCACCGGATCGTCGGTGCGGTCGGTCGGCTCCTTGGTGGTCGTCTCGCGCAGCGCGAGCGGCTTCGCCGGCGCGATCTCGGCGACGTCGCCCCCCTCGCTCTCGTCATCCTCCGAGGCCTCGCCGTTGGCGGGCCGCTCGGCCGCGCCTTCGTCCGATTCCTCCGCCTCGACGATGTTGATGCCCATCTCCGAGAGCTGGGCCATGACGTCCTCGAGCTGGTCCGGGTCGGACTGGCCCTCGGGCAGAACCTCGTTGATCTCCTCGTAGGTGATGTAGCCGCGCTTCTTGGCGAGCTTCACCATCCGCTTGACGGAGGCATCCGTCAGGTCGAGGAGCGGGCCGTCGGTCTGCTGCTCCGGAGCGACATCCGCCTCGTCCCGTTCCGTTGCCTTCGTTGCCATGATCAGCCTGTTGTTGTCGCGGTCGTGTCGTGAGGGCGCTTGATTCGCCCCGCGTCGTCGACGCCGCAATTCGTGTGAGTTGCGGGCGCGGGCGGCGACCGCTTCGATGTCAGATCCCGGTATGCAAGCAAGACGCTTGACCGATTGTTAACTATGCGGCCTGATCGACCGCCTGGGACGCGTCAAGCCGGGCGTCAGGCCGTCTGCGGTTCGCCCGCATCCGGCAAGTCCGCTTCAGCCTCGGCTCCGGCAATCACGGCCAGACGTTCCTTCACGTCGCACAGCCAAGCGAAATTGGCCTCGGTCGCGTCCTCCGCCAATGCTCGCTCGGCGAGACGGAGTTCGCTATTTAGCGCTCCCGACTTGCCGTGCAAGATCACGGCCTGACGCAATGCGTCTTCGAGCCGCATCGGATCGGCATGCGGATCGAGCACCCAGCGGTCGCCAGGGCGGATATGCGCCGCGAGGCGGGCGGCGGCCTCGCCCATGCCGGCCCGGTCGAGCCGCGCCCTCAGGACTTCCCCGACCGGATGGGCCGTCTCCGCCGCGGCGTCCAGCAGGAGGGAGCGCAGCGCCTGAGCGTCCGGATCGTTGAGTTCGAGAGCCGACAGCTCCTCCGCCTCGATTCCGAGAAGCTGAGGATGAACCAGCAGGCACGATATGATCATCGCCTCCCGATCCTGAAAGGGCACTGGACCGCCGGAGTTCGTCGTCCCTGCATAGAGGGGGTTGAGCTTCGTCGTGATACGGGGCGAGGGCGGCGGATCGTCTGCGCGGAAGCCGCGCCTCGAACCGCTCCGTGGAGCGCCGCCGCCGTAGCGGCCCTGCGGCTGGGCCCCTTGCGGCGAGAGCTGGCGCAAGCGGCTCTCGATCTCATCGCGGTAGAACCGCCGCACCGTCTCGTCGCGGATCGCGCCGACCATCTCGCGCAGGGTCTTCGCGAGGCCCGCCCGGCGCTCGGGCGTGTCGACGGGGCTGGACTCCACCGCGCGCGACCACAACACCTCGACGAGGGGCCGCGCCCCCTCGAGGACGCGCGTGACCGCGGCGGCCCCGCCCGAGCGCAGAAGATCGTCGGGATCCTGACCCTCCGGCAGCAGCGCGAAGCGCAGGGACTTGCCCGGCTCCAGCGCCGGCAATGCGGTCTCCAGGGCCCGGAAGGCGGCGCGCTGCCCGGCGCCGTCGCCGTCGAAGCAGAGGATCGGCTCGTCGGCGTGGCGCCAGAGCAGGGCGAGCTGGTCCTCGGTGAGAGCGGTTCCGAGCGGCGCCACCGCGTTCGGGTGCCCGGCCATCGTCATGGCGATGACGTCGACGTAGCCCTCGACCGCGATGATGCTGCCGCGGTCGCGGGCCGCCTTGCGGGCGCCGTGGAGGTTGTAGAGGACGCGGCCCTTGTGGAAGAGCGGCGTCTCCGGCGAGTTCAGGTATTTCGCCTTGGCATCCGTCTGCATGGCCCGTCCGCCGAAGGCGATGACGCGGCCGCGTCCGTCCGTGATCGGGAAGATCACGCGATCGCGGAACTTGTCGTAGGGCACGGCGACGTCCTCGCCGCCCGTGAGAAGCCCGAGCTCGACCATCAGGCCCTTGTCGACGTCCTTCGACGCGAGGAAGTCCCGCAGCCCGTAGCGCTCGCCCGTGGCGTAGCCGAGCCGGAAGCGGGCCCGGATCTCGGGACCGAGCCCTCGCCCGTCGAGGTAGTGCCGGGCGCCTGCCCCCGCCCGGCCGCGCAGCTGCTCCTCGAAGAAGGCGGCGGCCAGCTCCATCACCTCGATCGCGCCCCGGCGCCTGCGTTCCATCGCGTCGGAATCGGCGCTGGGCGCCGGCAGGGTCACCCCAGCCTCGCTCGCCAGCCGCTCGACGGCTTCGGGGAAGCTCAGGCCCTCGGTCTCCATCAGGAAGGTGAAGACGTCGCCGTGCTTGCCGGAGGAGAAGCAGTGATAGAACTGCTTCTGGTCGTTGACGTAGAAGGACGGCGTCTTTTCGTCGTTGAAGGGCGACAGCCCGCGCCACTCGCGGCCAGCCTTCTTGAGCCGCACGCGCCGGCCGACCACGTCGGAGGCCGGCAGGCGGGCCCGGATCTCTTCGAGGAGGTGGGGCGGGTAGCGCACGCGGCAGGCCGAGCAATCGGGTTCGGGAACCCTGACCTATAGCTCAGGAGGCCTTAGCGAGTCCCGAAGGTTCGAAGTCGGTGGATAAGCCGGCTTGCCCCGCAACGTCTCCATCCTCACGCCTTCGCGTTCAAGACGTCCTTCAGCAACCCGCTCGCCTTCGCAAAATCCATCCGGCCGGCATACTTCGCCTTCAGGGCGCCGATGACCTTGCCCATGTCCTTCGGTCCGGCAGCGCCCGTCTCGGCCACGGCCGCCTCGATCGCAGCGCGGGTCTCGGCCTCGTCCATCTGCTGGGGCAGGAAGCCGGCGATGATGGCCACTTCGGCCCGCTCGTTCTCCGCGAGCTCCGGTCGGCCGCCCTGCTCGTAGACGCCGGCGGATTCGTTGCGCTGCTTGATCATCTTCTGGAGGAGCCCGAGGATCTCTTCGTCGGAGGCCGGGTCCTTGCCGAGGCCGCGGGACTCGATGTCCTTGTCCTTCAGGGCGGCCTGGATCATCCGCACCGTGGCGAGCTTCGGCTTGTCGCCGGCCTTCATGGCCTCCTTCATCTCGGCGGTGAGGCGCTCGCGCAGCATGGTCGTCTCCTGATCAAGGGTGGTCTGCGTTCGGCGGCGATTGAGCGGGACGGCACCCAGGGCCACATTGACCCTGTCGCGGCCTCCTCGCTAAGAGCGCCGCAACGGGAGCCACCCGCACGCGCCGGCCCCGGCGCCGGGCTCGGCCGGACATAAGCGAGATCACGCCGATGCTGCAAGACGATGGCGCAAGCGCGCCCGCCACACCCGCGGCCTGGGCCGAGCCCGTCGCCACCGCGCTCCTCGTGCTGGCCGATGGCACCGTGCTCGAAGGCTTCGGGATCGGTCAGACCGGAATCGCCGACGGCGAGGTCTGCTTCAACACCGCGATGACGGGCTACCAGGAAATCCTGACCGATCCGTCCTACGCAGGGCAGATCGTCACCTTCACCTTCCCGCATATCGGCAATGTCGGCACCAACGACGAGGATCTCGAGAGCCTCGACGCGGCGCCGGCCTCCGGCGTGCGCGGCGCGGTGATCGCCTCGGCCGTCACCAATCCCTCGAGCTGGCGTTCCTCGAGCCACCTCGATGCCTGGCTGAAGGCCCGCGGCATCGTCGGCATCACCGGCGTCGACACGCGGGCTCTCACCGCGCTGATCCGCGAACGCGGCATGCCGAACGCCGTGATCGCCAACGATCCCGACGGCCGCTTCGACCGGGAGGCCCTGAAGGCTCGGGCCGCCGCGCTCGCGCCCATGGAGGGGCTCGATCTCGTGCCGCCGGTCACGAGCCGGACCCCGTCCGAGTGGTCGCAGACCACCTGGGCGGTGAAGGGCGGCTACGGCACCCGCAAGCCTGGCGAAGGATTGAGGGTCGTCGCCGTCGATTACGGGGTGAAGCGCAACATCCTCCGGCTCCTGGCGGAGGCCGGCTGCGACGTGACCGTGGTCCCCGCCACGACCACGGCCGAGGAGATTATGGCGCTGAAGCCCGACGGCGTCTTCCTCTCGAACGGCCCCGGCGACCCCGCCGCCACCGGTGAATACGCCGTCCCCGTCATCCGGCAGCTCCTCGACGAGCGGGTGCCGACCTTCGGCATCTGCCTCGGCCACCAGCTCATGGGCCTCGCGCTCGGCGGCCGCACCGTGAAGATGGCACAGGGCCATCACGGCGCGAATCACCCGGTGAAGGACAAGACCACCGGCAAGGTCGAGATCGTCTCGATGAACCACGGCTTCGCCGTCGACCCGGCGAGCCTGCCCGAGACCGCGGTGGAGACCCACGTCTCGCTGTTCGACGGCTCGAATTGCGGCCTGACCCTTGCCGACCGCCCGGCCTTCTCGGTGCAGCACCATCCGGAGGCCTCGCCGGGCCCCCGCGACAGCCACTACCTGTTCGAGCGCTTCGTGGCGCTGATGCGCGCGGGCAAGCCGGAGACCGAGATCGGCCGGTCATAAAAAGTCCGGGTTTCGCCGGCACCCCCGCACCGTTAACGGCCCGCTAACGACGACGCGCGAAAGATCGTCGGCGGGCCCATCAGCGGTACCTCAGGGGTTGACGATGACGGTGGACGACGCACGCGACGAGTTCTCGCGCCTGCACGGGCTCTTCAGCTTCCATTTCGGCGTCGCCGTCGGCCTCTCCTGGATGACCGCCATCTACTCGGCCTGCCACGCGCCGTGGGTGCGCAACATCCGCGCGCTGCTGGACCCGGCCGGCGGCTTCGACCGGGTCGAGAGCACCTGGTCCTTCCTGTTCGCGATGCCGGTGGTTCTCACCATCGCCTGGGTCAGCTTCTATTTCGGGCGCGAGATGCTGCGCCGCTGCCAGACCCTCTCGAACCTGACGCTCGAGTTCTCCGCCGCCGCGATGGTGGCTTTCGGCGTGTTCTACCTCTCGATCGACCGTGCGGTCGCCGCGCTCCACATCGGCCTCTGACGACGCCGGGGAAGCTTGTTGCTCGCAGGAGCTTGGTGAGGCGCTAGATCGGCCCGACGGCGCGATTCGCGCCGGGCCGAGGCCCTGATGAACCGTCGCCAGTTCGCCGCCCTTCTCGCCGCAGGCGCCGCCCCGACAGGTGCGGCGCGCGCCCTCGGCGTCCCGTCCGGGCCCGGCGGCTCCGTCGATCCGAACCGCCCCGTGCGGATCGCCATGCTTCTCTACCCCGGCATGACCGCGCTCGACCTCGTCGGTCCGCAGATGGTGCTGTCCGGCCTCTCGGGCGGGAGTCTTCACCTCGTCGCGAAGGCGCACGGGATTGTCGCGACCGATACAGGTCTCTCGCTCGTCGCAACGTCCGGCTTCGACGATTGTCCGCCCGAGCTCGACGTGCTGTTCGTCCCGGGTGGCGACGGCACGCCGGCCCAGATGCGCGACGCCGCCACGCTGGCGTTCCTGGCCGACCGGGGCGCTCGCGCCACCTGGGTGACCAGCGTCTGTACCGGGTCGCTGATCCTCGGCGCCGCGGGGCTGCTGAGGGGTTATCGCGCCACCTCGCATTGGTGCGTGCGGGACGCCGTTCTGCCGCTCCTCGGCGCCGTCGCGCTGGACGAGCGCGTGGTCTTCGATCGCAACAGGGTCACCGCGGCCGGGATCTCGGCGGGCCTCGACTTAGCCCTGGCGCTTGCCGCCCGGCTGCGCGGCGAGGAATATGCCCGCACGAGCCAGCTCGTCGCGGAATATGCGCCCCAGCCGCCCTTCGCAGCCGGGACGCCGGCGGCGGCCGGTCCGGCGACCACGGCGAGGGCGAACGCCATCCTGGCCGACCTGACCGCCGGCTGTCGCGCCGCGGCGGAGTCCATCGCCCAACGCTGAACCCGTCCGGCCCCTGACTTGCACGCTCCTGTTGCATGCGCCCCCTTTTGCCGGCTTGATCGGCGGCGAAGCAGGCGAAACGGAGCGGACACGATGGCGGCGGGCCTCGCGGGCGACCTTCTACGGACGAAATCGCTGGAGCGACTCAACAGCGATGCGGATGTCGGCGAGCACAAGCTCGCCCGCACGCTGGGACCCTGGAGCCTGATCGCGCTCGGCATCGGCGCGGTGATCGGCGCGGGCCTGTTCTCGCTGACGGGAATCGCCGCTGCCGAGCATGCCGGGCCTGCGGTGGTGATCTCCTTCATGATCGCGGCGCTGGCCTGCGTCTTCGCCGGCATGTGCTACAGCGAGCTCGCCGGCATGATCCCGGTCGCCGGCTCGGCCTACACCTACGCCTACGCCACGATGGGCGAGTTCATCGCCTGGATCATCGGCTGGGACCTCGTCCTCGAATACGCGGTCGGCGCGGCGACCGTCTCGGTGAGCTGGTCGCGCTACGTCGCCCGCTTCCTCGATGGGGTCGGCATCACCCTGCCCGGCCGTCTCATCCATTCGCCCTTCGAGACCTTCACGCTCGCCGACGGCACCACGGCCACGGGCATCGTCAATCTGCCCGCGATCTTGATCATCGTGGCGGCCTCGCTCCTCCTGATGGTCGGCATCCGCGAATCGGCGCGGGTCAACGCCGTCGTCGTCGCGATCAAGCTGGCGGTGGTCGCGGTCGTGGTCGGCGTCGGCCTCTTCTACGTGAAGGCCCAGAACTACGTGCCCTTCATTCCCGAGAACACCGGCACCTTCGGCGAATACGGCTGGAGCGGGATCATGCGCGGGGCGGGCGTGGTCTTCTTCGCCTATATCGGCTTCGACGCGGTCTCCACCGCCGCGCAGGAGGCCAAGAACCCACAGCGCAACATGATGATCGGCATCCTCGGCTCGCTCGCCATCTGCACGGTCATCTACATCGCGTTCGCCGGCGTGCTGACCGGGATGGTCCCCTACACGGCCATGAAGGGCGACGCCGCGCCGGTGAACACCGCGATCGCCCAGACGCCCTTCCCCTGGCTGAAGTCCCTGGTGACGCTAGGCGTCATCGCCGGCTTCTCGACCGTGATCCTGGTGCTGCTGCTCGGCCAGAGCCGGGTCTTCTACACGATGAGCCAGGACCGGCTCCTGCCCGCCTTCTTCTCGAAGGTGCACCCGGTCTGGAAGACGCCCTACCGCTCGAACCTGTTCTTCATGGTCTTCGTGAGCGGGCTCGGCGGCTTCCTGCCTATCAGCCAGCTCGGTCACATGACGAGCATCGGCACCCTGCTGGCCTTCATCCTCGTCTGCGTCGGCGTGATCATCCTGCGCCGGACCCAGCCGGATGCCCGGCGCGACTACCGCACGCCGCTGGTTCCGCTCGTGCCGATCCTCGGCATCCTGAGCTGCTTCGCCATGATGGTCTCGCTCGATGGCGAGACGTGGCTTCGCCTCCTGATCTGGCTTGCCATCGGCCTCGTCATCTACTTCGCGTGGAGCCGTCGCCACAGCCGGGTCGGGCGGGAGAAGGCGGTCGCCAGATAGGATTTTGGCTGCACGGAAATCGGCAAGCCTATCCCCTCCCCCTTGTGGGGAGGGGTTCGGGGTGGGGGTTGTTCCGTCTGGTGAGTGGCAGGGTCACCCAGCCACCCCCACCTCCCCTCCTCCCCACAAGGGGGAGGAGAGGCGTGAACTCACTTCGCGCCGAGCAGCTCGACGTCGAAGATCAGCGTCGCGTTCGGCGGGATGACGCCGCCGGCGCCGCGGGCGCCGTAGCCCTGGTCCGGCGGGATGACGAGGCGGCGCTTGCCGCCGACCTTCATCGTGGCGACGCCCGTGTCCCACCCGGCGATGACTTGGCCGGCGCCGAGCGTGAAGGTGAAGGGCTGGCCGCGGTCGCGGGAGGAATCGAACTTCTTGCCCGGCTTGCCGCCCTCGTCGAGCCAGCCGGTGTAGTGGACGTTGACCTTCTGCCCGGCCTGCGGTGCGGGCCCGGTGCCCACCACCTCGTCCTGGTACTTGAGGCCGGAGGGGGTCGTCGTGAATTCGGCGGAAGCGGCTGTACTCATGGCGATGACGAGGGCTCCGGTAAGGGCGAGGATCGAGCGACGCATGCCGGTGTGTCCTCTCTGGCTTGCCGAGGCCCGATAGCACGGCCAGCATCGGAATGCCGAGAGGGCGTCAGCGCCGTCGCAGGACCCGCTTCGCCTCGGCGCGGGCCGCGTGTTCGAACCGGGCGAGCCGCAGGCGGCGGTCCAGGGACAATCCGCCCTCCCCGCCCGGCAGGGCCACGATCTCCGCGACCGTCTCGCGGTCCGGATAGAGGCTCTCCAGGGCCGAGCCGGGGAGCGTCGCGGAATCGAGAGTCTTGGCGAAGGCGGTCTCGTGGAGGAGCCGGACGATCTCGGCCTCGAGGACGAGGCCCGGCGCGTTCGACCGTTCTTCCTCGTCGTAGGTCGTCTTGAGGAGGCAGGCCGTCCCGCCCGCGACGAGGGCGAGGCTGATCGCCAGCGGCTTGCCTCCCCGGTGCAGGATGTCCGCGCGGGCCTGGACGGGCCCGTCGCCCCGCGCGAACAGGGCCCGCGCGAAAGCGGCATGGTCCGGACGGCAGGCGAGCGCGGTGCCGGCCTCGCCCTTCCATCCTGCCCGCTCCAGGGTGAGGAAGCTCTCGACGGCCTCGGTCAGGGCTGGACCGTCCGTGACGGTGTCGAGGTCGATCGTCCCGGCGTCCGCGAGGCGCCGCTGGCGGCGGCGCAGATCCTTGAAGCGGCCGCGGTTGGGATGGTCCTTCAGGAAGGCCTCGTGGTCGCCGCGCCGATGCAGGACCGGACGCTCGAAGGCGGCGACCGTGCCGGTCCGCCAGCCTGCCTCCGCCATGGCGGCGAGGAGCCCGGGGCCGATGCCGGATTCGGTCGAGAGCATGGGCCAGCGCCAGGCGCGGCCGCTTGACGCCTGCGCCAGCCCCGCGACGAGAGCGGCCAGGGTGGCTGGGACATCGGAGTCGTCCGCGACGAGGGGCGCGGTCGCTGTCACGAAGGGCGAGCGGAAGGGCTGCGCCACCGGCATCCCGAGAGCGCTGACGTCGCGCGTGATCCGGAAGGGGAGCAGGGCGTCGAGGCGATCCCCGCGCCGAACCGCGACGCAGGCGAGGTTGGCCGGCGCGAGGCCGCAGGCGCGGTGCGCCTCGACCGACCGGCGGCTGTAATGAGGGTGGAGCGATACCGCCCGCGCGACGAGGTCGTCCCAACCGGCGGGATCGGCCGCGAGCCTCGCGACGGGGATGATCTCGACCCGCAAGGAGCCCGTGTCGGGGACGCGCTGCGGGATCATCGTGTCGGCCCCTCGGAAAGGCGATGGGAGTAGATCGGGGTCGCGATGGCGTGGACCCGGCGGGCCGCGAGGGCCATCGCCCAGCCCCTGGCGGCGGAGGCCAGCGCCATCGCGAGCGCGGCGCCGAGCGCCCCCTGCCCCGGGATCAGCGCGAAGCAGAGAAGGCCGGCGATGACGAGGCTCGCCAGGGTGATGGCCGCGCAGAGCCGCTCCCCGCCGAGCATGGTCAGCAGATCCTCACCCGGCCCGAACAGGCTCGCCGCGACGGTTCCGGCGACGAGGATTGCGAGGATGGGCAGGCTGTCCCGGAACTCGGGGCCGAACAGGCCGAGCAGCAGGGGCGCGGCCGCGATCGCCGCGACGCCGATCAGGGTCGTGGCCGCGAAGGTGAGTTGCGCCTGAAGGCGCACGAGGCGGGCGAGCGCCGTCGCATCCTCCGCCGCCTTGGCCGCCGCGAAGCGCTGGGCGGTGGCCGCCGAGGCCGCGAATTGCACGAAGACGACGAATTGTTGGAGGCGCGTCGCCGCGAAATACAGGCCGACGACGGCCGGCGGCGCCAGCAGGCTCAGGATCACGACGTCGACGACGTTGAAGGCCGCGGCCGCGAGATCCCCCGCCGCGATCGGCAGACAGGCGCGGAACCATTCCCGCCAGCGTCGCCGTCGCGGTCCCGGACCGACCGCCCGCCGGAGACGCGCCAGCAGCCACACGGCCTGCAGCGTCACCGCGATCCCCGTGGCGACGAGGGTGCAGGCCACCGCCACCCAGGCCTCGGCCGGCGCCCCGAAGCGGATCGCGGCCAGCATCGCGGCCACGATCAGGATTTGCCGAAGCAGGTAGGGCGGCGCGATCGCGAGCACCGCCCAGTTCTGGCTGCGCGCGACGCCCTCCAGGTAATCCTGCAGTGCGAAGAGGGGCAGGACGAGCGCTGCGACGAGGAGGGGCGCGGCGTAGGGGCCCGCGAGCAGCGAGCCCTGCAGGGCCGCGAGCCCGAGCCCGGCGAGCGCCACCGCGATCGCCGCGATCGCCGTGAGGCCGGCGCCCGCGACGAGGAAGCCGCGGACGGCGTCGAGGTCGCCGCGGGCGGCATCGGTCGGAAGGAAGCGGCACGCGCCCTGCGAGAAGCCGAGCGTCGCCGAATGCCCGAGGATCGCAATCCAGACCCAGATCGCCGCGAAGATGCCGTACTCGGACCCGCCCATCAGCCGCGCCATGAGGGCGTGGGCGCCGTAGGCGAAGCCCGCCGCGGCGACACGGATCGCGAACACGTCGATGGCCGCGCGGGGCGCGCCGGAGCGCAGCGTCGCCAGACGCGCGAATGTCGATCCGAGCGACGCGCCCGCTGCCATGCCGATGAACCCCTTTGCCGGGGCAGGTTAGGCCGGCGGGGCTTGCGGGCAGGTTAAGCGGATAGCCCTATTGCGCGGCGGAACCGGCCTGTGCGGCGGGCGGCGACCCGGGCAGGGTCTTCAGCACGGGTTGGGGCGTGCCCGTGACCGCGGTATCGGGCTGGAGCAGGGAGAGCGTGATCGCCCGGGTGACGTGTTCGGCCATGCAGCGCAGGCCGAGATCGTTCAGCCGGAACTGTCGGCCGAACATGTGTCCCTCGCCCTTGTCGCTGCTGCCGGACAGGTAGCGCATCGCCTCGTAGCGCTGGACGAGAGGAACGCCCTCGCGGCCCGCGACCTCCTGCACCTTCTGCACGATGCTGGTGTAATAGGCGTCGTCCGCCATGCTCGCGGTGTAGACCGGGTTCACGAGCACCACGTCGATGTCGTGGGACTTGATCCACTTCACGGCGTCGTCGAGGGCGGAGCCGAAGGCCTCCACCTCGACGCGAGCCAGGGCATCGTGGGTCCCCACCTGCCAGACCACGAGGTCCGGCTCGATCTCGGCGACCATGCCGCGCAGGCGCTCGGCCGCGCCCGAGGCGATCTCGCCCTGAAGTCCCCGGCTGTCGACTTCGATGTCGACTTCGGGCAGCGAGCGCTCCAGCGCGGTCTCGAGCTTGACCGGGTAGGTCGCCGAGGCGCCCGTCCCGGCCGAGGTCGGACCGATCGCGAGCACCCGCACTGGGCGCTTCTCCTTCAGCGCCGTCTTCACGGCCTTGAGCTTGTTCAGGGTGTAGAGCTTCGAACCCGGCACACGGCATTCGGGCGATAGGGACGGATCGGGCATCTCGGTGCCCTGCGGCCCGGCCGGCGGGTTCGGCGGCGAGACGACGGTGGGTGCTCCCTGCGCCAGCGCGACGGTCGCGCCGAGGATCACGCCGAGGAGGGAAGCCGTGGCCTGCGGGAGCGCCATTCGACGAACCATGCGGTGAAACTCAAACCAACGAGACCGAACCCTACGACCAAAACGTCAACAAGAGTACCGCCGCCAGTCCAGAACCGCACGAGTTGTGCCGCAAGACTGAGGACGGACCCCATCGAGAACACCGCGAGGGAGTTCCGGCCCAGTCCCGCCAAATAATCGGCCAGCGCTGGAATTCGCCCGGCGACGAAGCCGTAGACGGTCTGAAAGGCTAGCAGGACTCCGAGGAAGTGAACGAGGCGCGCGGGCGAGAGATAGGTCTTGTCAAAGGTGAAAATAAGGCGCGGCTCGGGCACTCTGAGCGGGTCCGGCCGGAGTTCGAGCACGGAGAGGATTGCGCCCAGGACGACGATCGCGATGCCGAGCGGCATCAGGCGGCGAGCCCAGAGGCGAAGGCGCGGCGCCTCCCGGCTCACATCCTCGGCGAGGAAGCCGAGAACGAGGAGGAGCTGCCAGCACAGCGGATCGAAGAACCAATCGCCCTCCCCCGGCCAGGAGGGAAAGTTCCACTCCATGACGAGGCTCAAGCCGTAGAGCCCGAAGGACAGGGCGAGTGCCAACAGCCGGTTGAAGCGCGCCAGCAGGACGAAGAAGGGCGCCATCCCGAGCAGGACCACGTAGAGCGGCAGGATGTTGAAGAAGCCGAGCTGGTGGGTGAGCAGGACGAAGCCGACGGTCGTCTGGATGGGGTCGGCGAAGAATCCGCCGGCATTGTGCCACTCGAGGATGAGCGGGTTGTCGAGGACGAGCGCCGTGCCAGCGATCATGGCGAGCGCGAGGGCCATGATCGTGATCTGCGCCCGGTAGACCTCCACCGTCCGCGACAGAAGCCGCAGCACGCTCCGAAGGCGCGGCTCGGGGCGTCCGTCCCGCTCCCGCGTCGCGATCCCGATCGACCAGCCGGCGAGGAAGACGAACAGTTCGGCCGCGTCCGAGATGCCGTATTGCGAGTAGGTGTAGCGCTCGAAGGTGTTGCCCGGGATGTGGTTCACGAAGATGGTGACGAGAGCCAGGCCGCGCCAGAAATCGATCGCGTTCGGTTCGCGCATCGGGGCTCGGCTCCGGCGTTGTTGAGGGCGTCCGCGCACGCGAGCGCCCGGGCTCCGTGCTGCGAAGGCGGGCTCTGATAAGGTGCCCGATCCGATCTGCAAAGCCTGCGCCGAGGGCACCCGGGCGCAATCGCCGCGCAGCGGCCGCGAACCCGGGGCTGCGCTGCGGCGTTACCGCCTCGACGCAGCCCGCGCGGACCGCGCGGCGCAAGGACGATCCTCGATCGGGACCGACATGGCCCATACTCACAAGCCCCTTCACGATCAGGTCATCGTGATCACCGGCGCCTCCAGCGGCATCGGCCTGACAACGGCTCGCATGGCGGCGGAGGCCGGCGCGCGTGTCGTCCTCGCTGCCCGCGACGGCGCGGTGCTGGCCAGGGTCCAGGCGGAGATCGAGGGGGTGGGCGGCAAGGCGATCCATGTCGTCGCCGATGTCGGCGAGCGTGCGCAAGTCCAGGCCATCGCCGATGCGGCCGTCGCGGCCTTCGGCGGCTTCGACACCTGGGTCAACAATGCCGGGCTCACGATCTACGGCCGTCTCTGGGAGGTCAGCGACTCCGACCACGAGCGCCTGCTGAGGACCAATCTCTGGGGCACGGTGCTGGGCTCGCTGGTCGCGGTCGAGCACCTGCGCAGGAATGGCGGTGCGCTCATCAATGTCGGCAGCGTCGGCTCCGATCTCGCCTTCCCGCTCCAGGGCATGTACTGCGCGAGCAAACACGCCATCAAAGGCTTTACCGACGCCCTGCGGATGGAGCTGTTCGAGGACGGCGCGCCCGTCTCCGTCACCCTGATCAAGCCGGCTTCGATCGACACGCCGCTGCCGCAGCGAGCGAAGAACTACACCGACCACGAGCCGAAGCTGCCGCCGCCGGTCTACCGGCCCGAGGAGGTCGCCAACGCGATCCTGCACGCGGCGGTGCACCCGCAGCGGGACATCTACGTCGGCGGCGGCGCCAAGGCGCTGGCGAGCTTCAAGGAATTCGCCCCCGGCGCCTACGATGCGCTGGCACCCGTCGTCACGGCTCTGCAGAAGCGGGGCGACCCGCCGCAGGACGCGCAGGACGCCCTTCACGCACCCTCCCGGCCGGACGGGGCGGCTCGGGGCACCCATCCCGGTTACGTGATGCGCACGAGCGCCTACACGCGCTCGACCCTGCACCCGCTGCCGACGACCGCCCTCGTGGCCGGGCTGGGGGCCGCGGCCGCCCTGCTCGTGCGTGCAAGCACGCGCGGGCCGAGGCGCTGAGATGGAGCCCGCAACCCTCGACGGGGGCGCCACGATCCTGAACCTGCCCCCTCGCAAGGGACACGTGACCGAACCGGACCGACGCATCGTGCGCGGCGCGGGCGGCCGCGGGATCGCCTATGTCGAGGCCGGTTCCGGGCCCGACCTGGTGCTCATCCACGGCTCCCTGATGACGCTGGAGGACATGTGGCTCGGGCCAATGACGGCGCTTGCCCGGCATTTCCGGGTCATCGCCGTCGACCGGCCGGGACACGGCGCCAGCGACCGCGTCCGCTTCAGCGACGGCTCGCCCTGGGAGCAGGCGGCGATCCTACGCGACGCGATCCAGAGCCTCGGGCTGCACCGCCCGGTGATCCTCGGACATTCCTTCGGCGGCGCGGTGGCGCTCGCCTACGGCTTGAGCTTCCCCGAGGAGGTCGCCGGCATCGTCGCCGTGGCGCCGATCTGCTTCCCGGAAGTTCGCCTCGAACAGATCCTGTTCGGGCCGCGGGCGGTGCCGATCGTCGGCGATGCCTTGGCCTATAGCTGGGGCCCGGTGGTGGACACCGCCCTGCTCCCCCTGCTCTGGCGAGCGATGTTCCTGCCGCAGGCCATGCCTGAGCGCTTCGCCGCCGAGTTCCCCTTCCACTGGGCCCGTCGCCCGGCGCCGATGATCGCCAATGGCGAGGACGCCGCCGCTCTCTGGGCCGGGCTGAGCCGCAGCGCCCTGGCCTATCCGACCTGCCGAGTTCCCGTTCACGTCCTCGGCGGAGACTCCGACATCGTCGTGAACAGCCTCTTCCACGGCGGAAACGCCGCCGCGCTCATCCCCAGCGCGCGCTTCGACCTCCTGCCGGGAGTCGGGCACATGCTCCACCACTTCGAGATCGAAACGCTGGTCGAGGCAGCCCTTGGCATGAGCCGTCGATAGGTCCGCCCTTCCTAACGCTCACCCTGCCGTGTCTCTCCCACGCCGCCATTGTTCGCGGCGCGCGCCCCCAGCGCCTTCGCGTAGAGGTGCATACCATCCCTGTGGAAGGCCGCCCGCGAGTCGGCGCGGAAGTAGAACATGTGCCCACCGGGATAGACCGCGAGGTCGAGCCGGTCGCGTCCGCCGAAGCTCGGCATCTGGTCGATCAGCAGCTTCGAGGCGAAGTAAGGGGTCACGAGATCGGTGAAGCCGTGGGCGACGAGGACGCGCAGGTTGCCGTCGAGGGCCAGCACGCCGCGCAGGGTGCCGACCACTTCGGGCGCCGAGCGACCGGACCCCCAGCTCCATCCGCGGTTGACGCTGTTGCTGAGGAGCTCGTAGCGCAGATCCGGCACCCGGTAATTGAGCTTGGTCGCGTAGAGATCGAGCATCGCACTGGTGAGCGGCGCCTGCAGGCCGGTGAGCAGCGGGTCCTCGAAGCCGGCATAGGGCGCGGTCGGGTCCGGGTCCCAGCCGGTCACGCCGGTGTCATAGGCGCTGGCGACGCGGCCCTCGTCGCGCGAGGCCTCACGCTGGATGCTGCCATTGGTCAGGCGTCCCGCCTGCCTGCGGACGGTGGCAGGGTCTAGCCCGGTGAGTGCGCTGACCCGATCGCCGAGCCTCGCGACAGCCGCGGAATCGGCTGGGCCCTTGAGGAGATCCGTCAGGTAGTGGCCGACGGCGTAGGCCTCGGCCTCGGCGAGGCCCTGGCGCGTCGGAGTCTTGCCCGCCCGTTCCAGAGCCGCAGCGGCGAAAGAGGGCAGCCGGGTGACGTGGCCCCAGGGCGTGGTGCGCGGCGCCTGGAGCCAAGCGAAATCGAGCACCGGCGAGAGCAGGACGAGGCCCGAAAGCCCGACACCGACCTCCTCCTGCAGCTTCGACGCGATGAGTGGCCCGCGGAAGCCGCCGTAGCTCTCGCCGACGAAGAACTTCGGCGCGGCGATGCGGTCGTTCGCCCGCAGGTAGCGCGCGATCGCGGCCGAGAGAACGGAAGCATCGGAATCGACGCTCCAGTAGCGCTTGGCGTCGCCATCCGCCGCCCGGCTGTAGCCGGTGCCGACGGGGTCGATGAAGACGAGATCGGTGAAGTCGAGCCAGGTACCGTCGTTCGGCACGAGCGCAACAGGGCCCGAGGGACTGATGCTGGTGCCCTCCAGCGGCAGCCGCCAGGGGCCGATCGCGCCGATATTGAGATACGCCGAAGCGGCGCCCGGGCCGCCGTTGAGTGCGAAGGTGACGGGACGCGCGGCGCCGTCCTTCGCCGGCATCGTATAGGCGATGTAGGCAATCTCGGCCTGAGGCTTACCGGCCTCGTCGACGAGGGGAAGGCTGCCCGCCGTCGCCTTGAAGGCGAGGATGCGGCCGTCCGGCAGAGCCAGGCTGTGTTCGGTGACGGCATCCGCCGGCAGCTTCCGGCCCTCCAGTCCCCGCGCTTCCGCGGACCTGCGCGCCTCGGGAGAAGCGCCGCCATGCGGCGAAGGCTGCGCCCCGACCGGGGGGGAGGCAACGGCGAACGCCAGCGCCGCGACGACGATCGCGTAGGGTTTCATCTCGAATCCTCCCTTCGCGAAACCGGTTCGCGATGATGACGCGGCCCGTTCAGGCCTTCTTCTGCCAGCGGCCGGCCTCGTCCTGCTGCCAATAGGCGACGGCGTGGCCGGCTTCCTTTGCTTCCCGCCATTGCTCGCGAGCCCTCAGCAGCGCGTCCTGATCGGTGCCGTCGAACAGGATGCAGATGCGGTCGTACTCGGCGGCGTCGGGCGGCAGCGGCGCGCCCTCCACGAGGAAGCGGATCGAGGCGGCGTTCGGATTGTCCTCGCGCAGCGTCAGCACCACGGGCTGGCTCCCGGCATCGGGGTCGCGGTCGGTGCCGTGGGGCAGAAAACTCTCGTCGGTATAGGTCCAGAGCCCGTCGTCCAGGGCCTGCAGCCGCTCCTCGCTCGAGGCCTGAATCGCGGCCCGCCAGTCCCGCGCGAGCGACCGCTCCACGAGGGTCGGCAGCACCTTCTCCAGGGGCTGACGCTGCATGTGGTAGAACAGAATCTCGGTCACGACCCGGTAGATAGTCGCCGCGGGGCAGGTTTCACCTGCGCCCGATCGCCCGATCCTCAGGCATCGGGCTGGATGAAATGGGGGACGAACAGGGCGCGGTCCGTGGTGATCGGCCCGGCCGCTTCCCGGATGCAGAGCCCTGCCGGCGCATCGCCGACGATCCACGACCCGACCAGCGGACGCCGTCCGTCGAAATCCGGCAGCTCGGCCAGGGCCTGCCGGACGTAGCCCTCCGCGCCGTAGGGGCCGTGATCGTGGGCGAGCACGGCGCCGTCGCGCACGATCAGGACGTTGGCGCCCTCGCGCGAGTAGATGGGCTTCTTCACGAACGAGCGCCCGAGCTGCGCCTTCTTCGGATCGCTCTCGAAATAGGCCGGCAGCAGGTTCGGGTGCCCGGGCTCCATGTCGTAGAGGTGGGGGAGCAGTCCCTTGTTCGAGAGAAGCGCCTTCCAGGGCGGCTCGAGGAAACGGGTCGCGGTGCGGCCGATCGCGGTGCCGAAGGCATCGGCGAAGGCCCATTCCCAAGGGTAGAGCTTGAACAGGGTGTGGATCGGCTCTCGCGCACGGTCGACAAAGCCGCCCTCGGCATCGAGGCCGATATCGCCGATGTCGAGGAAGCGGGCGGCCAGCCCCGCCTGCTCCGCGCAATCCTGGAGGTAGGCGACTGTGCCGTGGTCCTCCGGTGCTTCCGAGAAGGCCGTCAGCGCGAGCGCCCTCTCACCCGGCAGCCCGCGGAGGCGCTCGATCAGGCGCTCGTGCACGGAGTTGAACTGGTCAGACCCGGCCGGCAGCCTTCCGGAAGCCAGCAGCTCCTCGAACCACAGCCATTGGAAGACGCCGGTCTCGTAGAGAGCGGTCGGCGTATCGGCATTGTATTCCAGGAGCTTGGCCAGACCCGCTCCGGCGCCGCCATAGGCGAAGTCCAGCCGTCCGTAGAGCGAGGAATCGCGCCGTCGCCAGCTCGCGCGTACCGCGTCCCAGACGGTCTCCGGGATCTGGAGCGAGGTCAGGATAGTCTCGTCCTCGACGGCCTTCTCGGCGAAGGCGAGGCAGAGCGCGTGGATCTCCGCACTCGGCCCCTCGATGTCCTCCTCGATCTCGGCGAGGCTGAAGGCATAGGCATGGCTCTCGTCCCAATAGGGCGCGCCGTCGAGGGTATGGAAGGTGAAGCCGTTGGCCTCAGCCGTGGCGCGCCAATCCGGGCGCTCGCCGATCGCGATCCGGCGCATCAGGCGGCTCGGAGAGGGTGGGAGGCGTTCACCCTCTCCTGAAAGGAGAGGGTTGGGGTGAGGTGTGAGACCTCTCCGGACGGCTCACCCCACCGCCACCCTCCCCCGGACGCCTGGAGCGAAGCGGAAGGTGATCCGGGACCCAGCGCACGAACTCGCCGCGTCAGCGGCTCCCTACGGACGGCGTCGAGGTTCGAACGCTTCGCGGCTTCTCGCGCTGGGCCCCGGATCGGGTTCCGCTGCGCTCCACCCGTTCGGGGAAGGGTGCCTTCTTCGGAAAGGTCCCACACCTCACCCTGCCCCTCTCCTTGTAGGAGAGGGAACCCGCGCGGGAACGAATGCGAGCTTGCAGCGCTCGAAGCTTGGACGTTGCCCCCCACCATCGTCTTACCGAGCCTTCTAGCTGCCGTGCGAGAAGAACGACCGCCCGGTGTTGCCGAAGCCGCCGAAGGCGACCGGCCGGACGGCGGCCGAGGACACCCGGGCGCTGGATGAGCTGCCGCCGCCCGCCGTGGTGATGCGGCTTCCCGAGCTCGTGCAGTAGCCGCCGCTCGTCGTGCCGGAATGGGCCTGGACCGCCTTGTTCGGCGCGTGATCATAGACGGGCTGGGGTGTCAGGCCCTGCGCCGCCGACCGCCCGATGAGGTAGCCGGCCATGACCGGGACGTGGCGCCCCCGCGCGGTGGAACTGACGGTCTCCCCGCTCAGGCAGTGGCCCAACCCGTGATGCGCCTCGCAATCGCTTCGGGTGGAGTAGCGCGGAGCGGCCTCCGGATAGGCACGCCGCGCGATCTCGTACTCGCTCCGGCACTCGCTCTCCGGCCTGATGCGACCGGCGATGCAGGCTTCGGGATTCGGATAGACGAGGACGTCCTCCTCGCGCTGCGAGGGGTCGACGGCGCCGAGGGACACGGCCGCCGCGCCGGCCGTCGCCAGCAGCACCAGCGACACGGTCTGCGAGCGCTTGGTCTTCGGCGAGGCCGGACCCTCAGACGCAGCGGTCCCTGACGACATCGTTCCGCCCCCAATGACGCGAGCCGATCCAAGAAGAAGATGCCGCACGCGGCGGCGCGGGATAGTGGCCCGCCCGTCAGTAGGTCATGGAGGCGGCATCCACCACGCCGCCGGCCAGCGAGGCCGCCGCGAGCAGCGTCGCCGCGGCCATCTCGCCCCGCTCGATCCGGCTCGAGAGGTCCGGCAGCGCCAGCCTCACGAGCCAGTAGATCAGGATCTGCACGACGAGCGCGACGAGACCCCAGATGATGCAGTCGAGGATCGTCTGCGCGTTGAAGATCGCGACCGAGAGCGGCAGCGTGTAGGCGAAGAGGCTCGCGCCGAGCGCTAGGGCGGCGGCCGTATTGTTCTCGCGGACCAGGGCGATCTCGCGGTGGGCCGTCGCCGTCAGGTAGACGAGGAGGTAGAGGGCGACGAGGCCGAGCGCGACGGCGAAATAGGCGAGGAATCCCGGAAGTCCTGAGATTGAGACCATCGCCGGGAGCCCCCTTAGACCAACCGGCTCTGCTCGATCGCTGCGGCGATGAAGCTCCGGAACAGAGGATGCGGCTCGAAGGGCCGCGATTTCAGTTCGGGGTGGAACTGCACCCCGATGAACCAGGGATGGCCCTCGTGCTCCACCGTCTCCGGCAGGAGTCCGTCGGGCGAGAGGCCGGAGAAGCGCAGACCCCGCGCTTCGAGCCGCTCACGATAGGCCATGTTGACCTCGTAGCGGTGGCGGTGGCGCTCCGAGATTTCCGTCGATTCGTAGATGTCCGCGATCTTCGTGCCGGGGCGGAGGTCCGCCCGGTAGGCGCCGAGCCGCATGGTGCCGCCGAGGTCGCCTTCGGCCGCGCGGCGCTCGAGCTCGTTGCCCTTGAGCCATTCGGTCAGCAGGCCGACGACGGGTTCCGAGGTCTCGCCGAACTCCGTCGAATTCGCCGCCTCGATACCGGCGAGCGAGCGGGCCGCCTCGATCACGGCCATCTGCATGCCGAAGCAGATGCCGAAATACGGGATCTTCCGCTCGCGGGCGAAGCGGGCCGCGCGGATCTTTCCCTCGGCGCCGCGCTGGCCGAAGCCACCGGGCACGAGGATGCCGTTGATCCCCTCCAGGAAGGGAGCGGGGTCCTCGCGCTCGAAGACCTCGGATTCGATCCACTCCAGGTTGACGCGCACCCGGTTGGCGATGCCGCCGTGCGTCAGCGCTTCCGTGAGCGACTTGTAGGCGTCCTTGAGGCCCGTGTACTTGCCGATGATGGCGATCGAGACCTCGCCCTCCGGGTTGCGCACCCGCTCGGAGATGGTCTGCCAGCGCTCGAGCTGAGGCTCGCCCATCGGTTCGATGCCGAAATGCGCCATGACCTCGCGATCGAGCCCGGCCGCCCGGTAGGACAGCGGCACGTCGTAGATCGAGGCGACGTCCCGGGCCTCGATGACGGCGCTTGCGCGCACGTTGCAGAACAGGCCGAGCTTGCGCCGCTCCTCCTCCGGGATCGGCCGATCGCAGCGGCAGAGCAGGATGTCGGGCTGGATGCCGATCGAGCGCAGCTCCTTCACCGAGTGCTGCGTCGGCTTGGTCTTCAGCTCACCGGCCGAGGGGATGAAGGGCAGGAGCGTCAGGTGGACGAAGGCCGCTGTGCCGCGGGGCAATTCCTGCCCGAGCTGGCGGATCGCCTCGAAGAAGGGCAGGCCCTCGATGTCGCCCACCGTGCCGCCGATCTCGACGAGCACGAAGTCGAAGGAATCGTTGCCGTCGAGCACGAAGGCCTTGATGGCGTTGGTGACGTGCGGGATCACCTGGATTGTGGCACCGAGGTAGTCGCCGCGCCGCTCCTTGGCGATGATGTCCTGGTAGATGCGCCCCGTCGTGATGTTGTCGGCCTTGGTCGCCGGAAGGCCGGTGAAGCGCTCGTAATGGCCGAGGTCGAGGTCGGTCTCGGCCCCGTCATCGGTGACGAAGACCTCGCCGTGCTGGGTCGGGCTCATCGTCCCCGGATCGACGTTGAGATAGGGGTCGAGCTTGCGCAGGCGGACCTTGTAGCCGCGCGCCTGCAGCAGCGCGGCGAGTGCCGCCGAGGCCAGGCCCTTGCCGAGCGAGGAGACCACGCCGCCGGTGATGAAAACGTACCGCGTCATGGGCCTCGGTCCATAAACAAGGGTGGGCGATTCGCCAAACCGCTCAGGGCGTCGTGCGCACCTTCCCGCGGGAGGGGCCGACGCCGGAACTGCGGAGGAAGTCGTCTGGATTCGGCCCGGGCGGGCCGTCGCCGTCGTCGAGCGTCCCGTCTCAGCGCGACTGCGGCGCCTCGGGGGTCGCCGAGGGAGCGGCCGGCGCGGGCGCCGGGGCCGGAGCGGCGGGGGCGCCAGGAGCCTGACCGGCCGAACCGCCGCGGAGGGTGTCGAGCAGGTTGTCGGCGTTCGGCTGGTTCGCGGGCTGCTGCGTGCCGGATCCTTCGAGTATCGAACGCGGGGCGGCGCTGCGATGGGAGATCACCGCCAGCGTCATGCTCGTGGTGAAGAACAGTGCGGCGAGGATCGCCGTGGCGCGGGTCAGGGCATTGGCCTGGCCGCGGCCGGTCATGAAGCCGGACACGCCGCCGCTGCCCCCACCGCCGAGACCGAGCCCACCCTCCGAGCGCTGCAGCAGCACCACGGCGATGAGGGCCAGGACGACGATCAGATGGATGGCGATCAGGACGGTGTGCATCGAGTATCCGCGAGCGCCTCTGGGCGCCGAAAGGAGATAGGGCCGCGCCTCCATGAGGCCGGCCGCATAACCCCCGGGCTGTTACACGAGTTGGGTCCGGACGCCAACCTTCCGAGCTATCGGGCGTAAGCCTGAGCGATCCCCAGGAAGTCCTCCGCCACGAGGCTCGCGCCGCCGACGAGGGCGCCGTCGACGTTCTCGACGGACATGAGCTCCCGGGCGTTCCCCGGCTTGACGGAGCCGCCGTAGAGAATGCGTACGCGGGCTGCCTCGGGACCGATCAGGGAGGTCAGCATCTCGCGTAAGGAGGCGTGGACCTCCGCGATGTCGGCCGGGGTCGGGGTGAGGCCGGTGCCGATCGCCCAGACCGGCTCGTAGGCGATGACGGTGTCGGTGGCGGTGGCGCCCTTCGGCACGCCGATGGCGAGCTGCGCCCGCACGATGTCGAGGGTGCGGCCCTCCTCGCGCTCTTCCTGAGTCTCGCCGACGCAGATGATGCCGCAGAGGCCCGCCCGGCGGGCGGCGAGCGCCTTGGCGTGGACGCCGTCGTCGGTCTCGTGGTGGTACGCCCGACGCTCGGAATGGCCGACGATGACGTAGCGCGCGCCGAGATCGGACAGCATCTCGGCCGAGATCGAGCCCGTGAAGGCGCCGCTCGCCTTGGCGTGGAGGTTCTGGCCGCCGATGGCGATAGGCGAGCCGTAGGCGGCCGCGACGCAGGAGGCGATGAGCGTGGAGGGCGGGCAGATCAGGACGTCGATCCGGTCGGTGAGGTCCG
Organism: Methylobacterium iners; assembly: GCF_022179305.1. GTDB lineage: Bacteria > Pseudomonadota > Alphaproteobacteria > Rhizobiales > Beijerinckiaceae > Methylobacterium > Methylobacterium iners. The sequence goes on from NZ_BPQP01000064.1 coordinate 45,023, forward strand.
GCGTCAGCCTGGCGCGCACGCTCTCGACCACGGAAACGGACTTGCGAAGGCCGTTCATCTTCCAGTTGCCGGCAACCAGCGGCCGCCGTCCGTGTCCCGTCATCGATGTCCCTCGCAAGCCGTCGTCCCGCGGGGCCGGCCGTAACAGAGGGGGCTTGGCCGTGCAAACCCGCCGCCGCGGCCGCGCCGGCCTTTGCGCGGAGGAGCGGATGGGCTATCGCGAAAACCCGTCCCGCCAGGCGCGAGACCGGGCCCTGCCAGGCACACGACCAAAGAGCACCCGAGCCTTCGATGCTGCAGAACATGCGCAACGCCAGCCAGCATTGGCTGGGCAAGATCGTCCTCTCGATCGTCTTCACCTTCCTGATCGCCGGCGTCGCGATCTTCGGCGTCGAGGATTTCTTCCGGGGCGGGTCGAGCACGTCGGTCGCCACCGTCGGCAAGACGCCGATCACGGCGGACGCCGTGCGCACGGCCTACCAGAACCAGCTGCAGCGCTATCAGAGCCAGACCCGCCGCACCCTGACGCCGGACCAGGCCCGCGCGCTCGGCATCGATCGGCAGGTGCTGTCGCAACTGATCAGCGAGGCCTCCCTCGACCAGCAGACCCGCGACCTCGGGTTAATGATCCCCGACAGCGCGGTGCTTCGCGCTATCCGCGAGGAGCCGAGCTTCAAGGGTACGGACGGCAATTTCGATCAGTCCCTGTTCTTCCAGACGCTGCAGCGGGCCGGCATCCCCGAAGCGACCTTCGTGCGCGAGCAGCGTGCGGTGGCCGCGCGCCTCCAGCTCGCCGAGGCGGTGGCCGCCGACCTTCACGTTCCGGCCGCCCTGCGCGAGGCCGTGCATCGCTACACCACCGAGCGGCGGTCGATCTCCCTCGCGATGCTGCCGCCTTCGCTCGCCGGCGACATCCCGGCACCGAGCGAGGAAGAGCTGAAGGCCTATTACGAGGAGAACAAGTCCGGCTTCCGCGCCCCGGAATTCCGCTCGGTCAACCTCCTCGTGCTCGATCCGCAGACGCTGGCCAAGCCCGAGGCCGTGAGCGAGGAGGACGTGCGCAAGCGCTACGAGGGCGACCGCTCGCGCTACGGCTCGCCCGAGCGCCGCAACATCCAGCAGATCGTGTTCCCTGACGAAGCCTCGGCGGAGGCCGCCCGCAAACAGGTCGAATCCGGCGAGAAGCCGTTCGAGGCCGTGGCGGCCGAGCGCGGCAACGACCCCAAGAACCTGTCGCTCGGCATACTCTCGAAGGCCGAGCTGTTCGACCCCGCGGTGGCGGAGGCCGCCTTCGCACTCCAGCCGAACACCGTGAGCGCCCCCGTGAAGGGCCGCTTCGGCACCGTGCTCCTGCGCGTCACGGCCATCGAGCCGGAGAGCCTGAAGCCGCTCGCCGAGGTCGAGGGCGAGATCCGCAAGTCCATCGCCCTCGAGCGCGCCAATGCCGATCTCGACAAGACCCACGACGCCATCGAGGACCAGCGCGCCGCCACCAAGCCGCTGGCCGACATCGCCAAGGAGCGCGGCCTGCCGCTCGCGACCATTCCGGCTATCAGCGCCCAGGGCACCGATCCCGGGGGCAAGACCGTGGAAGGCCTTCCCGACCGCGAGACCACGCTCTCGGCCCTTTTCCGGTCGGAAGTCGGCAGCGACAGCGAGGCGCTTCGGACGAAGTCGGGCGGCTACGTCTGGTACGACCTCACGGACATCAAGCGTGCCTACGACAAGCCTCTTGACGAGGTGCGCGATTCCGTTGAGGCCGGCTGGCGCAGAGCCGAGGTGGCCCGCCGCCTGAGCGCCAAGGCCAAGGAAATGGTCGGGCGTCTCGACAAGGGGGAGCCCGTCGAGACGGTTGCGAACGAAGCCGGCTTGAACGTCCAGGAGATCGGCGATCTTGCGCGCAACCAGCCGCAGGACGGCCTGTCGGCCGATATCGTCAACCGCGTCTTCGCCACGGCGGTGGGTACCGCGGCCTCGGCCGAAGCCGGCGAGTCCCGCGCCCTGTTCAAGGTGAACACGGCCACGATGCCGGCCTTCGTTACGGCTTCGCCCGCGGACGACGCCATCGGCAAGCGCTTCGCGACGGTGCTCGCCGACGACGTGCTCGGCGAGTACATCGCCGAGGTCCAGAAGAACGTCGGCATCACCGTCAACCAGGCGGCGTTCCGGCGCACCATCGGCGGCGAGTTCTGACGCCGTCATGGCCGGCGCCCCCGATTACGACGCGTTCGCACGCAGCTACGAGGCAGGGCGCCCTGGTCTCCTCAACCTGACGCTCGTCGCGGATCTCGAGACGCCCGTCGCGGCTTTCATGAAGCTTAGGGCAGTGCATCCGGGCTCGGCCTTCCTGCTCGAATCCGTCGAGGGTGGTGCGGTGCGCGGCCGCTACTCGATGATCGGTCTCGACCCGGATCTCGTCTGGCGCTGTCGGGATGGACGGGCGGAGATCGCGCGCGGCGACACGGCTCGGTTCTCCCCCGAGGATGCTGCGCCGCTTCAAAGCCTGCGCGCCCTGATCGCGGAGAGCGCGATCGGTGACGATGAATCCGGCGATCTGCCGCCGATGGCGGCGGGCCTGTTCGGCTATCTCGGCTACGACATGGTCCGGGCCATGGAGAGCCTGTCGGCGCCCAATCCCGACCCCCTCGGCGTGCCGGACGCGATTCTGGTGCGTCCCCGCGTGATGGTGGTGTTCGACGCGGTGCGCGATCTCATTACTGTCGTGGCTCCCGTCCGACCCTCACCGGGCGTGAGCGCGCGCGCGGCCTACGAGGCCGTGCTCGCCCGCCTCGACCGGGTGGCCGAGGTGCTGGAGGGCCCGTTACCGATCGAGGCGCGCCTCGACCCGCAGGCGATCGCCCAGCCCGAGCCCGTCTCGAACACCGCGCCGGAAGACTTCGCGGCGATGGTGGCGCGGGCCAAGGAGTACATCGTCGCGGGCGACATCTTCCAGGTCGTGCTCTCGCAGCGCTTCGAGGCACCCTTCACGCTGCCCGCCTTTGCCCTCTACCGTTCACTGCGCCGGACCAACCCGGCGCCCTTCCTATGCTACCTCGACTTCGAGGATTTTCAGATCGTCTGCTCCTCGCCCGAGATCCTCGTGCGGGTGCGAGACGGCCGCGTGACGATCCGGCCGATCGCCGGGACGCGCCGCCGCGGCGCCACGCCGGCCGAGGACAGGGCGCTCGCGGAAGAACTTCTCGCCGATCCCAAGGAGCGCTCCGAGCACCTGATGCTGCTCGACCTCGGCCGCAACGATGTCGGGCGCGTCGCGCGGATCGGCAGCGTGACCGTGACTGGCTCGTTCTTCCTCGAATATTACAGCCACGTCATGCACATCGTCTCGAACGTTGAAGGCGAGCTCGACCCGGCTCACGACGCGCTCGGCGCACTCGCTGCGGGCTTTCCCGCCGGCACGGTCTCGGGCGCGCCCAAGGTCCGGGCCATGCAGATCATCGATGAATTGGAGCGCGAGAAGCGCGGGCCCTATGGCGGCTGCATCGGCTATTTCGGGGCGCGGGGCGAGATGGACACCTGCATCGTCCTGCGCACCGCGATCGTGAAGGACGGGCGCATGCACGTGCAGGCCGGCGCCGGCATCGTCTACGATTCCGACCCGGCCTCCGAGCAGCAGGAATGCGTGAACAAGGCTCGCGCGCAGTTCCGGGCGGCCGAGGACGCAGTGACCTTTGCAAGCCGGGCACGACGTGGGCAATAGTGCCGGTGGCTGGTAACGGCCGATGCGATCGGACCGGTCAAGCTGGGGACGGACAATCCACCTTTGTCATTCCGGAGCCGCGGAGCGGAGTCCGGAACCCAGAACCACAGGTCGAGATCCATTCTGCACTGTCAGCGGCTCTGGGTGCCGGGCTCGCCTGCGCGCCCCAGGATGACAACACGGGTTTGCCGACCAGAGTCGTCGACCGCGGCTGACATGGTCAGGTCCGCTTCTCCATCATCTGCTTCACCTGCATCAGCTGGTCCCAGACCGTGCCCGGCGTGGTGCCGAGCGCGTCGAAGCCGGCGTTGATGCCCCAGTAGATGCCGTAGACGATGATCGGCACCAAGACCCAGCCGAGCAGCTCCTCGCCGCGGTGACGGCGGGTGCGGCGCCTCCGGCGCTCCTCGCGGCGGGTGAGCTTCTGCGGCGGCGCAGGGGTCGAGACGGGCGTGAGGGGACCCTCATGCAAGTCGCTCATCCCGATGATCCCCTCGTTCCTGCCCACGAACACCACGCCCGAACCCCTGAACGGGGCCGGGCGTGGCGCTTGCTAGCGGTCGATCCGCGCGAAGTCGATCCTCGCGCGTCTCAAACTCGAACCAGGGGCACCTTCGGTACCGTGCGGACGCCGCCGGATCTGTTCGAACCGCCGCCGCCCTTGTCGTCCTTCTTGCGAGGCGCGGCCGCGCGCGGCTTGGCCCGCTTGTGGCGCTTGGCGGCGTTGGTGACGTCCTTCTCGGGCTTGGGCGTCACGGGACCCGCCGGGAACTCGAAGCCGAGCGCATCCTTCTCGCCGGCTTCGGCCTTGCGGACGACGACGCGCACCGCCCCGCCGTCCTTGAGGCGGCCGAACAGGACCTCGTCGGCGAGCGGCGTCTTGATGGTCGACTGAATGAGACGCGCCATCGGGCGGGCGCCCATCGCGTCGTCGTAGCCATGCTCGACCAGCCACTCGCGGGCCTCGTCCGAGAGCTCGATCGTGACGTTGCGGTCGGCGAGCTGCGCCTCGAGCTGGAGGACGAACTTGTCGACGACCTTGGCCACGACCTCCTTCGGGAGGTGTCCGAAGGAGATGATCGAATCGAGCCGGTTGCGGAATTCCGGCGCGAACAGCTTGTTGATCGCCTCCACGTCGTCGCCGCTGCGCTTGGTCTGCGTGAAGCCGTAGGCCGAGCGGGCGAGGTCGGAGGCGCCCGCATTCGTGGTCATGATGATGATCACGTTGCGGAAATCGACCTGCTTGCCGTTGTGGTCGGTGAGCTTGCCGTGGTCCATCACCTGCAGGAGGATGTTGAACAGGTCCGGATGGGCCTTCTCGATCTCGTCGAGCAGCAGCACGCAATGCGGATGCTGGTCGATCCCATCGGTGAGAAGGCCGCCCTGGTCGAAGCCGACATAGCCGGGGGGCGCGCCGATGAGGCGGCTCACCGTGTGTCGCTCCATGTACTCCGACATGTCGAAGCGCAGCATCTCGACACCGAGCGAGGCGGCGAGCTGCTTGGCGGCTTCGGTCTTGCCCACGCCGGTCGGACCCGCGAACAGGTAGGAGCCGATCGGCTTGTCGGGATCGCGCAGGCCGGCCCGTGCGAGCTTGATCGCCGAGGTGAGCGCCTCGATGGCGTTCGATTGCCCGTAGACGACCCGCTTCAGGTTCTCGGTCAGGTTCTTGAGCACCACCGCGTCATCCTTCGACACGGTCTTTGGCGGGATGCGGGCCATCGTGGCGATCGTCGCCTCGATCTCCTTGATGCCGATGGTGCGCTTGCGGCGCGCCTCTGGCACGAGCATCTGAGAGGCGCCGGTCTCGTCGATGACGTCGATCGCCTTGTCCGGCAGCTTGCGGTCGTTGATGTAGCGAGCCGAGAGCTCGACCGCCGCCTTCACGGCTTCGGTCGTGTACTTGAGCTTGTGGAACTCCTCGAAGTACGGCTTCAACCCCTTCACGATCTCGATGGCGTCCGGGATCGACGGCTCGTTGACGTCGATCTTCTGGAAGCGGCGCACGAGGGCGCGGTCCTTCTCGAAGTACTGGCGGTACTCCTTGTAGGTCGTCGAGCCGATGCAGCGCAGCGAGCCGTTGGCGAGCGCCGGCTTGAGCAGGTTCGAGGCGTCCATCGCCCCGCCCGAAGTCGCGCCGGCGCCGATCACCGTATGGATCTCGTCGATGAAGAGCACCGCGTTCGGGTGCGCCTCGATCTCCTTCATCACCTGCTTGAGGCGTTCCTCGAAATCGCCGCGGTAGCGGGTCCCGGCGAGCAGCGTCCCCATGTCGAGGGAGAAGACGGTCGCGTCGGCCAGCACCTCGGGGACTTCCCCATTGATGATCTTGCGCGCGAGCCCCTCGGCGATCGCGGTCTTCCCGACGCCCGGCTCGCCGACCAGCAGGGGATTGTTCTTCTGCCGCCGGCACAGGATCTGGATCGTGCGCTGAACCTCCGCCTCGCGGCCGATCAGCGGGTCGATCTTACCGTCCCGGGCCTTCTTGTTGAGGTTGATGCAATAGGCTTCGAGCGCGTCGCCCTTCTTCTTCGGGCGTTCGCCCTCCTCGCCGCTCGGACGCTCGGACGGGCTGTCCTCCTCGGCGCCGCGCACCGGCTTCGATTCGGAGGCGCCGGGGCGCTTGGCGATGCCGTGGCTGATGTAGTTGACCGCGTCGTAGCGGGTCATGTCCTGCTCCTGCAGGAAATAGGCGGCGTGGCTCTCGCGCTCGGCGAAGATCGCGACGAGAACGTTCGCCCCCGTTACCTCCTCGCGGCCGGAGGATTGGACGTGGATCACCGCGCGCTGGATCACGCGCTGGAAGCCGGCAGTCGGCTTGGCGTCCTGGCGACCGTCCCCGATCAGGTTCGAGAGCTCGTTGTCGACGTACTCGACGAGGCTGCGCTTGAGGGTGTCGACCTCGACGTTGCAGGCCCGCATGACGGCCGCCGCGTCCTGGTCGTCGACGAGAGCGAGCAGGAGATGCTCTAGCGTCGCATATTCGTGCCGGCGCTCGCCGGCGAGCGCGAGGGCGCGGTGCAGTGCTTGTTCTAGGCTGCGAGAGAAGCTGGGCAAAGCGGGGCCTCTGTGTGGGGTGCCTATTTCTTTTCCATGACGCACTGGAGAGGATGTTGGTATTTGCGTGCGAAGTCCATCACCTGGGTCACCTTGGTTTCGGCGACCTCGTAGGTGAAAATCCCGCACTCCCCTACGCCGTTGTGGTGGACGTGCATCATGATCTGGTAGGCAGCTTCCTGCGACTTGTTGAAGAACTTCTCGACGACGTGAACGACGAACTCCATCGGCGTGTAGTCGTCGTTGAGAAGTAGCACGCGGTAGAGGCTCGGCCGCTTCGTCTTCGGCTTGGTCCGCGTGATGATCGCCGTGCCGGATCGGCCATCGCCGCCTCCCGGCTCGCGCGGGTCCGAGGCCGCAACCGTTGGCCGGCCGCCCCGCATCAGGACATCCTGCATATGAATCGTACCGACCCCATCTGGCGGCATGCTGCTCGTGAAGCTGCGTGGTCCGCGGGGCGCGCCGGCGAGGCGCGCTCGCTTCGGGATCAATCTATAGGGCGATACCCGACTTCGCCAGTCGGATGCGCGCAACTGTCCGAACTTCGTCCGAAAGCCGTCGTCGCGGCGGGCAGGATCTTCCCCGGACCGCTGTGCGAAGGCGCCTCGACGGTCCGGGGGAGAATCGATTGGTGGATGGAGAAAATCAGACGGCAGGCGCCTTCGGCACCAAGGCTGCGAAAGGCTGCGTCATCTCCTTCGCCAGACCGGAATAGAGTTCGCCCGTGACCTTTGCCTGGACGACCAGACGCTCGTAGGAGGCCTTCAGGAACTCCGTCTGGATTTCCAGCGCCGTTTGGGGCGACGTCGCCTGGGCAAGCTTCTGCGCCGCCGCCATGCCCTGTTCGTAGGATTGCTTGGCGAAGTCGCTCCACTCGATCCCGAGGGTCTGGGCGGTCTTCGAGACCGCCGCGACGCTCTTCATCATGCCCTCCGTCCCGGCCTGACCCAGTTCACGAGCCTTGTCGAAGCCCGGCATCTTGTCGAAGCGCTGCATCATTTCGGAAAGTCCCGGGCCTGCATGGGCAGGCGGCCGTCTGGAGCGGAAGATCCGCCCGACACCGGATCATGTGCACCGCAACAAGGACCGTCAAGCTTGCTGCTGCGCTGCGGTACATGCCGCGAAAGCAATCGGACTGTATTAACCCCGCCGTAACCGCGTCCACCTAGCCTCATTGACAGATGTTGCGGAGGCACGGCGGCGCCGTCGCCCCGCGAGGGATGTTGCGGTGCGCACCTGCTGGTGCCGTGCCTGGCGAGGGCAGTCTTTCGTGATGCGTAGCGTTCTTCGTCGCCTCCAGCCGTCCCGTGCGCTCCCCGTCGCGCTCGTCGCCACGGCCTTCGCCGTCGCCCTGACCGAGCCGGCCGACGCCCGTCGCCGCGGTCATCACCGCCCGGCCGGCGGGTACAACCCGCCCTACGCCGCGATGGTGGTTGACGTGAAGTCGGGCCGGACGCTCCACGCCGTGAACGAGGACGCGCTGCGTCACCCCGCCTCGATCACCAAGGTGATGACCCTCTACATGCTGTTCGAGCAGATGGAGCGCGGGCGCTTCGCGCTCGATTCCGAGCTGACGGTCTCCGCCTACGCCGCGGCGCAGTCACCGTCCAAGCTCGGTCTGCGCCCTGGATCGACCATCGAGGTCGAGGACGCGATCAAGGCGCTCGTGACGAAGTCGGCCAACGATGTCGCCTGCGCGATCGGCGAGAACATCGGCGGCTCCGAGTCGCGCTTTGCCGAGATGATGACGCGCAAGGCCCGGTCGCTCGGCATGAGCCGCACCAACTTCGCCAACGCTTCCGGCCTCCCGGACGCGGATCAGGTGACGACGGCTCGCGACCTCACCATCCTGGCACGGGCCATCCAGGACCGCTTCCCGCGCTACTACCGCTACTTCCAGACCCGTTCCTTCGCCTTCCGCGGGCGCACCATCGGCAACCACAATCGGCTGCTCGGCGCGGTCCAGGGCGTCGACGGCATCAAGACGGGCTACACCCGCGATTCCGGCTTCAACCTGATGACGGCCGCGAGGCTCGACGACCGCCAGATCGTGGCGATCGTGCTCGGCGGAAAGTCGGGCGCCAGCCGCGACCGGATCATGGCCGACCTCGTGCGCTCCACCCTCCCCCGTGCCTATGCCGGCAACCGCCAGACCCCGGCGGTTGTCGAAGTGGCCGAGCGCGCCCGTCCCGCCGTCGTCGCCGACGCGGCCTCGCGGACCCGGACTCAGGTCGCCTCCGCCGATGCCGACGAGGTCGAGACCACCGCTTCGACGGCGATCTCCGAGCCCCTCGACATCATGCCGAGCCGCACGACGACACCGGGCAGTGCCGGCATGAGGCGCCCCGCTTCACCGCTGCCGAGCTCCGCCCAGGCCTACGCCCCCGCCGCGATCCAGCCCAGCTTCCCGGCCGGCGGCAAGTCGGAGGCCCGTCTCGCCTCGGTGGACGCGCCGTCCCGCGTCGAGGCGCCGGTGCGCTCCGTCGCCACCCCCCGCATCACGCCGACGGCCTGGGTGATCCAGCTCGGCGCCATGGACGACGAGGACAAGGCGAAGTCGATGCTGGCCGAAGCCCGGGCCCGGGCCGGCGGCATGCTCGGCAAGGCCGCCCCCTACACGGTGAAGGTCGAGCACGGCGGCGCCACCCTCTACCGGGCGCGTTTCTCCGGCTTCTCCGAGCAGGACGACGCGCAGGACGCCTGCAAGGCGCTCAAGCGGAGCGGATTCAGCTGCTTCGCCACGCGAAGCTGACCCCTTCGGGCGCCGTCCTCGGCGCCCTGGAAGCCACCGTCGTGAGTTGCGGCGGAACCATCGAAAATCCTCTCTGGCAACGCGCGTGGAGTATCAGCGATGTCGGTTCGTCAGCCTGTCCCTGGCCGCGTTGACGCGCGCCGCCCCCTCGACGGTTCCGCCCCGGTCGGGATGAGCCCGCTTCATCAGCGTGCGGTGAGCCGCGCGGACCTGCTCCAGGGTCGCCCCGCGCTGAAGCCCCAGGATCTTGTACGCCTCCTCCTGCGTCATCGCCCCTGGGTTCGGCGGACGGCGCGGCCCCGGGTTGGAGTTTCCTTGAGTGTCTACACGCCAGCCGGGGTGCCGGCTGTCGAGATACAGCTCTAGGAGTTGCGCGCCGCCGGGGTCGCGCGACCGGCAGGCCGCGAGGAGCTGGAGCAGAGCCTCTTGCGGAAGGCTCGACAGCGCCCGGCCGTCGAAGGGCGGGATCATCACCATTCCGTCGCGAACCCGCCCCTCCGCGTCGAAGGACAGCGCAATCGTGGCCGAGCGGTATCGGCTCGGGCCCGCGCCGGGACGGCGGAACAGACGACGCAGGCGCCCCGTCACGCCGACCGCTCCTTCGAGCAGCCAGATCCCGGCGAAGCCGAAGAGCAATGCGAGATCGATGCGGCCGCGCAGGGCGAAGAGCAGGGCGAGCCCCGTCGCGGCGAAGCTGCCGAACCGCTTGAGCACGCGCGCGGTCAGGGCCGGATTGATCCGCGAGGCGTTGCGGCCGAGCCACCACAGGGCGAGGATCGCCAGCCCCCCAAGGAGAAGGGTCACGAGTTCGCACCATCGGGCGCCGAGGAGAGTAGGGTCAAAGCCGGGCCTCGGCCACGTCCGCCGTCGTGATCCGAACCTTTCGGACCCGTCCGTCCCGCTCCACGGTCAGCTCAATCGCTTGATCGAGGCCCGCCGCCGCGATGACGGCGGTGAGGTCCGACAGGCGGTGAACGGTGCGGTTTCCCGCCCCGACGATGACGTCGCCGATGACGCCGGTCTGGGGATCGACGCCGCGCAGGCCCGCCCGGGCGGCCGGCGAGTCCGGCAGGACCCGCAGCACCACGACACCGTCGATGCCGAGCCGGGCGGCCGTGGCTTCCTGGCCGGCGATGATGCCGATGCCGGGGTTGCGCATGCGCCCGTTGCGGATCAGCTCCGGCACCACCCGGTTCACGACGTCGACCGGAATGGCGAAGCCGATGCCGGCGCTCGCCCCCGAGGGTGAGAAGATCGCGGTGTTCACCCCGATGAGGCGGCCCGCGGAATCGAGGAGCGGACCGCCGGAATTGCCCGGATTGATCGCCGCGTCGGTCTGGATGACGCCGGAGAGCTCGCGTCCCTCCCCCGTGGGCAGGCGGCGCTGCAGCGCGCTGATCACGCCTGTCGTGAGGGTGTGGTCGAGGCCGAACGGATTGCCGATGGCGAAGGTCGACTGGCCGACCTTGAGGTCGGCGGAGGTGCCGATCGCGAGGGGCGGCGGGATGGCTGCGCCCCGTCCGAGACGGAGCACGGCGAGGTCGTAGCTCTGTGCCGTGCCGACGACGGTGGCGGTCACCACCTCGCCGGCCGACAGGCGCACGGCGATGGAGCCGCCCCGTTGCGTCGCTCCGGCCACCACGTGGTTGTTCGTGACGACGTGCCCGGCCGCGTCCCAGACGAAGCCGGTTCCGGTCTGGCTTCCCCCTTCTCCGCCCTCCTCCGCATCGCTGCGCATCAGCGCGCGCCCCTGCGTTGCGGCCTGGGCGAAGACGTGCACGACGGACGGGCTTGCCCGTTCGAACAAGGCCGCCGTCGCGGCTTCGAACGGCGCGAGATCGCCTCGCGCCGTCACAGCCCTCGGCGCGTCGGCGGAATACAGGAAGGCCGTCAGGTAGGGCTGAGCCACGAAGAGCGTCATCAGGCCGAGCGCGACGCCGATAGCGATCCGTCCGAACCGATCGGGCACGGTTTATCTCCATGTGAAGGCCATGAGCGCCCCTTTGCGGCCACGCTTCGTTAGCTGGTCGTTCACCGCGTCCGCTTCAATCGTGGGATTGCGGCTGGGTCGAACGGCGTGTGGCGACGCACCGGCTTCGCTCCGCTGGCGTGGTAACGAAATGATCACCGTTGGAGTTCATACTTTCTCCATTGGACGGGAGCATCCTCAGGCCTTCGTGTCGGGCTTTGTGTCGCAATCACGAAGCTTTCGGCGCGAGAATACGATCAAGGCGGATTTGCGTTACGCAGGTGCGCCCGAATTGATCGCAAATCTGCCTAAGACTTGCTTTGTTTTGTGATGAGAAGGGGCTCGCACCGACCGGCCCGAACGTTCTGCCAGCCGGTCGAGCCCGCGGGGTCTGCCCCCTTCGGCAAAGGAAAATGAGTGTCATGGAAACCGAAGCCCTCGAACGACCGGCCGACCTGACGATTTGGCGCACCGCGCCGTCGGCCTCGCCCGTCGCGCAGCCCGCGCGGTTCGACACCCTCCGCGAGGCGATCAGGGCTGCGGCCGGCGCCCTCGGAGACCCGGCCAAGCAACCATGGATCATCACCGAAGAGGGCGAGATCCTCTCGCCGAACTGGATCCGCACCTACCTCAATTGATCGTCGAAGCCCGGCGCGAATGGGCCTTTGCAGCCCATTCGCCGACGGGACGCGAGGCGGGTTCAGCGGTCCCGGTCCGCGACCGCCGCTATTTCGCGCCGACCTTGCGCACGGACCACGTGCCCCAGAAGATCGGCCTCCCGTAAACGGTCGATGCGCTCATGGCCTCGTAGCCCGGCGCGAAGCGGTCGAGCCAGGTGAGAAAGCCACCCTTGCCCGGAAAGCTCGCCGGCGTGTCGAGATTGCCGTAGCGGTCGGTCATCCAGAAGTGCTGGCTGCGGCCGAAGCGTCCGCTGCCGTCTCCGCCGGAGAGAAGCCCGAGATAAGCGGGCGAGCGCATCGCCATCACGGGCTCGGCGTACCAAGCCAGGGTCCTGAGGGAGTCGATCGAAAGGTCGGCCGTGTATTGCACGCAGAGATCCGCGACCGGCCCGTCCGAGGTGTTGGCCGGTCGGTGGCAGCTATAGGATACGGCCCAGCGCTCCATGCCCTTCGCCTTGCCGATCCGCACGACGACCTGTGCCGGCAGGGGCTCGGTCACGAGGCGTGCCACCGACCAGACCCGGTCGGCCGTGAGGTCGCGGCTGGTTCTCAGGTAGAGGCCCATGCGCTGCTTGTCGGGCACCTCGTTGCAATCGGCCGGCAGGATGTCGGTGTAGAAGTAGTGGTAGGTCCGATCGACGACGCTGATCGATCCGACGAGGCCCTGCGTCTCGAACCCCTGACCCGGGCAGTTGGCGATGACGGGCCGGCCGGCCTCATCGAGCACGGCGCTCGGGCTCGGGTTCGGGTTCTGGGAGGTCCGGGCACGCCGCCGACGGGGCCGTTCCTCCGCTTGAGGCATGAAGGGCGTCCAGGTGAGCCCGTCTTCCGCCCGGCCCCGGATATCGAACGTCTCGAAATCGAAGGTGCGACCCTGGAGCAGGACGCGGCGATTGCCGCCCTCGGTCGGTACGGTGGAGAGCAGGAAAGCGTAGTAGTACTCGTCCCCCGCCCAATTGCGGCCGGTGACGACCATCGGCGCGCGGGCGGCGATCCCTTCCGGCGCCTGCACCGGGGCAGGCGCGGCGGCAGCGTCCATGCGGGCCCTCGCGCGTCGCCCGCGGCGGCGCTCGCGCCGTGGTTCGGGACGGGCAAGCTGGCGCGCCATTTCCCAGATCCGGTGGCCCGTCGGCGGCATCGTGGCGGCGAGTTGCTCCGGCATGCGCCCCGAGCGGACGGAACCGCCGTCGAGCCGATCGGTCGCGCGGCGCGCTTCGCACGCCTTATCACCGCGCCTGCCTCCCGCCGGGGTCTCGCCCTGGTAGATCACCTGAAGGGGACCCGGCGCGGCGCGCGTCCCCGTGAGCCGCATGAGCTGCACGTTCGCCGCAAACTCGCAGGGGCGAGGCGTGAAGAAGACGCCTTCCGGCTCGCCGCCGCGGCAGATCTCCAGCGTGCCGCCACCGGTGACGAAGCAGGCGGGCTCCTGAGCTTTGGCGTCTGGTGAACAAAGAGCCGTAAGGAGCAGAGCTGGTCTGAGCGACCATCTGGCGAGCGAGGCTCGCCCCGGGACTCGAGGCGACGGCGCGGTGGCGAAGCGAGGCTGTTTCACAGATCGCCCAGATAGGGCGATTGTCCCAGGCGGCAAAGATGGCGAGGGATCAATTACGCTTGACCAGCCTGAGCCGGCGCTCCGTTCAACTTCAGGATGATGGTGCTGCTGGACAGGATTGAACTGTCGACCTCTTCATTACCAAAAGCAAGCTCTTGGTATCAACCTGCGTTTTGGGGTGCAAAATGCGGTGCAATTCAGGTGAGAGATGATCGACACCTCGTCATTTTCGCACGTATGGATGCGTTAGGGGTGAACTGGCGTGCACCCCCGGTGCACCCCAGCATAGAGATCAGTCGTGGCCCGACGCGCATCGTCGACCAACCTCATCAAGCTCACCAAAGCTGGCATTGCCGGTTTGGCGCTTGAGCCGGGCCAAAACGAGCGCGTCGTCTGGGACACCGACACGCCAGGCTTAGGCGTTCGCATACGCCGGAGCGGGCATTCGGTGTGGGTCATACGCCCGCCACGAATGGGCGGCGCATCCAGGATCTTCACGATCGGATCAGCAGCTGTCCTCACCCTTTCGGAAGCTCGCGCGGCAGCGCGTGAGCGGATGGCGAAGTCTACACTCGGCGAGGATCCTCACGCGGCGCGGCGAGCGGCGAGATCTCAGGCGGCTGTCACGATGGGTGGGGTCGTTAGCCGGTATATCGCCTCTGTGGAGAAGGGCCTGCGGCCGAGCACGGTCTACAGCCTTAACAATCACCTCAACTTCCACTGGAAACCCCTGCACGGAATCCCCCTGAGTTCGTTGCGCCGTGCTGACATCGCGGCTCAGCTCGACATCATCAGTGCCGAGCGTGGGCCTCATGCCGCGAACCGTGCCCGGGTGGTGCTCTCGACCTTCTTTTCTTGGGCGATGGGTGCGGGCTTGGCCGAATCTAATCCGGTGATCGGTACGAACCGACCAACAATTCAGGTGGCCCGCGACCGGGTGCTTTCGGACGCCGAATTGGTGGCCGTTTGGAAAGTGTGTGGGGACGACGACTTCGGGCGGATCGTTCGCCTTCTCGCCTTGACCGGCCAACGGAGGGACGAGGTCGCGCAGATGGTTTGGGACGAACTAGATCTCGCTGCCGGTGTATGGACCCTTCCGGCGCCTCGATCGAAAAACAGGCGTCCGCACGACATACCGTTGTCGGCACCCGTGCTCGACATTCTCTCTACGCAACCGCGGCGCGTAGACAGTCCGTTCTTGTTCGGCCGCGGCGCCGGCCCCTACTCCGGCTTCAGTCGGTCCAAGGTCCGGCTCGACGCCAAAATCAAACTGAAGCGTCCCTGGGTGCTTCACGATTTGAGACGGACGTGTGCCACTGGAATGGCCAACCTTGGCATCTTGCCTCACGTTGTAGAGGCTGTCCTGAACCACGTCTCGGGATCGCGGGGCGGCATCGCAGGTGTCTATAACAGAGCCTCCTACGCTACCGAAAAACGGGCCGCGCTCGATCTATGGTCCGCCCACATCATGAAGGTGACCGAAGCCGGCGACGAGACGGGCTAGATACATTAGCCAGGCTGAACGAAGAGCGTGACTGAGCGGGCCCGGCGTGTCGATGATACGCATCAGGTGGTTGCATCAGCATGTTTGACACATATGAGAACGGAGTGTGAACATGTATCTCACTGCGTCTCAACGACGATGTGCCCAGTTATTTCGCGGCGGGGGCATGCCGCAGTTGGCGAGCGTGGTATGGTTTAAGCGTAGCCATGGCAAAGAGCGTCCCTGCCTTCATCAACCCGATCATGCTCGCGTGGGCTCGGGATAAAGCTCGTCTCACCCCTGAGGCGGCTGCAAAGGCTATCGGAATCGCCGTTGAGAAACTCCTGGCGGCTGAGAGAGGCGAGCTGCAGCTCTCTTTCCCGCAGTTTTTGGCCGCGGCCAACGTCTACAAGCGCGCGCCCAGCCTGTTCTATCTGGACGAGGCGCCTACAGATTTCCAACCGATTCAAGACTTCCGCAAGCTCGCAGACGCCGAGCCAAGTGTGTTCACCACGGCTCTCACGACCGTGATCCGCCAAGCTCAAGAGCGTCGAGATCTCGCTTTAGAACTCCGACAAGAGATTGGTGATCCAGTGCGGGAGTTCAGTCTGTCGGCAGATCTCAGTGAGGATGTGGAGGTTCTAGGCGAGCGTATTCGTGCCTACTTAAACGTCCCTGAAACCGAGCAGCAAGCATGGCGCGCAAAGGCGTTCGAGAGCTGGCGGGCCAAGATCGAAGCACGTGATGTTCTCGTGTTTTTGGTCCCTAAGCTGTCCTTATTGGAGATGCGCGGCGCGGCCGTCGCGGATCCGCGGATGCCGTTGATCCTCATCAATTCCAGGGATCGAACGAACGGCCGTACCTTCACGCTGCTACACGAGTTCTGCCACCTAGTCGTACGAGCTAGCGGCGTCAGCGGCTTCGGTGCCGACGAGGGCCAAGCTCATGCTGCGAAGGTTGAGCGGTTCTGCAACGCCGCTGCCGCTGCGACTCTGGTGCCAAAAGAGTGGTTGCTGCGCGAGAACTTGGTTGTTCGCAAGGGTGTAGAGAAGACTTGGGACGATGACGAACTCGCTGCCCTGGCGGCGCGCTTCGGCGTCAGTCGGGAGGTGGTGCTACGCCGCCTGCTGACGATAGGGCGAACTAGCAAGGCCTTCTACGAGAGCCGAAGGCCGGTGTTCCAGAAGGAGTACGACGACCTCGAAACTCCGAGCAAGAGCGCGCCGATTCCACGCCATACCATCGTTCTCAGCCAACTTGGACGGCCCTATGCACAGCTAGTGCTCCGAGGGTATTACGACCGACGATTGACGCTCAGAGACGTATCCAATTACCTCAATATGCAGGTAAAATCTGTTCCAGCCATGGAACAGGCAGCCTTCGGTCTAAAGGGGTAACACTCGTTGGCCGACATCTATTGCATAGACACTAGTTCTCTCATTGCCGCATGGTATGAACGCTACAAACCCAACCGCTTTCCGAAACTATGGGAGCAATTCGAGGTCCTAGTAATAATGGGGCGATTAGTTTCAACTTCTCTTGTGCTAAATGAGTGTAAGGTACGCTCGCCAGAGTTACATAGCTGGCTTGTAGAGAGGGAAGCCATGTTCTTGCAACCTGATGCGGAGGTGCAGGCGCGTGCTGCTTACATCATCAACACTTACAAAGGGTTAGTGAAACAGGGCAAAGAGAAGTTTGCCGCGGATCCCTTCGTTATCGCTACTGCGGAAGTGTACGGGTACCGGGTCGTGAGCGAGGAAGACGGCCCCGCCAACCTCGGAAAAATTCCTGGCGTCTGCAACAAGCTACAAGTCCCTTGCTTCAAGTTGGCTGAGATGTTCGACGCCGAGGATTGGACGTTGGGATGAAGTTTGCGCGATGCGTATATAGGAGCGTAGCCCGTCAGAACGGAATATCTTCATCAAGGTCATAGTTTGGTTTAGGACGAGCTGGCTTTACATGGATGGCTGGTCTTTTAACTTCTGGAGCGGGCAAGGCTTTCAGCGGAGGTGAAAGCCTCTGCGCAGCTGCTTCTTCTGTTTCTTTATCAGCTCCGATCAAAGCCATAATCTGTGCGACTGCTTTCTGTCCATCGGCTGCGATGGTGACAACGCCAGCAATAGTGGTTGTTAATCCAACAAGAATAGCCATAGTACTCGCGAAACTTACTCTGCGATTTCCGAATTCTTTTAGAAGAAGGTCAAGTCTTTCATCCAACCGCTTTTTGCGCTCTGGGTCCATCTCGGATTTTTCGATGAGATCCCGAATGCGTGAAACATAATGTTCAACCTTGGTGCGCGTACTGCTGGTTAGTAAAACGGAATAAGGGTGGTTCTGTCCCCGCAGTCGAATGCGCATGCGCGCTACTGCACCCTGAACTGATAGACTGAAAGATCTGAAATCACCGTTGAAACCTTCGGGAGATCCAGAGTACCATAACACATCTGTGACATTGCACTCTTGTGCAACGGCATAAACTGCGGACATGTATTGTTCTCTAACCGTCTGATCGAAAGAAGTTGATGTATCTTGATCAATCATTCGGGTCATATTTCTGCGGCATATACTCTCAAACTCAATAAAACATCGGTCGTCTTCAAGGGGAAGATTTGAGTATTCCTCATCTGATATTAGCTCGTAGCTCATGCTGCGGACAGCCCCAGGTTCAATGATGCTCTGAACTCATGAGGCTACACATCGGTAGTACGAACATCGATCCCGTAGCCGGTGCCCTCCCCAGCCAACTTGAGTGTCCGGCTAAGATTGTGTCGCTGATCCGGAGGTTAGGGAGCCGATCTATCGCCCTTCGGATCGGTCGCACCGTAGTTGCCCAGTCCAGCATCGAACAGGTCGTTGTCCTCGTACTTGAACTGGAGCACTGACCTGAGATCGTTCAACACCTCCACTGAACGACCTTCTCTCTGCCAGCCGCTCAAAAGGCAGCGTAGAGGCAAGGCCTTGCCACCCTGTTGAGTTGCTGTGATGGCAACGGCGTTTCAGTGAGGCGTACGGCGCGGGCAGACCGCGTGTCCTCGCATGAGGACCTTGACGGACGATCTTGGCCTTGAACGGAGCTAGGAGGATGCCTATCTAGGTAGCAGTTCAAATCATAATCACAATCATAAGCCTGTCCGCATGTTGGGTGCGGAATGAGCGCAAGGCCCTCGGACTACTGTGAGGGCCGATCCCCAGCACAATCCAATTCTGATCTTTGGTTGTGTTATGGGAGGAGCATCATGCCGAGCATGATGACTGGTGCAGAGGTTGCCGCTCTGCTGCGTCTGAACATCAAAACCGTCCGCAAGTATGTGCCCTCCGTCAAGGTTGGAAAGCGCGTGCTCTACGCCTTCCCCGAGGTGCAGAAGTTCCTCGCTGGTACCACTGCCACGCAAGCGGATGATGGTCCGGTCTTCCCCTACGGTGTGAAGATCGAAAACGGCCCCTTCGGCCGTACAGAGCTGCCGATTGCTCTGGTCGCTCAACGCCGGCTCTCGACCAACGGAAAGACCGAAACCTGGATCATCGAGTGCCCGCGTTGCGGGGAGCTGCATGAGCATGGTGCCGGTGAAGGTTCGCGCGCCAGCCACTGCGGCCTGCAGGTTCCTGAGCGGGGTGAGATCTACATCCTCGACGCCACCCACCTGCCGCTCACCCCGTTCAAGCTCGCACGTATTCAGACTGGTCGGCGCAAGTACATCTGAGCCAATTTTCAAAATAAAAGCCTCTCCCGTTGGCGCGGAAGAGGCTTTTAGGCTTGGATGTTTGGGAAATTTCCATGAATAAGATAGTCGCATTGCCTGACGTTGGCAATAAGAACCTGTCACTTGGCCAAGCGTTGGCCTATGCGGCACATGGCTGGCGGGTCTTCCCAGTCAACGCCGGCAACAAGAAACCCTGGGATCCCGAAACCGATCGTTTGATGGGTGCCTGGCAACATCGTGCGACCACCGATCCAACGCAGATTGAGGCCTGGTGGAAGGCTCGGCCGGATCTTGGCGTCGGCGTCGCGACAGGCCGCGAGACTCGCGTCATCGTCCTCGACTTCGACGTGACGAAGGGCAAGGACGGACTCGCCGACAAGGCGAAGTTGGAAGCCCGCTACGGCAAGCTGCCAGCGTCGCTGACGCAATCGACGCCGTCAGGTGGCACTCAGGAGTTCTACGCCTACCCGGCTGAGGCTGAGGACATCCCGAACAGGGTTGGGTTCGGCTATGTCATTGCCGGGCACCGGGCCAGGCCGCTGTGCGGGATCGACGTGCGCGGCGATGGCGGGCAGGTGAACGTGCCCCCTACAGCCCGTGAGGCGGGGGCCTACAGCTGGCACTCGGACCCGTTCACAACGCCTCTGGCTGAGCTGCCGGCGCGATGGAGCGAGGCGCTTAATGTGAAGGCGCTGCCGACGCGGGAGCCTGCGATCTTCAGCAACCCGGACGATATCGAGTGGACGGATGGCCAAGGTAGTGCGGCGAGCGTGATGGCTGGCTGCGCTGCCAACGACCGGCTTAGGACTGCACCGAAGGGTGTCACCGAGTGGGGATGGAAGATGTCGGCCGGTGTGATCGGCCGGTGTGAGAACGGAAGAGCCATTTTCCACAAGCTCTCGGCGCTGGACCCAGAGAGGTACGACCCTGCCGCGACGGACAAGGCGCTCGACTACATGCTCGGCAAGACCGGGCCACACGGGTGCGAAGCGTTCGCGGCTGAGATGCCGGAGACATGCGCAGGGTGCCTCTACAGGGACACAGGCAAGATCACCACGCCCAGTCAGCTGGCACACAAAGACGTGGAGATGAACAGGTTTCAGCGATCACACTATTACGTGACAGAAGCGGAGCTGTTTTACGATATTACAAAGCAAATTACAAAGTCCAAGAGTAACTTCTCGGACACATACGCCCACATCAACATTCGCTACACTGAACAGACTGAAAAGGGACCCCGCGTCAAGATCAAGAGAGGCACCAAGGCTAACCTATTCACTGGTGACACTTTTTCCGCCAAGGCGGACCTGAGTATCTACGAACCCGGCCGGCTGGAACGCATCTTCACGGGACCGCGCGGCGTCACCTTCGGTAACATGTGGCTCGACGACGGTATTCAGGCAGTCCCCGGTGATTGCAGCCTGTGGCTCAATCACCTCGCTTACCTGATGCCAAACGAAGAGAACGAGCGCGAAGACTTCCTCGATCTGATGGCCTTCTCAGTGCAGCAGCCCGGCGTCAAGGTGCGTCATGCTAAGTTGTTCATCAGCCTCATTCAGCAGAACGGTAAGAGCACGTTGTTCGAGGCTTGGGAGAAGATGCTCGGCAAGTCGAATACTGTCCGCGTAAGCAATACTGAGTTATCATCTCAGTTCCAGGGTGGAATATTTAACAAGCAGCTTGCTGTATTGGAAGAAATATTTCAGAGGGACCGAGACATCTACAACAATATGAAAGATATCATCACAGAGCCAGAGAAGCGCGTTCAGCTCAAGAACCAAGATTTCGTGGAGCGCCGGCCGCCGCTGATCATGATCGGGTTCAGCAACAAGTCAGTGCCAATCAACGGGATCGAGCCGGGTGATCAGCGATGGCACGTGATAGAGATCATCGCACCTCGCCGGGACAACGATTACTACCTGCACCTGCGTGCTGAAGGCTGGAAACAGATCCCGGCCTTCAAGGCGTGGCTCCTGAAGCGCGACCTGTCGCACTTCGATCCCGCTGCCCCGCCGCGCATGACAAAGGCGAAGCAGCGTCTCATCGCCGATGGCCGGACGCCCTCCGACAAGGCATTGGACGCCGCGTTGGAGGAGCACGGGCGCCCGGTGGTCGTGGTCGAGCTGGTGCGCCGCGCAATCCTTGGTCAAGGAGCGAAGGTCTTCCCATCCAACGAAGAGGTCGGAGATGGCCTTCGACAGCGCGGCTGGGTGAAGCGGGGCCAGCACCGAACGGGCGATCCGAGCGTGGTGAGAGGGACCTTCTACACGCTCGGTGACGAGTTCGCAGATGCCTCCCCTCAGACGTTACGCGACGCTTTGCACTGGCACGGGGTGGGCCGGGGCAAAGAGTGACCAGACCTAGGACAGCGTCCCGTAAATGGGCGCTGTCTAAGTGTCTAAGCGTCTAGGGCCCTTTCGCCGTTTTTGTTTTCATAGAGGCAATGAAGGTGGAAAAACAAAATCCCTATTTCCACCTTAGACGCTTAGATACTTAGACATCGTTGAAAGATAAGGACTTTCTCCAGCCGATGAGCGTCTAAGGGGGTGAGGGTTAGACGCCAAGGGTCGTCATATGACCTTGTTCACCCCGCCCACCACCGTGCCAAGGAACTGCCAAAGTGTCTAACCCTCCTCTGATAAGCCCCCTGTTAGACGCCTCTCCGACACACCTGGGCGCTACTATCAGCAAACCCTCCACCGCCTTGAGCAGCCTACCGCAGGTCTCTCAGGCCGATTTCGGTGACCGTCCTCCATGGGCCGTCCTCACCACTCGCACTCTGGTGGCTGCCCTCGGGATCGACCGGGGCCTGTTCGCGACGTGGCGGTGCCGTGGCATCGGCCCGGCCGAGTTGCCCTCTACCTGGTTCCGGCCGACGACGGGATCACCTCGCTTCTACCAGGTCGACGCAGTGCTTGGATGGCTCGCCGCCCGCCGCGGCGAGCCCTTCGACCGGAACGAGGCCTACCGCTCCTACCTCACCGGCATCGGCCTCCCCGCCGACTTGAGTTGGGTCCAACGCTTTGCCGAAGGCGCCGGCCCGACGATTGACGATGTCCGGTTCACGTCGCAGGGCTGGCGGGCTTACCTTGCCAGCCTGACGGAGAGCCGTGATGCCCCTCAACAGCCCCCTCTATGAAAACCTGAAGGGTCAGGTCTACGACATCGCCCAGATTGCCGCCGGCCGCGGCAACGCCGAGGCGCAGACCGAGGGCTTCCGCGACGTCTACGACCTGATCATGTCGGACAGCGATCACCCGCGACAGCCGGCTTTCCTGGGCCTCATCATGGATCGACTGTCCGAGAAGCAACGGCCGATCCTGCTCGACGGACTGGCTCGGGAGTATGCCGGTGTCGACAGCTGGATGGCTTACGTCGATCGCGAAGAATAGCCTGCCAGATCATTTGTTATCATTCAAGGAAAAATGAAATTTTTCGGAAGTATATATGTCAGATAGTGTATGTTGCACCGCGACAACACGGTAGAAATAGACCCCCGCATCCCTTGCTTGCTTTCTAAAACTCACGGATAGTCCTGATTATGCTTCGCCGAAGGCGAAGCGGAGCCGGGGGTCGGGATGAACAAGCCGGTTGCGGTTGGACCATGCAACAACACCATTGGGTCGTATGGTCTTGTTGCACCGACCCTCAAGCCTCTGGTTGCCTACACTCGTGTGTCTACAGAGCAACAGGGGCGATCCGGTCTCGGCATCGATGGGCAGCGCAAGGCCATCGCTGTGTTCGCCGAGGCCAACGGGTTCTTTGTCGTCGCCGAGTTCGAGGAGCACCAGAGCGGCAAGGGTGCCGATGCCCTGGAGCGCCGGCCTCAGCTCGCCGCTGCCCTCGCCGCTGCGCGCAAGCTCCGATGTCACGTCATCGTGTCGAAGCTGGATCGGCTGAGCCGAGACGTGACCTTCATCGCAGGCCTGATGAGCCAGCGCGTCCCCTTCATCAGCACCGATCTGGGCGCTGATGCCGACCCGTTCCTGCTCCACCTCTATGCGGCCCTCGCCGAGAAGGAGCGGGCGATGATCTCGGCCCGTACCCGCTCGGCCCTCGCCGAGCTGAAGGCGAAGGGTGTCCAGCTCGGTAACCGGACCAACCTCGCCGAGGCCTCAGCCAAAGGTGCGAGCGTCAACCGGGCCGAGGCCGACAGGTTCGCTGCCAACGTCCTACCCGTGATCGACGCCATCCAGACGGCTGGCATCGCCTCGCACCGTGGCATCGCCGCCGAGCTGAATGCGCGTCGGGTCGAGACAGCTCGGGGCGGCGTCTGGAACGCGATGCAAGTTGGCCGGATCATGGCCCGCGCCTAGACCTGGCCACCCAAGGACCCAAGGTTTGGCCTCAATCGACTGACCGTCGAGGTTCCGCTTCCGACCCAAAGTAGGCGCTCGCAAGGTCCGCTTCCGGGCATTCTGATGAGCGGCACGAGCGATCGATGGTGGCCGGAAGCGGAAAGGCTGCCTTCGGATTCTTCATCTATAAAGCGGACTGTCACAGGTGTGGTTGAGTCCGAAGGTTGCTGCCGTCGACGCGGAACTGACGTCCGAAGCCGATCATCTCGTTGTCGTAGAAGATCGGGATCTTGCGCCTGCCTGCCTCTGCCAACCTCGCGAACCATTCCATCAACGCCTCAAAGCGTAGTGCGAGCCTATAGCACCCACAGCCACAGGTGATAACGACCTCGTGACAGCAGAACCCATCATATGACGGCGCACATTCCGCCAACATATGTTTGAAGCGCCCATCGTCGAATGAGGTCTCAGGCGTCGACGACTGAGAGACGTGCGTGCTCCCGCCGATTACCAGCGGAGCGGCACTTGCCCCGATACTTTTTCAACGTCCACGATGGGCGCAGCAAGCTCGACACCGAAGGCACTGAACTACCTGACTGGCAGACCGCCCGTCGCGAGGCTGTCCGCCTTGCAAGCGGAATTCTAAGGGACGAAGCCGACAGGCTCTCGTTCGGCGAGGAATGGAGGTTGGAGGTCACCGACAGCCGGGGCCTCATCCTCTTTCAACTCGACTTCTGCTTCACCGAAGCGGCAGCGGTTAGAAGCTACGCATCCGGCTGAGGTGCAGCCTCAGGGAGACGAACGAGCGTTAGCCTCTCCTACGATGTTGTTCGTGTAGGCCACGGCCGACAAACAACATGGTTCAATGTCAGCCAAGCGTTGGTATGTGTTCAATGAGAATGGCCGGACCGAGGAAGCCAACTAGGCCTGGGTCGATCGGAGAAAGCCTCTGTCTCAACTGCAAACACCCGACAGTGGGCCACAAAGTTGGCGAGACAGTCACGTCGAATAGTCAAGGTTTGCTTTCCACCCTTCTAGGCCTTTAAGCGGAACGCTAGCACTCGACCCATGTCGGACCTTCCGAGCGTCCACTTCCGGGCGGCTTGATAAAACGGACGAATATGACCGGGATGGGTGGCTTTCCGCCCGTCTCCTTATCGGCGAAGCGGACCTTCTCACGGGGCATGGAAGTTCAGTTCGCCAGCATCGTCAGCGTTCCAATAGGATCTGAGACTTCGCGGTACGGGGCCCGGCTCCAAGCAGCAGGACTGCCTGCTCAGAACTGGTTCTGGCCGACCTGGAATGTTCCATGAGTGCAAGTCCTATTGGAACATCGCGCGCTGCTGGGGCAGTGGGTCTGACTTACTCCCAGACACCCTCGTCCGAGACGGTGTCGCTGAACGGCACCGTGAGCAGAAGCTGAGCGTCCTTGTCCTCGATCTCGAAGGAGCACACGAACCAGTCTCGGACGACGTCCGTGCGCAGTCTGGCAATCATGTCGCGGGCCATGAACAAGGCGTGCTCCCGCGCGGCGCTCAGGTCCGCGAGTTCGTTGCCTTCCGGGTCCACTGCCAGCCCATCAGGTCCTGGACGATGTCGAAGGTTGAAGAAGTAGCGGGGCATCTCACACTCCCCCGATCAGGCGGGCGTATTCCGCTTCCGTCGCGCCGTAGCTGCTGTCTGCCAGGGCCACCAAGCGGTCCCGGTCGCGCACGGTGATCCGCCCCCGCGCCGCCTTGATGAGGCCGTTGCTCTCCAGCGTCTGCACGGCCAGCGTCGCACCGGAGCGCTGAACGCCAAGCATCAGCGAGATGAACTCATGGGTCACCACGATCTCGTCGCCGTCGAGCCGGTCGTGGCACATCAGGAGCCAGCGCGCGAGGCGCACATCCATGTTGAAGGCCCCGTTCACGTAAGCCGTGTGGCGGGCCTGAACCAACTTGGTCTGGAGGTAGCGCAGCATCAGCCTGCGCAAGGTTGGGCTGTGGTCGACGGCGGCGCAGAAACTCACGGCATCGATGCCAAGCACCTCACCGGGATGCTGGACGAACTCGTGGTAGGGCGTGGTGCCGCTGTCGAGCAAGACGGGCGAGGCGCCGACGAGGCCCTCGCGTCCAATGAGCCCGACTTCGATCCGACCGCCCGAACCCTCCGACACGATGGAGGTGTAGGCAACCTCCGGGAAGAACAGCCTCGTGACGGGCTCGTTGGGTGCGATGAGGGTCTGGCGAAGCTCGGTCGCCATGGGCTGCAGGTGCGGCTGGAGCAGCGCGAAATCGTCGGGGGACATCGCCCGGAGGAGGCGATTGCGCACGGCATTCTGCTGAAGCTGAGCCACGGCTCTCGTCTGCCTGTCGGAGCAAGAGCACGGCGTGTCTCCTAGTCGTTTGCGCTCGGATCATCGTGCAGACGATACGAAGTAAATAGCGAAGACACAGAAGTATTGCAAGAGATGCAAAGCCAACTCGGCTTGGACTTTACTTTGTCTGGTATCGCACAAAAGAGAGTACGAAATCAGACCAAGCCTACGGACTACCTTGCGCGCAATGAACCTGAGTTAATATCACTCGTTAAAACGGCCAGAACGCCGCGCTAGGCTCTTAGCCGGCCTTTCCGGAGCTTTGTATGCAAGAGATGGCACAGCAGCCTGTGGCGCTGCTAGCGGAAGCGGACAGCTTTGTCAGCCTGGATCTGAGCGATGCGTTGCAGGCCGCGGGCTACCGCGTGCTCGGACCGTTCGCGACCACGCGAGAGACCCTGGCAGCGCTCAGCCAGAACAGCCCGACCCTCGCCATCATCGACATCACTCTGAGAGACGGGTCCAGCGCCACCCTGGCCGAGGAACTGCGTCGACGTAGCGTGCCCTTCCTGGTCCACTCTGCCTGCCGGCAGGACACGTCACATCCCGTCAGCTTCCAGGGCGCGCCATGGCTGATCAAGCCTGCTTTGGCCCGGGACGTGGTGGCCCTGTGTGACGAGCTCTTCTTGGGCGGGTCTAATGCTGCGCGTGCAGACGGGGAGCGAGCCTCATCCCTCCCGGTGGTCGAGCAGGCCGGGAGCGTGAGCAACCCGTTCGTGCGCAAGCTGGAAGGCTTCGCGGCCTTGTCGGAGGCCGACCGAGTGGTGCTGGAGCAGGTCAGCGCCAATGCGCGCATCGTGCCGCCGCAGACCAGTCTCGTGCACGAGGGCGACAGGCCCGATGGCGTGCTCCTCGTCATGGAGGGCTTTGCCGGGCGGCTCAAGCACCGCGCCAACGGCCATCGCCAGATCATGGCCTACTTGGTGCCCGGCGACATGGGCGACCTCGACGTCGCGCTGCTCTCCCGGATGGATCACACCATCACCACGCTCTCGGCCTGCAAGGTGGTCCGCATCGCCCCCGAGACCGTGGCGGCTTTGGTGCAGCATCATTCGCAGATCGCTCGCGCGCTTCGCATGGCGACGCTCGTGGACGAGGCGACCCTGCGCGAGTGGCTGATGAATGTCGGCTGCCGTTCGGCCGTGGAGCGGATCGCGCATCTGTTCTGCGAGCTGCTGGTGCGGCTGGGGGCGGTCGGCCTCGCGCAGGGCAACAGCTACGACTTGCCCATCACGCAGCTCGACATCGCCGACACGACGGGCTTGTCGAACGTGCATGTGAACCGCTCGCTGCAGGAGTTGCGGCGGCAGGGGCTGATCGAACTGGGGGGCAGGCGGCTGACGATCCTGAACTTGCCGCGCCTGAGGACGTTGGCGGAGTTCAAGGCCAATTACCTGCACCTGGGAGACCGCTCTGCGGCATGAGCCTTCGTCTCGAGCCTGTGCAGGTCGCGCCCGGAGGCGGCGACACCGACGGCCGGCTCGTCTTCGCCGACGAGTACCTCGTCGCGGTGCTAGCGCGCCAATCCTGACTAGGGACTTCCTGCCCACGTCGTTGTCAGGTGGGAGCGAGCGCAAGCGTCCACACGCCCCATCGCACCCAGAGCCCATCGCTGATATACCTTGCGATAGGCGACTTGGCGCGCCGTGGC
>NZ_BPQP01000065.1 GCF_022179305.1 Methylobacterium iners
CGTGAACGTCATGGAAGGCGGGGTCGGGATCTTAGAGAAGAATGTGGAAGTCTCCCCGACGATTTTGGCAAAACGCTCAAAGCCAAAGCCGGGCACCCAAGTGGTTGCTGCGTGACTGAGCAAGCCCAGGATTTCCGGGATAGCGCCGGCAGTTTTGAGCTCGCTTCCATAACGCGACCGGGTAGGCCGAAGTCGGTTTGATCCAGCCTTCTAAATTCATACCCACTAATCAAGTACGAGGCATCTCATGCCCAGACAGAAACCGCGCGAACGCGCGGCCGATCCCGCACGCGCCACCGTGGCCTCACTAGGACTGCAGGTGAAACTCGTGGCCTACGAGGACGACGCGGAACTCAGAGATCTCATCGAGCACTACGAACAGCTTCTCTGTGACTGGGAGAGCTTGTCTTACCGTGCGCTAAGAACCCTTGCTGACCGTCCCTTTCATCTGAGGGAGGACCGTAATGGCTTTTGACCTCCCTGAAGACGTAGGGACGACGCGTCGTCTGTCGCTATCGCGCCGACGTCGGCTTCAAGCCTGGGAGCGGACCGGTGGTACCTGCGTGGTATGCGACCGCCGCATTGATGGCGTCCGTGAACGGTGGATTGTTGAGCATATCCGGGCGCTTGAACTCGGTGGAGCCGACGAGATCGAGAACATGGGTCCAGCCCATGAATTATGCGGGCGTGAGAAGACGCGGCTCGATCACGCAAAAGCTGCCCAGGCTAAGCGCAGAAAGATGCGTCACCTTGGCGTTGTCAAGTCATTCAATCCCTTGCCTGGCTCACGCACCAGCCACTTTAAACGAAAGCTTAACGGGACTGTTTTGCGACGCGAGCCCACACTTTAGAGTTTGGGTTCGCGGGTTGAACTTGACGCCGAGCCTAAGCGGAAATGAGGGCACGCTTTAACGTTGTTCGCCCACACCCGGGTTTGGGCTACCACCCGCCTGCGCGAGCGGTTGCCACCTCGCCAACTCAACCGAGCGGCTCAGGACCGCCCGCTCAGCTCGCCATCGTCACGCAACTAACGATCCGCTAGTTTCGAAGCCGGGTAACTGATTGGGGGGTCGGCCGTTGCCACCTTGCTGGAAGAAGCTGCGCGACGTCTAAATGCGAAGCGTGCCATTCGGAAGAGTCGACATGACACGTGGTGTGCTCGGTCGAACGTCCCACACCACGGCTTGCGTGTATCGTACGATCCGCTTGCCATCGTCGGCGATGGGGTAAACGTAGCAATGGTCGAGTGCCAGGATGAGACTCGGCACTCCGCCACCCCGTACAGGGTCGGCATTTAGAGTAAGAACAACGGTATCCTGCACGCCCGTCGAAAAACGAGTGATGACCTCTGCGACCCCGTCCACTGCATCAAAATCCAGGCTGATCGATACGCGCAACCGGAGGATCGGCTCCGCTGTCGATCCATTTGGCGGAGAACGTAGCAGGGCGAGGCTGAACTGATGCACCCCCTGGGCTGGCAGCATCCAGTGATGCGCGGACGGAATGCCGGCCAGAGCGACTATCGCGCGTGGCAGGAGCGTTGATTGATCGGCAATGCGCCGCTCCGGCCGACCATGCTCACGATAATGCTGAAGGGGGTTCGCCTTGTTCGCGGCGACGTCCGGGTACCGTCCGAGATAACTGAACGTGCTGAACTGCGGGTGCGGATCGAGGCCCATCGCCGCGCCGATTTCGATGTAGTGGCGCAGCGGGTTGCCACGCGTCTTGATCTGGGTCCGGTAGAAGGCCGTGTCGAAGTTGTCGTTAGGGTCGTAACCACGGCGCCCACCGACGAGGATGTAGTGGAGGTACGGATCGAGCCAGGAAGCCGCCGCATCGGGATGGGTCTTCAAGTAATAGGCTGTGTCGAAGAGTTTCGGCACCCGGCCAAATACGAGCCGGCGCAACATACCCGTGAGTCTACGGTTCAGGTGCGGCGCAGCGATATTGGTCATGCGAAGGTCGACGCCTCGCAGATGCGGCGAAGTTGTTCGCGATAGGTATCCGGCGCGCACTCCTCGCGGATACGTGTCAGTCCCGCATCCTGCACGCGTCGCCAGAGATCGGGCGTCTCATGAAGGCGAATGAGGCCTTCAGCGAAGGCAATCGGATCAAGCCAATCGCAACTTTCGAAGCCTTCGCCCTCCTCCCAGCCGATCTGCGCGGCAAGGATGGGCGTGAGGAAACACGGCAGCCCGTGCCGCACTGCCTCATGGACCTTGTGTGGAATGCCCGCCGCGAACCGCGTTGGAGCGAGACAGACGCGAGCCGCATCGAAGAAGGGCTCCGCGTCAGCGACACGACCCATCACTGTGACGCCGGGCCGCTGATAGCGTGCCCGGATTGCCGGCGTGATGCTGCCGACAATGCAGAGGGTCGCATCGGGCATTCGCGTGCGCAGCCGCAGCCATACCTCGTCGAATAACCAGTCCAGCGAGTCGACGTTCGGCTGTCCCTCCGCGGACAGCGCGCCGATGAACAGGTAACCTCGCCGCGACGCGAAGTCCGGGGGAGTGGTCTCCCGCGGCGCCATGGCATGGCCGAGAACCGTCGCATTGACCCGGGTGTAGTTGGCGAGAAGCCGCGCCTCAGCTTGCGATACACAGACCACCTGATCGGCGATCGCGTAATGCCGCGTTTCGGATATAGCCTTCTCGGCGAGATCCGCCGCAATGCCGAAGCCGTCTTCCGCGACCGCCGCGACGAAGGCGCGTGACGCGAACAGCGCCTCGGAGTCGAATACGACCCGGGTTTTGGCGAAGGTTCGTGGGCTCGACCCTGCATCCTGCAGGGTCTGCACAACGAGACCGATGTTGTGCGGCCGGCTAACCCAGAGCACGTCGAAATAGCTGGGCCGCTCGACGATCAGCCGTTCGAGACCGTCGCGACCGTCGGCGGTCAAGATCTCGACCCGCGCGTCGATGTCGCGACAACGCTGAGCCTGCTCGGCATCCGCGCGATAGATCGGATAGAGCGTCACGGCATAGCCGAGCCGAGCTAACGTGTTGACGATGTGGTTGGCACGCGGGTAGCCGGCGCCCATGTCGAGATGAGGCACGGTGTCATCGATAAACAGAACGCGCAATGCCCAGGGGTCTTGGTCCCGCGCGGCAAAACCATGCCGCGATGGTCCCTGACGGAACAGCCATGTGCGATGCCGGTCCAGGAACAGCGCCCGATTGCGGTCGAGTAGCCTCTCGACGTCGGCGCGCTTGGCGCTGGTGGCATTCTCGAAATGCACCGCGGTCGCGCGGGCCTGATATATCACGCGCCGTCCTGCCTGGTGGCAACGCACGCAGAGGTCGGTGTCCTCGAAGTATGCGGGCGCGTAGGCGTCGTCGAAACCGTCGAGCGCTTGGAATAGCGCTCGCTCAATCATCAGCACGGCGCCTGAGACGTAGCCCGCATCGCGTGTGAAGCTGGCTTCCGGCGCGAATGGGTCTGGTACGCCCCTGAAATTGGGATGCGTGACCTGCGCGTCGTCGCGGAAGGTGGCTCCGGCTTCCTGCAAGATGCCTCCGGGGAAGACCAGGCGTGCGCCGACGATCCCCACATGGTCGAGTTCGCTGAAGGTTCTGGCCATCACGCGTAGTGCGCCTGGCATTAAGTCGACATCGGGGTTCAAAAACAAAAGGAAGCGGCCACGGGCCCTCTCCGCGCCGGCGTTACAAGCTGGTCCGAACCCGACATTCGCGTCGTTCCGAATGATCGTCGCACCGTCGACGTGATCGAACAGGACACGGGTCTCCGGCGCCGAGGCGTTGTCGACGACGATGACTTCGAAGGGCAACCCCGCAAGCGCCTGCTGCGCCGCGAGGCGCCAGAGCGTAAGGGCCAGGACGTGGCGGGCATTGAGCGAGACGATAACGATAGAAACGAGCGGCGCGTCTTCCGCGCGAAAGGCGATCCGCACGTCGTTGAGGAATAGGGCATCCCAGATGAGGCGCGCTTCGGCGACCACGACCCGTCGGCCGATTCCTGCATCAATGGCGTCGAAGGGCTCGGCCTCGGATGAATTGTTTTGAGACGCATCACCCTCGGCGGCATCTTCCTGAGCCGTGCCGACCTTGAGGTCATTGGTGACGGACATCTCGCTCATGATCCGATGTTCTCGCCGTCGCGCGCATTCACGATCACGATCCGGCCGATCATATCGTCGGTAAGGAACAGCACGGTCCCGTCCGCAGAAAGGTGGTTGGAAGCAGCGCTGGAGAAATGGACCGCCGCCGGCACTGGGGTGAGGTCCGTGCGTTCTGCGTCGAAGGCGTAGCCCGGCGATAAGCTCAGCGGGGCGATCCCATCGACAGTCAGTTCGTGAGCGCGGTCCGTGGCCGCCTCGATCAGAAAGGCAGCGACGGCACGGGAAGCGGTGAGCAGGTAGCTCGGCAGAACGAGCGCCAGATCGAAACTGCTCGCATTTCCGCCGATGCGCCTTGCATGCGTCGTCCAGTCAGGCTGGACATCGCGGAACGCGCGTGCTGCGGACTCGCGAACCTCCCGCGGCAGCCGCTTCTCACGAATCCATTCCGGTGAAAAGGCGACGTGTAGGGCACCCACAGACGAAATCGTCGCCGAAGGCGGCTGGGACTCGGCGTACCAGCGCCGGCGCTCCGGGGCGTATCTAGCGGCGCGGGCCGCCTCCTCGCCAAGGCGCTCGGTCGCGAGAAGTCGGCCGAGGCCGGGATCGTCCATGACCACGCAGCCGGCCGAACGAATGCAGGTCGGCCAAGTTTGTATCATTCGCTCCGGGGGCGAGACGACCGCGCGCCTCGAGCCGGCATAAGGGCGGCTTGGAACGGCGGCTCGGATCAAGTCACCGAGCTCGGCCTCCGATCGATGTGCGGTCGCGTTGAAGCGGGCAAACAGCGTGGCGCAAGCCTCGGTCAAGGCCGCGATCCCGGTCGCATCTGCCTGGAGCGACAGGATCGTCGCCTTGACCTCACGCACGCCAGCACATCGATGAGCGGACACCTCGGCGCCGAACCCCTCGAAGGCGAGTTCGGTGCCGACAACCGGAACGCCGTAGGACAGCGCTTCGCCAACCTTCATCTTAAGGCCGCTGCCCATCAGCATCGGCGCCACGATTACATCGGTTTCGCGATAAAAATCGGAAAGATGGTCGATGTAGCCGAGCAGCTGGACGCCCGGCAGATCGAGGCCGCCGAGTGCGTTGCAGATCTCCCCCGCGATCCGCAGTTGCGGTCTGTCCGAGGTCCAGCCGGCCGCCCATTCATGGGCGAACTTGCTGATCGAGAATAGGTTGGGGTCGTTGCCGTGCCCGACGAATCCAATCCGCGCAATCCGGCTTGGGGCCGCGAACGGGGCATTGACCGGAAAGGCTGGCGGCAGCAGCAGCACCGGCCGGTTCGTCAGGGAAGCGAAATAGGCCGCCTCCTCCGACTGGATCGCCAGCACCACGTCGGCACGATCGAGCGCCAAGGCCTCGCTCCGACGGTCGGTGTAGAAGAAGTTGGGCTCGGCGCGGAACGGACGATACTGCAATTGCCGGTCGGCGAAGCGGTCGTGCGTGTCGATGAGCTTCAGCATCCCCGGCGCCTGCTCCAGGCAGCGCGACAGGAAGACGTAGTTGACGAGGATCGCCACCGTGTCGGGATGCTCGGCGGCATACCACGCTACGAAACGGTCGAGCGTTCCCGAGGCCCATTCGTCGATCCCGAAGGCAGGGGAGCGGGTCTTGAGCGGGATCGTGTCCTCCGCCTCGATAAGGAACGTACGCTGGAAGGCCGCTTTCATTGTGGCGAAATCGGTCGGTGGATGCTGGCCGAAACGCCGATAGATCTGATCTTCGTGAGCGAAATAGGCAAAATCCACGGCAAAGCCCATCCGCTGCAAAGCCGAGCAGGTCATAGCAAGCCGACGCCGGTTCCCAGCGCTGGCTGGGGCTGCAGGCATCGGCGCTACGACAAGTACCGTCGGTGCCGTCTCTCGCCCTGCGGTAGGCAACTCAGCCATTACGCAGCAATCTTAGGGACACGGACCGCACGAAAACGTCTGTGACCAATGAGGATCGCGCGGGCAGGAGGGAAAGTTTCGGGTCCCCAGACTGGTTCGAGGTCGAGATCCATCAGCGGGTTCGGCGAGAAGGTCAGGCGCGCTGCCGCGACGCGAGCGCAGCGTGTTCCGACATCGGATTCGAAAAGAATAAAATTCGGCACGTCCACGCCCGACAGCGTGCAGGATGAGCCAGTGTCATTTGAAATGGTAAGATCCAGCCCTTTCGTTGGCTCTGGAAGGAAATGAAGGTCCGGCAAAAGCAGGGTAATGGGGTCAGCAAGGGCCGCGACATTTGCGTCTGCAATCGAAGACAACACGGCGCGGGCGGCGACGGCGCGCTCACCTGAGGACAGGTGGCTCGCACCTTCAGCCGGACCCGTCGCGATGGCGATGTCGCGAAAATGCGTCCTGAGAACGAGCTCCGTCCCGTTCGCAATAGCAGTCGCGGCGGCCGCGCTACGGGGCCGTACCAGCAAGAGGCAGGTCGGCTGATGCGCCGGCGCTTTCATGCCGGTGAAAGCCCAGGTCGCAAGTTCCACGTCCACCGGGGAGATCACCGCGAGCGGGATGGGCATTGAGGTCGGAAGACGAAAGCTGCAGAAGGCCCAATCGGACCCGATGCGAGAAGTACGGCCGACGAGCAGGGGGCAGGACCCTTCACGCGCGATCAAGGCGGTCATCGACTTCCTGCCGGAGAATGACATCGTCACGCATCGTCGCCCGTTCAGTGGATCTCATTCGCGCTTTGAGGTTCTCGATCGCTTCAGAACGGCCGCGCCGGGCCGGCCTCCATGCCAGGGACGCGGGTTGGTAGCCCTGTGGTCATTGACAGACAAGCCCGGCTGAGGCCGCACGTCAGCCTTCAGGGAAGCGATCAGCCGGTATCGATCAAAGGTGTGTTCTTGGACAAACCTCGGATGTCGCTAAGAGGACACAGCGAGCGGTTTTGCCGGAACTTCACCATCTCCTTCGCTCGCGAACTGAGCAATGCGTATAGACTTCAACATTCCAGATCCGTCGCGGCATGGGAGGGCGACGCATGCTGACAGATGCTCAAGCGACAGCTGTAACGGGCGAAACGCTCGCCGAATTTCTCCGGCGACGTCGCGGGCTCACAACGGTACTTCCCTCAGCCCGTGCCAACGGGGGAGCAGCCGAGGCCATTTGGCGCGAGGGGACAGTCTCCGCCGTCGATCTCGCTGATGCGGTAGCGGCTTACCATGGCGTCCCACGGGCAGATCGCGACGCGATCGCCGCCCTGCCGCACGCGCTCGCCGACCTCTCCCGCGACTTCCTGCGTGAGGCCTACCTTTACCCGGTCAAGCGGGACGAGCGGCCGTTGCTGGCAGTCGCCGATCCTGGCTATCTCGAACCGATTCGAGCCGTAAGCCTCGCCCTTGGTGGCCCGGTCCCCCTCGTCGTGCTCTCCTTCGAGGAAATCGACGAGTTGTTCGAGCGCAGCCGCCCGGTCGATGTGCCCCGCGACAAGGCCGAGGCATCGTCGGACTACGCCCTGTCGGACGACATCGAAACCCTTCAGGATCTCGCGCGCGGCGCCCCCATCGTTCGCGTGATTGACGGGTTGTTGGAGCGCGCGATCCAGGCTGGTGCGACCGATATCCATATCGAGACGGGCCGCGAGGAGCTCAAGGTCCGGTTCCGTGTCGACGGACACCTCCGCGCGCAGCAGACCATGCCGCGCCACATGGCAGCAGCGGTGATCTCGCGCGTCAAGATTCTTGCCAGCCTCGACATCGCCGAGCGCCGCCTGCCGCAGGATGGGCGTACCAACGTCAAGGTTGGCAACACCGAAGCGGATCTGCGCGTCGCGATCATGCCGACGCTCTATGGCGAGACGGCAGTGCTGCGCATCCTGCTCAAGGACACGCGGCTTCTCGACTTCAAGCGCGTCGGCCTGTCCGATCGTGACCGGGACGCAGTGGTCGCGTTGTTGGCCGAGCCGCACGGCATCATCATCGTCACCGGTCCTACGGGAAGCGGCAAGACCACAACACTCGCGACCGCAATCTCGCTTCTGAACGATCCGGCGCGAAAGATTGTCACCGTCGAGGACCCGGTCGAGTATCAGCTTCCGGGCATCCATCAGACTCAGATCAAGCCGGCGATCGGGCTGACCTTCGCCACTGCCCTTCGCTCGTTCCTGCGCCATGACCCCGACGTGATCATGGTCGGCGAGATGCGCGACCGCGAGACGGCGGCAATCGGCATCCAAGCCGCGCTCACCGGCCATCTGGTGCTGACGACGCTCCACACCAACAGTGCCGTCGATGCGGTGGTGCGCCTCGTCGATATGGGTATCGAGCCGTATCTCATCGCCTCCAGCCTGCGCGGCGTGATCGGCCAACGCCTCGTCCGTCGATTGTGCGAACGCTGCCGCGTTCCCGATCCGAAGAGCCAGGGCATCGCCCAGGACATTCTCGCGCGCCGAGGCGGCGTCGGGGCGATGGGTCAGGCCTTTCATCGCGCGGTCGGCTGTGCCCATTGTAACGAGAGCGGCTATCGCGGACGTGTCGGCGTTTTCGAAGCGATGGCCGTCAATGATGATTTGCGCGTGCTGATTCGAGGCCAGCCTGATCCCCGAGTGATTCTGCAGGCGGCGCGCAGTGCCGGTATGACCACGATGCTCGACGACGGGATCGAGAAGGCGAGCCGCGGGCTCACCTCCCTTGACGAGGTTTTGCGGATCTCGGGATGACGAGAAACGAAGGCGGAAGGGAAGTTCGGGCGTGCTGAATATCACGGTCCCGGCACGATCGGCAGCAACGGCGATACGCGACGTGGGCGCAGCGTTGCTCGACGCCTTCGTCTCGAGTGTCCGCCCGCTCGTCGCCCGCACGGCGATGACGGCGCGTCACGTGGCGGTCATCACGCCGGACGGGCTTGTGCTGTATGCGCTGCGGAAGGGCGGAATCGGCGAAGGATTTCAACTTGCCACCGGCGCTCGGGCACCCGATGCGTTCCGCTCGGGCGAAGTGCAGTTGAGGCTGCCGCCCGAGCTGTTCCTGACGCGGACGCTTCGCCTCCCCGACGCCGGGCGCAGCTATCTCGAGCCGATTATCGCACACCGGCTTGAGCGGCTTACGCCGTGGCGGGCCGACAAGGTGCTCTATGGCTACAGCGTCGTCGATGGAGTGTCCGAGGACGGGACCATCGGCGTGGAACTGCTGGCAACCTCGATCGATCTCGCCTCACCCCACATCGCACGGCTGGAGGCGGCGGGCCTCAGCGTCACCTCTCTGGGAAGCGCGGCCGAGCCGCTCGATGCGCCCTTGCGGTTCGACCTGTACAAGGACCGAGCGCAGGCCACCGACGGACGGTTGCGTTCAGGGACTGGTCGATACCTTGCAATCATCCTCGCAGTCCTTGCGGCCGCTTGCCTCGTCAGCACCGTTCTCGCAACCTCCGCCGAGGCCGACCTGCAGGATACGGAACAGCGCCTCGCGACGCTCCGTAGCAAGCTTGCCTCCCGGGACGGCGGGACCTCGCGCGAGCGGACGTTGATCGAGGCGAAGCGCCCGGACAGCGCGACAATCGTGCTGATCGATAAACTGAGCAAGGCTCTGCCCGATGGAACGGTCCTGCGCGAACTTGACATCGATCCGACCCGGATCCGCCTCGTCGGACGTTCGACGGACGCACCCGCGCTGATCGAACGCCTGGAGGCTGAAGCTGGCTTGAAGAACC
Source organism: Methylobacterium iners (assembly GCF_022179305.1). Lineage (GTDB taxonomy): Bacteria > Pseudomonadota > Alphaproteobacteria > Rhizobiales > Beijerinckiaceae > Methylobacterium > Methylobacterium iners. The sequence goes on from NZ_BPQP01000065.1 coordinate 9,721, forward strand.
TCCGCTTTGCCGCCCCTGTGATCCGGGATGCGGACAAGCGGGACGCGTTTGATCTCATCGCAACGAGGAGCGATGCCACAGGAACCGATGGGTCGAGGAGATCGCGATGACGCTCTCGCAGGCCCAAAACGCACGCTGGTTCGGGCCGCTCGCCGTAGCGCTCGTCATCGGCACCCCCCTTCTGCTCCTGTCGGTGATGATCGCCAATCTCCTGCGCTGGTCGGAAGCCGCCGCGGCGACGGACGCGACTGCCGGCCATCTTGCTCAGGTTGAAGCGCGCGTTCGCACCGAGGCTGGCCGACCGGCGCCGACGCGGGGTGACCTCTCGACCATCTACCTTACCGCTGGCACCGACAGCCTCGCGCATGCTGAGTTGCAGCAGCGGCTTGTCATCCTCGTCGAACGTGCGGGTGGCCGGCTGATCGAGGTTCGCGGTGATGAAGCGCCGGATGCGACGTCGCCACGTAGTATCCTGCTGCGGCTGAGCCTCGATATTGGCAACGAGGGGCTGTTCGATCTGCTTCTCGCGCTTGAGGCTGGCCTTCCGCTTCTGACCGTCGAAGCCGTCAACATCCGACCTGTTTCAGGTCGGAACGCGAACAGCGAGGAGGCCGACCCGACGCTTCGCGTTGCCCTGGCCGTCCGCGGCCATCGTAGGGGGGACACCCAGTGAGTCGCCCGCTCCCTTGCTCAATCCGACGTGCCAATGGTTGGAGTGTCGCGCTGGCGCTGCTCCTGCTTGGATCCGCAATCAATCGCCCAGGGGCGCAAGTTGCTGATGGCGCGCCTCCTCCTGTCCGCACGGCCGCAGCGTCGGAACCTGCAAAGGCTACAAACCTGAACCCCCTGGGCGCTCTGGATCCCGCCGCGCTGAATGGGTTCAAAGGGCGACCACTCTTTGCACCCTCAAGACGGCCTCCGCCGCCACGCCAAGCCGTCCTTGCAGTACCAATACCGATACCGGTGGAAGTGCCGCCGCCGGATCTGCGTCTCGTTGGCGTCATCGCGGGGGCCGACAGGGCTGTTGCGATCCTGCGTCGGCAGGCGGGCGGCCCTGCGCTAAACCTAAAGGTCGGGGACACAGTTGACGCGTGGCGGGTTGATGCGATCGGTCCAGACCGCGTGAGTCTGCGCAACGGCAACCGGGAGAAGACTTACCGGCTGTTCAGCGTCGGAGGCCTGCCGAGCCAGCAGCCTGCCTCCCGCATCTCCAATCTCCCGCAACTCAGCAATTCGGGTACCCGCTAGCTTCGCGCGCTCAACGCTTCGCGACGCGAGAGGCTGATGAGCGGACCACCCTGCACGAAACTCGAGAACGCCCTCTCAAGCCGAGTGGCTTGGGGGCTGTAGGGTCTCGACCATCGGCGACAAAAAGAGGGAAACGGCGCTGTTCGACACCTGACAGGTGTTAAACAGCGCCAAGGTGTGAGCTAACCCACCCTCCATGATCACTTGACCAAGGAGAAGGCGCTATCGCTCTGTCGGCTCGCATATACTATCTGCGAGCCGACCCTCCGCTTCGCTTGGGAAGCACTAGCGCAGACGCCCGTTGAGGCCGCCCGGGATGAAGCCGCCCGGGCTCTGCGTGGTGTTCAAGTAGACGATGTTGAGCACCTGACCTGGGGTCCGTGCAAAGGCGAGGCCGTTGCGGTCAGTAGGCACCAAGTTGGCATCGCCCCGATTGAAGCCCGGCGTTGCGGACTGAAGCCCGTCAATGCCCTGGTCAAGATCTGAGGCCCCGTCGAGCGAGTCGCGAGCGTTGGAGATCGCATCGGCTTGAGCGATCAGACCACGAGCGAACAGCGTCGTCCGGATAATGCCAGCGTGGTAGGCTTCAACCGCCAAAATGCTGGCGGCCGCGGCAAGGATACCCTTATCCCGAATAAGGGGGGCAGCGCCGAGATACGCGGTGACGCCAACGTCCTCGAAGATGAACGAGGCGAGCAGGAAGTTGTTGTCGTTGGCATAGGCGTCAAAGCGGTCGCTCGGGCCGATCAGTCCGGCGGCGCGAGCGGCCGCCGTGAAGGCGAAGTCGATGTCGAGCCGCGGGCGGCTGACGGCGGCGCTGCCCAGCGCCGCGCGCAGGGTGCGAACGTGTGCTTCTTCGTCGGCCGCGATCTCGAAGGCGTAACGGCGGACGTTCGCATCGCTAAAGGGAACGGCGCGACCGCCACCGTTGACGGCACCAACAGCACCGACGCCCTGGATGTCGCCTGCCTTCAGGCCCGAGCCGTTCACGGCGTTCAGGTAGAACTCGGCCTCGAGGTACTCGAGGTTGAGCGCGAAGTTCACGATGTCGGCGTCGGTTACGTCCGGCGCGACTTGAGCCTGAGCCGAAGTACCGGTTGCGCCGAGAATGGCCGTGCCGGCGAGGCCGAGACCGAGCGTCTGCAGGAAGGCGCGGCGGCCCTTCTCCAGGTTGATCACGCTCGTGCCGGGCTCGAGGCCCGAAACCTCGCTCTCGTTGGCCGTCTGCTTATTGGTCATGATTCACTCCCTCCGACGGACCTGCAGTTTTAAATCGCAGCGTCGGCGGGCAACTTAGCCTTATGGTGATTCGCGACAATGACAGTTCTCCTAAAATAACCTTACCGTTTCGGCATTTTCTTCGAACGTGTTTGATTAGGCACACTCAGTTGAGAAAGCTGTAAAGTGACGCCCATTCCGGTGGGCAGACGGAAGAATGAAGGATACGTTAACGCAGCGCCGGGATCGGAAAAATCTCCTATGTCTTTGATGCGGCTGTCTTTTGCTGTGATCTGCTCCGCAGGACTTTTCGGCAGCGCCGCTTTTGGTCGTGATGCGGGGCCGCCGCGCGCCAGCCTGACCGGTCCGGAAACCGAGGTGGATTTGTCGGCGCGCCCCTTGCGAAGGCTTGCCGCCGGCAAGCCTTCCAACGACGCCGTGGTCGGGCCTGATCGCAGCGAGGGTCGGACCTTCAATTTCAAGCCCGAGGATATCGAATCGACGGCTGCACTCGGCGCAGAGCCTCAGGAGATCGGCGCGCCGACATCGGAGTCCGGGAGCTATCGGCTCAACTTCGAGCGGGCTGAGGTCAAAGATGTCGTCCACGCAATCCTAAATGACACCCTCGGCTTGAATTATACGATGGCCGCGGACGTAGCCGGGCTGATCACGATTTCCTCGCCGCGGCCGATGAGCCGGGTCGAACTCCTGGCGGCCCTGGAGACGGTGCTGACGGGCCAGGGCTACACCATGACCCGCAACGCCGCCGGGTACCGGATCACTGCGGCCGCCACTAGCATCGGCAATGTCAGCTTCGGCAATGCGCAGGCGCCGGGCTACGGCGTGTCGGTGGTCCCGCTGCGTTACGTCTCGGCCGCTGTAATGTCGAAGCTCGTCTCAGGCTTCGTCACGGAGGCCGACGGGCTGCGCTTCGATACGGGCCGCAACACCATCATCGTGAAGGGCCCCGGCTCACGGCGGCAGGAGGCGGTGAGCGCCATCCTCGCCTTCGATGCGGATTGGATGCGTGGGCAATCGGTGAGCCTGTTTGAATTGCGTCGGGCCCGGCCCGAGACGGTGGTCGCGGAGCTGACACAGCTCTTCGATACTGGAGAGAATGGAGCGAGTTCCGGCCTGATCCAATTTAAGCCGATCGCGCGCCTCCGCGCCGTTATGGCAATGTCGAAGAATCCGTCGCTGATCCGTCGGGCCGAAACCTTCGTGCGCAAGCTTGACGGCACCGTCGAAGCCGCCGAGGAAACGGTATTCATCTACAAGGCCCGTTACCGCGACGCGAAGGAGCTCGCTCGCATTATCAACGGCCTCTTTGGGACAGGGAATTCGAGCCTGAACACGAATACGGGGCCGCAGGGCGCCGGGCTTGGAGGTCTCAACGGTTCGGGTCAGGGGCAGGGCCGGAACTTCGGCGGTGGCAACCAGGGTGGTCTGAATGGCGGCAACTCCGGCTACGGCGGCGGCCTCGGACAGGGCAACTCGGGGAGCCAGAACAACGGCGGCCAGCAGAATAACGGAGCCGACCTGCTGCGGGCACGCTTCGCTTCCGCTTACGGCGACGCCGTTCCGAACAACGGCATGGCCGACGGGGGCTCGCCAACGGCGCTAGGAGCTAGCAGCGATAGCCTCGACTTCACGCGGCGCGGCAACGGCGCGCGCCGGGTTTCGGTCAGCGCTGATCAAGCGAACAACTCGGTCGTCACCTACGCCGACGGCGAGACCTACCGTAAGATCAACGCAGCTTTGCGCCAACTCGACGCGACACCGGTCCAGGTTGCCGTCAACGTGACGATTGCTGAGGTGACGCTTACCGACCAGCTTAAGTACGGCGTGCAGTACTTCCTCGACTCGCAAAGCCTCGGCCTCGGTAAGAACAAGGGCTCGATCGGCCTCTTGAGCGCAGCCGCAGCCACGGCAGGCGGTGCGAGCAACCTGCTGAGCCCCGCGGCCGGCGGCGGCTTCAACTTTCTCGTCGGCGGCTATTCCGGCCCGGACATTGTGCTCTCGGCCCTCGACGGCTTCACCGACGTCAAAATCCTGTCGTCACCCTCGCTTGTGGTGCTCGAGAATCAACCGGCCTCGCTCCAAGTTGGCGACTCGGTGCCGATCACCACGACGCAAGCTCAGGGTATCACGGTGCCCGGAGCGCCGCTGGTCAGCCAAGTCGAGTTTCGCGACACGGGAATTATCCTGAACGTGATCCCGCGCATCGGACAGAACGATGCCGTGACGATGCAAATCGAGCAGGAAATTTCGGCCGTGGTCGGGGCCTCGAACACCCTGACGCCGACGATTTCGAAGCGGCGGGTGGCGAGCACCATCTCGGTGGCGAACGGCCAGACGGTGCTCCTTGCAGGCCTGATCAGCGAGAAGCAGCAAGCGTCTCGTGACGGTATTCCCTTTCTGAACCGGTTGCCCAATGTCGGCGATCTCTTCAGCTCCGTCGACAATGGCGCTCAGCGGACAGAACTGGTGGTGTTCATTCGTCCTGTGGTGGTGCGCTCGGGGCGGGACGCTCAGCGGGTGGCGGAAGATTACCGCGGCAAGCTGCTTGACGCCGGCGCCCGCCGCGGCATCGCGCCCACCCGCCGCCCGGTCCATAAGCCCTAATGGGCGACGCCATGCTTGCCCAAGACATCGAAGCGAAGGGGATCGCCGGGCTGGTGCTCGGCGTCGGCTTGTTTGGCTCAGGGCTTGCCGCTTGGAACGGACCGGGGCTGACCGCGACCTGTGCCATCGCGCTCGCCTTGGCCGTCGTCGGCCTCCGGATTGTCTGGCAGGACCTGGCCGAGTTCACGATCTCCGATACTGCGTCGGTCGCCGTTGGATTGCTTGGCCTGACGGCCCGGATCGGGGACGGCGCCAGCACGGGCGATCCGGTCGCCGCGATCCTCGGGTTCGCGATACTTGACGCGGTCTGCTGCGGTGGAGTGCTCTTGGCTCTGCGCGAATGCTTCTACCGCCGTCGCGGCTATGACGGCGTTGGACTCGGCGATGTGAAGCTCGCCGCGGCTGGCGGAATCCTTCTCGGAACCGTCGGGCTGTCTTGGGCAATCCTCGGCGCTAGTCTGGCCGGCCTTGCCATCGTCGCCACAGTGAGAATTTTGCCGTGGGCTTCGCAGGTCGTGCGGGTGACCGACCGGATTGCATTCGGCGCCGTCCTCGCGCCGTTTTTGTGGGCGACGTGGCTCGTCGGGCAGATCCAACCAGGCACGCTGGCGCGGTTCTGAATGTCGACCTTCGCCTATATGGCCCTTGATGCCAGCGGCCGCCTCCTGAAGGGGACGATGGAGGCTGAGGCGAGCAAAGAGGTTCTGGCTCACCTCGACCGCATCGGGTGTACGCCGATCTCGGTGAAGGCGCAGGCCAGTGGCGCGCCGTCGACGCGTCGCTCCCTCAGGGACCTGCTGACGCCGGACCCGCGCCCGGAGGACATTACCGGCCTCACTCTAGATCTCGCGATGCTGCTGAAGGGTGGCGTCGCGTTGACCGAGGCCCTGCAGATCCTCACGCAAATGGAAAGCCGCAGATGGCTGGTGCGGGTCCTGAAGGACCTGCATACCTCGCTCAGCCAGGGCAAGAGCCTGTCTGAGGCGATCGGCCAGCATCCAAAACTCTTTCCGCCCATCTACGTGAAGATGGTCGAGGTCGCCGAAACCTCGGGGCGGCTCGAAGAGGCGCTGAGCGGGCTCGCCGCGGAGCGCCAACGGGGCGAGCGCCTTCGCAAGCGCTTCATCTCGGCGATCTCCTATCCCTGCTTCCTCGTCGTTGCAGCAGTCGGTGTCTTGTTCTTCATTCTGATCTACCTGATCCCGAAATTCGAGATCGCGCTGCAGGGGTTTCGCGACAAGATTGATCCTTCCGCCCTGGTGGTGTTCGAGCTATCGGGGTTCCTAAACCGCAACCTCGATCTTGTGGTGCTGTCGCTCGCTTGCCTCGTCGGCGCGGCCGTGCTGCTGAATCGGGTGGGGCAGCAGCGAGGGCTTTGGCTCACCCTGCTCGCGCGCCTACCGTTCAGCCGTGCGGTGCTTGCCAACGAACTCACCGTCACCTTCTGCCGGACGCTCGCGATCCTGGTGCGCAACCGCGTCGATATCTCGACGGCCTTGCGACTGATCCGCGGCGTGGTGCGTCTTCCGGGTGCTGGTCCCGAGATCGATCGCGTCATCGCCGACGTGCGCCAGGGCCAGCGCCTCTCCGAGACTTTGTCGCGGCGCAAGCTCTTTCCACGACACGTGGTGCAGATGCTCCGCGTCGGCGAGGAATCTGGCGATCTCGCTGACAGTGCGAGCCGCGTTGCCGTGTTCTACGAGGCCAAACTTGATGCCGCACTGAGCCGCGTCATCGCGGTGGTGGGGCCAGCCGTCATGGTCTTGGTCAGCCTCCTAATCGCCTGGCTCATTATCTCTGTGATGACCGCGCTAATGAGCATCAATGATCTTCTGGTCTAAGGTTTCGTTCCGATGATCGCCTTCCTGCGTTCTCCTTCTCACCGGTCCAGCTGCGCCAGGCGTGACACGAAAGGTGGGTTTACTCTCGTCGAGCTGCTTGTCGTGCTGGTGATCCTCGGCCTTGTGATGGGGCTCGCCGGCCCACGCGTGCTTGGGTACCTGTCGAGTTCGCGCGACAAGGCCGCTAAGCTTCAGATCGAGTCCTTCGCCGCGGCGCTCGACCTATTCTATCTCGACAACGGCCGCTACCCATCGACGAGCGAAGGCCTGCAATCCCTGGTGCAGCGCCCGCCCGCCGCCGAAAACTGGAGCGGCCCTTACCTCAAGCAAGGCAGCGTGCCTCCAGACCCTTGGGGTCGCCCGTACGAGTACAGGACGCCGGGCAAAACCGCGCCGTACGCTATCTTGTCCCTCGGTGCTGAGGGGGTGAAGGGTGGCGCCAATGTCATCGGCAAAGAATGATCCTCAAACACGACGCTCGCATCCATCGCGTCGGGAATGCGGTTCGGCCGGTTTCACGCTGATCGAGGCCTTGGCAGCCTTCGCGATCGTGGCGGTTCTGAGCCTCGTAGTGCAGAGGAGCGTGGTCCAATCCCGCCTTGGTCTCGTCGCCGTCGAGGATCGTCTCGGGGCCGAGCGCGTCATGCGCTCGCTCCTGGCTGAGCCGGTCCGGCTGAGGGACGTGGGCGATGGCGGTCGAACGGGGACCCTGGACGGCTATCGCTACGCGATCCGGCTCTCCGCGCTCGAGGTGCCGCTGCCGGAGGCGGAACGCGGCGATGGCGGCAGGTGCCCGCCATCAACCGGTGGCTGTGACGCGGGGGCCGGTGCCGAGGACCCATCGCAGCGGGTCCGCTGGCAGCCTCTGCGGCAAGACATCGAGGTCGTGACCCATCGCGGCGTTTCATTGACTCTCGAAACCATCCGGCTTGGGCCGACGCCGCCAATCCAATAAAGGCTGGTCTGCCCTCGATGAGTGGGATGACCGCGGCGCGCAATTCCTGCGCGGGTGTCAAAGGATAAGCGACGTGAGGCACATCGGCGGTCTGCTGAAGCGATTCTCCCGCGCGCGAGACCGCGCGCAGGATCAGTCTTCCCTCGATCCGGCGACAAGGCTCCTCTCAGCATCTCCCCTCCCCGCGGCCTCTCCGGCACCTGCGCCGATCGTCGAGGGCGAGACGACGTGGCGGCAGGTCCTCGATCCCGACTGGGACGCGAAGCGCAGGGTCCTCGACTGGAAGGGCCTGCCGCAGGTCCACAACTACGTCGCTCAGCTGATGACGGGCCGCAACCTTGCTGAGCGCGGCATGTGGCTCGACTGGACCCTCGACCGCCACCTTACGCCCCTACGGCAGCGGCTCGGTCGCGACCTCAGCCTGGCCTCCTTCGGGTGCGGGCCGGGCGGGATCGAGGAGGCCATCCTGCGCGACGGCGGCTGGCCTCTCAGGAAGATCACGCTCTACGAATACGACGAAGCCCTGCTTCAGGATGCGCAGCGCAAGATCCAGGTCTTCCCTATTGAATCCGAGTTTCTCGCCTTCGACTTCAACCACCCGCCAGCCGTCGACCGGAGCTTCGACGTGGTGTTCTTCTGCCACGCGCTCCACCACTGCTCCGATCTCGAACGCTTCCTCCCCTTCCTCAACCGGATCGTTTCTCCCGGCGGCCTGATCCTCGGCCTCGACTATTTCGGTCCGCCGCGCCTGCAAATGGACCGGGAGGCACGCCAGCTCGCCGACGAAATCTTCGCCTCTCTCCCTGAGCACCTGCGCGTGAACTTGAAGGCGGAGCGGGCGGGTCAGGTCGACGAGCGCCTGACGCTGCCAACGATCCAGTCGGTCGCCTCATACGATCCGAGCGAGGCGCCGCGCAGCGCGGACCTTCGCTCGATGCTCTTCTCAGCCTTCGACGTGGTGGAGGTCCTGCCCATGGGCGGAACTCTCTTGCGCAACCTGCTCGCCGACCGCGCCGGAAATTTTCAAAGTGAGAGCGATCACGCGATCCTCGACCTCATAATGATGATCGAGCGGTTGGCAATCGAGACTCGTGTGATCGCCTCGGACGACCTCTACTTCGTGGTGAAGCCCACCGACCGGATCTGAACGAAGCCGCCTGCGTCTCACCTCTGCCAGGCGGTGACGTAGTAGGGTGCCTCGCGCGTCGGGGCGCGGGTCAGGGTCACGACGACGCTGCGTGTAGCCGATCCGACGCTGATCGCCGTTACCCGGACCCGGAAGGCAGCGCCGCGCACCGTGGTGAGCAGCGTGTGCTGCTTGGGCAGGAGCGCCTTAAGCTGATCCGCGACCGTGGCGCTCGGGCTGTTGCGAAGAGCGAGAATCCGAGCGGCCAGGCTCGGCGTCATCTCAGGCAGCGCCATCAGGACTGCTGTGGAGGCTTCCAGGGCGTTCACACGGCCCTGCACGTTTTCGACGGTGAGCAGCGGTGCGATGGCCGCGACGTCGTCCTCCGACACACCGGCGAGCCAGCGCAACTCGGCGACCTTGCGGAACCCGTCCTTGCCGCGGCCCACGGGCTTGGCCGCCAAGTTAATCCTTGCCGGATCGACGTTCGGCGGCGGTTTGTCCTCGTAGCGGTCGCGCCATTGCACGACGCGGGCGGCGAACTCATCCGGCTTCAAGCTCGTCAGCCCTGCCGCCTGGTAGGCGCCGGCGAGCAAAATGGGATCAGACCAGTTCAGGTCGATGCGCCCAGATTCATCTTCGGCCGTGACGATGATCACTCCGCTGTCGAGAGTAATCCGCTGCTCGCGGATGCGGGAGACCGGCAGCTTCAGGTCGAACAGTTCGTAGGCCGCCACATCAATCCCAGCGCGCAACAAGCCCTCAAGCCTCAGGTCGTCGGCCGTGCTCCGGACCCCGACGAGGGCTGATCGCACAAGGAGAGCCGTCCCTCCGGTGAGGCTCAAGAGCAGCGCCATGATACCGAGCACGGCGACGAGGACGAACCCATCCCGGCGACCGCCGCGCATATCAGCGTGCCCCGCGCGCGGCGGTTGCGTCAGGGAGGGGCGCACCGGCCTCGCCCTGGCCCTCGCCGGCCTGATCGTCGACACGGCTGCAGAAGGCCTTCCGCGGTACGGCGCAGCCCGGCTCTGCCTCGATCCTCAGGGGAACACGCAGGCTCGACAGAGTGCTGCCGCTCGCCGGATCGGTGAAGGCAATGCGCACGGCCACCGGCATCGCGTCGCTGATGGGCCAATCGTCGAGCACGAGTTCCGGACCGCCCGCGCTCACGGCGCCGACATACGCGAAGCGGACCCGGGCCGGTCCGGCATAGAGGGACCGCGCCGGTCCGAAATCTAGGGTGGAGGCGTCACGATCGAGCGGCGACAGGGGCGCCTCGGCGCGAAAGACGCTGCCGCCGTCCCTCGTCTCGGAGCTTTGAAGAAGCACCGCCGCGGTCTGCCCTAAACGATCGGCGTCGAGGCGATCGAGGGCGAGCAGCACCCGGTTGGGCGATCCGGTAAAGACGAAGCCCCGTGGCCCTGGACCAGCCCACCGGGCGCGGGCTACCGTCTCGAGATCGCGTGACATGGCAGCGAGACCCCGGGTAGCGGCGTCCACGCGGTCAGTCTGCTGCGCCGTGAGATCAGCCTGCCGCGACATCAATCCCAGCAAGGAGCCCACGCCGACGAGGATCACTGCGCCGATCGCCATCGTCGAGAGGGCTTCGGTCAGCAGAAACCCCGCCGTTCTCGACTCAGCGGCAAGTCCATTACGCGGGCTCTTGTCGTGCCTCGGCCTTAGACCTGCCCTACTCATCACGGGTGGCGCCCCTCTCGAGGTCGACCGCGCCAGTGAGCGGGTTCACGCGAACCGCAAGGATGCCAGCCCGATCAGCGCGCATCAGGAAGATCTCGCCTCCCGACGCGCTGCCATCGGGCAAGAAACGGACGCCGTCGAGTGCCGCGCCAGACACGCGCAGGAAGAGGGTTGTTGGGATGACGACCTCACCGTTGTTGGCGCTCGAACGCAGCCTGCCATTGACCAGGTCAACAAGAGTGGTGACCGGCCGGCCACTCCGAAGCGCCTCATCGCGATCGGCTCGCAGCATCGCCACAACCTCGAACCCTTTGATCCGCAGGCTGGTCGCACCGCCCGAGAAGGACACGCGCGGCAATGCAAGAACCGCGATCAAGCTGATAATCGCAAGCACGAGTGTCATCTCGACCAAGGTGAACCCGGCGTCATCCGGTCTGCGGCAGGCGGCACGTGCGCGTATCATGCTGCGTGAGAAAACCTGCCTTTGGGCCGAGACGGCCTTGATTAAGCAGCGTTAGTCTCCCAGCGCGTCAAATTCGAGGCGCCGCGCCCATCGCGTTCAGATCCAGTGCTCAACCGAGTCCTGATCGATATCAGCAGCAATCGTATCAGCCAGCACAGCCAGTGGGTCAGGGCCAGGTAAGATCACGGACTGTCGGCCTACGATTCCCGAACGCCAGCGCTCAGCATGCGGCGCGATTAACCTGCACAGCCCCGGGACGTCGGGCGTCGTTTCGATGGGGTAGACGCGGTGCGTCGTAATATCGGAAGCTATAACCGGTAGTCCCATCGCGAGCGCCAAAGCGATGCCGCAATCAGCGCCTTGCCAGCGCTGCGTCGTCACATAAAGGTCACTGGCTGCCAACAATTCGACGAGGTCAGCGTTGCTCACGCCGCCATGTGCCACGAGGTCCGTCGGCAGACGATTGGCTGGGTAGCCAATGGGGCCTCGATCCACCGCCACGAATAGCGCACGCCCTGCAAGCGCCGGATCAGTGAAAGCATATTCAGCTGCAAGGGCAACCAAGTCGTTAAAGCCGTTATATCGACTCTCGGCTTCGCCCGTATGGCAGTAACTGAGCACAACGAACCGGTCGGAAAAGCCGAATTTCTCACGCAAGGTCGATCGGCGCTCCTCCCAAACGTTCGACCAAACCGCGTTCGGCACGGGGCCGTCGCGAAGGAGAACCGTTTCCTGACCGAACAGTGCATCCTGTGCCGCGACCGAGGTGCAAAAGACGCGACGTGCCAGCGAGGCGCAGACGCGCTTCTCTAGGATTGCATCCTCCCGTTCATCGCGATCCGGAAACAGATCTGGGGAAGGGTCGCCATGATCTATCAGATAGACGAGTGGGCGTCGGCCGAGAAGGCGGGTGACCGCGAAGAACGGTGCGGTATGAGCAACGATCGCATCGACACCCTCCTTTATTGCGAAGGTCGCGGCCTCTCCAACATCTGCAAGTACGACGTGCCGGCAGTCATGGACCTCAAGATCGCGCGCTTGATCAAGACCACCGATAATGACTTCGAAGTCCCGGGATAATAGAGAAACTTGCTGCTCCGCGACCATGCGCCCGACATGGCTTCCAACTCCTAGAAGACTGCTCAAGAGCAACACCCTGTGAGTCCCGCAGGCGCGACGTCGCCAACGAGGAACCACCCGCGGCGGCACAGCAAGGTGACCGACCTTCGTCAATGACAAGTTCGGATTGTAGAACGGATCGTCCCGGATGACGGAGGCATGTCGACGTCGTACCAGGTTGCCCTCGCGGATGCTGCGGCTCCGAGCGGCACGACTTACCGTTCGACCGCGCGAGAGTGACTCGTGATGATAGAGAAGGGGCTCGGCAACGTAGAGGTTGCGATACCCGGCCTCGCTTGCTCTGCAGCAGAGGTCCACGTCGTTGAAGTCGATACGCAACAATGGATCGAAGCCGCCGAGCTCTTCAAAGAGCGCGCGTCGGATTGCAAGGCAGGCACCGGTGACCGCACCAATCTCGCGGGTCGTGTCTACATTGCGCGCAGTGGCAGCCGGCAGATCAACAAGGACGTGCCCGCCAATGTTGTCTATTCCGAGCACCACCCCGCCGTGCTGCACTGTGTCATCCGGATAAAGCAGTTGTGCACCGACGGCACCAACGTCAGGCAGCTTGGCTAGACAAACAAGCTTTCGCAGCCAGTCCTCCTGCCGGATTGTTATATCGTTGTTGAGGAAAATTAGGATCTCTGAAGCCGATTTTGCTGCACCGTCGTTGCAGATTTTCGAGAAGTTGAATGTTCCAGACGAAACGACAACACACACTCGAGAACTCGATACGATCCGATCGAAATACTCAAAGGTTTCATCCTCGACAGAGTCATTGTCCACTATAATGATACGATATCGGTCCGCGCTGTAATCAGTCACTGCGAGAATGCTGTCGATACAATCTCGCAGTAAGCCACTCCGATCGCGCGTTGGAATGATAATATCAACGGTTGGGAGCGAAACGAGCGCCATAGTAAACGGCAACCATGTTCTATCAGCACCGGGTACGGGTTGATTCATCCGCGATGGCAGCACAGCCTCCTCGACAATTTGATGGTAGAGGATAAGTGGAATGCGCACGACCTGCGAATGATTGAACTGAAGCAGCAGATCAGCCCATTTCCTATCGGAGTTGCCTGGCTGGGTGAGAGCAATGGATATCGCCTTGCGCGTGCGTGATCCGTTGCGCAAAGCGACTAGCAAACCGGCGTAGGGCACCTGCCGCATGAAGACGGGGGACATCGACGGCTTGAACACGGGCGCATGCCGCACACCAACATGATCAATTCGATCGTGGTCGCTATAGGCAGCTTCTGCCCCCGAGTGGCTGAGTGCAAACGCGAACGTATGACAGGCGTGAGGCCGCAATCGGCATACTCCGGTGCCGAGGAGGATGACCTCACCGTCCTTGAGACTATCCAGCGCACTGCCGATAGTGTCGACGCAGAACACCCGAGGCTCAGCCGTTGCTAGTGCGACAACCGTCGCCCATGACGAGGTGTCCAAACACGGAGCGCGCAACAAACACGCGCACCAATCTGCGCCAATCTGATCGGTAATGGCCTTTAGAAATTCCTTGAGTTTAGTGACACTTTGCTCATCGACGAGAAAGAGGCAACGAACGGCCGGCAACTTCGGGCTAGCGATAATTATTTTGCGGTCTTTTTCAGTAAAATCATCGTAAACTGCAAGCCATCGCTCATAGCGTGAGCTACCCGTCGGAAGATATCCTCTCCGCAGACCAATCCGGAGGAAATGCACAATCGGACTTGGGAAGTTAACGCGGTACTCCGGGTACGTAAGGGCATAATGTTCGGCATCGAAGCCCGGGCCAGGATTACGTAGCTCAACTGCCCCATATTCTAGGTAATGTATAAGCGCGTCTTTACCGCTTCGTGCGACGTCCGGGTAAGCCTCGTAATACCAAGCCTCGTCGAGCAGACCGCTTGTGCGGAGAAGATAAATCAGAGACTCATCATCATTTGAGAGCCAATGTGGTGGCTCTTCACCTTGCTCGCCCTCATCAAGTGCCCGTAGGAAAGGTGGCATTGGATCCAACCCAGCCTCGGGGAGCGCATTCAGATATCGGCGCGTGTCAAAATTCGGGCCGGGATCCCGATGCTCGTACATGCCGTGCTCGCAGAAATGAGCCAATGGACCTGCATCTGATGTCCTGACGTCAGGATACTTTCTGAGATACCACTCTTCATCGAAAAGGCTCGAGGTTCGAACGCGTTCGGTGCATGCCTGAATGCTGGGAGAAATTCGACTGCGGCGCTTGAACGGAAAAAATTTCATTTCGCTGCGCTCTGTCGAGCACTGACCAAAGGTTTTCTACCGAGAATTATACGCCAGCGACATGCATCGTCTGTAGGCTTGACTTGAGGCATTCTCAATCCGTGAATTTCTTGTCGTCGATAAACTTGTATAACGCCTTTACTTAACGCGTATCTGTGCAATCTATCTTTGACCGAAGCATCTTATTTCGAAAGCCTGGAGATTCGTAGGATGGCTCGTTCGCGACGCGGATCGGGCCCAAAATCCCGCTCAACTGAGCAGGCATTAGTTACTGGGTGCAAGACTGATGCAAGCACAGACTAACGTCTCAAGCCCTTATGCGTCTAGGGCCAGTCGTCTCTTGAACCTGTTTCAGGCGTTGGCGTTCTGCCCCTTTGTACGAGGAGATCTATCTTAAGAAGGTGCACTGGACCATATCGAAGCCGCTAGTGAAGGCCTATCGACCCAGAGGGAAGACACTGCTGAGTGATCTGCGTCGGACGTTGTCGGCGATCCTCTGACGTCACCGATACGGACCCAAGTGGCGCGCGATCCCTGAGACGATGGGGTAAGTGTGGGGGGCAGCTCAGATAGGAGGATGATCTTCAGCGCCCGCCTGAAATTGATTCTGGTGATGGATGGTCTTGCAGTGTTAGTTAGAGGGAGAGCGGAACCGGTCGAACGCTCAGGCCTTGACCCGTCGAGTTTACAACCGACGGAGTACGCGATGCGAGTATTTCAGGTGAGACAGACGACGACGGGCATCATTCTTTGGACGGATACTGGGCCAGATGAGGCATTCGTTCTCGAGATCATGATCCACGAGGCAGGCTACGTGGATGCTGCTCATCTCCCGCAAACGATCCAGATCGTGGGTTGAAGGTTGAGACTCTCAACTTTTGGTCGATTTTTCAAGTGAATGGACGCAGCGGGGGCGACAAGGGACAGCCTATTGTTTGGCTTAAGCCGGGTAGCACGGCGGGTTTGAGGTAAGGCGGCGCTGGGCCGCACGGTTTTAACTGAAAGAGGAAACTCGCATTATGAACATATCGGAAGGATAGCTTAGCGGTGGTTGTGAGACTGACGCCCAAGGGCTTTATGAGGGTATCGTGACGCTCGACGACAAAGGCGGAGCGACCATTGCTGCGGTTCTTGCCGGCAACTCGCAGCGAGCTTAGCTCAACTGCTGATGGTCATCGTCTGGACCTCACGGGAGCAATTCGGGCCGAGATTCACGTAAGCTGCAGAATCTTCAACCTCAACACTAACGAGACGGCAAAGATAGATGCATTTTGCACGGCGATCCTATTGGCGAGACTAGTGAAGCAATGACCGAGATGCCCCGAAGATTAACTAGGACGCTCGCCACCGCGCACACGGACGGCTACGTGCAAGCTTTGCGAGACGTGCGCAGGTGGGCTCAAGCGAGGATCTCGAGCGAAGGCTCCTCGTCCGATGCCCAGTCGGACCTCAAGGCCATGATCCTTGCCATCGACAATCGCATGGCGGCCAAGCAAGGTGCGATCTGGTGTGACGATACCTGGGACGAGCCGTCCAGTGGTTGAGAATGTCTGTGTTGGTCCGTTGCCCTGGCGCGGGACCTATGACTACAGCCGCGTACCTTCCCCGACGTCCTAGTTGACCGGACCGAGATTGACTCATCAGAGCGCATCCGCCCACTACTGCAGACCGCCCCAATGTGTGGGTTCCGACTGCAACTCGTGCACCGTAAGGCGTCGATAATTGACGGCATCGGAGGCGTTACCCGGCTTATTGATGGCATTATGCCACGGGCCTAAAATCATCCTCTGCGTCAGCTATGTCCACATTGAGCGCCTGGACAGCGGGTGCTGCTTGGAACCGGCACGGGAGGATCGGCGTCACGATGGCGGCGAAGGCTTTGCCGCGGGCGATCACAGATCGGTTTGGGGGTCTGGAGCTGGCGGCGGAGATTTAGTGTAAAATAACATTAACGAGGACCTCCGAGACAAGCGGCAAGGCCTACGCCGAGCTTTGCACAAAGCTAATCTCCTGAGTGGAGCCGCACGACACCATCAGTGAACTGCAGCTCTCCGGACGCAGCGTAAAGGATACGGCACAATCCATCAGCGATGTTGATCTGGCGATCGTGCTTGTTCCGCCGCCGGGCGGCCACAACTCGGCCTTCGTCACCTAGCGCGCGGGTTCATAAGGCGTTCGACGACAGTCAACAAAAAGCTTCGCACGGCAGGTGCCGGCGGGGTAGTGAAATGGCTGGAGTGCACCCCATTTGACCGGACAGGCAGCGGGGTGGGTTTATGCACTCCGGCTGAGGAACTCTCGGGGCGAGAGCATGCGCAGGCCGGAGTGCGGGTGGATCGTGTTGTAGTCCTCGAACCAAGCCGGCAGAAGCCGCATCACGGTCTTGGCGTCGGCCAAGATGGCGAGGCGGGCGTAGTCCCGCTTAAGCGTCTTCACGAACGCCTCCGCGATGCCGTTGCTCTGCGGGGAGCGTACCGGGGTGAACAGAAGCCGCAGGCCGAGCGCGGCGGCCGTCTGCACGGTCTCCTTGGCGGTTGTCAGCGGAGCCGTTGTCGGACAGCCACTCGACTGGGTGCGGCGTCTTCGTCGCGCCGAACCGGCGCTCGCAGCAGGCGATCATCAGGTCGCAGACCATCTCGGCCGAGATACCCGTCGTGGCAGCCGACCACGCCATGATCTCGCGGTCGCAGGCATCGATGGCAAACAGCACGCGGACGACCGCACCGTCCCGGCAGCGCAGTTCGAGGTGGTCCGAGCACCAGCGCACGTTCGAGCGCAACGCCACCACGATGCCGTCGTGGGTTCGGCTGGGACGGCGGGCGGTGTGCGGCGCGAGGGTGAGCCCGTTCGCCCGCAGGATGCGCAGCACCCGCTTGGCATTGACGCTCGCCTCGCCGCGCGAGCGCAGCACCCGGTTCACCAGCGCGGTGACGCGGCGATAGCCGTAGCTCGGGCGGGCATCGACGATCGCGCGGATCGTTGGCAACAGCCGCGCATCCTCGGGTTTGCGGTAGGGGCCACGCGGCCGAGCAGGTCGACTCAGGCGCTCGGCCAGGTGGGAGCGGGCCACGCCGAGCGTATCGGCGACCGCCTTCGTCGCGAACCGCCTGTCGGGCCGCTCCAGGAGGTGAGCGGCGAGGTCGGTTTTTTTGCGCGCGCGAGGTCGAGCGCCTCCTTCAGGATCTCGACCTCCATGGTCTTACGCCCGAGCAGGCGTTCGAGGTCGCGCACGCGCCGCTCCAACTCGCGCACGCGGCTGGTGCCGACGACCTCCTCGTCGGCGTGCACGGCCTGATGGCCGCCCTCCAGCATGCGTCGCTTCCAGGAGAACAGCAGGCTGGGCGAGATGCCGTAGCGGCGGGCCACGAACGACACGGAAGAGCCGGGCTGCTGGCTCTCCTCGAAGAGGCGGATCTTCTCGGTGGTGGACCAGCGGCGGCGGCGCTGCACGCCGGTCAGGATCTCGCCATGCACCGGCGGGGTGGTCGGATCGGATGACATAGCCTTACCCATAGGCCAACGCCTATGCCTTCGTGAGCTATGCCACCTGTCCGGTCAAAACGGGGTGCGGTTCAATGGCTACCCACGTCGACGCGGGCGCTGAACGGCGATGGCGAGCCATTGTAAGCTCGCCGAACTTGAGATCTAACCTACAGGCGCACCAACCGACGCTGGCACCGAAGAAAACCGTCACGCTCTGGAGTTAGGACAGGCTCCCCGACAAGCTGCGGTGTCACTGGCTGAACCGCCCAGTCTCTCGCGCCCACATCATGCACCGCCTGAACGATGGCGACGTTTAAACGAGCGCTCTCCCTTGTTGGCAGCGCAAGTTCATCCCGCCAACGCATGAGCATGTCATGCTGTTGGGGTGCGGGTTCGAGGCGACGGAGCGCAACATCGTCGAATTGCCGGTGACAGAAACCGCGATCGCCGGCAACTTCGTGGAAGATTGCGAAGAGAACGTGGCCCTGCTGAAGCTCTTTGCGTTTTTCAAAGACACCCTGAAGAAGCACGGCATCCTCCAGCCGGACTTCGCATCAATCGTGGCGCGCCTGCGTTAGATTGTATGCTCAAGGAGCGAGCAACGACGCTACGATGTGCGCGACCGTCACCGTGAGGCCCTAGGCACCCTCGTCAACTCAGCCTTCGACGAGGCTCATCTCTATCGGCTATGCCGACCCTGAAGATGCATGAAGCCTTCGTTAAAATGCCAGGTTGGCTAAATTTGCAATCTGTGGGAATGTCGCGGCGACGAGCGGGCTAGTGTTGAAAGTGCCCCGATGGCGGATTCTGCATGATTCCGGAACGTGTCGTGTCCTTGCATTTTCCGAAAGCAGGAGGATCTTCGTTGAAGATCCAACTACAGGAAGCGCTCGGCGAGCAGATGGTTTTGGATTGGGGTGCCAATCCTTTTTCTGAGTATGTTGAGCCTACCGCGGTGTTTCCTGCCGGAAAGCGATTGGTGCACGGGCATTTTACTGCACAGAGGTACAGTGCTACAGATGCATTCAAATTCACCTTTCTAAGACACCCAATAGACAACCTTATTTCGATTTATTTTTTTTGGAAGAATTGGCCAAATTTTGAGAACGTGAGTGTGTTGCACAGATTTCAGCGGGAACGCCCAAAGCTTCGAGAGTTCGCGCAGTACGATGAGATGAAGAATTTGATGACGAAGGTGTTCTTCAATAATTACGATATGGAGCGATTTGACTTCGTTGGATTTCATGAAGATCGGATGGCCAGCTTCAAGCGTCTTTCAGGTGAGCTGGGCTTAGAGTTAGATGGATCATTGCATGAGAACAGAACGAAGGAAGATCCTGAAAAGCTGGAAATTGAAAGCGATGCGAGTCTTAGGGCAGACCTATCATCTATATTAGCTGACGATATACGATTTTACGACAAGACGCGGAGCTTGTGGAGCCGATTGTAAAGTGCAGGAGAGGTCAGTCGCCTTGTAAGTTTCCGTGTGTGGCTTTCAAAGGTCTCTTGAGTACTTATTGGAACATGGCCGACAGCTGGCGATCCGCAATAGCAAGTTCAGTTACGAACGGTACGGCGATCAGCAAGATTGAGCACCAGCCGAAAACCATCTTCTGGATCATGGCTTGACTCTCTGCAAGAACCATTCGGCAAACTTGAGCAGGCTTTCTCCGGAGGCTACGTCGCCGCCGAAGACCGCATTGAGAGCTACGGTCAGATACTTGATGAACTGCCTAACTGTCTTGGCGTCCTAAGTTAACTTAACAGCCTCTTGAACATGGTTAGTATCATCGGAGCATAGGTTCGTGGTAAACTTGCTGGTAACCTCGGGCATTTGCGTCGGCGATGTGCTCGGGCCGGATCTGTTCAAGCATGCGGCGGGTCGGCTCCCGGAGGTGCGGAAAGAAGCCGACGGGATCGCCGTAGGGATCGAAAGTGGTCCGAGAACCGCGTCAGCGCAGAGCGGTACCACGACCCCGTCCCGCTCGTCGGCAAGGTGACCCTCCATGTCGAAGCACCCCATGGGGGCAGATCACTGCGTTGCTAAAACCGCCGGCATCACTGGACGAGTACGACCATATGGTTGGGCTTGGAAGTGTGTGGAGCCTCCTTGATGCGCGCATTCTAACGTATCAAAAGCCAATACGCCCAACGCGCGCGAACGCTTTTCTCGGAAGGGGGGCTACGCTGCCCTGTGCCGCGCCGTCACTATAGACCACGACCTTTGTGGTGGTTCTGCGCCTACCTGGAATCGCTACAACGGTTGTGCTCGTGGGCCACTCGACTGCGAAACCTTCTAGGCCGATGCCAAGCACGTGCTGGTACCGGAAGTCTCGCCCGGTGATACTGTCCTGATGGATAAGCTGGGCAGCCGCAAAGGGTTGGCCGTGCGCTCGACCACTGAAGTGGCAGGCACGCAGTTTCTTTCCCTCCCGCCCTACTCGGCGGTTTTCCACCCAAATTATATCGCTTCCGTTAAGCTCAAGCCTGGCTTGCGCGAGGGCGCGGGGCGTGCCGACTAGGGCCTATTGTCGGCCGGTAGACGTCATACGCATCCGAGCAGAGCCGGTCCGACGTTCAGCGCCTCCCGGCGGCATCACCTCAAAAATCTAACTTGACCGCAGTTGGAAATCTGTCGGTTGTATTACATAGACAAGACATTGATTGACATAGCACGACTACGTAAGCGAGCGCGGAACACAAAAGCGCTAGGTCGCGGTTTGATGTCTTTTCAGCCCCTCTTACGGACAACAAAACGTTCTAATAAAAGCCCAATGCTTAATGATCCCAGTGTCCAGATCATGATATAGATATAATCGATCGTTAAATTTGCGCTTGGCTCATAGGCAAGTCTCATCCATTCAATAATCTGCACTACTGGATTGTACTTGAACCACTCGTAGACTTCGTTGGGGAATACACTCGGGAGAAACATAACTCCACTGGTTACATACAGGACGATTCCAAACAACATGTACCCCATAAGCCATCCAGGAAAGAAGGAAATTATTCCGACATTGATAGTACCTAGGCCGATACCAAGCATAATGGCAGCGGTGTAGGCTGAAACTGCAACAAAAGGGTCAGATGGAAGAGGATCAATACCAATTGCAAAGAAAACAGCAAATACGACTATAAGCGCGAGAAATCCGGTGACAATTTCAACTATGATCCGGGCAATCAGAACGTCAAAGAGTTTTACCTGAGGGTAGTATGTGAGAGGCTTGTTTGTTATCACTGACTTCATTACCTCACGTGAAATGTATTGAAAAATCAGGCAAGGCACGGCCCCCGTGGCAATAAATGTTGCCGTATCTAAACTCATCGGTGATGGAAGTTTTTGAAAAACAAATATCCCAACTAACAAGAAGACGTGGAAGACGGGCCACAATACGACCACACCGTAACCGATGTGCGAACCACCGAATCGTGTGCGCATGTCCCGTAACATTAGTGCGCGGAGCACTTGTAGGTAGCCGTCCATTTTATTAAGTTTTGCCGAAACGTCCGGACGCTCGTTGCGCATGGAGGCTTGCCTCAATTCTGGCATATGAAATTGCTGTGTGAGCTTAGATAGCGACCAAAATATGTTGCTTGAGCAAGCAGATGATTTAGTAAGAGCGCTTTGACATTATAAATATTGATGAAATTGTTGTTGTAAATTAATATTTGTATATTTTAACTGACGTGAATGATAGGTTTATTTTAATTCGTCAAATGTTGATTTTAATACAATAGATGTCTATTTATCGAAGTTTTTTGAGTCTATTCTTTCTAGGCATGCTTGCGTCGATGTCCGTCTCGATCAGCATCTTTGATGGAAACGTTGTCGACGGTGTTCATGGTGCTTGACTTCTCTGGCACGTACTAAGCGCTCTAGAGCGGAATCCGCTCACGTAGCGTCGTATCCGGCTGCGGCGAAGTAGTTGCTGCATTCGGCTGGTGTGAAGGCGTCCAGGAGCCCGTCGGCTCGGCGCAGCTTCGCAACGATCTCCTCGGGCTTGGGTCGCTTCCTCGACATCGATCCGTCCGCCTGGCTCAAAAGCCATACTAAAGGGCGGACCACTCGGCTGGCGGCGGATCAGATGTGCAACCTGTAGAGCTTGATCACACCGTAAGCCGAGATCGGCGTCGTCTCTTGCGCGAGTGCAGCATCAGGCAGTGATGTCGGGTAAGGCTGGATTGCGAGAGCATAATCACGCACACGGTGAGAAGCGGCGCAGTCTAATTGATCTCACATACCAGTGAGACGTTGATGTCGGCTGCACTAACAATGGGCGACCCGTTGTCGTAGCGATTGATGTTCAACGTCGAGCCACCCGACGTAATAAAGCCTTGCAACATCGAGCCGTTGGCTTGGTCTCGCCCTGCCCCAACACAAAAACCACGAGCGGTCAAGTTTGACGGAAGTCCAACGACTAGTCCTCCCGTTCCAGTGCCTCTGCCACCCGCACCCCATTGAACTCGCACAATGAGGTCCAGGCGTTTCCCCACGATCTGGAATCGACCGGAAGAGTTCACTTTGCCCAGAGCGCCTCCAGCTTGAGCAGCGACGTCTGGCGTGTAGGTTGACCAAGGGCCAGGCACAGTCTGAACTTGGGCCGCCGGTCCGTTTGATGACTTTACCGTAAGTTGGTTTAGTTCGTTCTTTGATAAAATGACCGAGTTCGAATTGTTGCCCAAAACTATAGACCCGTCGGTGCCTTTGACGCGGAAAAGCGGAATACCCGGCGAGCCGAAATAGGCAAAATCCTCCCATGTGCCGCTGGCCGTGTTGGTAGCGTAGAAAGCGCGGTCAAGCGCCCCAAGATTGGCTAACGCTGCTATACCGAAACTAAGGCGGTTTACCCCACTATATCGCGACCGCCCTGTCTCTCCATTTTTACCGAACGGGTCGACAATCGCCAACTGGACGCCGACAGAATGCGTCTGCGAATATGGTGCGTTGGGGTTGATGCGAGTGGCCAGCAATTCAGTCCCAGCCATATAGCCAGGATCTCCGGCCTGCTGGACGTTAATCTGTATGCCGTCGAGATCGGAAGCGCTTGATTCGTCTGTTGGGGTAGGACCCGACTGCCTCACAAAAACTAGTTGGCCGTCAAGTTCACCCACTGGCGAACTTGTCAGCGGAAAACCTGATTTCAGGATGCTGGTGCCACGAGCGTAGCCAGCAGTGGAGGGGCCATTCTGCCCAGCGCCATTGTCGATGATTGTTACATGGTCGCCGATATAGCCATAATTTGGGCGAGGCCCAGGGGCGGTTCGCAGTAGAAAGTGTCGACCCTTCCATTCCTGCTGCGGGCGGGGATTTCCCACCGCCAGGTTTTCTAGCGGGTCAGCTTCAGAAAGGATTGTCTGTGGGTCAGTTGTTCCACGGGCGGCTTGAGACGAGTTCGAATCGCGCGAAGGCAAACGCTGGACGTTGTTGCTCTGCGCCAACACTGGGGACGGTGAGCAATAAAGCGCAATGGCGAGCATGCGAATAATGAGACGCATCGAGATACCCTTGAGCGTATGAGGGTCTGCAGAACGAAGCGTCCCGTCACTGGATGGCGGGCGCCCCTCCTCTATTCCATGAAATGGGCTTTGGCCGCGAACAAGTGAACTTCAAAAGGCATGAGTACGCCTCAATCCTCCATCGGCCGCGCCAACAGGATAGCCTGGCTTAGTCTCAAGGCCTGCTCCTCGTCGCGACAAAGAAGCCAAAGATCACCATGCGCTCGGAACTCGTGGTCGAATAAATTGATCATTGATAGTGGACACGGAGCCATGTCCATCCAGTGAAATAGGCGAAAGCCCAGCGGCTGCAGCACGGGCAGGATCGGTGCTAGATCCCAGAGCTTATGATTGACTAGGGTGGCGTCGAGGCGACCGGTCGCGACCAACGCTGCATCCGCGATTGCTGCACTTTCGCACCAGGGGAAGAGTCCCTTCGTGTAGTCCAACGTATAGCGCTGTGCAGCGACCGGCAGCCAGCCAATGTGATGGGTCCGCCGGATCGGGGGCTGCAAGGGACGAAGAGGACCCTGCATGCGGCCGTCCACCATGGGGCTCCAATACGATCCGCCGTCGTAGCCAGCCAGCAGAATGCCGCGCTGCTCTGTTGCGGGTTCGTGCACGACAGGCGCCGTGCGATCGTCGAACCAGGCGGGAAGAGCCATTACGCTCGCGATCGGCCAGCCGTGTCGGCAGGCCGCGATCATCGTTCCCCAGCCGGGCAGGCCCCCGGCGTATGGCTTGGTGCCATCGATGGGGTCGCCGATGAAGGTCCAGTCTTTCTGTGCGAGAAGGTCCCGGGCCCGATCGAAGCCCATGGCATCCGCCGTCTCCTCCTCGATCAGCCGCGGCCCGAACTGAGCGTGCAGCATCCTGCTGATCGCTAGGTCAGCCTCTGTCAACGCTTGTCCGAGATCGGCGCCCTTGTAGGAAACTGAGAGCCCATCGGCCCGGAGTTTAAGCGCGATTTGTGATGCATCCTCGGCGAAGCGAAGCATGCGGGTGACCACATCGGCCTGAGCACTTTCCACATGGCTCATGCCCTCACCGGCCGAGCTAGCAGGATCACCGTGCGGGTCATGTTCCGCCTGTAGCTCGCTTCGATCGCCGTCGAGCAGAGCCTGGACCGCCTTCGCAACGTCTCCCTCGACGATGGTCTTGGCCTTGAACAGCTCGCCCGTCGTCGGCTCAGCCATAGCTAAGCCTCGTTGTGCGACAAGGTTAAGCCCATCCCCTGAGCCATGCCAACAACCTGTTGAGACGAGAGCGCGAGGTTTTGGTCAATACAATGGAGGCCGAACCGATCGGCCACCACTACGACGCCCTGGTGGGCAAGGCGCAGAGCTGAAATCGCCTCGTGAAAGAGGAGAATATCGACAGGCGCAATCGACTCAGCTTCCACGGTCTGCCCCCCATCGCTACTGCAATCCAGCCGGCTCCTCCATCAGGCCTGATCCCCAGGCCAGCGCTACCACCTAACCGGTCGTAAGCGGCGGACTACCGTCAACGCTGAACTCGCCAATTTCGTTGGACGGTCGCTGAACGATTTTACCGGCCGTGCGCAGGGCAGCGATCACCTCCTTCAGGAGGGCAGCCGCAACGTCAGACTGGCAGGGCGACGAAGGGTCTGACTCCATAGCCAGCGGACTTTTAGCATGGGGTTGCTGCCGCGCGACGAAGAGGCGGAAACGTGATGAGCCCTTCCTCCGCTCCCTTGTCAAGGTGCGAATGCCTTCGGCGAACAGCGCGACGGACGCGGGCAAGATGGTGAGCCCGTCCGTCCTACGCTCATCGCACCAACCCGCAATCGCCTCAAGCTCTTCGGCTGTAAATGAAATGCTGCACCCGCATACGCATGAGCAGCGCCTTAATCTGCCGCAGTCCGTCCTCTGCCTCGTCGGTATCCGCGTCGTCCGCCACCAGGAATGCCATGTAGAGCGTCTGCTCGGTGCGGCGTTCTTCGGCCTCGCGGATCAAGGGACTGAGGCCGGAGAATTGGCTCTCAGCGATACCCGCCATAACAACTGGTCCGGCCTCACCTTACGGTGAGGCTGTGGAACTCCACGTCGATGCTGTCGTGTAGACGCTTCAGCCACAAGCGAAACTAGTCCCCCCTGGCCTGTGCTTGCTGCAGCTGCTCCTCGGTCCCTTGCAGGCGCAGTTTCGTTTGCTGCACTTGATGGGAAAGCGAGCGAACCAGAGCGTCCGCAGCCTCAGCACGTTCCTCAGCAGCCTTTGCCGTAGCAGAGGCCTGGGCCACACACTACTTGGCGAGTTCTTGTGAGCGCTGCACGAGGCAGCGGGCATCCTGCTGCTGCTTGCGGGTGCGCGCGGCAACCTGGCGGATCAGATCCAAGCTGCTGGATAAGTCTTTGTCGAGGTTGGTCTCCTGATCTGCTCCCAAGGGCGCCAGTGGCACCAACGGTACGACATTGTCTCTCCAACCTAAGATCGAGCTGCTGGCCTGCGAGACCGGATGGCCCAGCACGTTCGCATGCCCCGGCACTAGGTGTGGCCTGACCTGGTTCGAGGCAGCGCGTTCCGCAGGGGCAGCCTTGGCCAAGCGTGCCATCAGGCTGCCGCCGCATACACATGCGCTTGAGCGGTGCCTTGCGCGAGCTTGAACTCTTCACGGACTGCCTCGGTGAACGGGCAAACCGATCCTCGGCGTCATGCGTCCGTTCTTCAGCGGCCGCAACACGACCGTTGGCCGAACGGCTGACCAGCTCATCGCCCTGCTCGAACGCATGGACGGCAATCCTTGAGGATGGCGGCGACGTCGAACCGTCCCCCCGAGCGCTCCTAAGGACCACTCTTCACAGATCGTGTAGCTACACGGCTCGGACCTCGCCCATGGAGGGGACACCGACATGTGAAAGTCGCATCGACTACCAGCAGGCTTGCCGAACGTTAGCGCGGCTAGCCCATGCTTCACGATAGCGTGCCTCAGTCATGGAAAGTCCTATGCTGCGCTACTTCACCCACATCAACGACGGCACGCTTAACGTACGCGACGATTAAGGCATCAACCCGCCATTTATAGAAGCCGCGCGGCACGAGGCAGTGACACGTCCAAACAATAACCGCAATATTCGACCTGAAGCAGCTGCCTCGTAGCAAGTCGCTGATTTAGGATAAAACAATGACAAGCCTAAATTTTTTTAAACGTAAGCACAAATTGAAATAGCAGCTGGGAACTCAACAGCAAAGATCGAGACGTTTCTAAATCCAGCTTGAAGAGGTAAGGTCCAAAAATCAGCCCCGAATTCCGTGTAGACAAGCCAGTCGTCACCAGTCTGCGTAGGATCACCATGCCAGCTTTTCGGTAAACCTTCTCTCGACCGCGTTAGTCTACCGATAACAACTGGCACAGTATAGCAGATAGCACCGCCGCTCTTCAAAACGCGGGCACACTCCAAAAGCGCATGAAGCGGACTACTTACGTGCTCCAAAGTATCTGAGTGAATTACGAGGTCGAAACTCCTATCTGCGTACGGCAGCGCGTGCATGTCAACCTGAGGGTAACTACCGAAAGTATGACCAGGTAACTGCTTGAGAAATGGATTAAGAGTGCCCGCCTCGTTTATTTCTAGAATCTTAAAAGTAGCAGATTTCGCTGAACTTACAAATTCCGATAGTGAACCGTCAGCCACAACCGCGGCCAAAACTGCTTTAGCTAAGGCAATTGACCTTAGATTTGAACCACATCTCGAGCAACACCGCCCCTGTTGGGCGTCAATGTATTCGACCTCATAACTAGATAACTGCCACGCATTAATCAAATCAGGCCATAAGACTGGATAAGTGGCATTAAATGCTTGACCGCCGCACACCGAGCAGACAATTTGCCCTACCGTGCCCATACCGAAGCCCTTTCCTCGAGGGTTGTCAAAGGATCATTGTCCTTACATCGCAAGCAGACTCGCTATTAAAGTAAGCGGAGGTGTATGAAGATTTTTTAGTTAAGATAAGCCTTCAACCAACTTGCATAAATTAATTTAACTAGCAACCCGGCAGATGCGACCTATTAGTCCAATATTCACCTCATCAATTGAAGATTGAAACCCGCGCAACAAACGATCGAAGACGCATAAGCGCTCTATTTGAAATACTACCCCGACACTCACACTAGACACGTACCGGTATCCCTACCAAGTTGTACCAGGTACGCGAACGCCTAGTACATCGAACCCTGCAGCCCGCACAATGAATGGAATCAACCGTTCAAGGGCATGGAGGATTGTGCCGTCGTCGGCGACAGGCTCCACCGGATAATCCAGTGCAACCGAAGTCAACCTATTAATGGCAGAGGGTCTAGCCCAGAACATTGTACCGAGCGGAAAATCAAAGAAATCAGGTAATTCGACGTTGACCGGAGCGATCCCCATAGCACTCGCTAAATCAGCCGCTATGGACTTATTCTTATTCCAGCCTACGATATGAGGATCCTCAGCCATAATCAGACCGACATTTGGACGCGATTCGAGAGCATTCGCAATCGCGTCCATAGCAGGAGTTGCGCCACCAATTAAGTTTTCAAAAAGAAACCGGCACCACTCAGCCCCCATAACCTCGTCAGTAGTGGAACTTTTTTTTCCGTGTACGTGCCCAACAAGCTCATAATTGTGGCCTTCGAGCTCTGACAAAACATGTATGAATGGTGCTATATCACGGCCACGGTTAGGTAGAACGATAATTCTCACGTCTCCCCGATGACTCCGGAAAACAAGATCTAACTCTTTAGCTTTCGATTGTATATCGGTAGTTATATAAAGATCTACTGACGAGGAATTCAACGAAAGGCGGTAAGCAAGATCCCAGGCGTGATCGAGATAATGAAAATGAGCATGCAGTGCAAGGCGCAACCTTGTGGCTGAAGGCTTGGCCGAGGGTACTAAAACCTCACGGCTCCATGCACCATGTAATTGTCCGTTCTGACGCCAATGTACATAAGGATTGCGTCCCTCCTTAAGGCACTCGTCAGCATGTGCGGCAGCATAAACCTGGGGGTGAAACCCTGCCGTTGGCCGCCGGAAAAACGGATTGGAGGGATCAAGAACAAGGCCGTTTGCCGCCCACTGCTGCATCACCACGTTTGCCAGTTCCAGCGGGTCTGCAATTGGCGCCGCTGGAAATGCGATCAAATCCGCATCAAGAAATTCATCGTGAATTAGGGCGTCTAAATCAGCGCCACCAGTTAGACGAGCCGCTTCTACGCCAAAGCGATCTATTTGCTCGACGTAAGTTGACATTCGATACGTGCGCGCCGCCAGCGCCGCGACGGCCTCAGACATACGGTCGTACCAAGTGCGGTCACCTGCTAAGCGGCAGAACACCTGTGCGGCCGCCTGTACGTCCAGATGTGGTACAACCAATTCACAAGCAGTTTCATCACTGAGCAACACTTCTGCGGTTCCAGAAGCACCATCAAATGCAACTAAGGGAACACCTTTTAACATCACGTCTATACCGACGTTCGGCTGTGGATCAAGCCGCGAGCACATGAAAAAGGTATTCGCTCGACTATAATACTTGTCAATTTCATCGGTGGGCGGCAGAAAAATAACAGTGTCGCTGAGTCCAGATCTTGCGATCTGCTCCGAAAGATAGACTGAGTATCCCATGTCTTCTTCCGGATCGTAGCCACCACCGACCCATACAAAGCTTACATGAAGATCAGGGGCGAGACGCCGAACTGCCGCAGCAGTGGACACGAAAATGTCAACGCCTTTGCGCATTTGCACGTGGCCTGCACCAAGAATCACGAAACCGTCTGGGAGCTGGTCTGCATCTAGCGTTTTCTCTTTGCCCGTGATCGCTTTACTCACCACGCTTGGTAGGTTCACACGCCCTTGTGCGATTACATGAATATTGCCGCGCGATCTCAGCTGAGGCATGACTGCGTAAGCCGACTCAGCTACAATTCGCGCTGGAAAAACGACGTGAGCTGCCCAATGAAACATGTCGTGCAGCTTTGACACCGGCCTCGTGTAGCTGGCAAATTCGTGCACCAGCGCAATCACCGGCACGCCCATCGCCGCCAAGTGAGGCACTAACACCGATGTCTCAATGCTATTCGCTATCGCATACCGGGGCCTATATTGTTTAACGATGCGTTCAGCCACCCTCCGCATCTCAGTTTGCACGTAGTCTTGATACTCGAAAGGCCCGACTAGTGCACGGGAAGCATCAGTGAAGGCGTCCATTAGCTCGCCCCCCCGTAGGACAACTGAAACAACAGTATGCAGTTGGGTCAACTCGCGTACCAGCGCGAGTGCAAGCAGCGGAGCTCCTGTACGTGATGCTTCGTGAGCAATAACTAGAACACTGTCAGTAGGCTCCCAATCCTCCGCGAGAACGAGACCATCAGCCACAGAAGTTCCGCGGCGCCCCTCGCTGGCGCCATGATGGCTGAAATGGTCCAACAGGCGAAGACCAGGAATTTTGAGATCGGGGTAGCGCTCAACGTAGTACAACGGATCGAAGTTTGGCGAAGGCCGATGACCCAGAGGTTCCCCGACCAGGGCGTAGAGAATTGCGGGATCCAAACCTGGAGGTAAGTCCGCGCCGTACCAAACTGAATCGAAATACGGAGACTGCGAAATAACATGCGCCCGAGCCGCCGCAGCTTCGCTGTTTCCCGGAACGTTCTCATCGACTGCCCGAAGTATGAGCCAAGAAAAAAAGGCCGAGCCGCGGAGCCCCCCAAACTCATAGTACGGTTTTAAAAAAACTCCATCAAAGATTCGTGACGGAGCAGCCTCTTCACAACCAGAACTCAAGTAGTGATCAATGGCCGACTGCTCAAATGGTATTGCAACTTGAGAACGGTAAAACTCTTCGTCGAACAGACCGCTTTCTGCGATAAGTCTATGTTCGTCATTTTCAACAGACTGCGGCATTTCGTGTCGCGAAGGCGCTTTCATTATCGCTTCTCCAACAGAACTTTTCGCTGGAGACCCTTGGGCATCCATTTGTAAATCGGTTCTCTTACCTGCTTCACGACGAGATCGTAAAGCATCCGCCATTCCACCGCGATACGTTCTGCCTTTTGCGCTAAAAGCTCAGCTTTCTTAGCTCGTGACTCGGCTTGCCGGACTTGGAAACGCAAAGAAAGATCGTTCGCTATTTGCCGAGCCTTGTCCGCCTGAAGGAGGTCGCGCTCGCCCCTAATTTTTTTTAGTTCATGGTGCAAGTCGGTTGAAAGGTCATCGCGGACACGTTCAACCTCCACGATACGCCTTCGGCGCTCGTGCAAAATATCAGCCGCTAAGCGACGTAAGCCTCCGCTCAGCATCATTTCACGCCGCCGAGCAAGCGCGAGATTGCGTTCTAGATGCTCCAGAGCAGCCAACTTCTTACGAGCCAATCTAAGCTCTTCTTCGATGTTAGAGTTTTTAGCGCAAGCTTTCTCAAGATCGATATGAAGTTGTGCTACTGAGGCGCCAGCCCTCTCGCCGGCTGCGACTAATTCACCTCGTAAACCTGCGATGATTTCATCTGAATTTCGGTGAGCAGCTGACAGCTCACTCAGGGCCAACTCGCCTTGAGAAAGGCGGTGCCGAGTGACCTGAAGCTCCGCCTCGATCTCGGCATTCACTTCGCATGCTTCTCTGAGGCGCACTTCCATCCCGGCAGTAGCTGCCACCGCATGATCCGCGGCTTCCGCTAACCTTGCGTGAAGCTCAGCAACGACAGTATTTAAGTTTCCGTTGGAACCTCTAAGCTCCGCCAGCTCGAGTTCTGCAGCCTCCGCTCTCTTACTTTGTCTATCGACCTCGTCAATCAAAGATTGATAAGCACTGGCGTGACTTAACGTTGTCCCGACCTCGTCTGTGTGGATATAGATCGATGCAGGCGCGAGAGGAAGATCTCCATCCGATCCAATAGCGACAACGTAAGGACTACGAGGAACACTATTTGACGCTTCGAAATGCGAGTTACCACGGCGCTCAAACGTCATCCACTCGCATGCCGACTTGCTCAAATCTCTATATATGAGAGCTGATCCGACAAGTGGACGCTGAAATAACAACCGAACATTAGCAAAATGGCCGGCCAATGTGTCCGCGAACTCGTCTGGAGTTAGCTCGCAGACATGAAATGGGTTTGCCGCACTATTTGCGGGAGAGTAAACATCACGGTTGGGTGAGGATACGACAAAAAAGCCACCAGGACGAAGTACCCGCTTGACTTCTTGCAAAAAGCTAATTTGATCGCCAACATGCTCAATGGTCTCAAAAGAGACAACGACGTCTGCGCAAGAGTCCGATATTGGTAGCTTCCGAGCATCTCCATGTAAGTATCGAAGATTCGAATTCCGGTAGTTGACATTAGCATGATCAACGGCCTTCTGATCAATCTCGATCCCCGTTACGCTTGAGGCCGTTTGTGCAAGCAAGGCTGATCCATAGCCTTCACCGGATGCCACGTCTATGACGTCTCTGCCACGGCAAAGCTGTCGAGCAAGGAAATATCGGTGAAGGTGTTCTATCTCTATTTGACCGCTGACAGCGCTGGTCATTCGCTCGCCGGTCCAGGGAAAAGGTATCTCTGGTACCCTCCGCTCGAAAATTTCGCCCAATTCCAAGCCCCTCGCGCGTTGTAGCGAGGTCCTCATATCGGACAGGGTGTGGAACGTCTACCGCCGAGAATAGCCGCTCGGCTTAGGTTCTTAGGTCGACTTCAACGAAGTTAAGCTGTAAGACGTTTGGCCTCGCGGGTATTATGTGTCCATACCGAAGCGACCAAGCACCTTAAGGTCAGGTTATGCCTTCTATTCCATTCGTACGTCGAGGCAGCGATAATCACTTCCTGCTCTCGACGCTCCTCCATAGAAGTGACCAGTTGGCCGAGATGGTCGACGTACCAGTAGGCCAGCGGTATTTGATTGTTTTACCAGTGTTAGATTATATTAGATTATCGTTGAAGGATGATGATGGACGGATCGGGCTACTCAATGTTTCCGATGTCCAATCGTTGATTGAAGGACGCGCATTACTCATACTCGATTTGTCAAATGAGGGTCCTACATACGATCGAGAAATCTTCGATTCTCTCCATCGGCAGCTTGCTGTTCGTGGTGTACCTATGCACCGTGTTGTTTTTGTAAGTCAGAATCGTCTTCTCTCGCTTGAGTATAGACGTTACCACAACGACGGAATCGTTTTTTGGCAATCGGAGTTCTTTGTACAAACCATTGCAAACTGGCTCTCGGAACATGACAGCCAGAGGCTATTTGGTTCTAAGGCGTTCGAACGAGCCGACTACTCGCCACTGCGGGCGGCGGATGCACCATCTTCATTTATGTGTCAGAACGCCGCGGTTCGTTGGCACCGGGTGCTGATTTATCGATGGCTCACGCTCAGGGGCTTCAGTTCAGAGGGCATGGTGTCATTTTACGGAATTGGGCCTGACAACAGCAAAGCAAATGAAATTGATATCTACAATCCTCCAGATGAAATCAAGAATGAATTCGGTGATCTGGTCGCAGGGATTGAGGACTGGATCCCTCGGCGTGCGGAGAAGATGGACGCGAGCGTTGGTTCGGGAAATGACCTAGTTCTAACACTCGATGTCAAATCTTATGCATACTCCGATTTGTCGATTGTCACCGAGTCAGATTTCTTCGTGCCTGGCATCGAACGCGTGACTGAGAAGGCTGTAAAAGCTGCGGCAATGGGGGTGCCTTTCATTATCGTCGGTGCGCCCAGGTCAGTCCAGCGCTTAGCTGAAATGGGGTTCTGCACCTTCGACGGATTAATCGACCAGAGTTATGACTTGGTTGATGATCCTTTGAAACGGCTCCGCGCGCTATTCAAGACAATTGAAAGCGGCTGGGAGCGCTGTCGCAGCAATCCGGCCGCCTGGCGCAATGCTGCTCGCGACCAAGCCCTCGCAAATTTTCATCATGGAAAGGGTGGATTGGTGAAGCGACTTGATCAACTACTTACCATGCCAATGCTGTCGAGGATGTCGCGCTTTATTGAGGAAGGTGATGTAGTCGGTTAGCGATCGAAGATGTTCCGAGGTATCTCAATGATTAAAAAGTTGTTCCGTTCGGCGAAATTGCGCCGACCGATTTTCGGATTTGACACCGAGTATTATATTCTTTGGAATCCAGATGTTGCTGCTGCGGGATGCGATCCACTCCAGCACTTTCTGGAACATGGATGGAAGGAGGGTCGTAACCCGTGCCGCCACTTCAGCGTCCAAGGTTATTTGGCCGCTAATCCCGACGTGCGCAATGCGGGAGCTAATCCACTCATACACTTCCTGGAACATGGGATAATCGAGGGTCGTCGAGGCTGGCAAATCTGAGTGGTGGCGCATTCGGTTTGACACTGCACTCATTGCTGCTGGCACTCTCATCGATTGTGCGTTAGCTGCACGATGAGCCAGAGAACGGGAGGGCGACTCCCGACGCAACTCTCGCTGACGCGAGGATCAAAGAAGGGCAGTACGCCTTGACGAGTCGGCATCTCATCCTTGGCGGTTGCGGGTTCATAGGTCGTCACGTTGCAAATCGCCTAGCGCTCAATGGCGATACCGTGACCCTTGTCGATCGGAACGCACCGGCTTTTATTCTGCCGAGTGAGGCAAGCACGCGGGTCAATTGGCGGCAAGCCGAACTCGACGCGCCTAATTGGGACGACTTGGTCGCTCAGGCTGACGTGGTTCATCACTACGCTTGGGACTCCATTCCGGCGAGTGCCAACAAGGATCCGGGCGGCGACCTTTCTCGGAATGTTCGTCCTACAATAAATTTGCTTGATGCGTTAGTGCGCCGAGGTAGTGGAACTTTAATCTTTGCCTCCTCCGGCGGGACGGTTTACGGAAACATCCTTCAACTCCCGATTTCCGAAGATCATGCCATTCGGCCTGTTACTGCTTACGGCACGGGCAAGGCGACGGCTGAGTTGTACCTGCAGCTATACCGCCAAATGCACGGAGTTGACTGCCGTATCGCTAGAATCGCAAACCCTTACGGGGCGGGGCAGAATGTCGCTCGCGGCTTAGGTGCAGTGACAACTTTTATCGACAAAGCATTGAAGAATGAACCGATATCGATCTTCGGTGACGGTGAGGTCGTTCGTGATTACATCCACATTTCTGACGTCGCAATATGTCTGGCTGAAATTGCCAAGGCTCCTATCTCGGACGAATATATATTCAATGTTGGAAGTGGTCTAGGAACGTCACTCAACCAACTTGTCGAGCATTTAGAAGCTGGTATTGGTCGTCGGATTACTGTCCAACGATTGGTCGGACGCAGCTTCGATGTATCGGCAAACGTGCTTTCAGTTGAACGGATCAAACGGGTCTACGGCTGGTCTCCGCGGCTGACACTTCGGGAAGGTATGCGACTTACCTTGTCGAACTTAGCCGAAGGTCGAGAATTTCCAGACAGTTATTGAGTCGTAGTCACAGGACTTTGGAACTCAAACGGCACGAGAGGCAGACGGACGAGAAATGAAGAAAGTTGCACTCATCACAGGCGTTACCGGGCAGGACGGAGCCTATTTGTCAGAGTTCCTCTTGAATAAAGGTTATGAGGTTCATGGCGTTAAACGCCGTACTTCGCTATTCAATACTGCGCGTATCGATCATCTCTTTGCAGAGTCTCAGGATGGCAAGCTACCGTTTGTGCTACATCATGGCGACATGACGGATTCCTCGTCGCTTCTGCGTATTATTCAACAGGTGCAACCTGATGAGATATATAATCTGGCTGCGCAGAGCCACGTTGCTGTGAGCTTTGAGGAGCCGGAATATACTGCGAACTCTGATGCAGTGGGAGTACTGCGAATTCTTGAGGCGATACGAATCTTAGGGCTAGTGGGCAAAACCCGTTTCTATCAGGCTTCA
This sequence comes from Methylobacterium iners, assembly GCF_022179305.1. Lineage (GTDB taxonomy): Bacteria > Pseudomonadota > Alphaproteobacteria > Rhizobiales > Beijerinckiaceae > Methylobacterium > Methylobacterium iners. The sequence continues at coordinate 45,108 of NZ_BPQP01000065.1, forward strand.
ACCTCCGAGCTGTATGGTCTGGTGCAGGAAGTACCTCAGTCTGAACGGACACCATTTTACCCACGGTCACCTTATGGGGTTGCCAAGCTTTATGCCTACTGGATAACCGTAAATTATCGGGAAGCATATGGAATGTATGCGTGCAATGGAATTCTATTTAACCATGAATCGCCTATTCGCGGTGAAACCTTTGTGACGCGGAAGATCACTCGTGCCTTAGCGCAAATTCGATTAGGCCTGCAATCTTCGCTGGCGCTTGGTAATATGGACGCGCTGCGTGACTGGGGGCATGCTCGTGATTATGTCGAAATGCAGTGGTTGATGTTGCAGCAGACGGAAGCTGAAGATTTTGTGATCGCTACAGGTGAGCAGCATTCCGTTCGGGAGTTCGTTGAAAAATCTGCAGCTGTGCTTGGTATGACGATCGAGTGGGTTGGCTCGGGTCTTGGTGAGCGTGGCATTTTAACTGCCGCGCTGGATGAGGCGCTTTCGCCATTGATAGGCAAACCAATTGTAACCGTTGACCCCCGTTACTTTCGCCCGACGGAGGTCGAGTCGCTGCTTGGAGATGCGAGCAGAGCTCGATCGAAGCTCGGATGGTCAGCGAAAACATCGTTTGAAGAGCTTGTGCGCGAAATGGCACTATTTGACCTTCGGACCGCAGAGTCTCGTCTCGCGTCGGCGAACTCCAGCCGAGTTGTCAAATGAGGCCGCGCATCTTTGTTACGGGCGGCCGCGGGATGGTTGGTCGGACGTTGTTGGAGCAACTCGATCCGGCTGAGTGGACCATAGCCGCACCCTCGAGAGCAGAACTGGACCTTACTGACGCTCGGGCCACTGCGGTTTTTATCGCGGATTTTCGTCCGGATGCCATTGTGCATGCTGCCGGCCGAGTTGGTGGTATACAGGCTAACATATCTGAGCCTGTGGATTTTTTGGTTATGAATACGGATATTGGGCGAAATGTCATTTTAGGTGCGAATGCTGCGGGAGTGCGGAAGTTTATCAATCTCGCTAGCTCTTGCGTTTACCCCAATGATCGGGATGTTGCTTTGCGAGAGGAAGACATCCTCAGTGGGCCGCTTGAACCCACAAATGAAGGTTATGCTATTGCGAAGATTTTTGCTTTGCGGCTTTGTCAGTATCTTAATCGCCAATCGGGCTCGGCGTATTTCAAAACGTTAATTCCCTGCAATCTTTACGGCCCGAACGATCATTTTAATCCAGAGGTTTCTCATCTCGTTCCGGCCGCCATTCAAAAAATTGCGACAGCAAAAAGGCTCGGTAGCGAATCGGTGGAAATTTGGGGTGATGGCACCGCGCGTCGCGAGTTTCTTTACACCGGCGATCTGGCAAACGCGATATTGAGGGCGATTCGGGACTTTGAAAGACTGCCAGAACTTATGAACGTTGGGCTAGGTTATGACTTCTCGGTTTTGGAATATTATAAAGCTGCGGCTGCTGCGGTAGATTGGCGTGGTTATTTTACCTACGACGAAACAAAGCCCGTTGGCATGAGGCGTAAATTAGTTGACGTCACACGACAGGCCGAGTGGGGATGGCGCCCCTTGACAACCCTTTATGACGGGCTGGCTATGACCTACCGCGGATTTCAGGAGATCAATCGCTGATGTCTTACCGATTCCCTTTGGCTACTACTACCTGGGACGAGGCCGAGTATGAAGCTCTCCAGCGCGTTATCGCTGCTGGGACCTTCACTATGGGGCGGGCGGTGCATGAGTTCGAAAACAGATTTGCGGACTGGCAAGGTAGCCGGTACTCCGTGATGGTCAATTCAGGTTCTTCAGCAAATCTTCTCATGATTGCAGCTTTGATGTTTACGGGCAACGAGAAATTGAGATTAAAGGCGGGGGATGAAGTAATTGTGCCCGCCGTTTCTTGGGCAACGACTTATTATCCGGTTTCGCAATATGGGCTTAAGTTGAAATTCGTTGATATTGATATTGAGACACTAAACTTTGATCTTGAGTCGCTTCGCAATGCTATAACTGATCGGACTAGGGCGGTGCTGGCGGTCAATCTGTTAGGCAATCCAAATGATTTTAGCAGCATCATGGAAATCATTGGAAGACGCAATATTCTTGTTCTCGAAGATAATTGTGAGGCGATGGGCGCAAAATTTGAAGGTCGGCGGTCGGGCTCGTTTGGGGTCATGGGTACATTCAGTACGTTTTTTTCGCATCATATTTCTACGATGGAGGGTGGCTTAATCGCGACCGATGACGAAGAACTTTATCACATTTTACTGTCCTTGCGCGCGCATGGTTGGACGCGCAACCTTCCTAAGCATAATTTGGTTACGGGGACAAAATCGGACGATGATTTCGACGAATCGTTCAAGTTTGTGTTGCCCGGCTACAATGTTCGGCCCCTGGAAATGTCGGGGGCTTTAGGTATTGAGCAGTTGAAAAAGCTACCTAGTATCATTTCTGCTCGTCGAGACAATGCTGCTTTATTTTGTGAGGTTATGTCGGAACACCCAGACCTGATGATACAGAAGGAGATAGGGGAGAGTAGCTGGTTTGGCTTTAGTCTTGTAATACGCGGCGGTTCGGATTTGACGCGGAAAGCGCTTGTTGAGCGGTTGAACAATGTCGGACTGGAGTCTCGGCCCATCGTAGCTGGAAACTTCACGCGGAATCCTGTCATTAATCATTTGTATTCGGAGATAGCTGGTGAACTTGTGAATGCAGATCATGTTCATAACTATGGTGTGTTCATCGGCAACCATCATTATGAGATACGAGACGCCATTTCGGCGCTTGGTGCTTTATGAGGTTTCAGCCACTCTGCCCATCATATACTATTACTACATCAGACGTTTGCGTTCTGTGCTCCTGATGCTGTTCCTTGAGAATGGTTTGTGACGGCTCTTCATGTGCGATGATCTCTGCTTATTTGTATAGGTACGAGCATTCAACGTTAAGGTAATCGGTGGTGATCTGAGCGCCTGTTTCTGCGGCACATCTGATCCGTCGCCAGCCGAGTGGTCCGTTCTTTAGTATGGCTTTTGAGCCAGGAGGACGGATCGATGTCGAGGAAGCGACCCGAGGCCGAGGAGATCGTCGCGAAGCTGCGCCGAGCCGACGTGCTAGTCGGCCAAGGTACGAGCGTGGCGGAGGCAAACTGGTTGATCGGCGTGAGCGGGGTTACTTACTATCGCTGACGCCGTGAGTTCGGCGGGCTGATGAGTCGAGCGGATGGCGGCGCGAGGGGCTGAAGGTGCCGGTCCGCCAACCCAGGCGCGGGCGGCTCTGGGACAACGAAGGCTCCTGCTTGCGGCTGCGGCCTGAGCGGCGTGATCACGCCTGGTCCTACGACTTTGTCGAAGCGCGCACCCACGATGGCCGGAAGGCGCGCATGCTCAACGTGACCGACGAGTTCACCCGCGAGTGCTTGGCGATCCGGGTCGCACGCAAGCTCAAGGCAGCCAACGTGATCGATGTCTTGGCAGGCTGCCCATGATAACGAACTATTACGGCACCGAACTCACCCCCATCCCAATCCTGCGCTGGTGCCCGGAGTTCGGGGTGGAGTGGCACTGCGTCGCCCCTGGCAAGCCAATCCGGTGGGCGTTCATGAAGCTGTTCAACGACGTCTCCGAGCCGGGTGCTTGAACGAGACCCTGCTCCTGAGCCGCGGGCACTTACGGGCAGTGCTATTGCGATTTATGTTTCCCATGTGCACGATTGCATTGTCTGGGTACTTTTCCTCAATAGGGTCGATCTAATCACCCCTCTGGAAGCGGAGACGGAGGCAGGCAAGAAGGGGGTGACTGGCCACGCAGCTCGCGCGCACGGACCTAGTTATCTTGGACGAGCTAGGGAATCTGCCGCTTCCATGGCTGATTTGTCGGATGCTGTTCCACCTAATCATTCGTCTGTACGAGTGCACCTCGGCGATCGTGTCGACGAACGGGCGCTTCGACGAGTGGCCAAGCGTGGTTGGCTACGCCAAAATGACGAGGGCTCTGCTCGCCCGTTCCACCCATCACTTCTAGATCTTGGAGTTAGCCAGCGCCAGGTAGGTGGTAGAGACTCCCGCCGGATGCCGCGAGGCCGGTCCACAGATGTGCCCCTTTCGCATAAAGATGAACGTTAGTGCTTGAACCGACGCAATACCTACTCGCGGGCCAATTTGAGCAGGTTTTGGCCGTAGGGTGTTTTGGCAAACATCTCGCCGCGGGCGATGAGCTGGTCGCGGCCGATGAAGCCCTGCAGGTAGGCGATCTCCTCCAGGCAGGCCACCTGCAAGCCCTGCCGGTGCTGCAGCGTGCGCACGAACTCGGCCGCCTCCAGGAGGCTGTCATGCGTGCCCGTGTCGAGCCAGGCATAGCCCCGGCTCATCCGCTCCACGAAGAGCTGCCCGCGCTCCAGGTAGGCCTGGTTCACGCTGGTGATCTCCAGCTCGCCCCGGCCTGAGGGCGTCACCGCAGCGGCGATGTCGAGCACCTCGTTGTCGTAGAAGTACAGCCCCGTCACCGCCCAGGGGCTGTCGGGCTCGGGCGGCTTCTCGACCAGCCGCAGCGGCCGGCCGGCCTTGTCGAGGCTGACCACGCCGTAGGCCTGCGGGTTGTCGACATGGTAGGCAAACACCGTCGCCCCGCTCGTGCGCTCCCGCGCGCGCGCCAGCAGCTCGCTCAGCCCCGAGCCGAAGAACAGGTTGTCGCCCAGGACCAGGGCGACGGGGTCGGAGCCGACGAACGCGCGGCCGATGACGAAGGCCTGGGCCAGGCCCTCGGGCCGGGGCTGCACCGCGTAACTGAAGGACAGCCCGAACTGCTCGCCCGTGCCGAACAGGCGCTTGTAGTTGTCGAGGTGCTCGGGAGACGAGATGATCAGGATCTCGCGGATGCCGGCCAGCATCAGCACCGAGACGGGGTAGTAGATCATCGGCTTGTCGTAGACGGGCAGGAGCTGCTTGTTGATCGACAGCGTTGCCGGATGCAGCCGGGTGCCGGAGCCGCCGGCCAGGACGATGCCCTTCATATGACGATGCCCTTCATGGTGCGACCTTCATGAGGCTGTCTTCCACGTTGTCTGCTGCAGGAACCGGGTTGTGTTCCGCAAGAACCGGACCGACGAGCCGGTCGAGGAGGTCCTCG
>NZ_BPQP01000066.1 GCF_022179305.1 Methylobacterium iners
ATGCCAGTCCGCAGTCATGCGATCTGAGAACGTCCGCTTCCAAGGACCGTGCAGCCGCGCGTTCGCGGCAAGTTCAGGTCAGAGGCGGAACGTCCGCTTTTGGACGGAGGGGTAACGTGCGCTTTCCACCCGTATCAGACATTCAGCCTTGGTGAAATCAGCAGAAGGCTCCTACTAGGTCGAAGGCTGTCGCCGCGGCGAGGACCATCTGCCACTTCGCTCATGCGTGTCTGGAACAGAGCAGCACGCTCAGCGGCCAATACGGGTCAGGCGATTAGCCTGACCCGACGGCTCTACTCAGCGGCAGCAACAGCCTTGCTTGCTCGGCCGCGTGTCTTCGGCGCGGGAGTAGAAGCCGTTGCCTTGCGCCGGCCGCCGCGGGCCTTGGGTGCGTCGGTGACGGTCTCAACGACGTCAGCGCTTTTCGGCTCAGCCCTCTGGCGCTGCCGCCCAAGCCCGATGCTGCGAGCGAGTTCGGAGCGCTGCCTAGCGTAGCTCGGCGCGACCATTGGATAGTCGGAGGGCAGACCGTACTTGGCCCGGTAGCCTTCCGGTGTCAGGCCACGGCTTGAGAGGTGGCGCTTCAGCGACTTGTAGGACCTGCCATCCTCGAAGCTGATCAGCCCCTCATCCCCGATCGACTTCTTGATCTGCGCCGGTGTAGCCTTCGCCACGCTCTCTCCAACCGACGCCGGCGGCTTTCCGAGCCCGAGCAATCCTGTGTGAACGGACAGGATCAGGTCTGCGAGGCCGGAGGCCGGGACCGAGTTGTTGGATACGTATGCGGCGACGATCTGCGTTGTTAGCTCGACCGTATCATCCTGCTCAACTGATTGCGTCTCGATGTTGTCTATCATGATGAACCTTCTTCGCTGATTTCTATAGATCAAGCGTTCAGCGAATTGGGTTCCAAGATCAAGCCGCGGGGGAAGTTTTATTATGGACAACTCTGAAGCTTGTGCTCACGGCAGTTGCTCAGCTCAGTCGGTTTTCCAATGGCCAAAGTTCCCTGTTTTGGTGGCCAACCGATGGCTTCGATGACGCCCGATCCAGTCTGAGTTCCAGCGTGCAAGTAGGCAGGCGCAGCCACCGGATGGTTCACCGCCAGTACCCGCTAGCACCGTACACACCGGACGTAGGGCCAGGATTGGTGAAGCGTTGACGCAGTGCTCTGCACGCCTTTGACTCTCTTGTAGCTTCGGCAGTCGCTTGGGGCGTAAGGGTCGCCCATGGCTTTGACCCAGATCACCCATCACGACCTCGACGGGTACGGGGCTGCAACCGTTGCCGCAGCCTTCGCCGACCCCGGCCGGATCGTGCACGTCTCACGCTACAGCGATGTCGGACCTGTCCTAGACGACGAGCTGAAGCGGCTGGGCCGTACTCGTACGCCTGAGACGTTGCTCATCACAGACATCGGCCTCGAGGAACCCACCGTCATCTTCTTGCGCCGGTTCGGAGCGATGAACCGCACCCGCGCAGCAGACGCTCAGCACCGGCTGATCGTGCTCGATCATCACGCCTCCTCGATCGAGCAGCTTCGACGGCACGATCTTGCGCCCGACGTCGAGCTTCAGCCGACCACCTTGCTGCGGTTCGACCTCGGTGATCCCAACGTCACCGTGTTGATCGACGAAGGGTGCTGCTCCACCCGAATGACCTATGAGCATCGGGCCCTGTTTGCCACGCGCGACATCGAGGCCGACCGTCGTGAAGATTTGCAGGCCCTGATCAAGGCCGTGCAGGCCCTGGACCTCTGGCGCAAGGCCGATCCGGCGTTTGCCGGTGGCCTCGCCCTCGATGAGGTGTTCTGGGACAACGTGGCCAATGTGGTGCCGATTGGCCACCCTTGGCACGACTGCTTCGTGTCGGACCTGCTCCTCGCCGTGGCTGCGCTCCTGCGGGCCGACGCTGCGCCCGCGGAAGTGGAGCGCCGCGCCGTGACGCTTCGCGCCGAGATTGTCGACAAGCTGCTGCGTGACGAGCCGGACGACGATCCGCACCTGACGACACGGATGCGGATCGCCCGGGCACTTGCCCGCTCAGACACGCTCTTTCGTGAGTTGTCGGACAAGTCCCTGCTGTCGTTTGGTCTTGACGCGGGCACGTTCCAGCGCGTGTCGGACCTTGTCATGGCAAGCGGACGCGCGAGGCGGCTTGTCAACGTGCAACGCTCAGGCTCTCTGTCATTCCGATCGTGCGATGGCACCGCACTTGAGGGCGCGCAACGGTTCCGTGGTGGTGGGCATCGAGATGCCGCTGGCGGTAGGCTGCCGAACGGTTCCACTTACTCGATCATCGACGCAGTAACGCAGGTGGAAGCAGGGCTGAACCCACCGCAGCCAGACCCCGCGGCCAGCCCTTTTGCCGCCCTCAAGAACTGGAAGGGTTGAGCTCTCCGAACTCTGCGCCGGAAATGCTTTGGCCGAGGCTGCACCAGACAATGGGTGAACGCTGCTGATCGGGTCGCTGACCCTGCGCAGGTCGAGCAGGCCTTGCACATCGCTTTCGGTCCTCAGCGAGTGAACGCCCGCCGTGAGTTCTTCCGCATCGAGTCGGAGCAAGCCTTAGCTATCCTGCGTCTGCTTCACGTCGAGGATGCCACGCGCACCGTAGAGGCCCAGCCCTCGGCCATCTCCGAACAGGAGCTCGGGGCAACCCGCGCGTTGCGGGCCCGGCGGCCCAACCTCGTTTTCACTGTGCTCGGCGTCCCCATTGGCGCTGAGCTGTGCTACGCTCGCAATGACGCCATCGTAACAGTCGTCGGTCCGCGGAAAGTCCGTAAGAGTGGGGACGAAATGTTTTTACCGGCGGCAACCCGAGAGACGCTACAGTTGGACTACAGCGTCGCGCCGGGGCCGTTTTGAACCTTTGAGGGCCGAACGGTTCAGGCGTCTACGAGGACGCCTACGGGATCGCTGAGACGTGTAGTCCCGCTTGACCGTTCCAAGTGCTACTGCTGATCTGGGTCGCGCGGGCTCGTGACAAGCCTCTCGGTGATCATGAAGCAATCTGAGCTGACCACATTTTCGGACCGGATTAGATAGATAGCGACTGCAGGGCGGAGGACCCTATGAAATCTTTCATCCGGCCTCCACACTGACACATCGTGACCCCCCGTGTCGGAAAGCCCTGGATGGTGCGCACACTGATCACCGACATCCCTGGCATTCGGGTGGGTCACGCGCATGATCTTGGGCAAGCGACCGGCGTCAGCGCGCTTGTATTCGACGAGCCTGTGGTCGCGAGTGTTGACGTGCGCGGGGGCGGACCAGGCACCCGCGAGACCGATCTTCTCGATCCCGAGCGTACGGTCGCGGGCATCGATGCCCTTGTGCTTTCGGGAGGCTCGGCCTTTGGACTTGACGCCGCGGCGGGCGTCGTGGCCCGTCTCGCGGAGTTAGGGCGCGGGTTTCCGGTCGGCGCTGCGCGGGTACCGATCGTGCCCGGTGCAATCCTGTTCGATCTGCTCAACGGCGGCGACAAGGCTTGGGGCCGCTATCCTCCCTATCGCGAGTTGGGCTACGCGGCGGCCTGTGCGGCGGGCGAGGACTTCGCGCTGGGCTCGGTCGGGGCGGGCCTTGGCGCGCGTACCGCGAACCTGAAGGGCGGCCTTGGTTCGGCTTCGGCAGACGTCTCGGGTGTTTCCGCGAAAGTGGGGGCGCTCGTGGTCGTCAACGCCTTCGGCCGGGTCACCGTTGGAGAAGGGCCACACTTCTGGGCCGCCCCTTATGAGCAGGGGGAGGAGTTTGGTGGCCTTGGCTTCCCGAGCAGTATGCTGGAGACAGCGTTCACTTGGCCAAGGGTCATTCTCCCCGGTGCCAATACCACCCTCGCCGTAGTCGCGACGGACGCACGGCTGACAAAAGCGCAAGCGCGTCGTCTTGCAGTGATGGCACAGAATGGGCTTGCCCGTGCCATCCATCCCGTCCACACGCCGCTCGACGGCGACGTGGTTTTTGCCATATCGACAGGCCAAGTGCCGTTGGAGGATCCGATAGGCGATCTTGCCCGAATCGGGGACGCGGCGGCCAACACGTTGGCACGTGCTGTCGCTATCGGCGTCTATAAGGCAACAGCCCTCTCCAATCCGCCGACTGCTTCTTCGGATACTCCTCCGGCGTGGCGGGACCTACATCGGTAGTCACTCCTGCACTGAGCGACAACAAGAAGTAGATACACTAGTAGTGAAACGTACTGCTTTCACAAGGTGTGATCCGCATCCAACGAGATCCACCCGCTCGTTTTCGGACAAACCTTTAGCACGCTGATCGGCGCCCAAACTGCACCTGGGATCACAGCCCAAGGAAGGTCTTGCGAGGGGCGCCTTCTGACACCCAGGAGCTTGATCGGCGCTTCCTCCGTGCTCGGCCGTTGACTTAACCTTTCTGGCGTTGCTCGCTGCATTCCTTAGGTCAAATTACACAAGGCTGCGTCTCGCTTGAAATGACGATGCCATTCCCTGATCTCGGGCGCTTGCTGGCCGCAAACACCTTCTTCGCTAGCCTTGGGCCGGAGGCGCTATCGTCCATTGCGGCGCTGTGCATCACACGTCGGTTAGAAGCGGGACAGACGCTGTTTCTCAAGGGCGATCCGGGAGATGCGCTGTATGCAATCAGGCGGGGACAGGTCCGTATCACCACTGATAAGGCGGATGGCCAGAACCTGACGCTTAACCTGCTCGGCTCGGGTGATGTGTTTGGTGAGGTAGCACTCCTCGATGGGCAGTCGCGCACGGCCACCGCAATCGCGAGCGAACCCACGGATCTTTTTGTCGTTCTGCGGCGTGATTTCCTCGCCCTTTTGGCACGTCAGCCCAGCGTGGCGGTCCAGGTGATAGAGCTACTCTGCGCTCGTATCCGCTGGATGAGTACTCAGGCCGAAGATACGGCCTTTCTGCCTCTCGACCGGCGTCTCGGCCGGCGCCTCCTCAGCCTCGCGATTGACTACGGCAACGAGATTGAAATCTCGCAGGAGGATCTCGCGAGTTTCGTTGGTGCCACCCGCGAGAGCGTCAACCGTCACCTGCAGGTGTGGAAACGAGCAGGTATCGTAGGGCTCAGCCGAGGGCGGATTACTCTCCTCACTCCTCAGAGATTGGCACGCGTCGGTATTTCTGATGAGGGGACATGAAGGAAAATCTTGCGAAGCGAGAAACCATAAACAACACTAGTCCTGAAGCGCGTCCGGCTGCCTTGTGATGGATGTCTCTTGAGGGTCTGCGTCATGTGGGCGTATCAGCCATTAGGAACGCACGGCTTCGGACGTTTGGCCATTCTGATGGTTGGCGCTGTAAGCATGGCATTGTCTTGCACGCAGGCCTACGCGGAAGGCTGCATTAGCACCACTTACGCTGATCCGCCACGGGAGGTGCTCGAATGCTCAGGCGGCTCCCGCATCACGGCCGAGCCGGGCGCAGCGTACCGATTGATCGACCGAAACCGAGATGGGCGGCCGGAGGCGATCGAGCTCAAAGCCAAAGGCCTTTTGATCGAGTATGATGCTCGCCCACGCGGCGGCTTCCAAGTTCTTTCGCCACACGCGGTCGCCTCCGTGCGTGGCACGACTTGGGCGGTGGACGTGACCTCCTCGGGTACGGCAGTCTTCGTAGAGACCGGGCGCGTTGCTGTTAACAGGGCAAGTGGCGGCCCAGTGGTGGTACTGAAATCGGGGGACGGTACTGACGTTTCCCCCGGTCGCGCCCCCCTTGAGATCAAGCCGTGGACGGCCGCGCGCCGCATGAGCCTGATGGTACGCTTCGGTCGCTGACGGGGACCGCAATGCGCGACCCTGCCCGTGCTCGGGCGATCCTATCATTGGTAGGCATTATACTGTCTTTAGCCTGGAGCAGCGTCTTGACGTTGCCGCACCTGAGCGGCGGCGCCTCGCCTCTCGACCGGATCGAGGCGCCCCTAGCCGATCTGCGCTTTCTCCTCGCAGGGCCACGTCCAGCGCCGGAAGATGTAGTGGTCGTGGCCATCGATGATGCCACCGTGGCAAGCGCGGGAACCTACCCGCTGCCGAGGCAGGTCGTTGCGAAGCTGATCCGCAAGCTTATGGCGGCTCAGCCGCGCGCGATCGCTATCGACATCCTCTTCCTCGACGCAAGCGAGCCCGAGGCGGATCGCGAACTCGCTGAGGCTCTTGCCTCCGGCCCCTCCGTGATCGCTATGGCAGCCACTTTCGCGCGGGCCGGCCCTGAACAACGCGCCAGCTCAGGTCCTTTCGCTGACTTGCCCGTGGCGGACAGGCTCTCCCGACCGATTGCTGCCCTGGCGCAGGCGACCCGCCTCGGCCTCGTCAACGTTGCCACTGATCATGGTGGCACCCCCCGGCACCTGCCTCTGCTTACAGCCGCCGATGGCGCCCTTCAGTTTTCGCTCTCCCTTGTCGCCGCGCGATTTGGCCGTGATCTCGCCTGGGAGCGTTACTTCATTCGGATCGGTGAAGTCGAGACGCCGCTTGATTTAGGGGCCTCACTCGCTCTGCGCTTCTACGGTCCGCAGGGGAGCATCCACACGGTGAGTGCCGACGCCGTCGTGAACGGAACTTTTGAAGACAAAATCAAGGACCGCATTGTCGTCGTGGGTGCTACCGCCTTCGGTAGCGGCGACACCATGCCGACGCCCTTCGATCCACTACTGCCAGGCGTCGAGGTGCTGGCGACTGGCATCGCACATCTCGTCCGAGGCGACGCCCTGACAAGAAATACAACCATCCGCCAGATCGATGTCGCAGTAGCCATGATTTTGCCGTTGGTCGTAATCCTCCTGCTCTCGATCGACCGGATCGGACTTGGAATTGCCGGCTTGCTCTTGGCAGGAGCTGTCTGCTTAAACGCCGTGTTATTTGCGTACGGGCTGTGGTTTGCCCTCGCTCTACCCTTTGCAGCCTTTGCTCCGCCGGTTGCGCTCACATTCAGCAGCCGGATTTGGCTCGACCGAGTTCTCGGGCTTCGATTGGAGCGAGCCCGGGACGCACTCCTGCGGTTTCATCCGCCGTTAATTGCCGATCGGCTGGCACACGATCCAGACTACCTTGCCACACCGCGTGAGCAGCGCGCTGCCGTGCTTTTTGTCGATCTTTCCGGCTTCACTGGGCTCGGCGAACAGCTCGGACCGGCGCGGACCCAAGCCCTTTTGAAGGAGATGCATGCTGGCGTAGAGGCGGTGGCGAGCGCTCACGATGGCTCGGTGACCAGCTTTATGGGCGACGGCGCTATGGTCCTGTTTGGCTTGCCTGAGCCGCGGCCCGACGATGGACATCGCGCGTTGCAGGCAGCAATTGCCCTCTCTGCTGCATTGGAAACCTGGCTCACTAGCCGCGGCCTCAACATCGGCCTGCGCATTGGCGCCCATGCCGGGCAAGTCGTGGTATCGCGTCTCGGTGGCGCTCATAATCAACATATCACTGCCACTGGTGACACTGTGAACGTTGCAAGCCGCCTTCTCGAGGTGGCCAAGACCGAGGGTGTTCGGGCCGTCCTATCAGCAGATCTGCTGTCTGGTCTGCCCGCGTCCCTCAATGATGTTCCCCTCGGGCCGGTCATACGCATCGGCATTCGCGGCCGGAAACAGGGCCTCGACATACGTTGCCTGCGGTGAATCCGAACTTCGTTGGGTGGTTAGGCTGTAGACCGGCACCAGCTTCAGGCCTCCGTCAACGACGCGTCACGGGCCTGTGTGATCTGCATCACAGAAGGTAATGCCTGACCCCGCCATGATCTGCCTCAAGACGCCGAGCGGTTCGGCGCCCTAACCTGACGAGGCGCATCATGGCTACGATCAAGGGCGATCAAAACTGGTTCTGGCTCGACGACACGCTCGTCGGCACAGATCAGCAGGACGTCATCTACGGCTACAAGGGCAACGATATGCTCACTGGCCGGGACGGTAACGACATCCTGTACGGCGGCGAGGGTAACGACAACCTCCACGGGGGTGAGGGCAACGACACCCTCGACGGCGGTTTCGGCGTCGACGACCTTTGGGGCGGTGCGGGCTCTGACAAGCTCAACGGGAGCTACGGCAGCGACCGGATGTACGGTGGGGACAACAACGACGTCTTCTCCGACATTCACGGCGTCGACAAGATGGATGGCGGCGTGGGCACCGACCGGGTTGATTACAGCGGCTTTCACGGCCGCGTTACTGTCAACCTCGCCAACGGGACCGGGCTCCAGGAGGAGGCGATTTGGGACGTCGGCAGCGGCTACTATTACGTTGGCGAGGGGACCGACGAGCTGATCTCGATTGAGAACGTCGACGGTGGTCGCTTCGACGATCGCATCACCGGCAGCAGCGTCGACAACCGCCTCGACGGCGGCGACGGCGACGACGTTCTCAGCGGTGGCGCCGGCAACGACACGCTGATCGGTGGCAAGGGTCAGGATGTCATGACCGGCGGGGTAGGCGCGGACACCTTCTTGTTCGACGCCAATCCGGCTCTCTCCGGAAACTTTGACAGGATCAGCGACTTCCAGCCGGTCGACGACACGATCCGGCTCGACAACGCCGTATTCCAGACGCTCGCGCTCGGGACCCTCGACGACAGCGCATTCCGCATCGTCGACAATTATAACGCGACAGGGCTCGACTCCAGCGACCGCATCGTCGCTTCGACCTGGAACAACATGCTCTTCTACGATCCCGACGGCTCGGGCTCTCAGGAAGCGTTCGCCTTTGCGCAACTGAGCACGGGCCTGCCCTCGACCCTGAGCGCGTCCGACTTCTTCATTTTCTGAGAGAAGCGAGCAAGGTTCCGCAGGGCTGCCGCGAGTTGGCCCCGCGGACACTGTGTGCCGCGCTCCCTGCCGGCACGCCGCCTAGCTAAGTAGTCGACCAGGGCTAGACCGGCCAAAGTGCCGCCAGCCGTGAAGACCCGGCCCGGCGAAACGCAACTGCTCACGAGATTGTCTCGGAAGGCCCAACTCTCAGCCGTGAGCCAAGGCCATGTAGCAGGTGAGTTCGGAAAGGCGCAACGGCGGCAAGCGTGACGCTCCATAGATTGCTGGTGGCTCAACGCACATCCCGCGGGTCACCTTAACCTCTCGCTTACCCAAACCCACGAGGTTGCGTGTCGGGTTAGCCCAAGGAGAGAGCATGCCCGACACCATCGACACCGTTGGAGTTGCCGGCGACCGTATCCGCTCGATCATCGAGCGCGTCGAGAAGGTCGAGGAGGAGATCAAGGATCTCATGGAGGCCAAGAAAGAGATCTTCTTGGAGGCTAAGAGTGAGGGTCTGGACGTAAAAATCCTCAAAGAGATCCTGAAGCTGCGCAAACTCGATCAGGACGAGCGTGACGAGCACGAGACGCTGCTCGATGTGTACATGCGTGCCATGGATGCGCCGAGCCCGGCTCCAATGGCAGAGGCGGCCTGAGCGTCCCTCAAACGCGCTAAGGTCTCGACGCTGCCGTGGTGATTAAAGGCTCCCCACGGCAGCGTCCATCATCTCGTCGGTTACGTCGATGAGAAGCTGCACTTCCTCGACGAGAATTTCCAAGTTCTTCTTAGTCACGGTGGGCGCTGAAATGAGCGCGGCGTTATGTCGGCGATTTATCCTGCTTGTCCCGAACGTAATCTTTCGTGCCCGGTCGGCCACGATCAGCGGCCTCAATGATCACGTTGAGCGGCCTGTCTGCAGCGTCTTCAAGAACGCTCGCCAACTCTCCGCTTTCAACCTTCTGCGAGGTTGCTGCGGTGGTTGAGCCACCAAGCCGCCGAGTCTCGCCCACCATCTGATTGTCATCCACGGCCGACTGCTCGCCTAACACCGCACCGAGACGATCAGGCGCGATCAGACCAAGGCGGACGGCGTGCTTGGCGATGGCCATGCTGTCCGCAGCGAGCACGAGGCTGCTACCGGCCGTCGCGATCGAGGCCGCGAGGTGCTCGATCTCGCCGATGCGTCCGGCATCACGCGAAACGTTGCGAACATACACGGCGAGCACACGGCCTGGGTGGTCCGACACGATCTTGGCGTAGACCTCAGGGTCGTGCTGGCCGCTGTCGCCGATGAGCACGAACGGCAGGTCACGGTAGAGCGATAGCATATGGCTGATGAGCTGGTGCTTGTGATCCTCAGCCTTGCGCGGCAGTGGATGACGCCAGGAGAGGCCCCATTCCCGTAAGAACAGGACTGGTCCGACCGGGATCTCGTGTTGCTGGAAGAACTCGCCGAGCATGTCGTAGATGCCCCAAGGAGCGCGAGACACGTAGAGCATGGGGTTGGCTTCAGCCCCGGTCACGCCGACGTGAAATGCCTGGCACAGGGCCGCTGCACCGGGGAACGCGACGCGACTGTCGGCGTCAGCCACAAACAGGCGCCAGAGCATCTTGAGCTTGTTGGCGACGCCCGTGTGCATGATCGTGTCATCGATGTCGCTGATCACGACGAAGCGGCAGGTCGCGGGTGGGATGTACACCTGCCCCAGGACGTTGACCGGCGGTTCACCATCAAGCGTGAGTGAGACGGGGTGCCAGGCTGAGTTGCTGGAGGGCACACTGTGCGCACGCAGGTGGACCCGGAAGTAACCATCTCGGTCCGTCACGACGGAAACCTCAGCCCTGCCAAAGCGGGCCGTCACACTCGCTCCGGTGACCTTTCTCCGGCGGATGCGCCGCACGATGTTGCGCAAGTTCGCGCGGATGGCGTTAGGGCTCACCTGGCGATCTGGATGAGACTGCCGGAACACGCGTCCGATCAGGAAGATCTCCTCGCTCGTCCCATATCCGCGGTAGGCCTCGATGACGGTTCCACCGCGTCCTTGTGACTTGCGTACAGGTCGAGCAGCGAGCGCCAGGAGCCGAACGGCTCCCCTTCGCCAACGAGTTGTGCTTGGGCCAGCATCCGTCATTTCAGCCTCGCACAATAACATGGCGACTATACCGTTCGTACACGCGTGCCGCCGCGCATCTCGCGGACGTAGTGTCCGCAACCGTACGAGTTATGGTCAAGCTGAAACCGCAGCGAGTGCCTGGCCGCATCGGCCCGACACGGCGGATCGCGGAGGCACATCAGGGCACAGCCACACTTCATCGTCCGACGAAGCCGTTAGGCAGGTTCAACTTCACGCTTTTGACGAGTGCTGGACGGCTCACAGGGTCGGTGACCGTACCCGTTGAGGGCCGCTCAAACGACGAACTCACACATCACGCGTTGGAGCAGATCCGCGCCCTCGGTGAGGATTTCGCCCGTGTTCAAGATAGAGAAGGCTCAGGGGACGGAGACAGGTCGCAAGTGGCGCCCGAACAGGTTGATCGGAAGGTTGACCCCCCATTCACCCACGGCGATCTCTAGGGCAGTGCCGAAGGACGGCTAACTCTCTCCTGACCGACCCTGGCAAGCCATTCATCGCGGTAAGCCGCACACTGCTCAGAGGTGAGGCTGCTGAGTTTGGCTTGAGCTAATCCGTGTCGAAGGAAGGCGTTCAGGAAGGTCGCTTCGTTCTTACCGCTGTGCTTACCGGGACTGACCTCATCCCGATAACGGACTACGACCTCACGCAGCGTTTTGCTGGTAGGGGTAGGAGCCTTGACTAGGAGGTCTGCCCTCTCGCCCTGTAGCTCCATCTGCCTAACCCAGGCTTGAGCGTCGGCTTTGAGGATGAACGTGCGGCTGACCGCGGGCTGACCCTTCTGGCGTACCTGGGCTTGCCACTTGTCGTTCCGCTTCCTGAGCGTAGCGATGATGCTTTGTCTCGCCGCTGTGACCAGAGCGTGACAGGAAGGCTACCGAGGCTTGCAGGACGGATGGCTCCACCTTGGCCAAGTCGCTGTGAAGACCAGGGTTAAGTGGTGGTGCCGCAAGAGGGATTCGAACCCCCGACCCCCTCATTACGAATGAGGTGCTCTACCAGCTGAGCTATTGCGGCATCTGACCCTATTAAGGCCATACTAGAACTCATTCCGCCCAGTCAACTCATTGAGCCCGCTTCGCTTTTTGCGGCTAACCCGCTAATTACGAATGAGGTGCTCTACCAGCTGAGCTAGTGCGGCGCGATTCCCGGCGGCGCGGAAGGGTTGCGCGGGGGATCGTTGGGGTCAGGGTCATATCCGCCCGGCCCGCCGATGGCAAGGCGAGGCGAGGCCCGGGCGAAGGTGCGGCGGGGCACCGGGGAATGCGGCGACAGCTTGACGGTGTCGCGCCGGGGCCGGAAGGGTGGCGGCGTTGCTGGTCCGAGATTCCCTCCATGTCGCTGCTCGCACGCCTCAGGGCCTATGCCGACGATGTCTTCGGGACCGCAGCCTCGCCCGGTGCGGTGGCCGACGAGGACGATGCCGGGCTCGCGGCCATCGCCCTCCTCGTCCACGTCGCCCGGGCCGACGGCATGCTCGCCCCGGCCGAGGCCGAGCGCCTAGCCCGGTTCGTGGAGAGCCGCTTCTCCGTGTCCCGCGGAGAGGCCGACCGGCTCATCGCGCGCGCCTCGGCCGTCGACGCGCAGACCCGCGACATGTCCGCCCTGGTCGAGGCGATCGGTCACGATGCCGGGCCCGAGGAGCGGATGCGGCTGCTCGGCATGGCCTGGGCGGTGGCGGGCGCCGACGGCGCCCTCGACGAGTTCGAGGACGCCCTGGTCTGGCGCCTCGGCGGGCTGCTCGGCCTCGACGAGGCGGCCATCGACCGGGCGCGGACGGGGGCCGGCGCGCAGACGGGCGAGGCCGCCGCGGGTTGAGGCTCGCGCGGTGATCGTCAGCCTCACCCTGATCCTGCTGGCCCAGCTCCTCGGCGAGGGCCTGGCGCGCGGCGCCGGCCTGCCCGTGCCGGGGCCGCTGATCGGCATGGCCCTGCTCATCGGCTTCCTGGCCCTGCGCGACCGCCACTCCGGCCCGGCCGCGCGCCTGCTGCCGGCGCCGCTCACCGACGGCGGCCTGGAGGCGACGGGGCGCGGGCTGCTCGCCAACCTCTCGCTCCTGTTCGTGCCGGCCGCCACCGGCATCGTCGGGCGCCTCGACGTGCTCGCCGCGCACGGGGCCGCGATTCTCTGCGTGGTCCTCGTCTCGACGGTGCTCACCCTCTCGGCCGCCGCCCTCACCTTCGAGGCGGTGGCCCGGCGCCTCGGCTCGGGCCCACCGAAAAGTTCCCCATGAGCGGCGACTTCGCGGTCTGGGTCTATCTCTCGCGCACGCCACTGCTCTGGCTCACCGTGACGCTCGCGGCCTACCTCGTCGCCGACCGCATCGCGCTGGCGACCAACCGGCACCCCATCGCCAACCCCGTGCTCCTCGCCGTCATCCTCACGGCTGGCATCCTGGCGCTCACGGGCACGCCCTACGCCACCTATTTCGAGGGCGCGCAATTCGTGCACTTCCTGCTCGGGCCAGCGACCGTCGCGCTGGCCTTCCCGTTCTACGCTTACCGCGCCACGGTGATGCGTGCGCTGCTCCCGATGCTTGCGACCCTCCTCGTCGGCTCCCTCGTCGCCATCGTCTCGGCGGTGACGCTGGGACTGGCGCTCGGCGTGCCCCGCGAGGTCGTCGTGGCGATGGCCCCGAAATCCGTGACCACCGGCGTCGCCATGGGCATCGTCGAGGGCTTGGGGGGTGATCCGACGCTGGCCGCCGTCCTCGTCATGCTCACCGGCATGACCGGGGCGATCCTGGTGACGCCGATCCTCAACCTGCTTCGCCTGCGCGACATGCGCGCTCGGGGCTTCGCGGCGGGGCTTGCCGCCCACGGCGTCGGCACGGCCCGAGCCTTCCAGGTCAGCGAGGTCGCCGGCACCTTCGCCGGCATCGCGCTCGGTCTCAACGCCTTCCTCACCGCGATCCTGGTGCCGGTGGCGGTGAGCTTTCTGCGGTAGCTGCTCCTTTACGGCCTCCGCATGATCAAGTCGGTATGGCGCGTCCCCTCCCCCTTGTGGGGAGGGGTTCGGGGTGAGGGTGGTCCCGCCTGGTGAGCGGCAGGGTCACCCAGCCACCCCCACCTCCTGCCTCCTCCCCACAAGGGGGAGGAGAGAGCCGCACGACCGAGGCGATCATCCGGGACCCGCGTTACTCCGCGGCGACGGGGGCCGGCAGCTCGCGGGGCACGAAGCGGCCGTCCTTGGCCTTCTGCATGTCGAGGCGCTTGTCGTGGAGGTCGTGCAGCGTCGAGCGGTGGCCGATCGAGACGATGGTGGTGCCGGGCAGGCGCTCGCGCAGCATCCGGTAGATGCCGGCCTCGCTCGGCTCGTCGAGGGCCGCCGTCGATTCGTCCAGGAACAGCCATTCGGGCTTGGCGAGCACCGCGCGCGCGATGGCGAGCCGCTGCTGCTCGCCGCCCGAGAGGCGCTGATCCCACACGTCGACCTCGTCGAGGCGGTCGGCGAGCTGGGGCAGCTGGGCGGCGATCAGCGCCTCGCGGATCGCCTCGTCCGGGAACTGGTCGGTGGTGTTGGGATAGACCACGGCGCCGCGCAGGCTCCCTTGCGGGATGTAGGGCCGCTGCGGCAGCACCAGCGCCGATTGCCCGGCGGGCACGTCGATGCGCCCCTGGCCGAAGGGCCAGATCCCGGCGATGGCCCGGAACAGGGTCGACTTGCCCGAGCCCGAGGGACCGGTGACCAGCGTCGCCGCGCCCTTCGTCAGCGCGAGGTGATCGGCCGCCACGATCTCGCGGCCGTCGGGCAGGGCCAGGGTCAGCCCCGCCGCCGTGACGTCGCCCCGCGTCTCGTTGCCCTGGACGAGGCCGTAGCCGGCGGCGTTGAGCGCCTCGGCCTTGGTCATGGCCCGCTTGAACGAGGACAGGCGGTTGGTGTTGGCGCGGTAGGCGGCGATGGTGGTGTAGGCGCTGATGAAGAAGGACAGCGAGGACTGGACGTTGCTGAAGGCGTTCCCGGTCTGCTGGAACTGCCCCAGGGTGATCTTCTTGAGGAAGTAGGAGGGGGCGGCGAGGATGTAGGGGAACACCACGCTGATCTGGCTGTAGGACAGGGTGAAGCTGCCGAGCTTCATCCGCCGGTAGGTGATGCCGATGTAGTTGGCGATCACGGCGCCGAAGAGGCTCTTGAGCCGCACGGCCTCCGCGCGCTCGCCGCGCAGCAGCGCGATCTGCTCCGTGTAGATGCGGTTGCGGGCGAGCGAGAAGCGGAAGTCGGCCTCGACCTTCTCCTGGTTGAAGTCGAGGGCGATCAGGGGGCGCCCGATCAGGTGCGTCAGCCAGGTGCCGATTACCGCGTAGGCGATGACGAGCCAGACGAGGAAGCCCGGCACGACCGTGTCCGTGAAGGGCAGCACGAAATCGCGCGACAGGCCCCACAGGATCACGATGAAGGAGACGAGGGTGGCGGCCTGCGACAGCAGCCGGATCGAGAGCGACGTCGTCTGCCGGATGAACAGGTTGACGTCGGCCTGGATGCGCTGATCGGGGTTGTCCGCGTCCTCGCCGGTGAAGGGGATGCGGTAATGCGTGCCGGCGCCGAGCCAGCGCTCGTAGAGGCTGCGCGTCAGCCAGGTCCGCCAGCGCAGGTGCAGCATCTCGTCGACGAAGACGTCGAGCATCCCGATGATCACCCACACCGTGGCGAGCGGGGCGAAGATCCAGGCGAGCTGGTACCAGAAGGCCTCGGCGTTGTACTCCTGCAGCGCGTTGAAGAGGTCGCGGTACCAGAAGTTGAGCCGCAGCTGCAGGGCGACCTGCGCGAAGGTGATCAGGATGGACAAGGCGAGCAGCCGCTGGCCGATCCGGCCCTCGCTGGCGCCGAAGAACCGGAACGGCCCGATCTCGTCGTTGGGCGTCTCGCGGGTCGCGAAATAGGGGTCGGCGATGCGGGTGATCGCCTGGATCGGCTCCAGACGGGAGATCGCCAGCACGATGCCGGCGAAGACCACCGCGCCGGTGGCCGCGAAGTCCGGCGGCAGGAGGGCGGCGAGCGTCGGGGGCAGAAGGCCCGCGGCCGCCGCCAGCTTGGCGCCGGCGAGGAAGAGGTATCCGAGGCCGTAGACCGTGACGAAGACCGTCAGGAAGGCCGAGAGCCGCCCCGAGGCGAGCAGGATGCCCGCCATGGCGAACCCGCTGAGCGACACGTAGAGCGGGGGCGCGGCCTCGCCGGGCGCCAGGAGCAGCAGGAGCGCGAAGACCGCCGTGACGGCGGCCTGCAGGCCGAGGCCCGTCCTCAATACGGCCACGCACGTCTCCTTCCGGGTCTTCAGCCAGGATCTTCAGCCAGCGGCGCGTCGCGACGCGCCCATCGGGCGGCATTGACGACGGCTCATGGCGAGATCGTGGCGGGGCCGCAGGCCGCCCCCCGCGACCCAGTCGCCCTATTGCCAGTCCCAGTCGTTGACGCCGAGCTCGCGGCAGCGGTAGCCCACGGGGCATTCCGGATTGTCGCGGGTGCGCACCAGGCGCAGCTCCGCCACCTCGGTGACGTCGCAGAAGCTGCGGTCGCGCACGAAGCGCTCCAGGCCCGGGCCCCCGGCCGCGAGCAGGATCGCGCCCTCGCGCTTCACCAGCGCCATCACCTCGGCGCAGACCATCCGCTGAATCGGGAGAGGATTTTGAGCCCGCGCCGGCACGGCGAAGGCGAGGCAGAGGGTCAGGGCGAGGACGGGCCGACGTGTCACGGGGCTCCGAGGCCGTTCTTGGGTTTCAACGGCCTAAGCATGGCAGTTCCGGTGCGCCGCGGAAAGTCCTCGCCCGGTCCCTGCCCACTGTCCGCCGCAATCGGCGAGTCTATCCACGTCGGTGTGCCCAAAAAGGCGCTCGCCATTCACCTGCGGACGGGATATCGATTCGGGTCCGTGCCGCTTGACGGGACGAGAATTACCTCAATGTCTGGCCTTTCGATCCTCAACGTCGACGCTGTCCGCACCGCGCCCCTGTCGCGGGAGCCCTACAGCTACATGCTCGGCAAGGACGTCCTGAAGCCCGAGGCGATCGACGCCATCCGGCAGGACTTTCCCGCCATCGCCAAGCCCGGCTACCTCACCGTCGACGAGGTCGCGCTCAAGGGCCGCTTCAAGGCGCTGATCGACGAGCTCGAGAGCGACGAGTTCTCGGCGATCCTCGGCGAAAAGTTCGGCATCGACCTCGTCTCCTGCCCGCGCCTCACCACGATCATGAAGCGCTCGCAGCTCAAGTACGGCTCGATCCATACGGACGGCCCCTCGAAGGTCCTCACCCTGCTCGTCTACATGAACGACGCCTGGGACGCCCCGGCGGCCGGGCGGCTGCGGGTGCTCTACGACGGCCGGAACTACGAGCCCTTCGCCGTGGAGGTGCCGCCCACCATGGGCACGATGTTCGCCTTCCTGCGGGCCGACAATTCCTGGCACGGCCACGAGCCCTTCGAGGGCGAGCGCCGGGTCGTGCAGGTGGCCTGGGTGAAGGACGCCGCCGAGCTGGAGCGGAAGAAGAAGCGCAACCGCACCGCGCAGTTCCTCAAGGGCATCTTCGGCCGCTGAGCCTGGAGGAGGGGGATGGCGATGGGGCAGGGGCTCGACGGGACGCTGAATCTTCCAGCCGTCATCGACGCTCCGGCGGAGGCGCCCAAAGGGTCCTCGCGCTGGATCGTCGTGCCGCTGCTCCTCGCGGCGGGCTGGGGCGCGCTCCTGGGCTACAGCGCCGTCTTCCTGACCGAGGACGTGCCGATGCGGCCGGCGACGCACCAGGAACGCGCGGAGGCGGAGCCGGTTCCGCCGCCGGTCCTGAAGTTCCCGCCCGAGCCGCCGCGCGTGATCGTCGCCGCCACGCCCTGGCGCGATCCGGCCGCAAGCCCGGTTCAGGCCCCCGCGGCCGAGGCGGCGCCGGTGCGCCGCGTCGCGAGCATCGGCGATGAGGCGATCGCGCCGGCGACCACCGCGGCCGCCACCGTCGCGCCAGTGGCCGTCGCTCCGCCCGAGCGCTCGGACTATGTCGGCGTCTGGGGGCCTACGGGGGCGGCCTGCAACGCGCCCTCGCGCCGGCGCGGCTTCCTGCCGGCCACCATCACCGAGACCAGCGCCAAGGCCGGCCGCACCCTCTGCACCTTCCGCGACGGGCGCCGGGCCGGCAACGCCTGGACCATGGCCGCCGAGTGCAGCGAGCGCGGCCGTCGCTGGTCCTCGCAGGTCCGCCTCGTCGTCGACGGCGACCGCCTCACCTGGTCGAGCGGCAAGGGCGCCTCGACCTACGTGCGCTGCGGCCGCCGGGACGGCTGAGAGGCCTTTCCTCGGGTAGAACCGGGCCGGCCCGGTTTTTCGCTGGCAACCGTCCGCATTCGCGCTACGCTTGTAGCAAGGGGCAGCCGGGGGGGCTGCGCAAGCATCAGGCACCAAGCGCCGGCTCAATGGCACGCAGCGCCGAAACCAGGGATCTCGCCGCACAGGCTGACACGCCCTTCGAGCCGAGGGCGGGGGCCGACGGCACGGCCCGAGAGGCCCCGGCCCGGACCCTTCGCATCGATTTCGGGCGCCGGAACCCGCACTCGCGAGGGGGCGCTCGCGCCGAGGCCGAGCTGACGCCCACCGATCCCGGCGGGAGGCGGCGGTGAGGGACCCGCGCCTGAAGGAATCGCGCTCATGACCGGCAAGCTGATCGCGGTCGCCAACATGAAGGGCGGGGTGGGCAAGACCACGACCGTGGTGATGCTGGCCGAGGCACTCGCCGCCGACGGCGCCCGCGTGCTCGTGGCCGATCTCGACCCGCAGGCCAGCGTCTCCGTCTGCCTCGCCGGCGAGACGATCCTCAGCGAGATGATCGCCAAGGGCCGCACCCTGGAAGCCTATCTCGCCCTCAAGCTCCTCAAGGAGGAGAAGCCGCTGCTGGCCCCGCGCATCCGCGCCGATGTCAGCCTGACGACGCACCAGAACGCGCCGCTGGCCGTGTCGCTGCTGCCGGCCGGCCCCTACCTGCGCCTCGTCGAGCGCGAGCTCATCTACGAGCTGACCCACAAGCGCTTCTCGATGCACGCCATCGAGAACCAGCTCTGGAAGGTGTTCCAGGACGAGTTCGTGCCGCTTGGCCAGGATTACGACTACATCCTGTTCGACTGCGCGCCGGGCATCTCGCCGATGACCGAGATCGCGGTGCGGGGCTCGGACCTCGTCCTCGTCACCTCCATCGCCGACCACCTCTCGACCTGGGGCCTCGACGCCTTCATCCAGACGGTCTGGGGGCAGGCGAGCAAGCGCGCCAGCCGGATCGCGCCCCGGCGCCTCCCGCACGTGCTCGTGACCCGCTTCCAGCAGAGCGTCCGCCAGCAGCAGCAGACCGTGGCGCGCCTGGAGGCGGAGGCCGCCGCGCCCGATGCCGGCTTCCGGCTGCTGGCCACGCGGATCCCGCAGGCCGCGGCCCTGGCCGACGCCCTGACGCCGCACGAGGCGCCGCCGACCTTCTCGGGCAAGTACGGCATCCACGTCACCAGCGTCCTCATCCCCCTCGTCGCGGAAGTGAAGGAGGTTCTTCATGGCGCTTGATGTGGATGGTTACGCGGTGTTCCAGGCCATCACGGCGCGGCCCGACGTCTTCCCTGACATCCGCGCCGAGGTCGCCAGAACCGGCCGCGCGCTGGTCGTGAAGCAGCTCAAGGCGAAGAGCCTCGGCCTGCCGGGCCTGCGCCGTATCCGCGACACCCTCGGGGCGGAGCGCTTCGCCCTCATCCTCGACGGGCTCACCGAGGCCGAGGCGAGGAGCCTCGTGACGAGGCTCGACAAGCACCACCCGGACCTCAAGACCGCCCCCGCCGACTGGCCCCGTCGGCACCTCGCGGCGCTTGCGACGGACGCCGAGCCCGCCGCGAAAGGCTCGGTTGCATCGGGAGCGGCGAGGGCGGTGGCGCCGAAGACGCCCAAGGTCACCCGCGCGCTCGGCAGCGCCGCCTTCGCCGCCGCGTGGGACGGCAAGGACCACGACCCCAAGCCGAAGAAGGCGAAGAAGAAGGGCGAGTGAGGACCGTGCCGATCCCATGGTCGTCCTCGGGTGTCGACCCACACCCGGGAGGCAGGACAACGGTTTGTAAGCTCTTTGGTGTGTAGGAATCTAGGCTCTTGCGTGCCTGATGGTTGTGCGCAACCACAGATCGATCACCAGGGCTCAACATTCGTGTTCAATCGAACTGCACGATCGACTGAGGAAAGTGGACATATCAATTCCGCCAGACCATCTGCGCCCGGATGGTCGAAGGATGGGCTCATTCTCGCGACGTTCATCGCCATATCGCTGGTCTGGGCGGTTCTCGGTTACCATCTGCATTCTCTCAAGCAGACCATTCGTGAGCAGACGCATCGCGACGTCACGAATATCTCGATCGGTGTAGAGAAGCACGTCGAGCGCCTGCTGGTCGGCGTCGATCAGGTGATGCGTTTCATTGTCGATGATTACCAGAACGATCCTGAGGCTTTCGACTTCGCTGCTTGGCTGAGGCGCTCGACGTCGCTCGAAGGACTGACCACCCAGGTCTCGATGTACAACGCGGCTGGCGAGCTGCAAGCGTCGCGCACGCCTCCGGCGCCCGGCCTTGCGACCTTCCACGTTCGGGATCGTGCCTACTTCCAGGCGCTCTCGGCCGACCCGAATCCCGGGCTTTACGTCGATCGCACCGTCAGGGGCCGCTTCACCGGCCGATACGTGCTCCAGACGGCGCGTCGCCTCAACCGTCGCGACGGCAGCTTCGCCGGCGTGATCGTCACCTCCATCGACCCCAACTACCTGTCGAACCAGTTCAAGGCCGTGGATGTGGGATCGCAGGGCAGCATCGGGCTGTTCGGCTACGACGGCTACATCCGGGCGCGCTACCCGCAGATCGAGGACATGTACGAGCGCAACGTGGCATCGCTCAACGCGGGCAAGGGCGTCTTCGCGCACCTCGCGCACGCCCCCACCGGCACCTACGAGCTGCAAAGCCCGTTCGACCAGGTGACCCGGGTCTTCGGCTACCGGACGGTCGGTTCGCTGCCTCTCATCGTCACCGTGGGCAAGTCGCTGGAGGAGGTCATGCTTCCCTTCTGGGACGAGCAGCGCCTCGCGATCGTGGCCGGCCTGAGCATCACGGCCCTGCTCCTCTCCCTTCTGGCGCTGCGGCTGCGCGCCCTGAAACGGGACCGCCTGCATGCGGCAGCGCTCGCCGAAGCGAACCAGACCTTGTACGAGAAGGAGAAGATCGCCCGCGCCGCGGAGGCTCACTTCCGATTGCTGGCCGAGAACACGACGGACGTCATCATCTGGTGCGATTCCGACATAACGCACAAGTACGTGTCGCCCGCGGTCAGGAACGTCCTGGGCTACGAGCCTGAGGAGCTCATCGGAACTCGGCCCCTCCGCTTCGTTCATCCCGATGACGCGGAGGCCTATGCGCGCGTCCTGCGCGATCTGACGAGCGGGCGGGTCGAGCAAGCCGTCACCGCCCAGCGCTATCGGCGCAAGGACGGCGTCGACATCTGGGTCGAGATCTCCTTCAGCGTCACCCGCGAAGCCGTGACGAGCCAGAGGGACGGCTACGTCGCCTCGTTGCGCGACATCACGGCGCGCAAGGAGGCCGAGCTGCAGATCGCGCATATGGCGACGCACGATGCCTTGACCGGGCTGCCCAACAGGCTGCTGTTCCGCGACCGTTTGAGTCAGGAGCGTGCCAACGCGAAGCGGCACGGCAACGGCTTCGCGGTGCTCGCCTGCGATCTCGACCGGTTCAAGGCCGTCAACGACAAGCTCGGTCATCCGGCAGGCGATAAGCTGCTGGCGCTGGTCGCCGAGCGGCTGACCGCGGAGGCGCGCGACGTCGATACCGTGGCGCGCCTTGGCGGCGACGAGTTCGCGATCATCCTGTCCTGGGTGAACGACCCGCAGGCCGCGAGCCTGGCAGCAGAGCGATTGATCGGGGCCTTGGGCCGACCTTTCGATATCGACGGCGTCACCGTCAGCATCGGGGTGAGCATCGGCATCGCCCTCGCGTCGGCGGAGGTCGAGAACACGGACAGCCTGCTCACGAATGCAGACATCGCCCTCTACAAGGCCAAGTCGACCGGGCGGAACACGTTTCGGTTCTACGAGGCGGGGATGGATGCGATGGTCGCCAAGCGCACCAATCTCGAACTCGATCTGCGGGACGCCTTGCAGCGCGGCGACTTCGTGCTGCACTACCAGCCCGTCATCGACCTCGCGAGCGATGAAGCGGTCGGCTTCGAGGCCCTGTTGCGCTGGCAGCATCCCGTGCGCGGCATGGTCTCCCCCGCGGACTTCATTCCCCTGGCCGAGGAAACCGGCCTGATCACCACGCTGGGCGCCTGGGCCTTGCGCGAGGCTTGCCGCGAGGCTGCCTCCTGGCCGCACGACCTCAGCGTCGCGGTCAACGTCTCGGCGATCCAGTTTCAGCAACCCGGATTGGAGCAGAGCGTGATGCACGCCCTGTCGGCTTCCGGATTGCCAGCGAGACGGCTGGAACTGGAGATCACGGAGAGCGTGCTGATGCAGGACGCCCAGGCGGTCGTCGCCTGCCTGCACCGCCTGCGTGGCTTGGGCGTGCGTATCGCGCTCGACGATTTCGGGACGGGCTATTCCAGCTTGAGCTACCTTCGGCAGTTCCCGTTCGACAAGATCAAGATCGATCGCTCCTTCATCCGCGAGATCGGCGATCCGGATGCCGCCGCCATCGTGAGGGCCGTCGTGGGTCTCGGCACCCATTTGGGCATCGCGATCACGGCGGAGGGCGTCGAGACGAGGGAGCAACTCGATCAGGTCCGCAGCGAGGGCTGCACCGAGGTCCAAGGCTTCCTGTTCAGTCAGCCCCTCCCGGCCCTCGATGCTCTGCGCTTCATTGACGTCAGGCTCAGCTCGGCCGCCTAGGGTTCGGTCCTGATGAGGCAGTCGCCCCGGATCTGCCGAACCGGCCCGGGCCCGGCGGGTTGAGCGGATCAGCCAGTGCAGACAACTGGCCGGCTTGGTCCTGCCGGCATTGCGATCACCTTCACGCGCCCTGCCGGGGCTTGCTTTCTCAGCCTCGGCGTGGCGTGCGCGTCGCCGTCAAATAGCCAAGGCCCGTCATTCATCGGCGTTCCCATCGCCGCGCAGCGGCTCGAAAGCAGGCCGTCGCGGAGCCACGCCCGGCGGACCTCAGCACGGTCAAACCGGCGGCCTTCAGACCCGGTGGCGCTGCCCCGCGGCGAGCGCCCGCTCGAGAGTCTGCCGGATGAAGCGCTGATAGGGCATGCCGGCCCGTCCGGCTTCGGCCTTCACGGCATCGAGAAGCGGCTGCGGCATCCGCAGGTGGACATTGGCGTCCTTCGCCTGGAACTCGTACTGGACCCGCTCGCCACCGCTCAGGTCGAACTGGGTCAGATCGGCGGTTTCAACGAACCGCCGAGCCTCATCGTCAGTCGCGAAAGTGGGAAGAGGCGGCTTTCTCATAATACTCGATCTCCTTGTCATGCATGAAGCGGGCGCTGATGGCGCGGATTTATATCCGGCCTGCCTTGTTCCTCATGGTGTACACGACGAAGACGTGGCGGCCTGCGGCGGTCCGCCCGATCGCTCTCCACCGCGTCCCGGCGTTCGAATGTCCTGGGTCGGGAAAGCGGTACAGGGGTCCCAACAGGGCGGACGCGATCTCCTCCAGCGACACGCCATGCTTCTGGCAGTGCTCGCGATTCCCGTCATCCCAGTCAAATCCGGCTATCGCTTTGGTCACCGGAAAATGATGGCGTTTGTGTACACAAAAGTCAAAGTCTCCGCATGCCATGCAAATCTCTGCGCGACGACGAACGAAAAAGGGGCCGCCTCTCGGCGACCCCTCGTTTCGTCGGTCTTGGGAGGCCGGACTTAGAAGTCCATGCCGCCCATGCCGCCGCCCATGCCGCCGCCGCCGGGCATGCCGCCGCCGCCGCTCTCCTTCTTGGGAGCGTCGGCGATCATCGCCTCGGTGGTGACGAGCAGGCCGGCGACCGAGGCCGCGTCCTGCAGGGCCGTGCGAACGACCTTGGCCGGGTCGACGATGCCGGCCTGGATCATGTCCACGTACTCTTCGGTCTGGGCGTTGAAGCCGTAGGTGATCGAGTCCGTGTTGTCGGTGATCTTGCCGACCACGATCGAGCCCTCGACGCCGGAATTGGCGGCGATCTGGCGGATCGGGGCCTCAAGGGCCTTCAGCACGATCTTGATGCCGGCCTGGACGTCCGGGTTGTCGCTCTTGAGGACGCGGACGGCCTCGCGGGCGCGCAGCAGGGCGGTGCCGCCGCCGGGGACGATGCCCTCTTCCACCGCAGCGCGGGTGGCGTTGAGCGCGTCGTCGACGCGGTCCTTCTTCTCCTTGACCTCGACCTCGGTCGCGCCGCCGACGCGGATGACCGCGACGCCGCCGGCGAGCTTGGCCAGGCGCTCCTGGAGCTTCTCACGGTCGTAGTCCGAGGTGGTCTCCTCGATCTGCGCCTTGATCTGGCCGACGCGGGCCTCGATGTCGGACTTCTCGCCCGAACCGTCGATGATCGTGGTGGTCTCCTTCTCGATGCGGACCCGCTTGGCGCGGCCGAGCATCGGGAGGGTGACGTTCTCGAGCTTGATGCCGAGGTCCTCGGCGATCATCTGGCCGGAGGTGAGGATCGCGATGTCCTCGAGCATCGCCTTGCGGCGATCGCCGAAGCCCGGCGCCTTGACGGCCGCGACCTTGAGGCCGCCGCGCAGCTTGTTCACCACGAGGGTGGCGAGCGCCTCGCCCTCGATGTCCTCGGCGATGATGACGAGCGGCTTGCCGGTCTGGACGACCGCCTCGAGCACCGGCAGCATGGCCTGCAGCGAGGAGAGCTTCTTCTCGTGGATGAGGATGTAGGGGTCCTCGAGCTCCGCGACCATCTTCTCCGCGTTGGTGATGAAGTACGGGGAGAGGTAGCCGCGGTCGAACTGCATGCCCTCGACGACGTCGAGTTCGGTCTCGGCCGTCTTGGCCTCCTCGACGGTGATGACGCCCTCGTTGCCGACCTTCTGCATGGCATGGGCGATCATCTCGCCGATTTCCTTGTCGCCGTTCGACGAGATCGTGCCGACCTGGGCGACCTCTTCGGACGAGGCGACCTTCTTGGCGCGGCTCGTGATGTCCTTCACGGCGGCCGAGGTGGCCAGATCGATGCCGCGCTTGAGGTCCATCGGGTTCATGCCGGCGGCGACGTACTTGGCGCCTTCGCGCACGATCGCCTGGGCCAGCACCGTCGCGGTGGTGGTGCCGTCACCGGCGATGTCGTTGGTCTTCGAGGCCACTTCGCGCACCATCTGGGCGCCCATGTTCTCGAACTTGTCGGCGAGCTCGATCTCCTTGGCGACGGTGACGCCGTCCTTGGTGATGCGCGGCGCGCCGAAGCTCTTCTCGATGACGACGTTGCGGCCCTTGGGGCCGAGCGTCACCTTCACCGCGTCGGCGAGAATGTCGACGCCGCGCAGCATCTTCTCGCGGGCGTCGGAGGCGAAGCGGACTTCTTTCGCTGCCATGTGTCAGATCCTCATGCGATTCGCCCCGAGGCGCCGGGTAACGGCACCGTCGAAGGGCTGGGAATAGGAAAGAGCGGTGCGACCGACCCCTAGGCGACGACGCCCATGATGTCGGATTCCTTCATGATCAGGAGATCCTGACCGTCGATCTTGACCTCGGTGCCGGACCACTTGCCGAACAGGACGCGGTCGCCGGCCTTGACGTCGAGCGCGTTGATGCGGCCAGCCTCGTCGCGGGCGCCGGGACCGACGGCGATGACCTCGCCCTCTTGCGGCTTCTCCTTGGCGGTATCCGGGATGATGATGCCGCCCTTGGTCTTCTCCTCGCCCTCGATACGGCGGACGACGACACGGTCGTGCAGCGGACGGAACTTCATGAGCTGCCCTCTTGCTTCGAATTCAGGGATGGCGTTGATACGGCGCGACTGCGCGCTCAAGCCGGACTGTTAGCACTCTCGAGCGGCGAGTGCCAAAGCCCGGCGGGAGTTAGGCTCGCCCGCGATCCGAGTCAAGAGTGTCGCACCCTGGGAACAGGTGCGATTTTCTCCGGCCGACGCCCGGGACGGAATTTTCCTTTATGATCAGCCTTCAGGGCCCGCAGGGCCACGTCGATGCCGGCGGCCTTGCCGAGCGGCAGCCCCTGCCCGCGCACACCATCTGGATCGACCTGAACGATCCGAGCGCCGACGAGGCCGCCGCCGTCGAAGCGGCGACGGGCCTGCGCGTCCCCTCGCGAAAGGCGCTGAGCGAGGTCGAGAATTCGAGCCGCCTGCGCCGCCTCAGGAACGGGCTCTCGCTTTCCACCCCGATGATCACCTTCGACAAGGTGGATTCGGGGCTCAAGCCGCTGGGCTTCGTGATCACGCGCGACCACCTCGTCACGGTGCGCTTCCACGAGCTGCGCGCCTTCGCGGAGGTGAAGAAGCGGATCGGCGAGGGCGACGCGGCCTGCGCCACCAGCACGGAGATCTTCCTGCTCCTGATGGAGGAGCTCGTCGACAGCCTCGCCGATGCCCTGGAGGAAATGGGCGCCGACCTCGACGCCCTCTCGACGCGCATCTTCGACTTCGACGTGAAGACCGGCGCGGGCAAGTTCGACCCGAAGGTGCCCCGGCGCCGGGACGTGGCCCTGCGCCGGATCCTGCGGAGCATCGGGCGGCGCGGCAAGGCGCTGGGCAAGATCCGCTCCAGCCTGCTCGGCCTCGAGCGCATCCTGCCCTTCGTCGCAGGCGAGTGCGAGACGATCCTCGGCGCCGAGCTGGAGCCCCGCTTCGAGACGATCCGGCGCGACATCGCCTCGCTGGACGAGTTCGAGATCCGATTGTCGGAGAACGTCCAGTTCCTCCTCGACGCGACGCTGGGGCTCATCAACGTCGAGCAGAACAACACCTTCCGCGTCCTCACCGTGGTCTCGGCCGTCGGCGTGCCGCCCACCCTCATCGCCTCGATGTACGGCATGAACTTCAAGGCGATGCCCGAACTCGACTGGGCCTGGGGCTACCCTTACGCGCTCGCCCTCATCCTGATCAGCGCGCTGATCCCACTCGCGTATTTCCGTGTGAAGGGCTGGTTCTGAGGGCGGAGCGGGACCGCTGAGGCGCGTCGCCGCCGCATGCCCCGGGCATGCACGCACGAGTTTCGTTCATCGTTTCGTGCTCCTATCGGCTCATTCCGGACGGGCGTTCCGTTCCAGGCACCTTGGACAAGTCGGGACGATGCTGTCGAACGGACCCTCGGGAAGCAGGCTGGGCCTGGGCGGCGGCCTCAAGGTCATGGCCGTCCTGGTCGGCCTCGGGATCCCGGCACTCGTCGCGGGCAGCCTCTACCAGCAGCGCGGGCAGGAGCTGCACGCCGCCGAAGTCAACACCGCCAACACCGTCCGCGCCCTGGAGCAGCACGCCGCCCGTACGGTCGAGACCGTCGACACCTTCCTGCAGGCCGTGGTCTCCCTCGCGGGCTCGCCCACCGGAAGCCTCTCGCCCGAGACCATTCACGCCGCGCTTCGCGACAAGCTGGCCCAGTCCAACGATCTGACCAACATCCTCATCCTCGATGCCCACGGCGACGCGCTCCACGAGGCCGTCGGCTTTCCCGCCCGATCCACGGATCGGCGCGACCACGACTACCTTCAGAAGCTCCGCGACGACCCGAACGGGACCCTGTTCATCGGCTCGCCGATCACGGGGCGCCGGACCAAGCTTCCCATCCTCCCCATCGCACGGCGCATCAACCATGCCGACGGCTCGTTCGCCGGCGTCATCGTGGCGACCCTGAAGGCATCGGCCTTCCAGTCGGTCTTCGATGGCTTCGACCTCGGGCCGAACTCCACCCTCGGCCTCTGGCGCTCCGACGGAACCCTTCTGGTGCGGGCGCCGCACGTCCCGGCGCTGATCGGGAAGAACTACGCCGCCACCGAGAACTACAAGCGCTACGTCCAGCCCAAGGACACGAGGCCGTTCTGGTCGGCCGGATCCACGGACGGGATCGAGCGCGTCCTCGCGCTCGGCTTCGTGCCCTCCTACCCGCTCTATGTCAGCGCCACGCAAGCGCGCGACACGGCGCTCGCGGGATGGCGCCAGGCCGTTTGGATGCAGGGCGGCATCGCGGGCGGGCTCACGCTCGTCGTCGTCGTCGCCCTGCTTGCGCTGGCCCGCGCCCTGACGCAGCGCCGCCGGAGCGAGGAGGCCCTAGCGGAGAGCGAGGCGCTCCATCGCCTCCTGTCGGAGAATTCCAGCGACATGATCGCGGTCAAGCCGACCTTCGAGAGCCGCCGCAGCTACGTGTCGCCGGCCTCCGTCAAGGTAGCCGGATGGGCGCCGGACGAGTTCGCGGGAATGCTGCCGTCGGCTTACGTGCATCCGGACGATCTCGATCGCGTGCAGGCCGAGTACGCGACGCTGACGCGCGACACTCCCAGCGTCACCAGCACCCACCGCGTGCGGCACAAGGCGGGGCACTGGATCTGGGCCGAGGCGACCTTCGCCCTCGTGTCTCCGGGAACCAGCGAGGAGCGGGTGATCGCCACCTCCCGCAACGTCACGGCGCGGCGCATGGCGGAGGACGCCCTGATGGAGAGCGAGGGGCGCTACCGCCTGCTCGCCGAGGCCGCGACGGACATGATCGTCCTGGCCGACGTCGAAGGCGTGCGCCGCTACGTCTCGCCCGCGAGCCGGGCGCTCCTCGGATACGAGCCGGAGGAACTCGTCGGGACGCACCCAGCCGCGATGAGCCACCCCGAGGACGCGCACATCCTCGCCGGCACCTTCGACCGCTTGCGCGACGGGGTGACCGAACAGGTCTCCGAGATGTACCGACTGCGCCGGAAGGACGGGACCTACGTCTGGGTGGAAGCCAAGCTGAACCTGGTGCGGGACAAGGCGACGGGTGCCCCGACCGGCATCCTCAGCGCCGTGCGCGACGCCTCGGAGCGCCAGCGCCAGTCGGAGGAGCTGCGGGCGGCCAAGGAGGCGGCGGAGGCGGCCGCCGAGGCCAAGGGCGAGTTCCTGGCCAGCATGAGCCACGAGCTGCGCACGCCGCTCAACGGCATCATCGGCTTCTCGGGCCTGATGGCCGAGGGCGGGGACATGGCCTTGCCGACCATGCAGCACTACGCCCGCCTCGTGCACGCCGCCAGCACCACCCTCCTGTCCATCGTCAACGACGTGCTGGACGTCTCGAAGCTCGAGGCCGGCAGCCTCGAACTCGACCTCCATCCGTTCGCGCCGCGCCACCTCGTCGAGCACGCGGCCATGCTGCTGCGCGAGCAGGCGGCGGCGAAGGGCCTCGCGCTGCATGTCGAGGTCGACGCCGAGGTTCCCGAGGTTCTCCTGGGCGACGAGGCGCGCCTGCGCCAGGTTCTGCTGAACCTGCTCTCGAACGCCGTGAAGTTCACGGCCAAGGGCATGGTCTGGCTGTACGTGGACCACGAGGGCCGACGCGACGGCCTCGCCCGGGTCCGGTTCACGGTGATGGATACCGGCATCGGCATCCCGGCCGACAAGCGGCACCGCCTGTTCCAGCGCTTCAGCCAGGTGGACGGTTCGACGGCCCGGCAGTTCGGCGGCACCGGCCTCGGCCTCTCGATCTGCAAGAGCCTGATCGAGATGATGGGCGGTTCGATCCGGGTCGACAGCACCGAGGGGGAGGGCTCCTCGTTCACCTTCACCCTCGACCTTCCCGTCGCGGAGGTCGCGGCGGACGCGGCGTCGCCGAGCCCGTCCGCGCAATCGTCGGCCTCGGAGACGGGTGCGCACATCCTCCTGGCCGAGGACGTCGCGATGAACCAGGAACTGGCCGTGGCGATGCTCACCCGGTGGGGGCACAGCGTCGACGTGGTCCCCGACGGCGCGATCGCCGTCGATGCGGTCATGCGCAACCGCTACGACCTCGTTCTCATGGACGTGCAGATGCCGGTCATGGACGGGCTGGAGGCGACCCGGCGCATCCGAGGGCTGGGGGGCGCCCATGCCGAGCTGCCCATCATCGCCATGACGGCGAACGTCCTGCCTCGCGACGTCGAGCGGTGCCGCCTCGCCGGCGCCGACGCCCATATCGGGAAGCCCTTCGTGCCCGAGATCCTCCGGGCCCTCGTCACGCACTGGGCCGGAACCGGGTCGGCGGGTCCGGAGGCCGGCCCCGCCGGCGGTTCTGGCCACGACGGCACCGTCCTCGACGATCTGGGCGAGATGATCGGCCCGGCACGCCTCGCCACGATGCTGCGGCGGTTCGTGGCCGAGCTCGACAACCGCCTGGCGGAGGCCCCGGCCGATGCGGCGGGGTGGCAGGGCGTCATGGGCGACGCGCACGCCCTGATCTCGACGGCAGGCATGCTCGGCTTCACGGCGCTCTCGGAGGCCTGCCGGACCCTGGAACAGACCTGTCAGACCGCGCCCCCCGACGGATCGCAGCCCGCGTCGCAGCTCCAGCGCGTCCGGGAAGAGGTCGACCGGGCCCGAGCGAAATCCGCGCAGCTGATCGCCGCCTGGGAGGCTCGACAGGCCGCCTGAAGCGGTTGTCCTTGCTAGACACGCACCTGCGTCATGACGAATCCGTCACGCGGCATGGCCGGGATGCGATCGAGCGGGATCGTCAAGTCCTGTTCCGGCACCGTGAACCGCATCTCGCGGGCGAGGATCGGCACCACCGCCTTCATCTGCTCGATCGTGATCCACTCGCCCGGACAGCGATGGCCGGCCTCGGGCTCGCCGCCGCCCTGCGGGATGAGGCTGTTGGGGTCCCGGTTCCACCGCTCGAAGCGCTCGGGCCGGAAGTCGTCCGGGCTCTCCCAGGTCCGCGGGTCGCGGTTCGTGCCGTAGAGGTCCATCAGCACCCAATCGCCCTCGGCGAAGTCGTGGCCCTGGAAGGCGAAGGGGGCCAGCACGCGGCCCCCGATGAAGGGAATGAAGGGGTAGAAACGGCGCACCTCCTGCACGAAGCGCTCGACGGCCGCCGCGTCGCCGGATTGCAGGGCCTCCCGCGTCTCCGGGTAGAGGTGCAGGGCATGGGCCGCGAAGGTGAGGTAGCGGGCGTTGGCGACGGTCGGACGCAGGACGTTGATCAGCTCGACCGCCGCGATGGTGACGTCGAGGGGCTCGCCGTTCGCATCGACGTGACGGGCGATCACCTGAAGCGCGCTGCCTTCGGGGGCCTCGCGCGTTCCGGCCCGCACCTGCCGGATCGTCTCGCGCATCCAGCGCTCGGTCCGGGCGCGCAGCGCGTGGCCGCGCCAGTTGCGCGGGCCGACCGAGCCCGTGCCCTCGACCATCGCCTCGAACTCGCCCGCGCGCTGCTCGGCCTCTGCCTGCGTCAGGGGCAGGCCGGCCCATTCGCAGACCGCCGCGCAGAACGGCACATGGGCCTCGTGGAAGAGGACGACGCGATCCATCGTCGCCCAGCGGGCGGCCGCGCGGCGCCAGTGCCGCGCCGTCGCCTCGGCCAGGCGCCGCGCGGCGGCCGGGCCCATAAGGCTGAGGAACATCGCCTTGCGGCGGCGATGCGCCTCGCCGTCGAGCACCATGACGCTGCCGTTGTCCTGGATCAGGGCGAAGGACACGCGCGGCAGGGCGTTCCGGCGGGTGAGCTGGTCCGCCCTGTAGAACTGGGCGGCGGCCCCCGGCCCCGTCATGCACACGGCCCTCTTCAGCATCAGCCGCGTCGCGAAGAGGTCGGATCCGTAGGCCCGGCAGCGGCTCGGAATGTAGCCGTAGCCCTCTCGGAGGAGCGCCAGGGTCGCGTCCGGGTGGGGATCGCGAGGAATCTCAGACATGCCTACCCTTGCCTATCCCTTGTCCCAGGCGGGCCGGCGCGGCCTGCTCCCGCTCAATGACGGTGGTGCCGCGATGGTTCGGCCTGTTCGTCCGGACGCCGTGGGCGGCATCGACCATCCCGTCAGGTCCCGGCATCCTCGATCGCCCGCACGAGGTCGTCGTCCGACAGGCGCTCGTCCCAGTCACCGGGAAGCTGCAGGCGCACCGATTGCGCGCCGCTGCGCGGCGTGCAGGTGACGGGCAGGCTGCCATCCGCTCCGCTCAGCTTTGCCGTCACGCTCTCCGGCGCGTCCTTGAGGCCGGCATAGGCCTAGATGCAGGTCCGTTCCGTTCCGTCCCTGGCGATCACGACACGTTCGCGGGGCATCGGGTCTCCTTGTCGCTACACCGGACATCGCCGTGCGGGATGATGGTTTGAGCCTAGAAGCTGCCGCTGAGCGGGTCCGGCGCATCCTCCGCCGCCCGGCCCGCGTGGCGTTCCTTGCCCGTCGCGATCATCCCGTCGAGGAACGCCAGGATTTGCGACAGCGGAGGCGATCCCTCCTGGCCGTCGCCGATCTCGCGGACCTTCGTCCGCACCTCCGTAAGCGCCTGCAGGTAGCCCGCCTCGTATTCGGCCATCTTTGGTCCTTCTCGAAATGTGCCCGGCGCTAGAACAACTCAGGGTGCCGCGCCCTCAGGGCGAGGGCGAGCGTGAGGGTCTTGAGGTCGGTCAGCTCGCCGCGATCGGCCCGCGCCGCGAGCTCGGCGAGGGGCATCTCGACCACCCGGATGTTCTCGTGCTCGCCCTCGGCCCCGCCGCCCTCGGTCACGCGCTCGGCCCTGTCATAGGCGGCGAGGTAGAGGTGGATTCGCTCCGTCGAGATGCCCGCGCAGGAATAGGTCGTGCCCACGGGTTCGAGATCCCCCAGGGCGATGCCCGTCTCCTCCAGCACCTCGCGCCGGGCGTTCTCCTCGGGCGTGCCCTCCTCAATGAGGCCGGCGGGGGCCTCGAGCTGCGTCTGCGCACCGGTCGCGTAGAGGGCCGGCACCCGCAGCTCCCGCACCAGGGCGGCCACGCCGCGCACCGGGTCGTAGGGCAGGATGCCGACGGAGTTGCCGTGGTCCTCGATCTCGCGCTCGACCTCCGTGCCGTCCGCGAGCCTGACCCGCGCCACGCCGAACCGGCTCCAGCCCTCGTGGACGAGGCGTAGGTCCAGGATCTCTGCCTTCATGCGAACCCCTAGCTCCGAATCTCTTGCGGCGAGGGCGGGTCTCAGGGTCAGGCCTGGTGCGGCTGGCCATTCGAGGCCATGAGGCCGCCGTCGACGGGCAGGTTCACGCCGTTGACGAAGCGTGCGTCGTGGCTCGCCAGGAAGGCGATGACGTCGGCCACCTCCTCGGGCTCGGCGCCGCGTCCGAGCGGGATGCGATCGGCGAACTTCTGCATCAGCGCGGCATCGTCCTTCATGCCCGCGGTGAGCTCGGTGAAGGTGAGGCTCGGGTTGACCGCGTTGACCCGCACGCCCTTCCCGCCGAGCTCCAGCGCCAGCGAGCGCGTCAGGTTCGTCACCGCGCCCTTGGCCGCGTTGTAGAAGCTCATGTTCCAGTCGCCGCCGAGCCCCGAGACCGACGAGACGTTGACGATCGAGCCCTTCGTCTCGAGGAGATGCGCCAGGGCGGCGCGGGTGCAATGGAAGACGCCGTCGACGTCGATCGCCATGACCTTCCGCCAATCCTCGACAGGGGTCTCCAGGAAAGGTCCGGTCGGCGCGACGCCCGCATTGTTGACGAGCACGTCGAGCCGGCCGAACCGCGACACGGCGGCCGAGACGAGCGTCTCGGCGCTGGCCCCATCCGAGACGTCGCCGGCCTGAACCAGGGTGCGCGCCGGATCGAGATCGGCCGCGACGCGATCGAGCTTCTCCCGCGTCCGCCCGTTGAGCACGACGCAGGCGCCCTCTCGCGCGAACCGCCGCACCGTGGCCGCGCCGATCCCGGAGCCGGAGCCCGTGACGACGACCGTCTTGCCCTCAAATCGCGACATCGTCCGCCCCGCGCCGATCGTGATCCCGTCACAGGCCAACCGCGCGGCGCCGCATTCGTTCAGGTGGAAGCGAGGGCCCGGCTTCGATGAGGGCGCAACAACCTGCGCCGGCGGCGCTGCCTTCCGGCCCTGCCGCGCTAGGTCTGCGGGCACGAAGCGCATTTGCTGGAGGAAAGACATGCACGCGACGCGACGGACCGTCCTCGTCGGCACGCTCGCCGCGGCCACGCTCGCGAAGCAGGGGACCGGCCCCGCCGAGGCCTCGGACGGCCCAGGCCCGCGCCAGGCGCCCGGCTTCTACCGCTACCGCGTCGGCGAGGTCACGGTGATGCCGGTGACGGACGGGGTCAACACCTTCCCGCTGCCCGAGCGCTTCGTCACCAATGCCCCGCGCGAGGCGGTCTCCGCGGCCCTGGTCGCCGATTTCCGCGACGGCGCCACCCTGTCGGTGCCCTACACGCCCCTGGTGATCGAGACGGGCGGCCGACGCATCGTCATCGACACGGGCAATGGCGAGGCCGCCTTCCAGACCAGCAAGGGCGCCATCGGCCAGTTCGGAGCCAACCTCGCGGCGGCCGGCCTCGACCGCGCGGCCATCGACACGGTCGTCATCTCGCATTTCCACGGCGACCACGTGAACGGCCTCCTGACGCCGGAGGGCAAGCCGGCCTTCTCCAAGGCCGAGATCCTCGTCCCCGAGGCGGAATGGGCCTACTGGATGGACGACGGCGCCATGAGCCGGGCGCCGGCCGGCCGGCTGCAGGACCTCTTCCGGAACAATCGCCGCGTGTTCGACGCGCTCGGCCGCAAGGTCACGCCCTACGCCTGGGACCGGGAGATCGCGCCCGGCCTGACGGCCCTCGGCACCCCGGGCCATACGCCCGGCCACACCTCGTTCCTGCTCGCCTCGGGCGGCAAGAGCCTGTTCGTGCAGTCCGACATCACCAACGTGCCCGTGCTCTTCGCACGCCAACCGGGCTGGCACGTCATGTTCGATCAGGATCCGGCGATGGCGGAGGCGACACGTCGCAAGGTCTACGACCGCATCGCGGCCGAGCGGTCCCTGCTCCAGGGCTTCCACTACCCCTTCCCGGCGGTGGCGCACTTGGAGAAGACGGCCGAGGGCTACCGCGAGGTGCTGGTGCCCTGGGATCCGCTTCTCCGGTGATGGATGCGGCCGGGCGCCTGGTCCGCATCCTCCACCGCCGGAAATAGGTCCGAGCCGAGGCCGTGAGACCGAGCGCGACGCGGGCCCGGCGAGATGCATTGCGACGGGCCGGCGGCGATGCCGCGCAGACATCGGGAGGAAAGACGATGCCGGATTCGATCGGGACCGCAGCCTCCGCCGGGGAGGACGCCGCGGACCGACGCCGAAGGATCAAGGCGATCGTCGCCTCCTCGTCGGGCAACCTCGTCGAGTGGTACGACTTCTACTGCTACGCCTTCTTCGCCCTGTACTTCGCCCCGGCCTTCTTCCCGCAGGGCGACACCACGAGCCATCTGCTGCAGACGGCCGGCATCTTCGCCGTGGGCTTCTTCATGCGCCCCATCGGCGGCTGGCTGTTCGGGCGCATCGCCGACCGGCTCGGGCGGCGCACCTCGATGGTGATCTCGGTGCTGATGATGTGCGCCGGCTCCCTCGCCATCGCCGTCCTGCCCACCTACGAGACCGTAGGCACGGCCGCCCCGGTGCTCCTCCTCCTCGCCCGCATGTTGCAGGGCATCTCGGTGGGCGGCGAGTACGGCACGAGCGCCACCTACATGAGCGAGGTGGCGCTCAAGGGCCAGCGCGGGTTCTACGCCTCGTTCCAGTACGTCACGCTGATCGGCGGGCAGCTCCTCGCCTCCCTGGTGCTCGTGACGCTCCAGGCGGTGATGACGGCCGACCAGCTCCGGGCCTATGGCTGGCGCATCCCGTTCGTCATGGGCGCGCTGGCGGCCATCGTCGCCCTCTACCTGCGGCGCTCGCTCGCCGAGACGATGGAGCAGGGCGGCGACCGGGAGGAGGCCGGCACCTTCCGCCAGCTCTTCAAGCACTGGCGTGGCTTCTGCGTGGTGCTCGCCTTCACGGCTGGCGGCTCGCTGAGCTTCTACACCTTCACGACCTACATGCAGAAATACCTCGTCAACACCGCGGGGATGGAGAAGACGGTCGCCTCGCAGGTGATGACCCTGGTGCTCCTCGTCTACATGGCGATCCAGCCCGTGTTCGGCGCGCTCTCGGACCGGATCGGCCGCAAGGCGAACATGCTGCTCTACAGCGGCCTGGGCACCCTGATGGTGGTGCCGGTGATGACCCTTCTCGCCACCAACAAGGACCCGTACCTCGCCTTCGGGCTGATCACGACGGGGCCCGTGATCCTCAGTTTCTACACGGGGATCAGCGGCATCGTGAAGGCGGAGCTGTTCCCGACCCAG
Organism: Methylobacterium iners; assembly: GCF_022179305.1. Taxonomy (GTDB): domain Bacteria; phylum Pseudomonadota; class Alphaproteobacteria; order Rhizobiales; family Beijerinckiaceae; genus Methylobacterium; species Methylobacterium iners. Next base: position 36,081 of record NZ_BPQP01000066.1, read on the forward strand.
GTGCGGGCGCTCGGCGTCGGGCTCTCCTACGCGCTCGCCAACGCCACCTTCGGCGGCACGGCCGAGTACGTCGCCCTCTGGTTCAAGGATGCGGGCAACGAGACCGCCTTCTTCTGGTACGTGACAGCGCTGCTCGCCGTCGCCTTCGTCGCCTCGCTGATCATGCCGAACCCGAAGCGCCACGGCTATCTCGACGGCGAGGGCACGGTCGAGGAGGCGCTCGGCGCCAAGCCGCGCCTCGCCGCCTGAAGCCGGGCCCCGCTCCGCCGCACCCTCAACGCGAGACTCGACAGTTTGATCGCCATCGGAACCGCCGGGTGGAGCGTGCCCAAGGCCTATGCCGAGGCCTTCCCGCCCCTCGGGAGCCACCTCGCGCGCTACGCGGGACGCTTCGACGCGGTGGAGATCAACACGTCCTTCTATCGCTCGCACCGCCGCGCGACCTACGAGCGATGGGCCGCGACGGTGCCCGAGCACTTCCGCTTCGCCGTCAAGGTTCTGCGCACGATCACGCACGAGCGGCGCCTCCGGGACGCCGAGGCCCTGCTCGAAGGATTTCTGGGCGAGGTTGCCGGGCTCGGCCCCAAGCTCGGCCCGCTCCTGCTCCAGCTGCCGCCGAGCCTGCGCTTCGACGATCCGACGAGCCCGGCCTTCCTGCGGGCGTTCCGGGCCGCCTTCGCCGGCGACATCGCCTGCGAGCCCCGTCACGCCAGCTGGTTCGAACCGGCCGTCGACGGGCTCCTGGCGGATCTGCGCATCGCCCGGGTGGCGGCCGATCCCGCCCCGGTGCCGGGCGCCGGCGAGCCCGGCGGCTGGCGCGAATGGCGCTACGACCGGCTGCACGGCTCGCCGACGATCTACTACTCGGCCTACGGGCCGCGCAGGCTCGACGTCATTGCGGACCGCCTGGCGGCGGATGCGGCGCGGGGGCGCCGTGGCTGGTGCATCTTCGACAACACGGCGGCCTTCGCCGCGACCGGCGACGCCCTCTCGACCCTGGAGCGCCTGAGGAGCCCCGCGCCGCCCGATCACACCGGCGGCCCCGGCTGAAGCCCGGGCCGCCGAGGGCGGCGATCGACGTTCCTATCATGCGACGTGGTTTCGACCCTCGCCGGAAGCTATCGAGGCGTGGGGCGTCACGCGCCCGGGCGGCCGAACCCGCTCGACCGTTACGCGCCGTCCGCTGGTCCCCGCCTGGGGGCGCCTTAGAACCCGGCCTGCATCCTCTTGGTTGTGCACGAGGGCGAGGAGCCCCCGACTTATGGCAGATCGAACCGTTGCGGCTCCACCGATCGAGGCGGAGATGAACCGGCATCCGGATGCCCTCGCCGCCCGGCCCGGCCGGCGGATGGGGCCGATGGGTATCTGAGGTGACGGCGCCGACGGGCATCCGGCGCGTCGAGGCTGCGACCATACGGAGAGAAGGGTGAAGTCACGTCTGGAGGAGCTGAAGGGCGATCCGGCCTTCCGCCAAGCGGTCCACGCGGTGCGGGGCGCGGCGAGCGTGCTGAGCGGCCGGGCGGTCACGCCCGAGGAGGCGGAGCTGCTGGTGAGCTTCGCCCTGGCCGCTTACGCCAATGCCGGCGGCCTCACCGAGCCGAGCCTGAGCCGCCTCGCGCGGTTTTCCGACAGGCTCGGGCCGGAGGAGAGCTTCGAGAGCCTGATGAAGCATTGAGGGCGAGGATCGGGGCCGTGGGCCCCGAGCGGTCTCGAACATCTCCGGCCATCACGGGTTGGCCGGATGCGTATTCTCCCCGCCTCGCCCGCCCGGCATCCGCTGCGGCGGGCGATCCTTTGGCTTGCTCGCGCAACGGTTCCGTCTCGCCCTAATCCTCCCAGGATCGCAGTCCGAGGATCAGCGTCGTCACGACCACCGATCCTGCGATGAGCGAGGACAGGATGATCTGGTCCGTCGGATCGGCCGTGAAGGCATGGGCCACCGTCGGCCCGATCACGGCGCAGCCGGCCCCGGCAAGGATCGCGGCGGATTTTGGCGTCACCTTCGACCTCGTCTTGCGCTGCGGCCCCGGCGAAGGGGAAACCCTGGGTTCCGACGGTTTGTGCCGTGACGATACCGTCACAGTGCCGGCAGCATCTCCGAGGCCCGGATCTGAACGCCCCGCCGGAGGTTTGCATGGCCATGACCGATCCCGCCGACAGCCCCTCTCGCCACCCGTCGATCGTCGACGCGGCGGGAGTGGCCCCGCTCTCCCGGCGCGGATTCCTCGGCGCGGCCGGCGGAGTCGCCCTCGGTGCGAGCGCCCTGGCGGCCGGTCGGGCCGAGGCTGCCGAGACGGGAGCGCCCGTCGGCCAGCCGCCGCGCCGCTTCGGTGCCGAGGCCGATCCGATCCTCCTCCCCGATCCCGACGTCGTCGCCCTGGACCCGGCCTTCGGGTCCCTGACCGTCGGCAGTGCCGTGATCGAACGCGTCTGGACGGGCGGCGAATGGCTCGAGGGCCCGGCCTGGTCCGCCATGGGCCGCTACCTGGTCTTCAGCGATGTCCGGCGGAGCCGCCAGCACCGCCACCTCTGGGAGGACGGCGCGGTCACGGTCTTCCGCGCCGACTCCTATAACAGCAACGGCAACGCCTTCGATTTCGGGGGGCGCCAGCTCGTCTGCGAGCATTTCAACCGGCGCGTCGTGCGCTTCGAGCATGACGGGACGAGGCGGGTGCTGGCGGACGCCTTCGAGGGCCGCTCCCTCAACTCCCCCAACGACGTCGTGCCGCATCCGGACGGGAGCGTCTGGTTCACCGACCCGACCTACGGCACGAATCTGGCCGAGGGCCGGCCCGACGAGCCCGGCGGGCCGACCAACCCCCTCGGCCGGCTCAACCCCCGCGTAGGGATCGAGACCACCCTCCCGCCGGCCGGCACCCCGCGCGCGGGCCCCGGTCTCTACCGCTGGGATTCCTGCGGCCGGGTCGCGCAGGTGCTGGGCGAGACCGAGCTCGGGATGCCGAACGGGCTCGCCTTCTCGCCCGACCACAGGACCCTCTACGTCACCAGCACCGGTCAGGGGCCCGGCGAGCCGCCGCCGCGCGCCGGCGACGGGGCCATCCACGCCTTCACCGTGGAGGGGGACCGCCTGGCGAGCGGCCGCCGGCTGTTCGACATGGTGGTCGAGGGCGTTCGGTGCGGGCCGGACGGACTCAAGGTCGACGTCTTCGGCAATCTCTGGTGCGCGGCGAGCGGGCCGGCCGGCTACGCCGGCGTCGTGGTGCTGGAGCCCGGCGGCAGGCCGATCGGGCGCATCCGCCTGCCGGAGGTCTGCGCGAATGTCAGCTTCGGGGGGCCGCGCCGGAACATCCTGTTCATGACGGCGACGCGGTCGCTCTACCGGCTGCAGGTCAATGTCCAGGGCGCGGCCCCGAGCTGACGCATCACCATCGAGGCCGGATGACCGAGCACCCCCACGATCTCGGCGCGCGGCGCCTGACCAAGGCGGACCCGCGGCTCTGGGCCGTCCTCGCCCTCGCGGCCGTCTTCCTGGGGCTCGGCGCGCTCTTCGTCCTGTCGCCCTCGGCGGGTGCCGCGATCTTCGGCCTGCCTGCGCCCGGCGGCCTCGCGGACGGCTACCTGCGCGCGATCGGGTTCCGGGACCTTGCCCTGGCGCTCTACCTCGCCGGGCTGGCCTTCCTCGCGTCGCGCCGGTCCGTCTCGATCGTCCTGGGATCGAGCCTCGTCATCCCGGTCTGCGACACGATCCTCGTCTGGTCGTCGGGGGCAGCCCCCTGGCAGATCGCGCTCCATCTCGGCAGCGGCGCCGTGCTGCTCGTCCTGACGCTCTGGGTCTCGGGGCCGCGGCAGGCTCCCCACCGGTCCGGGGCTCCCGATGATTCCTGACCGCCTCCGACGAGGATCGCCCAGGCTACGAAACCGATGGCGACGGGCACTGAACCACACCGGTCCCGGCCGGGTTCTCGTGGAAGGACCGGAGAGATCGGGCGGCGTCCATGCCCGACGCAGGCTGCCTGCAAGGTCCAGCGCGGACGTGTCGAGAGGTGCCCGATGACCGCTGACGGAAAGGGCGAGGACCGCGCCGAAGGCTTCGCCGGTGCCGGCGTGGCCACGAGCCCGGAGCATCCCAGCCAGAGCAGCCCGGACCACATCAAGGACGGGGACCGCACCCGGAGCAACCGCAGCCTCACCGGGGCCGATCGCCCTGCAGGCGGAAAACCGGATCCCGACCGTCCCAAGCTCGAGGACCGCTACAAGCCCTGATCTGGCGCGGGGAGACCGACCGGATCGCTCAGTCATCGCCCGGCGGCAGCCTTCCCGGTCTCGGCCTTTCAGGTCGCCCGGGTGCGACAAGAACCGAGAGGAACGCGATCCCGCCCCTCAAGCTTGGACCAAGTTCCCGCCCTGGCGCGTTCCCCCGAGCCTCACGCCCTTCCCTTGCCGTCTTGCCCCCTGCAACAGGTCCAGGTCACGCCATGCCGAACTTCGGAGAGATCGAGTTGAGCCGGCGCGACGTTGTCGCCGGTGCGGCGGCCTGCGCGGCGGCCACCGGCGTGCCATCGTCAGCGCGCGCCGGGACGGGACCCGAGGGGCCGGTGATGGCGAAGGTCTCCCTGACCGTCAACGGCGAGCGGCGCGAGCTCGAGCTCGACACCCGCACGAGCCTCCTCGACGCGGCGCGCGAGCACCTGCGGCTCACCGGCTCGAAGAAGGGCTGCGATCACGGGCAGTGCGGCGCCTGCACGATGATCGTCGACGGGCGGCGCATCAATTCCTGCCTGACGCTCGCCGTCATGCACCAGGACAGCGAGGTCGTCACGATCGAGGGACTCGGCGACCCGCGCGGCCTCCATCCGATGCAGGCGGCCTTCATCAAGCACGACGGCTACCAGTGCGGCTACTGCACGCCGGGCCAGATCTGTTCCGGCGTCGCGGTGCTGGCCGAGATCAAGGCCGGCATCCCGAGCCATGTCAGCGCCGACCTGAACGCCCGGCCGGAGGCCACCCCCGCCGAGATCCGCGAGCGCATGAGCGGCAATCTCTGCCGCTGCGGCGCCTATTCCAACATCGTCGAGGCGATGACCGAGATCGCCGGGAGGCAGGCATGAAGGCCTTCACCTACGAGCGCCCCGGCACCCCCGCCGAGGCCGCAGCGGCCGTCGCCCGCAGACCCGGCGCCAAGTTCATCGCCGGCGGCACGAACCTGCTCGACCTGATGAAGCTGCAGATCGAGACGCCGACGCACCTCGTCGACGTGAACGGGCTCGGCCTCGACCGGATCGAGCCGACCCCGGAGGGCGGCCTGCGCATCGGTGCGCTGGTGCGCAACACCGACCTCGCCGCCGATGCGCGGGTCCGGCGGGACTACGCCGTGCTCGCCCGCGCGCTGCTGGCCGGCGCCTCGGGGCAGCTGCGCAACCAGGCCACCACCGCCGGCAACCTGCTGCAGCGAACCCGCTGCCCCTACTTCTACGACACGGCGCAGCCCTGCAACAAACGCCAGCCCGGATCGGGCTGCTCGGCAATCGACGGCGTCAGCCGGACGCTCGCCGTCATCGGCACGAGCGACGCCTGCATCGCGACCCATCCGGGCGACATGGCGGTGGCCATGCGCGTCCTCGACGCGACGGTGGAGACCGTTGATGCCGAAGGGTCCCAGCGGACGATCCCGATCGCCGATTTCCACCGGCTGCCCGGCGACACGCCGCATATCGAGACGGCCCTGAAGCCCGGCGAGCTCATCACCGCGGTCACGCTGCCCAAGCCGCCGGGCGGGGCGCAGGTCTACCGCAAGGTGCGCGACCGCGCTTCCTACGCCTACGCCCTTGTCTCGGTCGCGGTGGTGGTGCAGCCGGACGGCACGGGCCGCGTCGCGCTGGGCGCCGTGGCGCACAAGCCCTGGCGCCTCGAGGCGGCGGAGGCCGAGCTGCCGCGCGGCGCCAGGGCGGTGACGGAGCGGCTGCTGGCCGGCGCCAAGCCGACCCACGAGAACGCCTACAAGCTGAAGCTGGCCGAGCGCACGCTCGGAGCGGCGCTCACCCAAGCGAGGGCCTGAACCATGAAGTTCGAGACCCCCGCTGGGCAGAACCCGATTGATCAGCTCAAGGTCGTGGGCCGGTCCACCGACCGGATCGACGGCAAGTACAAGACGACGGGCACCGCGCCCTACGCCTATGAGCGGCACGACGTGGTGCCGAACCAGGCCTACGGCTACGTGCTCGGCGCGGGCATCGCCAAGGGCCGCCTGCGTGGCATGGACGTCGCGGCGGCCTGGAAGGCGCCCGGCGTCCTCGCGGTCCTGACCACCCTCGACATCCCCAAGCTCGGCCTGGGCAAGATGAACACCGCGAACCTGTTCGGCGGTGCGGAGGTGCAGCACTACCATCAGGCGATCGCCGTCGTGGTGGCGGAGACCTTCGAGCAGGCCCGGGCGGCGTCGTTCCTGATCCGGCCGGACTACGCGCCCGAGGACGGCCGCTTCGACCTCGCCGCGGAGGCGCGGTCCGCCAAGCCCGTCGGCGCGGACAGCGCGGAGGGCAGCGGCGGCGGGCCCGAGGATCGGGTAGGCGATTTCGAGGGCGCCTTCGCGGCCGCGGCCGTCAAGCTCGACGAGACCTACACGACCCCCGACGAGACCCACGCCATGCTGGAGCCGCACGCGACCATCGCGGCCTGGCAGGGCGACCGGCTCACGCTCTGGACCTCCAACCAGATGATCGCCTGGAGCAAGGGCAGCGTCGCCAAGATCCTCGGCATCCCGCCCGAGAACGTCCGGGTCGACTCGCCCTATATCGGGGGCGGCTTCGGGGCCAAGCTGTTCGTGCGGGCCGACGCCGTGATCGCCGCCCTGGCGGCGAAGGCGGCGCGGCGGCCGGTCAAGCTGGCGCTGACCCGTCCGCTCATCGCCAACAACACCACGCACCGCCCGGCCACGATCCAGCGCATCCGCATCGGCGCGACGAGGGACGGCACCATCACGGCCATCGCGCACGAGAGCACCTCGGGCAACCTCCCCGAGGGCCGGCCCGAGACCGCCGTCGACCAGACCAAGCTCCTCTATGCCGGCGCCAACCGGCTGACCGCGATGCGCCTCGCCCGGCTCGACCTGCCCGAGGGCAACGCCATGCGGGCGCCCGGCGAGGCGCCCGGCCTCATGGCCCTCGAGGTCGCCATGGACGAGATGGCGGAGAGGCTCGGGCTCGACCCCGTCGCCTTCCGCGTCAAGAACGACACCCAGGTCGATCCGGGCCACCCGGAGCGGCGCTTCTCGCATCGCGACCTCGTCGGGTGCCTGCGGCTCGGCGCGGAGCGGTTCGGCTGGGCACGGCGAAGCGCCAAGCCCGGCCAGGTTCGCGACGGCCAATGGCTCGTCGGCCTCGGCGTGGCCGCGGGCTTCCGCAACAATCTCCTGACGAAATCCGCCGCCCGCGTCCGCCTGGATGGGCGCGGGATCCTCACGGTCGAGACCGACATGACCGACATCGGCACGGGCAGCTACACCATCATCGCCCAGACCGTGGCCGAGATGATGGGCGTGTCCCTCGATCAGGTGGTCGTGCGCCTCGGCGACTCGGACTTCCCGGCCTCGGCCGGATCGGGCGGGCAATGGGGCGCCAACAACGCGACGGCGGGCGTCTACGCGGCCTGCGTGAAGCTGCGCGAGGCCGTGGCCCAGCGGCTCGGCGTCAACTCCGCGGACGCGGCCTTCGCCGACGGCGAGGTCCGCGCGGGCAACCGGGGCACGCCGCTCGCGCAGGCGGCGGCCGCGGGCGAGCTCGTGGCGGAGGACGGCATCGAGTACGGTGACATCGCCAAGTCGCACCAGCAATCCACCTTCGCCGGCCATTTCGTGGAGGTCGGTGTCGACGTCGACACGGCCGAGGTCCGGGTGCGGCGCATGCTGGCGGTCTGCGCGGCGGGGCGCATCCTCAACCCGAAATCCGCCCGCAGCCAGGTCATCGGCGGGATGACCATGGGCGTCGGCTCCGCCCTGATGGAGGAGCTCGCCGTCGACAAGAAGCGCGGCTTCTTCGTCAACCACGATCTGGCCACTTACGAGGTGCCGGTCCATGCCGACATCCCGCACCAGGAGGTGATCTTCCTCGACGAGGTCGATCCGATGTCCTCCCCGATGAAGGCCAAGGGCGTGGGCGAGCTCGGCATCTGCGGCGTCGGCGCGGCGCTCGCCAACGCCGTCTACAACGCCACCGGCGTGCGGGTTCGCGACTACCCGATCACCCTCGACAAGCTCCTCGACCGCCTGCCGGACGCGGCGTGAGGCGCGGAGGCTACCTCGGCCGGTTGCTCTACTCGGCCGCCTGCAGGATCACGTCCGACGTCGCCGAGGCAAGGCCCTCGTCCAGCCCTCGAACGAGATCAGCGATCTCGGCGGCGGGTCCCGCCGGGCTGTAGAGGTAGCCCTGCGCGATGTCGCAGCACTTGAGACGCAGCACCGTCAATTGCTGCGGGGTCTCGACGCCCTCCACCGTCACCTCCATCGCGAGGGCTCGCGCCATGGTGGTGATCGCCTCGACGATGGCGATCTTCTCCGGGCGGTCTTGCAGGTCGCGCACGAAGGAGCGGTCGACCTTGACCTTATTGAACGGGAATTCGGTGAGATAGCTGAGGCTGGAATAGCCTGTGCCGAAATCGTCCAGCGCGATCCGTACGCCCAGAGCGCGCAGACGCTTGAGGGTCTCTAGGACCCCCGTCTCCCTATCCAGCAGAACGGATTCGGTGATCTCGATCTCCAGCCGCTCGGCCGCCAATCCGGTCTCGCGCAGCACCGCCGCAACCTCATCGTGGAAGCCTGGCATCCGGACGTGGATCGAGGAGATGTTCACGGCCACCGACAGGCCGGGCCAGGCGAGCGCATCCATGCAGGCCCGGCGCAGGGCCCAGCGCCCGATTTCGACGATGAAGCCGGTCGCCTCGGAGATGGGGATGATCTCGGCCGGCGAGACCCAGCCCTGTCCCGGCTTGTGCCAGCGCAGCAGGGCTTCGAGACCGACGACGCGCCCCCGTCTGATGTCGACCAGCGGTTGATAGTGAAGCGTCAGCTCGCCCGCTTCGAGCGCGATCCGCATGTCCGCATCGAGCTGGCGCTGGCGCAGGGCGCGCACCTCCAGGGACGTGTCGAAGCTGCGCCCGCAGCACTTGCCGTCCGCTTTGGCGCTGTACAGGGCGAGGTCGGCCCGGCTGAGGAGGCTCGCCGGGTCCTGCGCGTCCCGAGGCGCGTAGGCGAGGCCGATGCTGGCGCTGATCTCGAGATGCGCATCGCCGACGAGGTAGGGCCGGCGCAATTCGGTGACGATGCTCTCGGCCAGCCGCCTGGCATCCTCTTCGCTCCCAGTGCGATGGAGGAGGGCGAACTCGTCGCCGCCGAGCCGAAAGACCCGTCCGTGCGGACCGGTAAGGGCCGTCAGGCGCTGCGCGACGCAGCGGAGCAGCTGATCGCCCATGGCATGTCCCCGGCTGTCGTTGACCGCCTTGAAGCCGTCGAGGTCGAGGCAGAGCAGCGCTGTCTCAGCCTGCGCGCCCTGCGCGTCCTGACAGACGGCCTGAACCGCGTCCTGGAACGCCGTGCGGTTGGGCAGCCCGGTCAGCGTGTCATGACTCGCGAGGAAGGCGATGCGCGCCTGCGCGTCCCGGCTCAGGGTGGTGTCCGAGCCGACACCGCGATAGCCGGCAAAGTTACCTTGCCGGTCATGGGCGGGCTTGCCGTTGAGGCTCCACCAGCAGGCACCGCCCGGCGCGGCGAGCCGGACGGCCTGATCCTGAAAGGGGATGCGCGCGGCCATGGCCGAGAGAACCGCTCCCACTTCGTCCTCACTCTCTGAGAGGGCGTGTTCGCGAAGCAGCTCCTCAAGGCTCAGCGCCTGGAGATCGGAGGGGTCCCGGCCCAGGGTAGCGGCCATATGCTGCGGCACGTGGCGCAACCGTCCGTCCCGGTCGGTCTCCCACAGCCAGTCGCTCGATCCGGCCTCGAAATCCTTGAGAAGCAGGTTGATGGTCTCGCCCTGGTCCTGGACGACGACGCGATGCCGGATGCGCTGGTAGGACAGCAGGCTCATCCGTCGGAGGCTGAAGCACACGAACAGGCCGTAGACGCCAAGAAGGACCGAGACGTAGGCCCCGAAGGGCGCCTCGCAGCCATAGAGGCCGATGAAGCCGCCGATGACGATCGGTGCCGCCAGCAGAACCGAGACCGAGAAGATGGGGCCGACGACGTAGGCGTCGGAGATCAGGCCCGCCGTGGTCGCCACCGCCACCATGCGATGGCCGCTGCCCGAGGGTGCGATGAGGAGCGCAGGCATCGTCGCCCAGGCGAGCCCCAGGGCCAGCGCAAGCCCCTTCGAGATCCAGAATCCGCTTCGAACCGCCGCCTCGGTGACCGCGTCGCGAAAAATGTTCCGGTAGTACCAGGTCGTGTAGAGGGTCGCGGCGACGATGAGCGAGACGATGCCGGTCAGGCCGGCGAGGTAGACCCGCGAGGCGCTGTCCCAGAACATGTAGGCGATCGCCAGGACGACGGCGACATGGGTGACGGCCGAGTAATTGGCGAGCTGCAGGGTCTCGTTGAGGAGCTCGGCCTGGGTCTCGACACGGTAGCGGTTCTCGGCCGCGTCAGCGGAGCCGTCCGGTCCGGAGGAGGAGCCGCCGTTGCGGTGCCGGCGCAGTCGAGCCCAGATCCTCCGCATCTCATCTCTCGCGCTGCAATCGAGGCTTCGGCAGACCGACGCGGTGTGATCGGGGAATAAAGACCTCGGCCGTCGTCGAACGAGGATGTACGGCCGAGCGCAGAAACAGAACGTGGGTAGGTCGCACGCGTCTGCTTCCTTCAATACAGGCACAGGCGCCCTCCGACCGCGGAGGCACCTCTAGGTTGAGGAGCAAGGCCTTGATATTTCATGAAGGTGTTCGGCTGCGCAGCGGATACGCCTGCCTGCGACCTCACATCGGTGGATCAATACTGGCCGACGCTACATCGCTTTGATGGAGGACATGAGCTTCCGGGCTATGCGCGGACCTCGCCTGACCGGATGGCCTGAAGGGGCGCGGCGGATCCGGGGGGATCCGTCGGGGAGGCATGAAACCGACCGGACCTTCTCCAACCAGGATGTGGAGCCCAGGACCTGCACCGACGGCGATCGCTCACCCCTGCGCGGGGGAGACTTCTTGTCCGCTGCGCGTCACGACCGGTACGTCGACCGGCATGGGGAAAAGATCTCCACGCGAAGCCGGGGCGCCGGTCAGGAGCTTTCCTCCCGATCGCTTCTTCAAGCCGTGTCGCTCCAGGCCCCCACGGGCATGTGGGTGCCTGACGCGAGGGCGGCTACTCAGGTTCTCACGCCCGGACCAGTTCCAGGTAGCCGACGCAGGCCGCATCGTCCTCGAAATAGGACGTGCTGGCGATGTCCACTTCGGAGATTTCGCCGGCGAACGCCCGGATCTGCGCCTCGGAGCGGTACAGGAGGTGCCAATCCATGTAGGCCTCCATGTAGGGCAGCTCCCAGATGCCGTTCAGGAAGTTGGCGACGAGCAGGCGTCCCCCGGGCTTCAGGAGCGAGAAGAGCTTGCGCGTCAGGCGGGCGGCGAGGCGGTCGTCGAGGTAGTCATAGAGCCCTGCCGCATAGACGAGATCGAACCCGTTCAGCCCGTGCTTGGCGGTGATGAAGTCGCGGACGCTGAGCTTGCGCGTCTCGATCGCCGACGACACGGAGCCCGCGTAGATTTCCACGACGTCGAGGCTCGCGGGGTCCTGGTCGGTGGCCACGAAGCGGCCGACATGCCCGAGCTTCAGCTCCCGGCTCAGCTCGGCCTCGCGCAGGTGCCCGCAGGCGACCGCGAGCATTTCGGCGCCCGGGCGTTCGCGGGCGACCTGGTCGATCTTCTGAGCGAGACATTTCCGACGCTGGCGGACGGCCTCGCAGGCCGAGACCTCGGCGGTGAAGCCGAAGACCGTGCGCCCCGCCTCCGTCGAACCCTCGACCTGCGCCTGGGCGCTGTCGTGCCGGTAGATGAGGTCGAGCAGGCCGGCATCACCGGGATAGCCGCGCGGACGCGTGAAGGAGTGCTTCGTGAGCGGGCATTCCTGCATCAGGGCGGCGAGAGGATGCTCCCGGGTGGCGGGAACGACGACGGTGTTCCACGTCTCCTGATCCACACCCGACTTCAGCGTGGAGAGGGTGTCGCCGAGATTGCGGAAGAACTCCGAGTGGCCCTTCGCCTGGATGAGCTCGGCGGACTGGTTCAGAACTTGGTGGACCTGGCTCTGCAGGTGCAGATGTTCGGCGCTGGGAACCGCGATCTCCAGCGTGTTCCGAGGTCCGTGGCCGGTCAGGGGAGTTTCAGAGAAGACACGTGGTGCAAGTTGTTTGATCTTGGCAGACTTAACCCTGCGAAGACCATCGCGCGGTGCTGTCGTAGAACTCACGGAACAAGCCCCAATACTCTATACGGCTCTGTCAGGTGCAATATGCCCCTTCCACTCAGGCCGCTTGAGAGAGACTTAACCGATCGTAAATGACGGCTGATAGTGAAAAGTTTAGCGATTCGGTTCAGGCCACAGTTTTCCTCGCTATACAGTGGATAAGTAAGGTTAACGCCTGGGACGGAGGCCACTGCGTCTCTGGATTGCTGCCGCGGGCCTTCCCTGCCTAAGCATCCAACCTGGTGACTTAGCCGCCTACGAACCTCTTTATCCGAACCGTCGGATCGCCGTGAGCTGGGCACGCCGATGTCCCGGCAGCAACGTCCCTTGGGACCTGGCACCGCTTAGGGGAATCTTCGCGCAGGTCGGCTAGAACCCGCCTCGCAGGGCGCCCGGAGCGCCCGATCCAGCCGCCGCGAGTCCATGGCCGTCATCGCCGCCTTCATCCTCAACGCGGGCCTCAACTTCGTGCTGGGGCTGCTGATCGCCTGGCTGCTCGGGCCAGAGGCGTTCGGGATCTTCGCGCTCGCGGCCGCCGGGGCCGTGGTGCTCAACACCCTGCTCTTCGAATGGCTGCGCCTCTCGGCGACGCGGTTCTACTCGGGGCGGGTCCGCCTGGAGGAACCCTGGATCCGCCACGGGCTCGACCGGGCCTATGCCGGCGTGGCGCTCGCCCTCTTCGCCGCCGCAATCGTCGGCGCGCTCTGCGCCTTGACGATCGACCCCGGGTCCGGCGGCCTGGCGGCGCTCGCCACGGGCGCCGGGCTCGCGGCCCTGGGGACCGGTCTGTTCGATTACCACGCGGCGCTCGCCCGCGCCCGCTTCGACGGCGGGCTCTACTTCCGCCTCGTCGCCGTGAAGAACGCGCTGGCCGTGATCCTCATGGCCGGCACCGCATGGGCCCTGCCGCAGCCGATCTGGGTGCTGATCGCGGCGGGCGCCGCGCAAGGCCTGGCCGTGATCGCGATGCGCGGGCCCCTCTCCGACCCGGCGGCGCCGGTCCTGCGCGTGCGCCTCACCGAGACCTGGCGGCTCTTCCTCGCCTACGGGCTGCCGCTGATCGCGGCCAACGCCATCTACGGCCTGATGCCCTTCGTGAACCGGGCCGTGCTCGCGGGGCAGTCGGGCTTCGCGGAGGCCGGCTACTTCGCGCTCGCGGCCGACATCACGTCCCGGGCACTCGGGACCATCGGCACGGCGCTCGACCTCCTCCTGTTCCAGCTCGCCGTGCGGGCCGAGGAGCACGAGGGCCGGGCCGCGGCGGAGACGCAGATCGGGCGCAACGCAGCATTGGTCTTCGCCCTGATGCTGCCCTGCGCCGCGGGCTTCTGGGCGGTGCTGCCGGCGCTCCAGGCGCTCGCCGTGCCGGAGGCCTATCGCGGGCCCTTCGCGCTCTATGCGGGGCTGCTGATCCCGGGGCTGTTCTGCCTCGCGCTCCTCAACTTCGCCCTCAACCCCGTCTTCCAGATCCGCCGCAAGACCGCGCCGGTGATCGCCGCGGCACTCGCCGGCCTCGCCGCGAACGGGCTCGGCCTCGTCATCCTGCCCGGCCTCGTCGGTCCCCCGGGCGTCGCGATGGCGCAGACGCTGGGGCTGAGCGTCGCGACCCTCGCCCTGGCGCTACGCGCGCTGACGGGGCCTGAGCGCGTCGCGATGCCCTGGCGCGATCTCGCCGCCGCGACGCTCGGCTGCGCCGCCATGACCCTGGCCCTGTGGCCCTTCCGAGGGCTCGACCCGGCGGCGGCCCTGGCGATCTGCCTTCCCCTCGGGGTCCTCGTCTACGGGGTCTTCGCCTGGAGTCTCGACATCGCGGGCCTGCGCCGTCTCCTCGCCGCCCGGATCGGGCGGAACCCGTCCGTCCGGGCCGACCGCGCTTGAAAACCCGTTCCATTCCCGCAAGATGGACGGCAGGGGGCCGGTCGAGCCTCCGCCATGGGGCGGAAACACATGCGTTCATACGAGCCTCACGACGAGGCCGAGGCGGCCGCGATCGTGCGCGAGGCGGCCGGCCGCGCGGAGCGCCTGCGGCTCATTGGCGGCGGCACCAAGGCCGGGATCGGCCGCCCGGCCCAGGACGAGGCGACCCTCTCCGCCCGAGGCTTGAGCGGCCTCACCCTCTACGAGCCGGCCGAGATGGTCGTCTCCGCCCGCGCCGGCACGCCGCTCTCCGAGATCCAGTCCCTGCTCGCCGAGCGCGGGCAGATGCTGCCCTTCGAGCCCGTGGATCACCGCCGCTTGATGGGGACGGCCGGCGAGCCGACCTTCGGTGCGGTGGCGGCGGTCAACAATGCCGGCCCCCGCCGGATCAATGCGGGCGCCGCCCGGGACAGCCTGATCGGCGTGCGCTTCGTCAACGGACGGGGCGAGGCCATCAAGTCCGGCGGCCGGGTCATGAAGAACGTCACCGGCCTCGACCTCGTGAAGTTGATGGCCGGCTCCTGGGGGACGCTCGGCCTTCTGACCGAGGTCACCTTCAAGGTCCTGCCGGTGCAGGAGCGCGTCGCCACGCTGGCCTTCCCCGGCCTCGACGATGCCCGCGCGGTCGAGGCCCTGAGCGCGGGCCTCGGCTCGCCCTTCGAGCTCACCGGCGCGGCCCATCTGCCTGCGGGGATCGGTGGGCCCGAGGCGCGCACGTTGATGCGGGTCGAGGGGTTCTCGGATTCCATCGATTACCGTTTGGGGGAGCTGCGCCGCCTGCTGCGCCGCTACGGCGAACCCGAGATCGTCGAGGGCGAGGCCGGGGCCGCGCTCTGGGCCGACATCCGCGATGCCGCGCCGCTCGCCGAGCCGCGCGAGGCCGCGATCTGGCGCCTCTCCACGGCGCCGACCCGAGGGCCTACCGTGACGGCCGCGATCACGGCGGAACGGGAGGCCCGCTGGTACTACGACTGGGGCGGCGGCCTGATCTGGCTTACCACCGATGCCGCGGGCGATGCGGGGGCGGCGACCGTGCGCGCGGCCTTGCGGGCGCAGGGCGGGCACGCGACGCTGGTGCGGGCGCCGGACGCCGTGCGCGCGGCCGTGCCGGTCTTCGAGCCGCTGCCCGAGCCCCTGATGCGCGTCACCGCCGGGATCAAGGCGGCGCATGATCCCGCGGGCGTGTTCAATCCCGGACGGATGTATGCCGGGATCTGAACCGCGCCCGCGGATCGGGAGCTCTCAGGCGTCCTCGAACAATCCGGTCGGCAGCCCGTCCAGGCTGCGGCTGTTCTTCTGGCGCTGGTAGGCTTCGAGCTCGGCGTCGGTCTTCGTCTCCGCCCAGCGCTCGAGCCCGTCGCGCTCGCCGACGTAGTCGAACAGCGGCACGCCGTATCCGCAGGACGTCTGAACGAGATCGACGGCGAGCCGGAGGATCTGTCGCGCGCCCCGCGGCGCGGTTCCGCCGAAGGCTTCCGCCAGGAGGGCATCGTAGGGCGCGGAGCCGCGGGGGAGCATCTGCGCACGCCCGTAGAGCCTCAGGATCCTCGGCGCGCCCTCGAAGGCGCAGAACATCACCGTGAGGCGTCCGTCGGCGAGGAGATGCGCCGCCGTCTCGTTGCCGCTGCCGGTGCGGTCGAGATAGGCGCAGGCATTCGGCCCGAGGATCCGGAACGCCTCGGTGCTGCGCGGCGAGACGTTCACGCGGGCATCGGCCGTCGCGGAGGCGGTGAAGAAGATCCGCTGGCGCGCGATGAAGGCGCGGTGGTTCTCGTCGATGCGATCGAACTGCTTTCCCATGAGGCCTCCTCGCAGTCGGGCCGGTCGTGCCGCCGGGTGCATGCCTTCATGCCGCGCCTTCGGGCACAGAATGTGGTCTAAGAGGCTTTCCTAGAACGAGACGAGACAAGAACGCCGAGGCACGTCCGTGCAAACCAATTTCGCTCCCGCCCAGCTCGCCGATCCCGCCATGGCGGCCTCGGAAAAGATCCTGCGGACCTGCGTGCATTGCGGGTTCTGCACGGCGACCTGCCCGACCTACCTCCTGCTCGGCGACGAGCTCGATAGCCCGCGCGGCCGCATCTACCTGATCAAGGACATGCTGGAGGGCGGCAAGCCGGCGACGCCCGAGGTGGTCAAGCACGTCGACCGCTGCCTCTCCTGCCTGTCCTGCATGACGACCTGTCCATCCGGCGTGCACTACATGCACCTCGTCGACCATGCCCGCACCCATATCGAGGAGACCTACCGGCGGCCCCTGAGCGACCGGGTGCTCCGCAGCGTGCTGTCGCTGATCCTGCCCTATCCGAACCGCTTCCGGCTGGCGCTGCTGGCCTCGAAGGTCGGTCAGCCGTTCCGGCCGCTCGTCGCCCGCCTGCCGCGGGTCGGCAACCGGCTCGCGGCGATGCTCGACCTCGCCCCTGCCGCGCTGCCGGCCCGCAACCCGACCAACCGGCCCGGCACCTTCCCCGCCGACACAAGGGCGCTGGAGGCCAGCGCCGCGCTCCAGGGCGGGCCGGCGCGGCGCACCGGCCGCGTTGCGCTCTTGCGCGGCTGCGCCCAGAGCGTGCTGCGGCCGGATTTCAACGAGGCCGCGATCCGCCTTCTCAATCGCCACGGCGTCGAGGTGGTGCAGGCGCAGGGCGAGGGCTGCTGCGGCGCGCTCACCCACCACATGGGCAAGGCCGAGACGTCCCACGCCCAGGCCAGGCGCACGATCGACGCCTGGATCGCCGAGATGGACGGCGCCGGCCTCGACGCCATCGTGGTCACGGCGTCCGGCTGCGGCACCACGATCAAGGATTACGGCTTCATGTTCCGCGACGACCCCGCCTATGCGGACAAGGCCGCGCGGGTCTCAGGCATCGCTAAGGACATTACGGAATACGTGGCAGGTCTCGGCCTGATGCCGCCGGTGGTCGAGACGGACCTCGTCGTCGCCTATCACTCGGCCTGCTCGATGCAGCACGGCCAGGGCATCCGCACCGAGCCGAAGAACCTGCTCAAGACCGCGGGCTTCACCGTGAAGGACGTGCCGGAGGGCCATATCTGCTGCGGCTCGGCCGGCACCTACAACATCCTCCAGCCCGAGATCGCGGCGCGCCTGCGCGACCGCAAGGTCGCCAACATCCAGCGGATGGCGCCGGACCTCATCGCCACCGGCAACATCGGCTGCGCCACCCAGATCGGGAAGGGCACGGCCATCCCGATCGTCCACACGGCGGAGCTGCTGGATTGGGCGACCGGCGGCCCGAAGCCGGCCGCGCTGGAGGGGCTGGCGGAGCGTCGGGCGATGGCGGCGGCGGAGTAGGAGACAGCGCGACAGATTTCGCGTTCACTCAACGGGCCGCCGCACCGCCGCCAACACGAACACCCGGATCGCGGAGGACAGGTTCTGCCCGCCCCGGCCTTCGTCGATGGCGCCGATCAGCGCCTGGACCGACTGACCGCGCGCCGCCGCGATCTCGCGCAGGGCCTCCCAGAAGGGCGCCTCAAGCGAAACGCTGGTGCGGTGGCCGGCGATCATTACCGAGCGCTTGGTGATGCCCTTGGTCATCGCCGGCGCGTCCCTCCCCCGCGGAGGGGGGAGGGCGATGCGCGGCAAACCTCATTCCTTCGCGTCCGGCCCGACAAGCTTGTGCCCCTCGTGCCGCGAGACCTCGATCACCCTTTTGGCCTCTGCCAACGTCTTCGCCTTCTTCGGCCGGCCGAAGAGGACCCGGTTCGTCTCCGCCTGCGCCTCCTTCTCGCCGCGGGCCTTGGCCTTGCGGGCCTGCCGGAGGTTGATGATCTCCGCCATGATCAACCCTCGCCGGGCGCCAGCATGGTCTCGGGCCGGACCACCCGGTCGAACTCCTCCGCGGTGACGTAGCCGAGCCGCAGCGCCTCCTCCTTCAGGGTGGTGCCGTTCTTGTGCGCGGTCTTGGCGATCTCGGCGGCCCTGTCGTAGCCGATCGAGGGCGCGAGCGCGGTGACCAGCATCAGCGAGCGGCTCATCAGGTCGGCGATCCGATCCTCGTTGGGCTTGATGCCGACGACGCAATTGTCGGCGAAGCTCACCGCCGCGTCGGCGAGCAGCCGAACCGATTGCAGCACGGCGTTGGCGATCACCGGCTTGTAGACGTTCAGCTCGAGATGCCCCTGGCTGCCGGCGAAGCTCACGGTGGTGCCGTTGCCGACAACTTGAGCGCAGACCATGGTCATCGCCTCGGCCTGGGTCGGGTTGACCTTGCCCGGCATGATCGAGGAACCGGGCTCGTTCTCGGGCAGGGAGAGCTCGCCCAGGCCCGAGCGCGGCCCGGAGCCGAGCAGACGGATGTCGTTGGCGATCTTGAACAAGCCCGAGGCGATGGACGTCAGGGCGCCCTGCGTGAAGACGAGCGCGTCGTGGGTGGCCAGCGCCTCGAACTTGTTCTCGGCCGAGGTGAAGGGCAGGCCCGTCAGCTCCGCGACCTTCGCGGCGAAGCGCTCGGCGAATTCCGGGTGCGCGTTGAGGCCCGTGCCGACCGCCGTGCCGCCCTGGGCCAGGGCCAGCACGCCCGGCATCGTCGCGATGAGCCGCGCGCGTCCGAACAGCACCTGCGCGGCGTAGCCGGAGAATTCCTGGCCCAGCGTGACCGGGGTCGCGTCCTGCAGGTGCGTCCGGCCGATCTTGACGATTCCGGCGAAGGCCTTCGCCTTGGCGTCGAGCGCGTCGTGGAGATGCGCCAGCGCCGGCATCAGGCGCCCCTGGACCTCGCGGACGACGGCGATGTGCATGGCGGTGGGGAAGACGTCGTTGGAGGACTGGCCGCGGTTGACGTGGTCGTTGGGATGGACCGGCGACTTGCCGCCGCGCTGGCCCCCGAGCCGCTCGTTGGCGAGGCTGGCGATGACCTCGTTGGCGTTCATGTTCGATTGTGTGCCCGAGCCCGTCTGCCAGACCACGAGGGGGAACTCGTCGTCGTGCCGGCCCGCCACCACCTCCGCGGCCGATTCGGCGATGGCCTGGGCGACCCGGGCGTCCAGGGCGCCGAGGTCCTGGTTCACCAGGGCGGCCGCCTGCTTGACGAGGCCGAGCGCGTGGACGAGCGGCGCCGGCATGCGCTCGGTGCCGATGCGGAAGTTCTGGATCGAGCGCTGCGTCTGCGCCCCCCAGTAGCGATGGGCCGGGACCGCGATCGGACCGAAGGTGTCCGATTCCGTGCGGGTGGCGGTCTCGGCTTGGGTCTCGTGCGGCGACATCGTGGCCTCTTCGATCGTGGGTCTGCCGACCCTACTTAACCCGTGCGGCGCGCGAGCGCGATGGTGCGCGATGCGGTGCACCATCCGGCGCCGGCTGAGATTGGGATGCCCCTGAACCCGACGGAACTCACTGCTCCCTTGGCGCCCCCGCGCTTCCGCCCCCCCGTTCCGCCGCCGATGCGGGTGCAGCCGGGCCTGTTCGCCTTCCTCAAGGCGGTGCGGGCCAACCCGATCACGACCTGGCTCGACGAGCATTTCCACCAGCCCGTGGTGGCGGGCGAGGGCGCGCTCGGCCGCGTGACCGTCGTCAGCGACCCCGCCCTCATCCGCTACCTCTACGTCGACAACGCCGCCAACTACCGCAAGGATGACCTCCAGCGCCGCGTGCTGGCGCCCGGGCTGGGCAACGGCCTGCTGACGGCCGAGGGCGACGAGTGGCGGCTGCAGCGGCGCACCCTGGCGCCGCTCTTCTCGGCCCGGCACGTGCTCGGCTTCGCCGAGCCCATGAACCAGGCCGGCGCGCGCATCGCCCGGCGTCTCGCCCGGCGGGACGGCGCCAGCGTCGACGTGGCGCTCGAGATGACCCGCGTCACCCTCGACGTGCTCGAGCGGACGATCTTCACGCAGGGCCTGTCGAGCGATCCCGACGCGCTCGGCCGCGCGATCACCCGGTTCCTTGAGGCGGTCGGGCCGATCGATCCGCTGGACGTGTTCGGCGTGCCGAGCTTCGTGCCGCGCATCGGCCGCCTGCGGGCGCGACCCGCGACCCGCTTCTTCGAGGAGGTGGTGGACGAGCTGATCGCGCGCCGCCGCGCCCTGATCGAGCGGGGCACGGCACCGTCCGACCTCCTGACCCTGCTCTTGCGCGCGCAGGACCCCGAGACGGGCCAGGGCCTCACCGATTACGAGGTGAAGGCCAACATCGTCACCTTCATCGCGGCGGGCCACGAGACCACCGCCAACGCCCTGACCTGGGCGCTCTACTGCCTCTCGCAGGACCCGGTGGCGCGCGAGCGCCTCGAGGCGGAGGTCGATGCGGCGGAGGCGTCCGGCTTCGACGCCGAGGCGCTGCCCTTCACCAGGGCCGTGATGGAGGAGGCGATGCGGCTGTTCCCGCCCGTCCCCTTCATCAGCCGGCAGGCCATCGCCGAGGATCGGATCGGGCGCATCAAGATCCCGCGCGGCTCGCTCGTGATCGTGGCGCCCTACGTGCTCCACCGCCACCGCACGCTCTGGGACGATCCCGACGCCTTCGTGCCCGAGCGCTTCCTGGGCGAGACCCGCGCCGCCATCCCGCGCTTCGCCTACTTGCCCTTCGGGGCGGGTCCGCGGGTCTGCATCGGCCAGAGCTTTTCCCTGCAGGAGGCGGTGATCCTGCTCGCCCACATCGTCCGGGCGGTGCGCTTCACGCTGCCGGCGGACCACGCGCCGGTCGTGCCGCTGCATCGCGTGACCCTGCGGCCGGAGAACGGGCTCAGGATGGGGGTGACGGCGCGGGATTCAGGCCGAACGGCTCTGGCGTAGTTCCAGCTTCAAACCCGGTTGTCATCCCGGGTCTGCGCAGCAGAGCCCGGGACCCAGAGCCGCCGACGCAGCAAGCTGGAGCACGACCTGTGGTTCTGGGTTCCGGGCTCGCCTGCGGCGCCCCGGAATGACAGAGGATGTTGCACATCCCTAATGTGACGCTCAGCTCTTCTTGCGGAACGCGTCCAGGCTGACGACCTCGGCACCGGCCTCCGTGGCCTCGCTGGCCTCGGCCTTGCGGGCGGCGGGGCGGGGCGCCTTGGCCTCCTTGTCGTCCGTTCCAGCCGCTGCCGCGTCCTGGCCGCCGGCCTGGGGCGGAACGAGCTTGGGCAGATTGCTGCCGCCGATCGTGGCCAGGCCCGTGCCCTTGGGCTTCAGCTCGCTCGGCTCGGAGGCCGCCCCGCGGGGACCCGCCTTCACGACGCCCGGCGCGTCCTCGGCCTCGGCCTGCTCCGCCCCGTCGCTGAGGTCGAACTTGAGGCCGAACTGCACGGAGGGATCGAAGAAGCCCGTCAGCGCGTCGAAGGGCACGAGGAGCCGCTCCGGCACCCCCGAGAAGGACAGCCCGACCTCGAAGGTGTGCTCGGTGACGGCGAGGTCCCAGAACTGGTGCTGGAGGACGATCGTCATGTCCTCGGGGTACTTCTCGCGCAGGCGCTGCGACATCCGGACGCCCGGCGCCTCGGTCCGGAACGAGACGTAGAAATGATGCTCGCCCGAGAGCCCCTCGCGGGCCGCGTCGGTGAGGACCTTGCGGACCACGCCGCGCAGCGCGTCCTGAACGAGGAGATCGTAGCGGATCAGGTCGTCTGCCATCTGCGCTCGCTCTGCCCGGCTCCCGTCGACCGTGCCGCGCTGGTCGCCCGTACCGGGTCGGAAAAATAAAGTGGAGGCTTCTGTTGCCAGGTGCCTCCGAACCCCGCCTATCCGATGCTAACCGGTAGGACTTCGTTTGGTATTGGGGACCGCTTACGCGGCCACCGCCACCGGAGCAAAGTTGTCATTGGCAACTATTGCAAAGGCCCGATAACGGCGGAACCATGCCGAGCGAAAGCTCAACCTTTACGCCCTCGTCGATCCTATTTCGCCCCCGCCGAAACCCAGGTCCGTCGCGTCTCTCGGCCCATGCGTCCGAGTGCCCTGGGTCTTGGTGGAGGCGCCGGGTACCGCCCCCGGGTCCGATAGGTTTATTTCGAAGACCGTTTATCGCCATAGCCGACCTTGCGGCCGGCGAAGGGGAATATAGAGGGAGTCCGGTCGATTTTGAAGCCCGTTCCTGGCACCGAAGCGACCGATGCCGAACAGGGTGCCGGAAGCCGTCCCGGGGAGGCGCCCCGGGGCAGGGTTCGGGCGGCCGCGCTGACCCTCCTGCATCTCCTGGCGCTCGGCCTGACGGTGCTCCTCTACCTCGCCGTCGCCAGCCTGATCGCGCTGGCGATCGTGCGGGTCGGCGCCGACCTTCGCGACGGGATCGACCCCTTCGCGGCGCAGGACCGGCGCCCGCCCCTCCACCCGAGCCAGATCGCGATGCGCGAACTGGCGCTCGACATCGTCAGGCAGGTGGTTCTGGCCCTGCTCGTCGTCGCGACCGCCCTGTGGCGCGACCGGTCCGCCTGGCGGCAGAGGCTGGCCCTCGACCGGACGAGGCCGCCGGGGCTGCGCGCGTCGCGGCTCCTTCTCATCCTCCTGGTCTGGCCGGCCTTCCACATCCTGTGGGTCACCGGCACGGCGACGCTCTTCCACGCGCCGTTCGGCCACCAGGTCGCCCTCTCGCCGATGCTGACGGCCGCCGCCCTCGCCGCGTGGCTCGCCTACGTCGTCGTGCTCGCGCCGACGGCCGAGGAGCTGCTCATGCGCGGCGAAGCCTTCGCCCGGGCGCGGGCCTTCCTGGGGCCGGCCGGCGCGATCATGGTCACGGCGGCCCTGTTCGCCCTGGCACACCTGTCGTCGGCGGGCCTGGCACGGCCGATCTCGCTGCTGCCGCTCGCCCTGACGCTCGGCTGGCTGCGCTGGCGCACGGGCCGCCTCTGGCCCTGCATCGCGCTCCACGGCTGGAGCAACCTCGCCTTCGTCGCCTACCTGCTCTGGCCCTGATCCCCAGCGGGACCGCCGCGGCGTCTCGCCTCCCGGCGCCGTTCGCGGTATCGCAGGGCAGGAACGGGAACCCGCGATGCACGCCTATCTGCAGCTCCTCGAACGCATCCTCGCGACGGGCCAGCGCAAGGAGGACCGCACCGGCACCGGCACGCTCTCGGTGTTCGGCCACCAGATGCGGTTCGACCTCGGCCAGGGCTTCCCGCTCGTCACCACCAAGCAGCTCCACCTGCGCTCGATCATCCACGAATTGCTGTGGTTCCTCGCCGGGGACACCAATGTCCAGGCGCTGCAGGCGCAGGGCGTCACGATCTGGGACGAGTGGGCGGACGAGAAGGGCGATCTCGGCCCCGTCTACGGGAAGCAATGGCGCTCCTGGGCCCGGCCCGACGGCGGCAGCGTCGACCAGATCGCCTGGGTCGTCGA
The DNA here is from genome assembly GCF_022179305.1 of Methylobacterium iners. GTDB lineage: Bacteria > Pseudomonadota > Alphaproteobacteria > Rhizobiales > Beijerinckiaceae > Methylobacterium > Methylobacterium iners. The sequence continues at coordinate 59,659 of NZ_BPQP01000066.1, forward strand.
CGAGATCCGGCGCAACCCGGATTCCCGCCGGCTCATCGTCTCCGCCTGGAACCCGGCCGAGCTCGACCGGATGGCGCTGGCGCCCTGCCACTGCCTGTTCCAGTTCTACGTCGCAGACGGGCGGCTCTCCTGCCAGCTCTACCAGCGCTCGGCCGACGTCTTCCTCGGCGTGCCCTTCAATATCGCGAGCTACGCACTCCTCACCGCGATGATCGCGCAGGTGACCGGGCTCGCGCCCGGCGATTTCGTCCACACCCTCGGCGACGCCCACCTCTACCTGAACCACCTCGACCAGGCCCGCCTCCAGCTCGCGCGCCAGCCGCGGCCATTGCCGCGGCTCGAGCTCAATCCGACTGTTCGCGACCTCTTCGCCTTCGGATTCGAGGACATCGCCATCAGGGACTACGATCCTCATCCTGCCATCCGCGCGCCGGTGGCGGTCTGATGGGCGGTCCCTCCCATCGGCCGCGCGTCACCCTCATCGCGGCGGTGGCGCGCAACGGAATCATCGGCCGCGACAACGACCTGATCTGGCGCCTGCGCAGCGATCTGCGCCGGTTCAAGGCCCTGACCATGGGCAAGCCGCTCCTGATGGGGCGCAGGACCTACGATTCGATCGGCCGGGCGCTTCCGGGCCGGCGCACCCTGGTGCTGACGCGGGACTTGAGCTTCTCGGCGCCGGAGGTGACGACGGTGCACGGCTGGGCGGAGGCCGTCGCGGCGGCCGGCGGCGAGGAAGTCATGGTCGCAGGCGGGGGCGAGGTCTACGCGCTGGCGCTGCCGCACGCCGGGCGCATCCACTTCACGGAAGTCGAGGCCTCGCCCGAGGGCGACACGCTGTTCCCGCCCTTCGATCGGGCGGCGTTTCGCGAGATCCATCGCGAGTCCCACCCCGCGAGCGAGCACGACGAGCACGCGTTCAGCTTCGTCGATCTGGAGCGGATCGCCTGAGAGGCCGCGACCCATTGCACAGGTACGGATCGCCGCGGTTGCCTTTCCGTTCACCGATGCCCACTTGCCAGCCTTGACAGGATCGGACGGCCATACGCACTAGCGTTCAGGCCCTCGCCTCTCCCTCGCACCTCACCTTCACGCGGATGAGACCCGGGATCGGGGCGGGCGGGTTCGGGCGGGACCAGACGCCGCTTGATGAGGAGAGATCGGCCAGCATGCCTTGGAGCAATCAGAGCGGCGGCGGTGGCGGCAACGGGGGCGGGCCCTGGGGCCGTGGCGGCGGCGGCAATGGCGGCGGACCCTGGGGCGGAGGCGGCGGTGGCGGCAAGACGCCGCCCGATCTGGAGGATCTCCTCCGCCGCGGCCAGGATCGCCTGCGCGGCGTCATGCCCGGCGGCTCGATGGGCGGCGGGCGCGGCCTTCTCATCGCGGCGGGCCTCGCGGTCGGCGCCTGGCTGCTCACCGGCCTCTACACCGTGGCGCCCCAGCAGGTCGGCATCGAGACGATCTTCGGCCGCTACACCGGCACCACCGGTCAGGGCCTCCACTACAATTTCCCCTATCCGATCGGCGGCGTCGTCAAGCCGAATGTCGGCCAGGTCAACAGCATCCCCGTCGGCTACCGGGCCGGGATCGGCGCCCAGGGGCGCGGCCGCGACATGCCGGAGGAGAGCCTGATGCTCACCGGCGACGAGAACATCGTCGACCTCGACTTCGAGGTGCAGTGGCGCGTCAACCCGCTCAAGGCCTCGGACTACGTCTTCAACCTCGAGAATCCGGAAGGGACGATCAAGGCCCTCGCCGAGAGCGCGATGCGCGAGGTCGTGGGCCGGCGCAACATCCAGCCGATCCTCACGAACGAGCAATCGAGCGTGGCCGAGGAGGTCAAGGCAATGACCCAGAAGGCCCTGGACGACTATGGTGCTGGCGTGACCATCCCCGTGGTGCAGCTCGTCAGCGTCAATCCGCCGCCCGAGGTCCGGCCGGCCTTCATCGACGTGAACGCCGCCCAGCAGGATGCGGAGCGCTCCCAGAACGAGGCGCGCACCTATGCCAGCCGCGAGGTGCCACAGGCCCGAGGCAAGGCCTCGCAGATCGTGCAGGCGGCCGAGGCCTACCGCACGCAGGCGACCGCCGAAGCGACCGGCCAGGCGGCCCGCTTCCAGCAGGTCTACGATTCCTACAAGATCGCTCCGGCCGTGAGCCGCGAGCGCATCTTCCTCGAAACGATGGAACGGGTGCTCGGCTCCGTGAACAAGGTGATCATTGATCAGGGCAGCGCCGGCGCAAACGGCGCCGCAGCAGCCGGCGTCCTTCCCGTCCTGCCGCTGTCCGAGTTCGGACGCTCGGCCCAGGGCCAGCAGACGGGGGGAGGCGCACGATGAACGCCCAGGCCCTCCGCACCGGGCTCGTCGTGATCGCGGCCGCCGCCGCCGTCGCGCTCTACGCCTCGGTCTTCACCGTCGGCCAGATGCAGCAGGCCCTCGTCCTGCAGTTCGGCCGCGTCCGCGCCGTGCTGAACCAGACCGGCACCGACCGGCCCGGCCTCTACTTCAAGATCCCGTTCATGGAGAACGTGGTCATTTTCGACAAGCGCGTGCTCGACCTCGAGCTGCCCGCGCAGACGCTGCTGACGGCCGACCGCCAGAACCTCGAGGTCGACGCCTTCGCTCGCTACCGGATCTACGACCCGCTGAGGTTCTATCAGTCGGCCAACAACATCCTGCGCGCCAACACCCTGCTGGCGAGCTTCACGAACTCGTCGCTCCGCAACGTGCTGGCCCGCTCGACGCGCGACGCCATCGTCCGGACCGAGCGCTCGAACCTGATGAACGTCATCCAGGAGGACGTGAACCGCCAGGCTCGCGAGCTCGGCGTCGAGATCGTCGACCTGCGCATGACCCGGGTCGACCTGCCGGCCGCCAACTCCACGGCCGTCTACGAGCGCATGAAGACCGAGCGCAAGCGCGAGGCCGCCGACATCCGCGCCAACGGCGACCAGATCGCCGCGACGATCAAGGCCCGGGCCGACCGCGAGGTCACGGTGCTGCTCTCGGAGGCCAACCAGACCGCCGAGACGGCCCGCGGTCAGGGCGACGCCGACCGCAACCGCATCCTCGCGGAGGCCTATGGCAAGGACCCCGACTTCTTCAGCTTCTACCGGTCGATGCAGGCCTACGAGGCGGGGCTCAAGGGGAACGACACCCGCCTCGTGATCAGCCCGAACTCGGACTTCTTCCGGTATTTCAGCGATCCGCAGGGGCGCTCGCCCATCGCGACCGGATCGACGGCAGGGGGCGCGCGCTAGGGCATCGGGCCGAAGGGTGGTTCCCGGCTCTCGGAGCAATCCGACGCATGAACGAGAGCCGCTCTTGATCGGGCGCCCGCGCGTCCGATCTATCAGCATCGCTTGAATCGAGAGGTCGACCATGGTCCCCGTCCCGGCGCGACGTTCCCCGGCCCGCCAGCGCGTCCGCTCCGCCGTCGCCGCCCTCGCGGTCGCGGCCTGCGTCTCGTCCGCCTCCCTGCCGCAGGCGGCCCTCGCGAAGGGGCCGGAATCGCTGGCCGAGCTCGCGGAGCAGGTGACGAGCGCGGTCGTCAACATCTCGGCCTCGACCACGGTCGAGCCCCGCGCCAGCGGCCGGACCATGCCGCAGCTGCCCCAGGGCACGCCCTTCGAAGACCTCTTCGAGGAGTTCTTCAACAAGCGCGGCGGGCGCGGGGGCGGCGACCGCAGCGAGGGCGACACCCCCCGCCAGCCGCGCAAGTCGAATTCGCTGGGCTCCGGCTTCATCATCGACGCCTCCGGCATCGTGGTGACGAACGCCCACGTCATCGGCGATGCCAACGACATCCAGGTCATCCTGTCGGACGGCTCGAAGCTCAAGGCCGAGATCATCGGCAAGGATTCGAAGATCGACCTCGCCGTGCTGCGGGTGAAGCCGGAGGCTGACAAGCCGCTGCGGGCCGTGCCCTTCGGCGATTCGGACAAGATGCGGCCGGGCGATTGGGTGATCGCCATCGGCAATCCCTTCGGCCTCGGCGGCTCGGTCTCGGCCGGCATCGTCTCGGCGCGGGGCCGCAACATCGAATCCGGTCCCTACGACAACTACATCCAGACGGACGCGGCCATCAACAAGGGCAATTCCGGCGGCCCGCTGTTCAACATGAACGGCGAGGTCATCGGCATCAACACGGCGATCCTCTCGCCCACCGGCGGATCGGTGGGCATCGGCTTTGCGGTGCCCTCAGGGACGGCGAGCCCGGTGATCGACCAGCTGCGCGAGTTCGGCGAGGTCCGCCGCGGCTGGCTCGGCGTGCGCATCCAGAACGTCGACGACGCCACGGCCGACGCGCTGGGCCTCAAGGGCGGCGCGCGCGGCGCGCTCATCGCCGGCGTCGACGAGAAGGGTCCGGCCAAGGCCTCGGGCCTCGAGGTCGGCGACGTCATCACCAAGTTCAACGGGACGACCGTGAAGTCGTCGAGCGACCTGCCGCGGATCGTGGCGGCGACGCCGGTGGGCAAGACGGTGGACGTGGTCGTGGTCCGCAAGGGCCAGGAGAACTCGAAGGCGGTCACCCTCGGCCGCCTCGAGGACAACGAGAAGCCCCAGCTCGCCAATGTCCGGCAGCCCGAGGCCGAGAGCGCGACGCGGCAGGCGCTCGGCCTCAACCTCTCGGGCATCACCGACGAGCTGCGCCGCAAGCACAGCCTCAAGGACAGCCTCAAGGGTGTCGTCGTGACCCGCGTCGACCCGAACTCGACGGCGGCCGACAAGCAGATCAAGCCCGGCGAGGTCATCGTCGAGGTCGGTCAGGAGGCGGTCTCGACGCCGGCCGATGTGACCAAGCGGGTCGATGCGCTCAAGAAGGAGGGCCGCAAGTCGGTGCTCCTGCTCGTGGCGAGCGCGGCCGGCGACGTGCGGTTCGTGGCGATCGGGCTGGAGTAGCCCGCAGAGACGTTGTCGTTGTGCGTAGCCAAACCCCCTCTGTCATCCCGGGTCGCCGCAGGCGAGCCCGGGACCCAGAGCCGCTGACATTGCTTCAGCTTGCTCCGTCAGCGGTTATGGGTTCCGGGCTCTGCTTCGCAGCCCCGGAATGACAAAGCGGGAGTGAATAGCCCTGAAGCGTTCCCTCATTCCACGAACTCGTTCGCCCCATAACCCTGCAGATACAGCAGTGCCGTAAGGTCGCCGTGGTCGATCCGCACGCGGGCGGCCGCGGCGACGGCGGGCTTGGCGCGGAAGGCCACCCCCAGGCCGGCTTCGCCCAGCATGTCGAGGTCGTTGGCGCCATCGCCGACGGCGAGCGTGTCGGCGGGGGAGAGCCCGAAACGGGTGCGCAAGGCCACCAGCGTCGCCCGCTTCGTCTCCTTGCCCACGATCGGTTCCTCGACGCTGCCGGTGAGGCGGCCGTCCCGCACGCCGAGCGTCGTCGCATGGGCCTCGTCGAAGCCGATCATCGCCGCGATCGGTCCGGCGAAGAGGGTGAAGCCGCCCGAGATCAGGCAGGTCTGGGCGCCGTGCGCCTTCAGGGTCCGCACCAGGGTCGTGCCGCCCGGCGTCAGGCTGATGCGGTCGCGAATGAGGTCGTCGATCACTTCCACGGGAAGGTCGCGCAGCAGCGCCACGCGTTCCCGCAGGGCCGGCTCGAAGGCGATCTCGCCGCGCATCGCCCGCTCGGTGATCGCCGCGACCCGGTCTTTCAGGCCGACCGTATCGGCGAGTTCGTCGATACATTCCTGCTCGATCATGGTCGAGTCCATGTCGGCCAGGAACAGGCGCTTGCGCCTTTGCGGGCCGGCCGGAAGCACGGCCACGTCGATCGGCTCGGAAGCGAAGGCGGCGCGCAACTGCCGCGCCAGCGCCGGCGCCTCTTCTTCCGCGCCCGGAACGATCAGCTCCGCCGCGACCTCACCGTGGAGGATGCGTGGCTGATGCTGCGTGCCAAGAACGGCGCGAGCCTCGGCCAGCACGGCGTCGGTGATGGCGGGCCGGCGCGGGTTTGATATCAGGCTCGCGACGAGATTCATCCGGGAGCCCCCAAGCCTTGCCCGCCACGGCGAGCCCCCTCACCGCGAGACCCGCCGCGCCGCCCGCGCGGCAGCGGCCGGCCGCGATCCTCATTGCAGGGCCGACGGCCTCGGGCAAGTCCGGCCTCGCCCTCGCCCTGGCGCAGGCCCTCGACGGCGTCGTGATCAACACGGATTCGATGCAGGTCTATACCGACCTGCGCGTCCTCTCCGCGCGGCCCAGCCCCGCCGAGGAGGCGCAGGTCGCGCATCGCCTGTACGGCCATGTCGATGCCGCGGTGAACTATTCCGTAGGAATTGTTTCACGTGAAACATCGGCGCTCCTGCCCGAGCTCGCCAGCGAGGACCGGCTCCCGATCTTCGTCGGCGGGACCGGGCTCTACTTCCGCGCCCTCGTCGAGGGGCTATCCGACCTTCCCGACGTGCCGGACGCCGTGCGCGAGGCGGTGCGGGCGGAGGTCGCGGACCTGCCGACGCCGGCGCTCCACGCCAAGCTCCACGCCGTCGACCCCGAAGGTGCCGCCAACCTCAGGCCGACCGACCGGCTGCGCCTGATGCGGGCGCTCGAGGTCATCGCCGCGACGGGCCAGCCCATCGCCGCCTTCCAGGGCCACCGCGTGCCCGGCCCGCTCGCCGATTGGCCGCTCCTCAAGATCTTTCTCGACGTCGACCGCGCGGCCTTGCGCGCCCGGATCGATGCGCGCTTCCTCGCGATGATGGAGGCGGGCGCCCTCGACGAGGTGGCGCGCCTGCGCGAGCGCCGGCTCGATCCGCTGCTGCCCGCCATGCGGGCGCATGGCGTGCCGGGGCTCATCGCCTATCTCGACGGCACGATCTCCCGCGACGAGGCGATCCGCAGGGGCCAGGGCGACACCCGCCGCTACGCCAAGCGCCAGCTCACCTGGTTCCGCCACCAGATGGGCGAGGATTGGAACTGGTGGGACCCGGAAGACGCGCGCGAGCGGGCGCTCGCGGCGTTCAGCGCTCCAGGCGGGCGATGAGGCTCGACGTATCCCAGCGGTTGCCGCCCATGGCCTGCACCTCAGCGTAGAACTGGTCGACGAGGGCGGCGACGGGGAGGCGGGCGCCGTTGCGGCGCGCCTCCGACAGCACGATGTCGAGGTCCTTGCGCATCCAGTCGACGGCGAAGCCGAAATCGAACTTCTGCGCGTTCATGGTCTTGCCCCGGTTCTCCATCTGCCAGGAGCCGGCGGCGCCCTTCGAGATCACGTCGAGGACCGCCTCCACGTCGAGCTCGGCCCGGCGGGCGAAGTGGATCGCCTCCGACAGCCCCTGCACCACGCCGGCGATGGCGATCTGGTTGACCATCTTCGTGAGCTGGCCGGCGCCCACCGGCCCCATCAGGCGGCAGGCCTTGGCATAGGCGCGGATCACCGGCTCGGCGCTGGCATAGGCCGCCTCCTCTCCGCCGCACATCACCGTCAGCGCCGCGTTCTCGGCGCCGGCCTGCCCGCCGGAGACGGGCGCGTCCACGAAGCCCAGGCCGGCTTTCCCGGCGACATGCGCGAGGGCGCGGGCGACCTCGGCCGAGGCGGTGGTGTGATCGACGAAGGTCGCGCCGGCTTCCATCCCGGCGAAGGCGCCGTCGTCGCCGAGGGTGATGCCGCGCAGATCGTCGTCGTTGCCGACGCAGGCGAACACGATCTCCCGGCCCGCGGCGGCCTCCCGCGGCGTCGGCGCGGCGCCGCCGCCGTGGGTCCCGACCCAGGCCTCGGCCTTGGCGCCGGTGCGGTTGTAGACGACGACGTCGTGGCCGGCCTTGGCCAGGTGCCCGGCCATGGGGCCGCCCATCACGCCGAGACCCAGGAACGCTACCTTCGCCATCAACCGTCTCCACCCATCCGAATATTGGATTTCGGTCTAGGTTCGAAGCGGAGCGGGGTCAAACGAGAGGATGCGATTGCACCCACGATTGTCATTCCGGGGCGCCGCAGGCGAGCCCGGAACCCAGAGCCGCTGGTCGCGATCCAGATTGTCTCGTCGGCGGCTCGGGGTTCCGGGCTCCGCGGAGCCTGTCCTCGGACTGGCCGAAAGCCAGATCCGGGGGCGGCTCCGGACTGACAACCGTGGGTGCGGAAAGGCGTCGGCCCTAACCGCCGGTCACGCTCATGTGGCGTGGCACCGCCGCCGGCCGGGCACGCTCGATGACGAAGTCGTGGCCCTTGGGCTTGCGGGCGATGGCGTCGATGACGGCCTGCGTCACTAGCGCGTCGTCCGGTGAGGCCCGCAGCGCGGCGCGCAGATCCGCGGCGTCCTCCTGGCCCAGGCACATGTAGAGCTTGCCCGTGCAAGTGAGGCGGACGCGGTTGCAGCTCTCGCAGAAATTATGCGTCAGCGGCGTGATGAAGCCGAGCCGGCCGCCGGTCTCGGCGATGCGCACGTAGCGGGCGGGCCCGCCGGTGCGGTCGGGCAGGGGGGTGAGGGTGTAGCGCTGCTCGAGCCGGGCGCGGGCGACGGAGAGCGGCAGGAACTGGTCCGTGCGGTCGCCCTCGATCTCGCCGAGCGGCATGACCTCGATCAGGGTCATGTCCATGCCGTCGCCGTGCGCCCAGGCGATCATGTCGGCGATCTCGTCCTCGTTGACGCCCTTCAGCGCCACGGCGTTGATCTTGACCTTGATGCCGGCCCGCCGCGCCGCCGCGATCCCGTCGAGGACGATCCTGAGGTCGCCGCGCCGGGTGATCGCCCGGAATTTTTCCGTATCGAGGGTGTCGAGCGAGACGTTGACGCGCTTCACGCCGAGCGCGGCCAGCTCCGGCGCGAAGCGGCCGAGCTGCGTGCCGTTGGTAGTCAGGGTCAGCTCGTCCAGCGCGCCCGTGTCGAGGTGGCGCGAGAGGCGTCGGAACAGGTGCATGATGTCGCGGCGCACCAGGGGCTCGCCGCCGGTGATGCGCAGCTTGCGCACGCCGCGCCCGACGAAGACCGCGCAGAGCCGGTCGAGCTCCTCCAGCGAGAGCAGATCGCCCTTCGGCAGGAAGCTCATGTCGTCCGACATGCAGTAGACGCAGCGCAGATCGCAGCGATCCGTCACCGAGATGCGCAGGTAGGTGATCGCCCGCTGGAAGGGGTCGATCAGGCGCGGCGCGGCCGGGGCGGGCGCGTCGGCATCGGTGCGGGGACCCCACATGCGGGACTCTGTACTCGGCTGCGCGGACGAATTCCGGATCACGGCCGGGTGACGAACCGGCCTCCGACGAGCATATGAGGCTTGCCGTCCCCGCGAGCAAGTTCGCGCGCGGCGGGTGTGGGTTACCGACAGCGAGGAGGTCGCCGGTGAGCGAGGAGCGTTGGCCTACCGAGATCCGCCTGTCGGGGGACAAGCGGAGCCTCACCGTCGCCTTCGAGGATGGCGGCCGCTTCGCGCTGCCGGCCGAGTACCTGCGAGTGTCGAGCCCCTCGGCCGAGGTTCAGGGCCATTCGCCCTCGGAGCGCAAGGTGATCGGCGGCAAGCAGGACGTCGCGATCCTGTCGGTGGAGCCGGTCGGCAACTACGCCGTGAAGCTCACCTTCGACGACATGCACGACACCGGCCTGTTCGGCTGGAGCTACCTCTACGACCTCGGCCGGGAATACCGGAAGCGCTGGGCGACCTACCTCGCCGAGCTGGAGGAGCGCGGCCTCAGCCGCGAGCCGGCGCGGCGCTCCGCGGTGAAGCCCGCGCCGACGCCGCCGACGGGCGAGGGAAGCTGCGGCAGTGGGTGCGGGTGTCACTAGGCGAGCGCATCGCGTTGCTGGGATTGGACGGAGCGCCTCCTCTGTCATTCCGGGACTGCGCAGCAGGGCCCGGAACCCAGAACCGCTGACGCGGCCAGCTCGATCGGTGTCAGCCGTTCTGGGTTCCGGGCTCGCCTGCGGCGCCCCGGAATGACAAAGGGGGATGCTTGTTCGCCCGGCTCCCCTTCAAACAAAAAAGGCCGGCGTTGCCGCCGACCCCTTGCTCGCGTCGGCCGAACACTCAGCGCTGGACGATGACCTTCGTGCCCACCTTCGCCCGCGTGTAGAGGTCGGTCACGTCCTCGTTCGTCATGCGGATGCAGCCCGACGACACGGCGGTGCCGATGGTCTCCGGCTCGTTCGAGCCGTGGATGCGGTAGATGGTGCCGCCGAGATACAGGGCGCGGGCGCCGAGCGGGTTCTCGACGCCGCCCTTCATGAAGCGGGGCAGGTCGGGGCGGCGGCGCAGCATGGTCGCCGGGGGGCGCCAATCCGGCCATTCGCGCTTCATCGTGATGGTCTGCAGGCCGCCCCAGGTGAAGCCCGGCCGGCCGACGCCGACGCCGTAGCGCAGCGCCTGCCCGCCGCCGAGCACGTAGTAGAGCCGGCGCTCGGCGGTGGAGACCACGATTGTCCCCGCGCCGTAGGGGCCGTTATAGGCCACGGTCTCGCGCGGGATCGCCGTCATCTGCGGCACGGACGAGGCCAGCGGATCGGGCGCGAATAGCGAGGCGTTGGCGGTCGGGACCGACTCGGCCTGCGGGCGCACGCGCAGCACCAGGGCGTTGTCGAGCGGCTGCCGGGTGAGGGGATCGATCTCGTAGGCGGCAACGGGCGAGGCCCACGCGGCAAGCGCGCAGGCGAGCCCTGTGAGAGCGGGAGCGAAACGGCGCATCAAAGCCTCTCGAAGGCAGGCGAATGTCTGTGGAAACGCGGTGGACAACCGACGCAGCTTAAGGCGCGACGTGTCGCCAAGGCGTAAACGCTGCCGCCTCAAAGCCAAGGTTTAATCGCAGCGCAACAGCGCTTCGGCCGCGGTCGTGACTCCGTGGCAACAGTGTGGCGGCTTGGCCGTAAGCGGCGGCCGACGCCCTCAGGCGGCGTCGAGGCCGAGGTCGATGATCGGCGCGCTGTGGGTGATCCAGCCGCAGGAGATCAGGTCGACGCCAGAGGCCGCCACCGCCCCGACGGTCTCGCGGTTGATGCGGCCCGAGGCTTCCGCGATCGCCCGTCCGCCGATGGTGCGCACCGCCTGCTCGAGCTGGTCGGGATTCATGTTGTCGAGGAGCACCGCGTCGATCCCGGCGGCAAGCGCCTCGTCGAGCTGGGCCAAGGTGTCGACCTCGACCTCGATCTTCACGAGGTGCCCGGCATAGGCGCGGGCCCGCGCGATCGCCGGCCCGATCCCGCCGGCCACGGCGACGTGGTTGTCCTTGATCAGCACGGCGTCGTCGAGGCCGAAGCGGTGGTTGGAGCCGCCCCCGGCGCGCACCGCGTGCTTCTCGAGGCCGCGCAGGCCGGGCGTGGTCTTGCGGGTGCAGACGATGCGGGCGTGCCCGTGCGGGCGCGCCGCCGCGACGAGGGAGGCCGTGGCGGTCGCGACCCCCGACAGGCGGCAGGCGAGGTTGAGCGCCACGCGCTCGGCCGTGAGGATGCCGCGGGCCGGCCCATCGAGGCGGAGCACGACGTCGCCGGGCGAGACCCGGGCTCCGTCGCCGCGCTCGACGCGCACGGCGATTGCGGGGTCGACGAGGGCGAAGGCGAGAACCGCCGCATCGATCCCGGCAATGACGCCGTCCTGGCGGGCGGCGATGACGGCGCTCATCCGCGCTTCCGCCGGCACGATCGCGTCGGTGGTGAGGTCGCCGGCGCGGCCGAGATCCTCGACGAGCGCCGCCCGCACGATCGGCTCGACGAGGAGCCGGGGGAGGGGGACGAGGGGAGCGTCTGCGGACATGGCGGGCTCGCGGGTTCCGGACCTGCGGGCGCTCTTGCCGGCACCCGCCTCAGGCCAGGCGGTCTAGCAGGCTGTTCCGGACACCGCGAGCCGCCGATAGTAAGGTCACAGGAATCGGAACTCGGGTTATCGCCGAGCTTTCTTCGCGCAGGGCACGACCGGTCGGCCACCAACCGCTGTCATTCCGGGGCGCCGAAGGCGAACCCGGAAT
>NZ_BPQP01000067.1 GCF_022179305.1 Methylobacterium iners
GCCGCGGCCTGGGAGGCGTTCGCCTCGGCGAAGCTCCGGTAGCCTGGGACGAGGACGTCGCGAGCGATGCGCAAGGCGATGGCGCGGCGGTCGGGACCGTCCTGTCCCTGCGCGCGGGCGCGCCCGGGGGCTGCGAGGCCGGCGCCGAGGCCGAGCAGGACGAGGCGTCGGGTCGGCGGCATCTAGAGGTTTCCCACGAAGGCGAGGAGGCGCGCCCGGTCCGGGCCGGGGAGTGCGCGGAAGCGGGCGCGGGCCGCCTCGGCCTCGCCCCCATGCGCGGCGATGGCCGCCGACACGTCGCGGGCGCGGCCGTCATGGAGCAGGCCCGCCCCGTTGCGCAGGGTCTCCGACAGGCCCCAGAGGGGGGCGGTGCGCCAGGCCGTGGGAGTGATTCCCGGCTCCGTGGCGCCGCCGTCGAGGCCGGGCCCGAGGTCGTGCAGGAGAAGATCGGTATAGGCCGGCAGGGACCCGGAGGAGGAGGGCAGCGCGGGCCGGTGACAGGCGGCGCAACCGGCCTCCGCGAAGAGCGTCAGCCCCTGTGGGTCCTGGGCCGGCTCCGGCGCGGGGCGGCTCGCGAGGAAGCGGGCGACGAGGCCGACGAGCTCGGCCGTGATCTCGGGGTTGCCAGGCCCGCCGCCCCCGGGGGCGGCGAGGCAGGCCTCCTGCCGGGCCGTGCAGTCGCCGGCGGGGGCGGGGCGGTCCGGCGTGGAGAGGCCGAGATCGAGGGCGAAGGCGGTCCCGACCTGCGCCTCGAGGGTCGCCGTGGAAGCCTTCAGGCCGAAGCGGCCAAGGCGGCGGGCTCCGTCCGGGCCGGTGATCCAGCGGGGTCGGCCGCGCACGCCGTCCGGGCCCTGCGCCTGCTCCTCGGCAATGGCGAGGATCGCCGCCTCCGGCACGGTCTCGAGGGCGCCGAGCCCCCTCAGCGCCGGCGCGAGCCGGGCGCCGACCCGCGTCGAGGGCTGCAGGGGACCGTAGGCGAGGCCGGCCGCCGCGTAGCCCGCGCCGGCGTGGATTGCCCACCCTTCCGGCGGCACCGCGGGCAGGCCCCGGGTCTGGAACTGGGCGCCGTAGACCGGGTCCGGCCGCCCCTCCGCGTCCGAGAGCCGGAGGACGAGGTTCTCGCTCGCCACCGTTCCGTCCGGCCCGAGCCGCACCGGCCGGCGCGCCAGCCCCTCGTGGCAGGATTGGCAGGCCCGCGCGTTGTGGAGCGGCCCCAATCCGTCGTTGCCCTTGGTCGAGGACGGGGCCGGCACCCAGGCGCGGGCGAACAGCGCCCGGCCCAGCGCCGCGTCGAGGTCGCACGCGCCCGCCGCGGCCGCGCCGAGGGTCAGCAGCGCGGCGCCGAGCACGAGCCCCCTCATGCCGCTACCCGGAGGTAGCCCATCATGCCGTATTCGAGGTGTTCGAGGATGTGGCAGTGAAGCATCCAGTCGCCGGGCGCGGCCACGAAGGCGATCTCGATCCGCTCCCTCGGGTTCAGGATCACCGTATCGGCGAGGTGCCGGGGCAGCTTCTGGCGCGAGGACGAGAGCACCTCGAAGGCGTGGCCGTGCAGGTGGATCGGGTGCGGGTGCGGCGTCGTGTTGACCCACTCGAAGACGTAAGGCCGTCCGGCCTTCAGCGTGCCGAGTGGAGGCGGCAGCACGGCGTCGGGGCCGGAGGGCCAGGGCACCTGGTTGACGGCCCACAGGCTGGTGTCGCGCACGCAGAGGCTGTCGAGCAGGACCTTGGCGAGGGGGTCGCCCGGCGCCAGACCGGCCGCGATCTCGGCCGCCGCCGATGCGCCCGAGGACGCGCCGAAGGTGAAGGTCAGGGGCTCGGCGGCGCCTGTGTCGGCCCGAGGGACCGTGGCGGCGTAGAGCGGTTTCGGCGCGAACGGGCCGCGGTTCAGGCGCGGGCCGGCGGCGGTGAGTTCCGCCACGAGCCAGGGCTCGGCCGAGGCGAAGTCGACGATCCGAAGAATCTCGCCGGCCCGGGCCGGCGCCTGGACGAGGAGATCGGCCCGCATCGCCGGGCCGAGGCGCCAGGCGCTGTCGGGCAGATCGTCCTGCGCGATGGGCTGGAGGGCGTGGCCGTCGGTGGCGATCAACGCCGCCTCAGCCCCCTCCACGCCGATCTGCACGATGCGGGTGGAATCGAGGTTGAGGAGGCGCAGGCGCACGAGGCCGCCGGTGGGCACCGTGGCCCGCAGCGGCCCCGCGACGCCGTTGACGCCGCGGATCGTGCCGAAGGTGCCGGCCCGCCCCGCGCCCTCCTTGGTCTCGAAGGGCAGGAACCCGCCGTCCTGGGCCAGGCGCCAATCCTTGATCGCCACGGTGAGCTCGGCATCGGCGTAGCCGGGCGGCGCGTCGCCCTCGACGATCAGCACCGCCATCAGGCCGCGGCCCGCGCCGCCGGATTCGTCGCAATGGGGGTGGAGGAAGAAGGTGCCGGCATCGGGCAGGTCGAACGCATAGGCGAAGCGCTCGCCCGGCCGGACGGGCGCCTGCGTCAGGTAGGGCACCCCGTCCATCCCGTTCGGCAACCGGATGCCGTGCCAGTGGATCGAGGTATGCTGCGCCAGCCTGTTCTCCAGGGTGGCGTTGATCCGATCGCCGACGCGGGCGCGCAGCACGGGCAGGACGGGCGAGCCCTCCGGCGCGAAGGACCACACCCGGGTCAGCGGCTGGCCCGGCCCGAGCACCGCGGCCTCGCGCTCGGCCGCGACGAGGGTGAGATCGTGCGTCCGGGAGGGCGGTCCGCCGTCCGGAGCCGGCGTTAGGCCCTGCAGGCGATCCACCGCGCTCCGGTCGCGCGCGGCGAGCGGCACGACGCCGGCCGCGAGGGCGGCGAGCCCGCCGGCGATGAGACTGCGCCGGCCGAGGCCTTCGCTAGGGGGGCGCCAGTCCGTCATGCGCCGCTCAGCCCTTCTTCTCGACCTTGGCGGGGGCATCGAGGCTGTCCGACCCCTCGACCGAGACCTTCAGGCCGAGCTTGGCCACGACGGCCTCGACGGCGCGGGTCTGGGCGACGAGCGCGTCGATCGCCTCCTGGACGAGCCGGTTCCCCTCGGTGTTCCCTTCGGCGATCATCTGGTCGTAGGCCTCCTTGCCCGAATCCGCCCGGGCCTTGACGGCCATGAGCTTGTCGGAGGCCGTCGTCATGGCGGCTTCGAGGCGACGTGCCTCCTCGGGCGCCTTCGCCGCGGCGAGCGCCATCAGCAAGGGACCCTCCACCACCTTGCCGTCGGTGCGCGCGTAGCGCCCGTTCACGATCGCGACCATGCCGACCTGGTTGTACCAGTGCGAGTTGTGCGTGTTGTCGGAGAAGCAATCGTGCTCCTCCTCCGGGTCGTGCAGGATGAGCCCGAGCTTCATGCGCTCGCCCGCGAGCTCGCCGTAGGAGAGGGAGCCGATGCCGGTGAGGATGGTGGCGAGCCCCTCGGTCTCGCTCTTCTTGGCGAGGTCCCCCCTCGCCCTGCCGCCGGGCGCCCAGCTCTTCGCCATCCCGGCGAGGTCGTCGACGAGAAGGTTCGTCACCGCCGTGAGATAGGCGCGCCGCCGGTCGCAATGGCCGCCCGTGCAGCCTGCGCCGTCGACGTAGTCGCTCGCCGGGCGGTTGCCGGCGCCCGGACCCGTGCCGTTGAGGTCCTGCCCCCAGAGCAGGAACTCGATGGCGTGGTAGCCCGTCGCCACGTTGGCCTCGACGCCCTGCGCCTCGTGCAGCTTGAGCAGCAGGGCCTTGTCGATCTTGGCCGCATCGATCTGGGCCCGCCCGATGCGGATGCTCCTGTTGGCGATCACGTCGGCGCGGAAGAGCGGGTTCTCGTCGGAGGCCTCGCCGTATTTCGCGGTGTCGACGTAGTCGATCAGCCCCTCGTCGAGGGGCCAGGCGTTCACCTGGCCCTCCCAATCGTCCACGGCCTTGTTGCCGAAGCGGAAGCCTTCCGTCTGCGAATAGGGCACGCGGGCCTTGATCCAGGCCTCGCGGGCGGCCTTCAGGGTCGCGTCGGATGGCGCGGCGAGCAGGGCGTCGACCGCCCGCTTCAGCGCACGGCCCTCGGAATGCGTGTCCTCGAATAGGGCCTGCGCGATGGCGGCGTAGGTATCGAGCACCGGCTTCGGCGCCGGGGCGGTCTGGGCAAGCGCCGGGAAGGCGAGCGCGAGGGCGAGACCTGCCGAGGCGATGAGGCGGGATGCAGTCATGGGCGTCTCCGAGGAGCCGGTGGTCGATTGGTTGTCTTGCCGCAGGGGGCGGGACAATTGCGAGGCGCTTCCCCCTGGCGCAGGGCGATCGCGGATGGGGTTCGTCAACCCCGATTGTCATTCCGGGGCGCCGCAGGCGAGCCCGGAACCCAGAACCGCCGACACTGCTCCAGCCTACCATGCCAGCGGCTCTGGGTTCCGGGCTCCGCTTCGCGGCCCCGGAATGACAAAGGGGAGAGCCACGGATCACCTCACATCGTACGCGGGAACCGCACGCGGGCCATGCAATGCACGTCCGCGAAGGCGCCGTTCCGGAAACTGGCCGCCCTGTGGGTGCCCTCGATCTCGAATCCGAACTTCCTGTAGAGGGCGATCGCCCTGTCGTTGTCGGTGAAGACGGTCATCTCGATCCGGTTGATGTTGAGCCAGTTGTCGGAGGTGTCGATCATCTCCGCGAGGAGACGGGAGCCGATGCCGCTCCCCATGAAGTCCTCGTGGACGGCGAGCCAGAACTCGGCGGCATGCGCGCGCCGTCCGTAGAAGGGACGAAGGGCCGCCGCGCCGACGACGCGATGGTTGAGCTCCGCGACGAGGTGGAGGTCGCGCGGCGAGCGCGGCTCAGCCCATTTCTTGACCGCCTCGAAGGATTCGTAAGGCAGCGCCAACGTCCCGAAACGGAAGGCGGGCTGATTGTAGATCTCGAAGAGGTCCGAGGCATCCTCCCCGCGCATGGCGCGCGTGGTCACGTCCGTCCTGCCGTCTGCGTGGCTCATTGCGACGGCTCCTTCGCCTCGCGCGCGCCGGGAGCGGCTTCCGTCCATTCGTAGCGGAGCGTCTCGCGGAACGCGAAGCGGTCCACGTGTCGCACGACGACGTCGCGCAGGCCGGACAGATTGGCGGCGTCCTCCGCCGTCAGATCGATCGTCAGGGCGTCGGTGCTGGCCTTGAGCCGGGTCTCGCCCAGCGGCAGCGCGATGCGGCCATCGGAATCGGTGAACGTGGTGTCGAACCGGTGCGCCCAATGCTTGCAGAGCTGCTGAAGGTAGCGGCTCGCATGGGGCGTGGGGACGACGGCACGGGATTGGGGCATGGCTACTTCCGGGTGGTGGATGGTGGTCTGAAAGGTCGTGCGGCTCTCCCCTCCCCCTTGTGGGGAGGGGCCGGGGATGGGGGTTGGTTCCGCTTGCCTCCGCAGCAGGGTCACCCAGCCACCCCCACCCCGAACCCCTCCCCACAAGGGGGAGGGGACGCGCCATATCGACCTCATCAGGCCAGGACCGCGTGGGCAACGTCATGCCGAAGGCCTCCAGGGACATGCGATCACCCGGCGATGTCCATCTGGAACGCCAGCTCGTTGCGGCGTCTCGCGGTGACGTTCCGAAGCGCGAGGAGATCGGCCGGCAGAACGGACGAGCAGGCGTCGCCGAACCATTCGAGGGAGGCCTCGGCGTTCGGGTGCAGGCTGTCCAGGAAGGACCGGTAATCCAGCGCACCCTCGAACAGGCCGGTCATGCCCTCGCGCCGGCCGGCCGCGGCGTAGACGTTGGCCGGGTCGAAGACGGAGAGGTCAGAGCGGGCCCGGACGTTCTTGAGGTGGTAGTAGTCGATGTGCGCCCCGAGGCGATCATGCACCGCCAGCGGATCGTCGCCGCCTTCCCAGACATGCAGCGCGTCGAAATTGACCTTGAGCGCCGGGTGATCGACCTCCTCGAGGAGGCGCATCAGCGAGGCGGTGGTGTCGGCGAGCGTGTTGGGGTGCGTCTCGACGAGGAGTCGCATGCCGTGATCGGCCACATGGCCCGCCGCCATCCGCAGGCGGCTCGCGATCAGCGCACGCTCCTCCGGCGAGGTCGCGGCGCTGCCCTTCGTGCCGGCGAAGGTGCGAAGCCTCGGCGACCGCCACTGCTCGGCGAGCCGGCAGAGCCCGGCCGTCCGCTCGGACAGTAACTCGGGGGCTGCGTCGAGCGGCAGGTAGTCGCTCAGCATGGGCACGCGCAGGCCGTAGGCCGCGAGCCATTCGCCATGGTCGCCGGGGCCGAGATTGCGCGCGTGCACGCCCCAGAGCTCGATACCGTCGAAGCCGCTGCCGCGGGCGAACCGGGCGATCTCGCCGATCGACAGGAGGTGGTGGCGGAAGCTGATCGTGCAGAGCGACACCCTCATGCGATCCGCCTTTCGCGCCGGGGCGTCGCGAGACCGGGGCGGGCCTCGCGCCATGCCGCGTAGGCATCCCCGAGCTGCCGCTTGAGCGAGAACTCCACCGCGTCGAGCGCGTCGAGCTTGGCCAGCACCGGGGCGACCTGCGCCGAGTCCTCGGTCCTGGCGAGCTTCAGGACGGCGTAGTGCAGGGCGGTGAGGCCGTTCACCAGCACCTCGACCTCGTCGCAGACCCGCTGGAACTCAGCGTCCGGCCAGCCGAGCGCCCGCCAGAAGAAGGCGAAGCCGTGCTCGTAGGCCCATTTGCGGATGGTGATCACGGGAAGCTCGCGCAACGCGTCCCCGAGATCGGCGAGCCGCAGCCCGCCCCGCCCCTCGGCATGGGCCGAGACGATGGCGCGCGCCGCGTCGATCAGCGGGTTGGCATCGGGCCGGAAGCAGGCCTCGAAGAAGGCCGCCAGATCCGCATCCGCCGGCGGGCGGGCGAGCGAGGGATCGAATTGGTAGCCGCCGGCGACGCTCGGCTGGCGGATGGCGTTCAGGAGCTTGTCGCGTTCGATCAAGCCTTCCCAGCGGAAGTCGGGATCGCGGACCTGCCAGACGACAGGATCCTCGCTCAGCTCCACCATGAGGTAATGCGGGAAGGGGTTCTGGTTGAACTTGTTCTCGCGCTCGGGGAGGTGGAACATGTCGAGCATCACCATGATGCACTCCTCCGGCCCCCGCCGTTCCAGGCATTCGAGTAGGGTCGCGACGTTCTCGTCCTTGGAGCGGGAATGGTCGTACCAGGCGTGGAGCGGCACGCCGTAGAGCCGTTCGAACCAGTAGCGGAAGGACTCGTGGTCCATGGCGTCCGAATGGTAGGCGAGCCTCGACCCGTCGGTTATCGCGAACTCGGCGTCCCAGATCAGGAAATAGAAGGGGCGGTGGTCGATGCCGCGCGTCTTCAGCCCGTCGCAGAGGCAGCTGACGAAGCAGTGGATCTTCAGGTCGTAGGGCATCTCGCCGTGGACGCTCTCCCCTTCTCCCCGACCAAGTTCACACACCGCGTTGCACGGAGTCGCGGGCGCCGCGCCGGGCTCCCTCTCCCAGGGGGAGAGGGTTGGGGTGAGGGGAGTAGATTCTCCGGAGAAGGCACGCCCCTCACCCTGTCCCTCTCCCCCTAGGAGAAGGGACCCGCGCCGGAGACCCTGGTCGGTGCGCCTGAGGCCACGATCCGCGTCGGCGCCGATTGTGTGGAGGTCATAGTCCTCCCCCTCCGGCGCGGCGGCCGGCTCGTGCTGTCCATCGGCCACGAGGAGGGCGGCGAGGTCGGCCACGGTTGAGACGTCCTGCCGGCTGATCGCCTCCTCGGGGATCGGCAGCGCGAGGTTCATCTCCAGCGCCAGCATGACCTGGAGGAGCTGGACGGAGTCGAGATAGAGGTCCTCGTTCAGCCGCGCCTCCGGCCCGAAGCGATCGAGATGAGGGTGATTCATCTCCTCGCGCAGGATCGTGCCGATGGCCTCGACGACGCTGTCCCGGTTCATGCCACGGCCTCCGCCAGGATGTCGCCCATGAGGCCGCTTCGATAGCGCTCGGCCACCTCGCGGCGGGAGATCTTGCCGTTGGCCTGGCGCGGGATCGCCGTCACCTGCACCGCCTCGACCGGCACCTGGTGGCCGGCGAGCCAGCGCCGGCACCAGTCCTGCAGGGCGCGGGGCGGCACCGGCGCCTCGGCGCTGAACAGGAGCGTCACCCGCTCGCCCGCGAACGGATCGGCCCGGGCGAAGGCGACGGCGTCGGTGATGCCGGGCATCGCCATCACGACGTCCTCGACCTCGCCTGGATAGACGTTGAGGCCCGACACGTTGATGGTGTCGTCCTTGCGCGAGACGAAGACCAGCATGCCGTCGGGCTGCAGGTAGCCGAGATCGGCGGTGAGGATCGTGCCGCCCTCGCCATCGACCACGATCTCCGCCGGCGCCTCGGCGCCCGCCCGGACGCGGTGATGGGGCAGCGGATAGCCGATCGCGTCGGCGCGGCGCAGATCGGGATTCACCGCGATGCAGCCGGCTTCCGAGCAGCCGTATTGCTGGAACAGGTGGCGGACACGGGCCCGGATGGCCGCGAACCACGGCGCGGGGAGAAGGGTGCCGGAGACCATCGCCGCGTGGATCTGCTCGCCCTCGGGAAGGAGCCGGGCGAGCGTGTGGAGCAGGGCCGGCGAGGTGTAGAGCAGCGGGCGCTCGATCTCGCGCAGGCGGCGCAGGAGATATTTCGGGTTGGTGGTGTCCACGATCACCGGCGCCCGGCCGCGGCGCAGACCGACGAGGAGGCCGCAGATCAGCCCGTAGGAATGGGTGATCGGGCAGGCGATCACCGGTGTCATGCCGTCCGGCTCGGTGAAGGTGGCGACGTAGCTCTCGATCTCGCGCTCCACCGCGCTCCAGGGGCGGGCGATGCATTTGGGCTCGCCCGTGGTGCCCGAGCTCATCTGGAGAAGCTGGCCCTCGCCCGGAACGGGCGGCGGGGCGCCCGCCAGGACCTCGCCGTCGAGCGCGTCGAGGAACAGGCGGTGGCAGCCCGCACGCTCGGCGAGCCGCCGC
This sequence comes from Methylobacterium iners, assembly GCF_022179305.1. GTDB lineage: Bacteria > Pseudomonadota > Alphaproteobacteria > Rhizobiales > Beijerinckiaceae > Methylobacterium > Methylobacterium iners. The sequence goes on from NZ_BPQP01000067.1 coordinate 8,930, forward strand.
GCCCCCTCGTCGGGCAGGGCCGGATGGATCGGCAGGAGCGTGGCGCCGAGCCGGCGGGCGGCGAGGATGAAGGCGAGGCTCTGGGCGGTATCACGAAAACGCGCAGCGACGCGCTCGCCGCTGCCGCCGCGCAGGCGTGCCTGACCCTCGACGCGCCGGATGGCGGCCTCCATCTCGTCCGCACCGATCGTGCGTCCGTCGATCTCGATCATGAAGTCTCCCGAGGGATCTTTGGGATGAGGGAACAGGGCGTTGGGTACGAGGCGGCTGCACCGCGACTCGTCGAGCCCGAGCTTTCGCGAGAGCAGCGCCTCGACGCGCAGCCGAGACTCGTCGATCCGGAGGCGAGCGAGGCGATCCTCCAGCCCGTGCTCCGCCGCATGGCGCCTCAGCCGGGCGCCGAGGTGGCGCCAGAAATCCGCCTCGTCGAGGCCGTGCCGCTGCGCGAGGAGATGGGTGACCTCGCAGAGGTTGAAGACGAATAGGCTGTCCGTCACGAGCTCGGCGAGCACCGAGGCCGAGCGCATGGCGTGGAAGCGATCGTCCGCCGGGCCGGCATGGGCGGGGTCGATGGCGCCGAAATCCGGGACACGGGTGGGGTTGGACACGAAGTCGACGGCGTATTCCGCGCTCTCGTGGAAATCGCGCAGGATCACCCGTTCCGGCCAGCCCTGGCGATGCACCAGGATCATGTTCTGGCCGTGCGCCTCGAGCGCGACGCCGTGCGCCACCAAGAGGTGCCAGACGGGCAGGACCGCGACCTCGACCAGCCGGTCGAGCCAAGCTTCGAGGCCGTAACGCGCGAGCCAGGCCGCGACGAAGGCGTCGCCGTCCGCCTCGCGCGTCGCCAGGACGTTGAAGGGCACGGCGGACTCGCCGGGCGACAGGACCGGGCTCTCGCGCCAGATCGCGCCGAGCTGGCCCTTCAGCGGTCCGTCCCGGTCGGCGAGCGCGGCCGCGTATTCCCGCAGGACGTCCATGCGGTAGCGACCGCGAAGCAGCGGGTCGTCCGCGACGATTCCCGCCAGCCAGTCCGAGAGGGCGGGCCCGGTCAGCACGAAGTGGGGATCGAGGGTGCGAAGGCTCGACGTGCTGACGACGCTCAGGGCGAGCTTCACGCTCGCGGCGCGCGGGTCGTTGAGGTTGTGCAGCGTGCGCAGGGACTGGCTGGCGCAGTAGCGCGCGCCGGCAGCGCCGAGGGCGACGGCGCGGCCCTCGGCCAGCCAGGGCCGCAGCGCGCCCTCTTCCAGCCAACGCGTCTGCCAGGGATGGACCGGCAGGAGGGCGTGCGTTTCGAAGGAATGCCCGGCCTCAGCGAGGCGGCGGGCCAGGACGTCCCAGTCGCCGCCGAGTTCGGCGCGGTAGAACGCGGCCTCGCCGCCCGGCAGCGAGAGGGCGATCGCGTCTCTCCGGATGGCCAGCCATTCGAGCCGGAACGGCTGGGCGCATTCGGGCCCGTAGCGGCGATGGTCCGCCAGTGTGAAGCCGGTGCGCGCCTTGAAGCAGGGATGGTAGGGATGTCCCTCCGAGACCGCCCCGTCGAGCGCCGCGAAGGAGAGGGTGCGGCGATCCGGCGGGGACAGGTTTTCGGAATTCCAGCGGCAGAGCTCGATCGTCTGCTGAAGCTCCGCCAGCAATCGCTCCCGGTGCTCAGGCAGGGCCGGCAGGACGTCCACGAGCCCGGCGAGATCGGCCGGGCGCCACGCGCCCTCCGCCTCGGCCATCTCGAGGGTCGAGGGATCGAGGCGGGGGCGGCCGAAGGGGCCGATCGCGCCGGCAGCGCGGAAGCGGCGCGCGCCGACGCGCCATTCCAGCTCTCCGGACGCTCCGTCGCGGGCAGCGTCGATGTCGGCGAGGCCCTCGAACAGGATCGCCTCTGCGAGCTGGCGCAGGACGCGCTCCTCCGGCCAGCGCCGAGGCTCAAGAGGCAAGGGCACGGCCGGCCTCGCTCCGAGCCGCCGCGCGAAGCCTGAGCGGGTTCGGCATGTCGATGTAGTTGCCGGTGCCGTCGCCCGAGGCCAGCTCGTCGCGATCCGACAGGCGCACGCGCAGGTTGGCCTTGGTGCAGAGGGTCGGCCCGTCGAGCACCGAGCGGGCGAAGGCCCGGCCGGCCCCCGTCATGCGGCGTGCCATCGCCTCGAGCCGGGCGGCGAGATCGTCGAGCAGCACCTCCTCGCGGATCAGCCCGTCATGCCCCATGCGGGCGACGACGGCGAAGATCTGGTTGACCACGAGGTAATAGGCGAGGCGGCGGCGGATCTCACAATCGTCGAAGTAGAGCGAGGCGATGGCGGCGGTCTCGGGCGCGAGCCGCAGAAGCCGGGGGCGGGCGGCCTGCGACAGGTAGAAGCCCTGGTTGTCGCGGTAGAAGCCCTGGCGCGGCCAGCCGGCGGCGACGTCGAGGAGCGCGTTCTGCTGGTGCGCTTCGAGCGCGATGCCCTGCTCCTCGTAGAGGGCGACGACGGGCTCCAGCATGCAGTCGAGGTAGAGGCCGAACCAGGTCCGGGCGGCGCGCGAGAGCTCGCCTGCGTCGCCGCAGATCCGGCGAAGGAGACCTTCGAGGCGCGAGGGGCGTCCGGGAAGGGGCTCGGCGATGAGCGCCGCGAGGGTGGCGACGCCGCGCTCGGCTCCGTTCCGGAACGGATTTTCGCGGAACACCGTCTCGAAGCCGCTCTCCTCACGGCCGGGGCAGTGCAGCGTGAGGTAAGCGGGGTCCGAGATGATCCGGAAGGCAGGGTGGCGGGCGCCGAACCCGCTCCGCGCGAGGAGCCGGGCCATGGCGACGCCCGCTTCGAGTTCCGCGAGCCGGTTCACGCGCAGCGAATTGGTGAGCGTGACGGGAAGCGAGAACTTCGCCATCCAGGCGCAGTCCGGCGCATAGACGGTCCGCAGGGACGACGTCGCCGTGAAGCGGGGCCCGACGGCGTCGAGGCGCCGCAGCAGGCCCGCATCGATCATTGCCGAGACGTGGGGCTGCAGCATCAGCGCCTCGGCCTGAAGCGGATGCATGGGAAGGACGATTTCGCCAGGACGCAGCGGCAGTCGGGCGGCGTCGGCGCCGAGAAGGTCCCGCGCGATCTCGGGCGCGGAGCGAGGGCCCGCCGACTCGTGCCGGGCCAAGGTCCCGTCGACGGCGAACACGGCGAGCGGGAAGGTGCCGGCTTCCTCCGGCGCGTAGGTGCGCGCCTGCCAGGGGGTGAGACCCTGCCGACTCTTGGGCGTCGGGTGAAGCCAGTGACCGAAGACGAGGGCGCGCTCGGCCCCGATGAAGCTCGTATCCTCGCCCGGTTCCCGTCCCGCGAGGTCGAGCTGCCGGGCCGTCTCGCGGTAGCTGTCGAGGATGCGCCCGAGCAGTTCCAGCTCGCGCCCGCGAGCGGTCTCGCTCGATCCTCCGTCCACCCGCGCATAGGCCTCGCCCAGAAGCTCCTGGATCGCCCGCATCGGCGCCACGTTGCGCCAGCGCGGTTCATGGAGATGGCGGGTCCAGAGGCGGCCGAAGCCCTGGGCGCCGCACAGCGAAGGCGAGCGGATCTCGGCGCGGATCGCGAGGCGCTGGCTGCGCAGGTTCCATTCCACGCAAGGCGCGGGTGGGCCGTCCGCCAGGGCATGACGGACCCGGATGCCGGGATCGATCTCACGCAGGTAGCCATTGGCGAAGCTGCGGAAGGCCGCAGCCTCGGCGAGGTGCTGGGACGAGGGCCTCGCCGACCGCGCGTCGCCGACCAGGACGGTGTCCGACCGCCCCCCTGCTCCGGAATCCGGTCGTGGCGAACTCATTGCCGCGGCCGCGGGAAGCAGGACGGCAGATTACGCAATGAAGAGGGCAGCTTTACCCTGTATAGACCAGAAAAGGAGCGCGATCTTGTGTTAATTCTCACGAGTCTGCGAGCTCCAGGCGTTTCCACGAACTAGCGCGCGTGTTGATAGAATTCGTTTCTGACGTCAAGCGGCAACGATCTTATTAGAATTGTTCTGACTCTAGGGTCATTCTGGGTCGATGAAGCCCTATGTTGCTTTTGCACGTGATTTGGACATTCGAGCTATTCATCACGTCGCTATGTCACGCTGCTCCGCCTTCGCGCTCGTCGAGGCGCCCGGGCCTCGGCCCACGATCCTCGGTGACCTCAAGGACAGGGGATGGTTCGGTGCTCCGCACGGTCGAACCGTCGCCATGGGCCTGCCGCCCCCAGACGCTCCACGAGGACGATCTTGGCTGACCGGGGTCAACCACAAATGACCCGATCCTGTTCCGAATAAACAGCCCAATTCAGAAGTATTTTTGATTAGAATACTTCCAGATATGGATCCACCACCATGTTGCTCCTGCGCAACGCGGCCTTTAAATAATCTACATCTTATCGCTGTTCTAATTTCGAACGCTCCTCTGTAGCGAAGCAATTCATCTGCAAGTTCAGCAGCTTGCCCAGCTTCGCGACGCCAGACTAGAAGATGTCTAACCTATTGTGAGAGTTGCATAATCCCGGAAGTTTCCTTTCGTGGCCCAGCAATCGAGCGGAGTGGGTTGCTCGGTCGGCAGATCACAGGGGTTCGGAATGGCGTCGTGCGTAGGCGGGTCACACAGGCGGAAGGTGCGGATTGCCCTCGCCGGCGTGTCCATCGGGGTGATGGCCCAGGCGGCGGCCGCTCGGGACGAGAACGCGGACCACGCGGTGCCTCCCCATGCTTCGGAAGTGGCGAGGGATTCAGGCGAGGTCCAACCGTCCAGGCCGAAGGCCTCCCGGAGACCGAAGCTCGTCGCAGGCGCCGCGCCCCTCACGCCCGTCGATCCACGCTACGTCCAGCTCGGCGCGCAGCGCGCGGATGCAGTGACGCTCGACGAGTTGCGCGTCGAGGGCCAGGGCCAGGGACGCGGCGTGGCGACGGGCCAACCGCCATCGTCCGGAACCGTAGGGCAGCCCCCCGTCCCCTACGCCGGTGGGCAGGTCGGGTCCGGAACCCGGGTCGGCTTCCTGGGCAACCGCTCCGTCCAGAAGACGCCCTTCAACGTGACGGGCTACACGGGGAAGCTGATCGAGGATCAGCAGGCGCGCTCCGTTGCCGACGTCATCCAGAACAACCCATCCGTGCGCAACGACGCCCCGCCCTACAGCGAGCGCGACTCGTATTTCATCCGCGGCTACTCGGTCACCAACCTCGATACCGCCTTCGACGGCCTGTTCTACATCGCCAACCCGCGCCGCAGCTTCACGGAAGGCCTCGAGCGGGTCGAGGTCCTGCTCGGCCCGACCGCGCTTCTCAGCGGGGGCACTGGCCGCGTCGGTGGCACGATCAACCTCGTTCCCAAGCGCGCCTTCGACGAACCCCTCACGCGCGTCACGACGAGCTATTTCAGCGACTCGCAGATCGGCACCCATGTCGACCTCGGTCGCCGCTTCGGCACATTCAAGGAATGGGGCGTGCGCTTCAACGGCGCCTACCGCAACGGCGACACCCCGCTCGACAAGAACGCGATCGAGGTCAGCAATCTCGCGGTGGGCCTCGATTATCGCGGCGATCAGTTCCGCGCCGCGCTCGATCTGACCCGCTCGACGCAAAACGTCACGGCACCAACGTCGCTGTTCAACTCGGCGGCCGCGAATACTGTCATTCCCCGCGCTCCGAACAATCGTCGAAACACGTCGAACTCCTTCGAGTACTACGACTCGAGGTACAATATGCTAGCGGGTCGAGTCGAGTACGATCTCCTGCCAAACACGACGATCTACGCCGCGGGCGGCGTCATGCGCTACAATGAGGATTCACTGTCGTCATCCTACCAGATCACGCGTCCGACGGGCCAGGCGACCAACACGCTTTCCATTGCTCCGACCGAGATACAGGGGCGAAGCATCGAGGTCGGGCTTCGTTCCGAGTTCCAGACGGGCCTCATCGGTCACCAGCTCAATGTCTCGGCCGTCGAGTCCTACAACGCGACCTTCCGCGGTGGCAGCGTCGCACCGCGGCTGCCGAGCTACCAGACCAACATCTACGATCCGGTCTACCTGCCGTTCGGCTCGGTCCCGACGATCGCATTCCCACGCTCCGGCGGACAACCCATCGCCGCGGATCTCACCGCGCGCAGCATCGCCGTGGCCGACACCCTTTCGCTGGGCGGCGACCGCTTCCTCCTGACCTTGGGAGGACGCTACCAGGAGATCGACCAGAACGGCTTTGTGACACTTCCGGGGCCGACACGGGGCAACCCGACGTCGCAGTACAAGGAGGGCAAGATCACTCCGGCCATCGCCCTCGTGATCAGCCCCTTCGACTCACTGTCGTTCTACGGCAACTATATCGAGGCTCTCGTGCCGGGGCAGGCCGCGCCGGCCGTGGCTATCAATGCCAACGAGGTTTTCGCTCCCACCGTGAACCGGCAGAAGGAGATTGGTGCCAAGTACGATTTTGGCACGGTCTCGGTCACGACCTCGCTGTTCGAGATCGAGCAGCCGAGCGCCTTCACCGACCCCACCACGAGGCGCTTCTCCGTCAGCGGTCTCCAGCGCAACCGCGGCATCGAGTTCAACGTGTTCGGCGAGGTCATCCCGGGCGTGCGGCTGCTCGGCGGCCTCACGCTGATCGACGCGAAGCTCGTCAACACGGCAAGACTCGCCAACGCGGCGAGAGGCCAGTTCGACGGCAACGCCGCGCCCGGCGTCCCCGACGTGGCGTTCAACCTCTACGGCGAGTACGACCTGCCGCCGTGGCTGGCGCCGGGGCTAACGCTAACGGGCCGGGCGATCTACACGAGCAGCATGTTCTACAACCAGGCCAACACCCAGTCGGTCCCCGACTGGACCCGCTTCGATGCCGGCTTGCGCTACACCTTCGAGGGGGTGAACGGGAAGCCCGTCGTGCTCCGCGCCATCGTCGAGAACGTCCTCGACGATTCGTACTGGGCGTCGGCCGCGCGCGGCTTCCTCGCGGTCGGGGCACCGCGGACTGTCATCCTGTCCGCATCCGTCGATTTCTGATGGCATCGCGGGAAAGCGGTATCGCGCGATCCGGCATGAGCGTCACGGTCGGTGCCCCCCGGCCGGCGATGGGGAGGCTCGCGCGATGAAGGGGAGCTTCCGCCAGTCCATGGCGTGGCTGCACACCTGGTCCGGCCTCATCGTCGGCTGGGTGCTGTTTGCCATCTTCGTCACCGGCACCGCGAGCTACTACCGCGCCGACATCTCCCGCTGGATGCGCCCGGAACTGGCGCAGGTCGAGGCGGTGCAGGGGCCGGAGCTCGCGGCCGCCGCCGAGCGGGCGGTGGCCTATCTCAAGGTGCATGCGCCGAAGGCGCGGAACTGGCTCATCGGGCTGCCCAGGCCCGACCATCCGGTGATCGACCTGTTCTGGCGCAACCGTCCCGGCGAGCCGCCGGGCCACGTGCTGCTCGATCCGCGCACCGGCACCGAGGCCACTGTCCGGGACACGGAAGGGGGCGACTTCCTCTACCTGTTCCACTTCGAGCTGCACATGCCCTCGTTCTGGGGGCGCTGGATCGTCGGAATCTGCACCATGATCATGCTGGTGGCGCTGCTCTCCGGCATCGTCACCCACAAGCGGATCTTTTCCGACTTCTTCACCTTCCGCCGGGACAAGGCGCCCCGGCGCAGCTTCCTCGACGCGCACAACGTCACCGGCGTCCTGGCGCTGCCGTTCCACCTCATGATCACCTATACGGGGTTCGTGACGCTGGCGACGTTCTACATGCCGGCGGGCGTGACGGCGGCCTACAAGGGCGATGCCCGCGCCTTCTTCGCCGAGGCCGGCTGGACCACGACGCCGCGCCCGCCGAGCGGGAAGCCCGCCGCCCTGACTCCGGTCGGGCCGCTCGTCGAGCGTGCGCTCGCGACCGTGCCGGAGCGGCTGGAGCGGCTGACGATCACGAACCAGGGCGACGCCAAGGCAACGGTCGTCGCGATGTTCGAGGAACCGCACAGCATCTCCCACGAGCAGCCCCAGATCGCCTTCGACGGGGTGAGCGGCGAGATCCTCGAGGTGCGCAACGGCGGGCTCCAGCCCGCGGCCAAGACCCTGACGGTCATGACCGGCCTGCACGAGGCACACTTCGCCGGCACGAGCCTGCGCCTGCTGTTCTTCCTGTGCGGCGTGATGGGCTGCGCCATGATCGCGACCGGGACCGTGCTGTGGTCCCTCGCGCGCCTGCCGAAAGCCGACGAGCAGGGCTTCTTCGGCCTGCGGCTCGTCCAGGCGCTAAACGTCGGCAGCATCGCGGGCCTACCGGCGGCGGTCGCCGTCTATTTCCTCGCCAACCGGCTCCTGCCGGTCGATCTCGCCGGGCGGGCGGAGTGGGAGATCCGCGCCTTCTTCGGCGCCTGGATCGTCGTGGCCCTGGTGCCGCTCGCCCGCCCGCAGCGCCGGGCCTGGTGCGAGGGCCTCGCCGCGGTCTCGGTCCTGTGCCTCGCGGTCATCGCCGCCGACATCCTCACGATTCCGGAGCATCCTTTCCGTCGATCCGGCGGCGATCCGCTCTTCGCGTGGTTCGATGCCGCGATGCTGATGCTTGCCGCCCTGTTCGCCCTCGCGGCCCGCAAGGTGGTCCGCTACGAGGCACCCGAACGGTGGAGGAGGCCGAAGCCGGAACTCCCGATCGAGAACCGCGCAACGCTCTCGCAGCGCTAGGTGTCAGGTCAGCAAGAGCAAGAACGTTGCAGCCGATCCGGCAAGGAGTGACGCAACGCTTGCGGGATAAACGATGCTCGGACGGTAGGACAGCAGCAGGACGAGAACGACTCCCGCTCCGGTGAGCGCTCCGAGCCATTGGACGGGCGCGAAGGCCCACCCTTCCGCATGTCCGGCAAGAAGCAGGGAAAGGCCGAGCCCCAGCCATCCTGCCGTGCGCAGGAGAACGACGCGCCGCTTTCCTGGCCTGGATTGGAAGACCTCCCTGTGATGCCGGTCCAGGCTCAGGCAGAGGGCGGAAAGCGCCGCGAAGCCAAGCCCGAAACTAAGTGCGAGAGCCGATGGCATCAGGCGCGCTCCTGCCGCGTGGGGTGACGGTCACGGACACCGCCGGCACGAACCCGGCTGACGGAGACCGACCCGGCATGAGGCCGGATCATCATGGGGCGAAAACGGCCGTTCACGATCGGTTCCTACGGGGACGCGGATGCAGCCACCAGCCACAACCCCGCGCCGAGTACGAGCGCCACGCTCAGGACCGCGGCGGTGGCCTGCAGGAGAGAGCGCATCGCGAAGACGAGAACGACCACGCCCGCCATGACGGCGAAGCTGAGAAGCGTCGCCGTCGTCACGGCCTCCGACCGCGTGAGCGGCAGTGCCACGGAGAGGAACGCGGTCACCAGGGCAGCAATCCCGTATCCGCCCGATACGGCAAGGGCGACACGCCCGGCGACCTTCGCCCCATCGACGACGAGGCGAGTGCGGTCGGAACCGGCCGTCACGGCCACGGCGCTCTCCAGCGACGATGCATTCTGAGGCGAGCCCTTGATCTCTTCTGACTGTGGTCGGAGTCGAGCGCGGCCGTTGTGCGCCCTGTGAACGAGGTGCGCAAGCGCCCCGAACACGGCCCAACCGCCGCAGCCGCGAGGGGCCCGAAGCCCGCCGCTCCTTCGCGGAAGGGAGTTATGCCTGCTGAAGGTGCCGGCCCTCTTGATCGGGGGTGCGACGTTGGAAACGGGATGGTCTCGAATGAAGATCTCTCGCGCCCCGATTACGCTCTCTGCCCTACGAAGATTTGGCGCGGGACTGGCGCCGTGGCTGCCGCCCTCGCTGATTGATTGTCCGATTCAGATTCGCGATAACACGGTGACGGGCAAGTCCCGCGAGGCCGATTTTCAAAGCTTGGTCGATTGGATAGACACGATGGCGTGGGCTTTGTTTAAGAATGTCGCCGCGGGTCCGTCGCGGACGGCGGCGCCCTCAAATCCGCCTCCGCAAGAAGAGGCGCAATCGGTCGAGCGCAAAGACTTCTCGCTGTCCGGCACGCTTGCCGGGCGCCGGGCACCGGCGCCGCCCAAGCCGCAGCGGTCCTCGCTCGATGCCATCGGGCAGCGCAACGAAGTGGTGCGTCAGCGCATCAGCGAGATGGTCGACCGTCTCGAAGATCTGAAGACGCTCCAGGACGACTTCTCCTCCATTCTCGATCCGATCACGACGATTGCGGAGGAGCTGTCCCGCTCCAGCATGCGCAATGCCGAACTCGATACGCTGCTTGCGCAGGAGCAGCAGAGTGCGGCGGCGGTGCGCCGGGAAGTCTCGGATCTGGGCAGCCGCGTCGCTTCCCTGGCGAACGAACTCGCCGACGCCCAGGCCTGGGGCAGCCGGATCGAGGGCGAGTTGCACGATCGCGAGGCCACGATCGAGGAGCTGCGCATCAGCCTGCGCGACAAGAGCCTCGCGGCCGAGAACTTCGAGCGGCAATTGTTCGCCGAGACCGAGAAGGCCAAGGCCGTCCTCGGCGAGAGCAAGGCGCTGCGGCAAGAAACCCAGGCCATGGACCAGGCGCTCTCGCGGAGCGAGCACGAGCTCACGGAGGCGCGCGAGCGGATCAACCTGCTCGACGCCGAGAACCGCCGGCTTCAGCTCCTCACCGAGGAGCAGAGCGTCAGGCTGATCGATCTGAGCTCGCGCTTCTCCGAGCTCGAAGCCACCGCCGACGCCGAGCGCCAGGCCTTGCGCACCGTCGAGGCGAAGCTGTCCTCAGAGACCGCGCTGCGGGAGAAGAGCGAGGCGCAATACGAGGCCGAGGTCGGCGAGCACCGCACGGAGCGGGCGAGCCTGGCGATGAAGCTTGAGGCGGTCACCAACCGGGCGGCTGCGACGGAGCAGCTGCTCAATCAGCTGCGCCATCAGCTTCGGGAGAAGGACGAGGCGGCTCGGCTCGCCGAGCGCAACTTCAAGGAAGCGAGCATCGAGCGCGTGACCGCGGAGCGGCGGCTCGAGGGCATGCAAGCCGACGTGGCTCGCCAGACCGAGCGCTACCTCGACCTTCAGCGGCAGCGCTCCGAGCTCGACAGCCGCTGCGACATGCTGACGAAGGCGCTCGCCGCCAAGGATGCCGCGATCGAGCAGGCCACGACGCGCAGCAACGCGCTCGGAGACCGCATCGAGCAGATCACCCGCCGATACGAATCGGAGCGCGCCGAGCTCGAAGCGGTCAATCGCCGGCTCACCGAGGAACTGCAGAACGAGCGCTCCGAGCGCGTGATGGCGCTGGGAGCGCTCGACATCGCCCGCGAGAGCCGCCTGACCCTGCAGAAGCAGCACGAGGCGCTCAAGCGCTCCGCGCGCGGCTGGCGGAATGCCGGCAACGCCGACGGCGAGGCCGATGCTGAGGCCGCCGCCCAGGCAGAGCAGAGCAGCAATGTCAGGTCCTTTGCGTCGCCGGGAAAATCGAACTGAGCCTTCCGGCACTCCGCCGACCGGCGGTTAGCATTCTCTGAGGCATGCAATGTCAGACCAAGGACTCAAGGAAAGCGTTTCCGGCTCGGCTGCGAGTTGGATCGTCCGCGGTCGTACCGGGGCTGCGCTCCAGGCTTCCGAGAAAGTCGTGAGCTTCATCCCGCCGGCAGGAGAATCGCCGCGCGCGACTGAGGAGGTGCGGAGCAGCCCGAAGAGCCCCCGCGACTGGTCGACGGCGATCGACCTGATCCAGGAGGCCAGCGAGGCCATCCGCATCAGCGAGGAGCGGGCCACCGAACTCGAGGGGCACCTGAGGCAGATCACGGCCGAGGCGTCGGAGGAGATGCGCCGGCTCGAAGCGCATATCGCGGCCGGCGAGCAGCGGCTTCTCAAGGCCGAGGAGCGGATCCGCAGGGCCGAGGCGCGCGCGGAAGAGGCGGAGGCGTGGCTCGTCCGGCTGCACGATGCGGTGATCGGGGCGTTCCGGCGGCCTCCGGCGGTGATTACCGTCGATCGGGCCAGCGACGCCGCCGACGAGGAAGAGACGACGACCCAGCAGACGTCGGACTGATCTCGAAGCCGCCATGCTCCAAACGCAATCGAGCTTGGTCAAGCTGCTGATCCGCCCGGACGCCGCGGGCGATGCGGGACCTGTGCTCGTCATCGATGCGCCCAGTCTCCGCGGGAACCCGGAGGAGACGCTGGCCCTCGTGCATCACGCGGCGCAAACCATCGAAGCGTTGCAGGTCCACACGCATGTGGTCGCCGATCGCGCCCGCACCCTTCTGCATCACACGAGGGAGGAGCGCTCGCAGATCAAGGCCGAGCTGTGCGCGGCGCGGGAAGAGGCCGCGCTGTGGCGTCAGCGGGCCCTCCGCGCCGAGGCGGACCTCGAGGCCGTCGAGGAGATGCTGCAGGCGGAATTCCTCAAGAGGCAGGAGGCGGAGTCGCGGGAGTTTCAGGCCTTCGCGGCGTTGAGCGCCTGCGATGCCGAACGCAGGGACCTGGAAACGACCCTGGAGCGGATCATCGAGAACCTGGAGGGGATCGCGGACGCGTGAGCGTCCACGAGGGTACCGAAGCGGGTCCGATCATCCTCAACGCCGACGTGAGCCGGCACCCGATCCCGCGGATCGATCAGGCCGCAGAGGCAGCATCCGGTTTCGCGCTGCATTCACCGCTGATCGTCTCGTAGACGCGGCTGAGCCACGTCTCGGCGAGGCGGGCACGTTCCTCGGCGGCGGCTGCGCGCTCCTCGGCGGCCTTGACCATGGCCTCGGCGCGCTTCTGCACATCCATGGCGTAGGCCTGCGCCGACGCGGCGCGCTCCTCCAGGGCCTTGATACGCGTCTCCGCCTGGGTCTCGACGTCCTGCGCATAGGCTTCGGCCGCGGCCACGCGCTCCCGGGCGGCGCGAATGTCGTCGCGCACGCGGTCCAGCAGTTCGGAGACGCGCTTGTCCTGCTCCTCGGCCTGCGACTTGATCTCCCGGCACTCCTCGAACTTCGTCTGCATGAGATCGATGAGGTGGGACCAATCCTGCTGCAGCGGGTGCTCGCTCTCCGGAATGCCGGCCAGCGACAGAGGCACCGGCATGGCCGGATGAAGGCCGTCGAAGGCCTCGTCCAGGCGATACCTGTTGTCCCTGCCCCCTGAGGGTTGGTCGAAGTCGGGGATCACAGGCCTTGGGAACTTCAGCGCCGATGCCACGCTCATCTCTCCGGCGCCGGGGCTTCGTTCGAACCGGTCAATCACGAAGCAGTGAGCGCTGGTTAATAATCGCCGTCGAGCGGACCGAATCGTCAAGTATGTTTGTAAAGTCGGAGCTCCGGCGCCGCGGGATAACCCAGCGTGTGCTATGAGCGACACGATTTCTGCGGGTGTCAGCCCTGCCCGCAGATAACCACAGCCCTCGGCCAGCCCCGGCATCATCCTGGGGCTGCTACGCCCAACCGGCCCGCTGCAGCCCTCCTCGAAGCACCATCCTTGCGAGATCTTGGCCGCGTCGTCCTCGACTCCGCGTCGAGCCGCAGGAGGCGAGGCCGCGGGTTTTGCTCCGACCGGAGGGATGCTGCTACGCTGCCCTAGATCGCACGGATTTTCGGACTTCAACCGCACGATCGGGGGAACGCTTGCACCAAGTCCGGCCAAGTTCATGATTTCATGTAATATTTTCGCTCCTGCCCCGATCCGGCTGCCTCACGCCGGCCGGGCCATGCGCGATTGCGTGTCCCACCTGCATCGCGAAACGTTTTCGGCTTGGTGCGCCCGCACGGCCAAGGATCGGTCGTCCGATGTTCCCTCGACGGGCCGTTTGCACGCCGACGCGACCCTCGACCGTCTCGACCCTCTTGATCGCGGCGGGCGGGAGGGATGAGGCTGCATCGGGTAGGAAGGGCGCGGCGCGGCCTCGCGCGGGCCGGTCTGCTGCTGGTTGCGAGCTGCGGGGCCGTTCATCCGCAATCGGCCGCAGCCTTCGATCCGTTCGGGCTCTTCGGGGCGGAGGAGGAACCGCTGGCACCGCGCGCGGATGCCCTGCCCTACGGCGTCAAGCTCTCCGGCGCCGACGACGAGGACCTGCTCACGGCCCTGCAGGACACCTCCACCCTCCACCGTCTGCGCAAGGAGGTTCCTTCGGACGGCGACGGCCTCGTGCGCCGGGCCGAGGCCGACCTGAGGCGGCTGCCCGAGGCGATGTCGGGCTTCGGCTACTATGCCGGCCGCGTCTCGATCCGCGTCGACGGGGTTCCGATCGCCGGCGAGGCCTCCATCGCCGCGGCCGCGCGGGCCGCCGAGGCGTCCCGCAACCGCGGCCTCGTCCCCGTGAAGATCGCCCTCGATCCGGGCCCGCTCTACACTTTGCGCGCGATCAAGGTGCGCGACGCCAAAGGTCGGCCCTTCACCGACGAGGTTCTGCCGGCCTCCCTCACGCGCGTCGACGACGAGGTCCCGGCCCGCTCGGCCACCGTGCTCGCGCGGGAGGCCCGCATCGTCGACCGGTTCCGGGCGCTCGGACACCCGCGGGCCCGGATCGTCTCGCGCGATCCCGTGGTGGACGACACGGCCCATGTCATGGACGTCACCTTCACCGTCGATCCCGGCCCGCTCGCCGCGCTGGGCGAGGTGAGCTTGAGCGGCACGGAAGGGATCGATCCCGCCGTGGTGCGGTCCTTCATCTACGCCGAGCCGGGCGACCCCTACGCGCCGAGGGCGCTCTCCGACATCCGCCGCTCGGTCGCCAAGGTGGGGGGGCTCGGCTCCGTCCGGGTGCGCGAGGGCAAGGACCTCGACGCCGCCGGAAACCTGCCGATCTTCGTCGAGGTGACGGAGCGCGAGCGCAACCTGATCGGCGTCTCGGCACGCTACTCCACCGTCGACGGCCCCGGCATCCGCGCCTACTACGCCAACCGCAACCTGTTCGGCGGCGGCGAGACCCTCCGGATCGATGCCGACATCTACTACCTCGGCAACGATCTCTACGCGACGCAACGCAAGCTCGCGGGCATCGACTCGAACGGCCTCGGCGGGCGTCTCTCGGCGACCTTCGTGAAGCCGGCGCTCTGGGGCACGCGGAACGACCTCGTCGCCAACGTCTTCGCGGGCCGAGAGGCGCAGCAGAGCTACGTCACCGACGCGGCCGGCGGCTTGGTCGGCATCCGGCACCGCTTCTCCGACACCTTCTTCGCGCAAGCGGGCATCGAGGGGCAGGCAGGCCGCTCGCAGGACGCGCTGGGCAAGGTCGATTACCGGCTCGTCGGCGTGCCGGTCTCCGTCTCCTACGATTCGACCGACAACCTGCTCGATCCGACGGAGGGCGTGCGCCTCACCGCCTCCGCCACGCCCTATGCCGGGTTCCTGGGCTCCGATCCTTCCATCTTCGTGGCGAAGGCGCAGGGCTCGACCTACTACGCGCTGGACGACGAGGCGCGCACCATCCTGGCGGGTCGCCTCGGCTTCGGCTCGATCGCCGGCGCCGGCATCGAGGACATTCCCGCCAATATCCGCTTCTTCGCCGGCGGGGGCGGCTCGGTGCGCGGCTTCCCCTACCGGACGCTGGGACCGCGCGGCCCGTTCAACCTGCCGATCGGTGGACGCAGCCTGCTCGAAGCCTCCGTGGAGGCTCGGATCAAGCTGACCGACACGATCGGGGTGGTGCCCTTCTTCGATGCCGGCACCGCCTTCGCCGGCAGCCTGCCCGACTTCAACGAGCGCATCCGCTACGCCGCCGGCATCGGCCTGCGCTACTACACCGCCATCGGCCCGATCCGCGTCGACCTCGCCTTCCCGCTCGACCGCATCAAGGGCAATCGCGAGCGACCGGTCGCCCTCTACATCAGCCTGGGACAAGCGTTCTGATGGCATCCCGACAGAGCCGATCCCTCGCGGGGCGCGGCCGCGCGCTCGCCGCCGCGCTCTGCGCGCTCCTGGCGCTCACCCTCATCGGGGGCGGCACCCTGACCCGGGCCGCCGACGAGGGCGAGAAGAGCGTCCTCGGCAATCTCCTCTCCAAGGCGCTCTCGACGCCGAGTTCCCGC
Organism: Methylobacterium iners; assembly: GCF_022179305.1. Classification (GTDB taxonomy): domain Bacteria; phylum Pseudomonadota; class Alphaproteobacteria; order Rhizobiales; family Beijerinckiaceae; genus Methylobacterium; species Methylobacterium iners. The sequence continues at coordinate 24,841 of NZ_BPQP01000067.1, forward strand.
GTCGCCATCGGGGCGATCGACGGCGCGCTTTCCTCCGACGCCACGATCCGCGACGTCGCGATCAGCGACCGCGCCGGCGTCTGGCTCAGGCTCGACCGAGCGCGCATCGTCTGGCGGCGCCTCGCGCTGCTGTCGCGTCACCTGGAGATCGACAGCCTCGAACTCGGCCGCGTCGAGGTGCTGCGCCGCCCTGTGCCAGGAGCGACCACGGACGGCCCGGAGCCCGACGGCACCCTCCTGCCGGAGCTTCCCGTCAAGATCGAGATCAAGGGCTTCCGCCTCGCCGAGCTCGTCCTCCGCGAAGCCATCGCAGGCCAGGCCGCGCGGCTCGACGCACAAGGCAAGGTCAAGCTCGGCGCCCCCGCCGAAGGCCTCGACCTCGATGTCGCCGTGCGCCGCCTCGATGCGGCTGGCCGGTTCACGGCGCGCCTGCTCTTCGTGCCGAAGGGGGAGCGACTGGAGGTCAAGGCGACGCTGACGGAGCCCGAGGGCGGGCTCCTGTCGAAGGGGCTGAACGTACCCGGCAGCCCGCCGATCAACCTCGACCTCGACGGGCGCGGCACGCTCGACGCCTGGAACGCGCGCCTCGACTTCGATGCGGGCGAGAGCATTGGGGCCAAGGGCGGCGCCAAGATCGCGCGGGTCGGCGCGGAGCGGCGTCTCAGCCTCGATCTCGCCTCCCGGATCGAGGGCCTTCTCCCCGGCCCGGCCGCGGCGATCTTCTCAGGCACGACCCAGCTCGACGGGGCCCTGCGGCTCGGCGATATCGGCAGCCTCGGGCTCGACCGGCTGGAACTCACCTCCCGGACGACGCGGCTCGACATTCGCGGGAGCCTCACGGCCGATCGCGTCGCGGATTTCAACCTGGCGGCCCGTGCTATCCCCAACGAGGGCGGCGTGACCCGGGCCGCCGAGGCCGAGCTCCAGAGCCTCGTTCTCGACGGCAGCCTGAAGGGACCGCTCTCCGGCCTTCGGCTGAACGGCGCCCTCAAGGCCGCGGGCCTGCGCAGCCGCGAGAGCAGCCTCGACCGGATCGAGGCGCGGCTCAGCGCCGAGCCGGACAAGACCGGCCGCTTCACTCTCGCCACCGATGCGCAGGTCGAAGGGCTCGCCCTCGGCGACCCGGCCCTGCAGCGCGCGATCGGCTCCCGCGCCGCCTTGGCGCTGCGGGCGACCCTGGAATCCGACAACACGCTCACGGTCTCGAAGCTCAGCCTCCAGGGACCCAATCTCGAAGCGGCGTATGCGGGCCGCCTCGGCCAGAACACGCTGACGGGCCAGGTCGAGGCGCGCCTGCCCGACCTCGACGCCTACTCGAGCCTGGCCGGGCGCCGTCTCGCCGGCAGTGTCATACTGGGCGCGGCCGTGAGCGGCGATCCGGCCCGCCGAGCGGTCACGGCGGATGTGGACGCCCGGGCCCAGGGGCTGTCCCCCGGCGACCCGATCCTCGACCGCCTGCTGGGCCGGACGCCGCATTTCACCGGACGTCTGTCCCAGGTCTATGACGGCTACGCCTTCGAGAATGTGCGCCTCGACGGCGCCGCGTTGACGGCCCGCCTCGGCGGACGCGCGACGACGCGGCTCGCCGATGCCCGGCTCGACGTCGCGGTCAAGGACCTCGCCGCCGTCGATCCGAGGCTCACCGGGCGCGCCACCCTGGACGGGCGCGTCACCGGCACCCTGGCGCGGCCCGACCTCGCCGCGACCCTGAGCGCTGCCGAGGCCACGGCCCTCGGGCGGCCGATTCGCGACCTGCGGGTCGAGGCTCTCGTCCGCGACCTCACCGGCGCGCTCGACGGGACGCTGCGCCTCGCCGGCACGGTCGGCGGCAAGATTCTGGACGGGGACCTCCACCTCGCCCGGGCGTCGGACTCTTGGAATCTCGACCGGCTCGCCCTGCGCCTCGGCAGCGTCACCGCGGGCGGCCGCCTCACATTCGATCCGGGGGCGCCCTCCGCCGAAGGCCTGCTCACCGTCTCGGCCGGCGATCTCGACGATCTCTCGGCACTCGCCCTGACCCCGCTGGCCGGGAGCCTCGATGCCGGGATCACGCTGACCCGCGGCGGCGGCCGGCAGGATCTGGGCCTCCGCGCCAGGGGCGCCTCGCTGCGGGCCGGCGAGATCGGCCTCGCCCGGCTCGACATCGACCTCAAAGGTGGGGATCTGCTCGGGCGTCCGACCATCGATGGACGCCTCGACGCCGACCGTCTGGTCGCTGCCGGCCAGAGCCTCGACACCGTGCGGCTGGCCGCCCTGGGCAGCACGGCTGCCAGCGAGGTGACCCTGAGGGCCAAGGCCCGCGGCTTCGACCTTGACGGCGCGGCGCGCCTGGTGCCGGCCGATCGCACCCGCATCGAGCTGTCCCGCTTCTCCGCCCAGCGCGGGTCCGACAGGCTGGCCCTCGCCGGCCCCGCCACGATCACCCTCCTTGACGGCTCGGCCCTGATCGAAGGTCTGAGCGTCGCCGCCGGGTCAGGGCGCGTCGAGCTTTCGGGCCGTGCCGGCCGCGACCTCGATCTGAGGCTCGCCATCCGGTCACTGCCGCTGTCGCTCGCCCGCATCGCGAGCCCGAGCCTCGCGCTCGGCGGCACACTGGACGGCGAGGCCGAGCTGCGGGGCGAGGCGGCAGGGCCGCAGGGGCGCTATGCGATGATCCTGAAGGGCCTCGTGACGCCGGAGACCCGGAAGGCCGGCCTGCCGCCGGTCGAGGGGCGGTTGAGCGGGAGCCTCGGCGAGGGCCGGGCCACCCTGGAGGGCCGCGCCTCGGCGGGACGAGGGGTCGAGGTCACGCTCGGCGGCTCGCTGCCGATCGAGCCCGGCGGCGACCTCGCGCTGAAGGCCCGCGGCACGCTCGAGGCGGCACTCGCCAACAGCCTGCTCAGCGCGGGCGGACAGCGGATCGCCGGCCGGGTCACCTTCGATGCCGGCGTCACCGGCACCCTCGCGGCGCCGCGCGCCGAGGGCGGGGCGACGCTCTTGGGCGGCAGCTTCACCGATCCGCTCCAGGGAATCCGGCTGACCGGGATCGAGGGCCGGGCGACGGGGCGCGGCGACACGATCGTCCTGGAACGCCTCACCGCCTCGACTCGAAACGGCGGGACGCTCCGCGCATCGGGCAAGGTCGCGGTCGCGCCCGACGCGGGCTTCCCCGGCACGCTGACCCTTGCCGGCGAGCGAGCGGAGCTCGTGTCGAGCCCTCTCATGACGGCGGTCGCGAGCCTCGATCTGGCGCTCAGCGGCCCGCTCGCCCGGACCCCTAGGGTGACGGGCCGGGTCGATCTCGTATCGGTCGACGTCTCCGTGCCCGACCGCCTCCCCGCCACGGTCCAGCCCCTCCCGGGCATCCGCCGGGTCAACACGCCGCCGGAGATCAGGGCGCGCCTCGCCACGGAATCCCGACAGAAGGCGCAGGTCGCCGCCGCGGGTCGGCGCGGGCGTGCCGCCGCGCCCTTCGATGCGACGCTCGACGTCGCGGTCAATGCACCGAACCGCATCTTCGTGCGCGGACGCGGCATCGACGCCGAGCTCGGCGGAGCATTGCGGCTCACGGGCTCCTCCCGGGACCCGAAGGCGGTCGGCGATTTCGAGATGCGCCGCGGGCGCCTCAGCATCATCGGCCAGCGCCTCGACTTCACCCGCGGCCGCCTCGCCTTCGGCGGCGAGCTGACCGCACCGGAGCTCGACTTCGCGGCCGAGACCAAGGCCGCCGAGGTGACCGCCCGCGTCGCGGTGACGGGTCCCGCGAACCAGCCCGCCTTCGTGCTCTCCTCGGATCCGAGCCTGCCGCAGGACGAGGTTCTGTCGCGGCTGCTGTTCAAGAAGGCGGCGGGCAAGCTCTCGCCCTTCCAGGCACTCCAACTCGCGCAGGGCGTCGCCCAGCTCTCGGGGGGCGCCGGCGGCGTCGATGCGTTCGAGGAAGCCCGCAAGGGGCTGGGCCTCGACAGCCTCGACGTCTCGACGGGCGCCAGCGGCGGGCCTGCGGTCGGCGCCTCCCGCTACCTGAGCGACCGCCTCAGCGTCGGGGTGAGGGCCGGCGCCAAGCCCGCCGATACGGCCGCGACCATCGACTACGACGTCACCCGCCGAGTGAAGATCCAGGGCGAGGCCGGCAGCGATGGGCGCACCGCCGTCGGCGTCGGGGCCGAGTGGGAGTATTGAGGCGGCTTCCTTCTCACTGGAACATCGATCCGGGCGCGCGGTTGGCGGGACGAGCGGCGCGAACGGGCGATAAAGATGCAGATCATACCAACCCGGGTCCACGGAATCCTGGATTACGGGGTGAGCCTTCTCCTCATCGCGGCTCCCTACGGGCTCGGCTTCGCCGACGGGACGGCCGCCCAGTTCGTGCCGCAGGCGCTGGGCGTGCTGACCATCCTGGCGAGCCTGGTGACCGATTACGAGCTCTCGCTCACCAAGATCATCCCGATGCCGGTGCATCTCGCTCTCGATGTCGGAAGCGCGGTGTTCCTGGCGGCCTCGCCCTGGCTGCTCGGCTTCGCGGACCGGATCGCCTGGCCGCATGTCACGTTCGGGCTGATCGAGATCGTGGTCGCAATGCTGACGCGGCGGACACCGGACGCGCGCAGCCTGACGGCAAGTCTGTAAGTCGGTGCCTGTGGCTACATTGGGCGGGGCCCGGGGCGGGGCCTGAGAGACGAGGTGCGGTGATCGGCAACCCCCGCAGAACACCACCGCGGGAGTGACGGAGGAGACGATGGACGACGAGAAGCGCGACGCGCCTGCCAAGCCGGACTCGACGGACCCGAATTCACGTCCACGCGAGGAATCGATCGCTCAGAGCGAGGCGGGACTTCCCGACGATAGCGGCAAGCCGGTCGACATCGACGAAGGCGAGGCGAAGGCCATCGAGGGAAAGATCCGCTCGCTCTGAGGCGCCGAGATCCCCTAGCCGCGCGGCCGGATCGAGGCCGGCGCAGGCCTCCAGATCCCCGGGAACACCGACGGGAAGGCGCGGTTGGGTTTGCAGAGAGAAGGAGATCCCATGACCACGAAGCCGCCTCCTGTTCCGCCCGCCAACCGCTCCGACAAGGGCCCGGGCAGCGCGACCGACGCCCCGGTCTCGACCGGGCCGAAGGGCTCGTCCCAGACCAAGGACCCCGACAAGGTCGGCCAAGCCGGGAACTCGAAAGTGAACACCACCCACCAGGGCTATCAGCAGGATCGGTGATGAGCACATCCAAGAAGACGCCCGCGGCCGACCGCCATCAGGGCGGGCCGGGAAGCAGCCATCAGGATGCTTCCAAGCCGCACCAGGACTCCCACAACGGCCCGAACCCCGGATCGCCGACCAACGACTCGAAATCCCACGTCTCGGGCGGTGGCGGCGAGCGCGACAGCCACCACACGCACAGCGCGGAGGGAAAGGCGTCCGGCCGCTCACATTGAGGGCGATCGCCTGAACGACCGGTCCGGTGCCTGCGGGCACCGGACCGGCTCCGCCTCACGCCGCTTGGGCTGCGGACGCGGAGGTCCCGAGGGCCTTGGCGAGGATCTCGATCCGCGCCTGGCTCTCGCCGACGAGGCCGGCGATATCGGACGAGGAGGCCGCGGAACGGCCGGCCAAGTCCCGCACTTCCGAGGCCACGACGGCGAAGCCCCGCCCGGCCTCGCCCGCGCGGGCCACCTCGATCGTCGCGTTGAGCGCCAGGAGATTGGTCTGCTTGGCGATGGTGTCGATCACGCGCGTGATGCCGTCGATCTTGCGCGAGGAGGCCATGACCTCGCTCAGCGCCGAATTCGTCTGCTCCATCGTGCGCTTGCGTAGGGTGATGTCCACCGCGCACATCAGGATCTTCTCGGGACGCCCCTCAAGGTCGGGCAGCATCGACAGGACTGCATCGAGCCAGACCCCGAAGCCGTCCTTCGATGGCCAGCATAGTTCGCGCCGGATCTGCTGGCCCGCGAGCAGGGCCTGACGGTCGGCCTGGCTGATCAGGCGCCCCGCATTGGAATGCGCGTCCTCCACCAGGATGCCCTGGTCGCGCAGGCAGGCATTGGCGCTGGTGAGCTGCCCCGCCACGCTCCACTCGCAGATCGCGTTGGAGGTTCCGATCGCATCGAGCTGGATGCCGCGTCGGACGGATGCCTGCTTGGTCTCCGTCACGTTGGCCTGGATCGAGATGAAGCGCTGCAGCACGCCGGCCTCGTCGAAGATCGGATTGATCGAGAGCGAGATCCAGTAGGGCGCCCCACCCTTCGTGTAGTTGAGGATCTCGTCGTAGAAGGGCTCGCGCCGTGCCAACCGCTCCCGGACGGCGCGGCGCGTCTCCTGGCTGGTCGCCGGGCCCTGGAGGAAGTCGCCGGGCTTGCGGCCCATGACCTCGGCCGCGCTGTAGCCGGTCAACCGGGTGAAGCCCGGATTGACGTACTCGATACGCCCGGCCGGATCGGTCATGACCACCGAATTGTCGGTCTCGTTGGCCACGAGGGAGAGCAGCTGAAACTGGTCGCGGCGAGCGATATCGGCCGTGATCTCGGAGGCGAACTTCACGATCTTGTACGGCTTGCCCCGCGGATCGAAGATCGGGTTGTAGGTGGCCTGCAGCCAGAGCGGGCGGCCACCCTTGGCCACGCGCTGGAACTCGCCTGCCTGGAACTCGCCGCGGCCGAGCCGGTCCCAGAAGTCGCAGTAAGCGGGCTGTTCCCGCTGCTCCGGGTCCATGAACACGCGGTGGTGCTGCCCGCGGATCTCGTCCAGATCGTAGCCGACGGCGGCGAGGAAGTTCGCGTTGGCGTCGAGGATCGTGCCGTCCAGGGTGAACTCGATCACGGCCTGCGACTTCGAGATCGCGTCGATCTTGCCGAGATGGTCGGCGCTCTGAAGCTTCTCACGCGTGATGTCGGTGGCGAACTTCACCACCTTGAACGGCCTGCCCGAGGGGTCGAGGATCGGGCTGTAGACGGCCTGCAGCCAGATCTCGCGCCCGTCCTTGCCGATGCGCCGGAACTCGGCCGCCTGGAACTTGCCCTGGGCCAAGCTCGCCCAGAACGCCCGGTAGGACGTGCTCTCCCGCTCCTCCGGATCGACGAACATGCGGTGATGCTGCCCGCGGATCTCGTCGAGGCCGTAGCACACCACGGAGAGGAAGTTGGCATTGGCGGTCAGGATGGTGCCGTCGAGGGTGAACTCGATCACGCCCTGCGATTTGTGGATGGCCTCGATCTGACCCAGGTGCTCCGCGCTGAGGAGCTTCCGAGCCGTGATGTCGCTGGCGAACTTGACGACCTTGGTCGGCTTGCCGGTGAGTCCCAGGATCGGATTGTAGGTCGCCTGCAGCCAGATCTCGCGCCCGCCCCGGGCGACGCGCTTGTACTCGCCCGAGCGAAACTCGCCGGCCGCGAGGGAGGCCCAGAACGTCTTGTACTCCGCGCTCTCACGCTCGGCCGGATCCATGAAGATGCGGTGATGCTGGCCGCGGACCTCCGCCAGGCTGTAGCCGACGGCGGCCAGAAAGTTTTGTTGGCGGTCAGGATCGTGCCGTCCACCGCGAATTCGATGACGGCCTGCGATCGGTCCAGGGCCACGAGCTTGGCAGACGTGTCGCCACGGAGGAACGTCATTGGGTTTGTCACCCTGAAATTACGATGGAGGTTGCGCGAGGGATCGCCGGGCACGGCCTTGCAGCGGCGCCCCGCCCCCGAGCAGGCCCGCCGTAAGAGCCAGATTGGCTCTCCTCGCGTTAACATCACATTAAAGTGAGTAGAATTTTATCGACCGTTATAACTCAAAGTTTCAAATAGATCAGGGCGCAAGCGCAGCACCTCCAGCACCTGAACTGTATCTTCCCGTAAATACGATGCCCTCTGCCTCACAGGTGGAGCGTAGTGATTGAGAAATTGCGAAACGGACAGACGCTTCGCCGTCGATAGCCTCGATCCGCTTGATCGTTGCGGGCGAAACACCAGCGGCGGATGCAAGCTGAGCGATCGACCATTTGAGCAGACCCCGTGCCGCGCGAAGCTGTGCTCCGGTAATCCGCTGCTCGACAAGGGACGAGCCAGCGTCGAGCGCCGGGGGCAGGGAGGCCGGGAGGCCGGTGCCGAGTGCCTTTTCGAGCTCCAGCAGCCAGATTTCCCCGACGACCTGGGTCGCGAGCGCCGCGAGGCGTTGCATGTCCGCGGGATGGAAGTCGCGCGGCCGCGTGTCGATCAGGCAGAGGGAACCGAGGCGAATTCCGGGCGCGACCGTCAGGGGCGCCCCCGCGTAGAATCGGATGTGGGGCGCCCCGGTGACCAGAGGGTTCGAGGAGAAGCGGCGGTCCGCGCGCGCATCGGGCACGACGAAGACCGAATCGTGCTCGATGGTGTAGTTGCAGAAGGCCTGATCGCGGGGCGTGCTCTCGGCGGTCAAGCCGCAACGCGACTTGAACCATTGCCGGTCCGCGTCGATCAGCGAGACGAGCGCGATCGGAACCTCGAAGAGCCTCTGCGCGATGCGCGTGATGCGATCGAGGGACGGTTCAGCCACGCCGTCGATCAGCTGCAGGCCACGAAGCACGGCGAGCCGGGCAGGCTCATGGGCGATGCCCGAGTAATGCGGGGTCTGGTCCTGCATCCCTCGAATTGCTTTTTGCTAAAATCGATCGAGGGGTATGAACGAGCGCAACGGCAAGACAAGAACTTCCTGCTTCTTAATCCCTTGATCACCCTCAATTGATCGGCCGGGCGCCTTCCGACATGGATCGTGGGTTGCGCCGAAACGCCCCCTTGAGGACGGAGGTTGAAGATGAGCCTGGGGCTGGCCTTCCTGGCAGGGCTTCTGTCCGTCCTGTCGCCCTGCGTCCTGCCGTTGCTGCCGATCGTCCTCGGGGCGGCCGCCTCCGAGCACCGCCTCGGCCCGGCCGCCCTGGCGGCCGGGCTCGCGCTCGCCTTCGTCGCGGTCGGCCTGTTCGTCGCGACGGTCGGCTTCGCCATCGGCCTCGACAGCGACGTCTTCCGGCGCGGATCGGCCCTGCTGCTGCTGGCGCTCGGGCTCGTCCTGCTGATCCCGGCCGCCCAGACGCGCCTTGCCGTCGCGGCCGGACCGGTCAGTCACTGGACCGAGGCCCGGTTCGGCGGGTTTTCCCCGACGGGCCTGCCGGGCCAGTTCGGGGTCGGGCTCCTGCTCGGGGCGGTCTGGAGCCCCTGCGTCGGACCGACCCTGGGCGCGGCCTCGCTCCTCGCCGCGCAGGGTCGCGACCTCGGCGCGGTCGCCGCGACGATGCTGCTGTTCGGCCTCGGCGCCGCCCTCCCTCTCGTTTTCCTGGGAATGCTCTCGCGCGCGACGATGCTGCGCTGGCGCCACCGGATGATGGGGCTCGGCGCCGGGTTCAAGGCAGCGCTCGGCCTCGTCCTCGTCGTCACTGGCCTCGCGGTGGTGCTCGGCTACGACAAGGCGGTCGAGGCGGTTCTCGTCGAGGCCTCCCCCGATTGGCTGACACGGCTGACCACGCGGTTCTGACGAGGGGTCCCCGTCCTTGATCGTCTGAAGGCGCTACATCTATGTGAATGCTCCGGCCAGCGACGCGCCGTAAGGCTGTTCCCGCTGGATGGGCGTCCCCCGTTTTCATCCGGCTGGTGCCGCCGGTCGAACATCCCCCGATCGCTTGAACCGGCGGTGCCTTTTTTTCCTGTCCGGCGCAGCGCCGGGCCTTGAGCATCGGCGCGCGAGGGTGCAGGCACCGTTCCCGGTCTTCGGCCGGTCGAAGAGCCGAACGGGGTCCCCATCGCCGATGCACGCCGCCGCGTTTCTCGCCGCCGCCGAAGCCCTTCCGGTCGGCGATCTCGACACCCTCGCGGGGGATGGCGGCATCGTCGTCGCCGCCCCCCATCCCGACGACGAGAGCCTCGGCTGCGGCGGACTGATCGCCGAGGCCTGCGCGCGCGGGCGATCCGTTCGCGTGGTGATCGTCAGCGACGGCTGCGGCTCGCACACCCATTCGGCGAGCTATCCGCCCGACCGTCTGCGATCCCTGCGCGAGAGCGAGACCCTGGAGGCCGTGGCCGCGCTGGGCTTGGCGCCGGAGCATGTCCGCTTCCTGCGCCTGCCCGACGCGCATGTGCCGAGCGAGGGGCCCGTCGCGGAGGAGGCGGCCGCGGCCATCGCCGAGGCGGCGCGCGACTGCGCCGCGGGCGCGGTCTTCGTGACCTGGGCCCATGATCCGCATTGCGACCACAAGGCCTCGGCCGCGATCGTCGCCGGGGCCCGGCTTGGGGCGGCACGCCTCTTCGCCTATCCGGTCTGGGGCTGGTCCCTGCCCGAGGATCTGGAAGTCGGCGCAGGCCCCGAGGGATACCGCCTCGACGTCACCCCGCACCTTCCCGCGAAGGCCGCGGCCATCGCCGCCCACCGCTCGCAGACGACGGATCTGATCGCCGACGACCCGACCGGCTTCCGCCTCGAACCGGCGATGCTCGTCCGCTTCGCCCGCCCGCACGAAATCTTCATCGCGATGCGTCCAGGGATGCCCTCGTGACCCCTAGCACCAGCGTCGTCACTCTGAACAAGGGCCGAGGCGCGCATCTCGCGCGCCTGCTCGAAGGTCTCGCCCGCGGCGCCCCGCCGGACGAGTGCATCGTCGTGGACATGGATTCCGAGCCGGTGCCGCTGCCCGAACTCGGCTTTCCGATCACCCGCGTCGCGCTGCCGAGCGCGGGCCTGCCGCTGGCCCGGGCCCGCAATGCCGGACGCCGGGCGGCCCAGGGTCGGCACCTCGTCTTCCTCGACGTGGATTGCATCCCGTCCGCCGACCTCGTCGCCCGCCTGTCGCGGGACCTCGACGAGGCGGACGGGATGGTGTGCTGCGAGGTGCGGTACCTGCCCGCCGGTGCGGTCGGCGCGAACTGGACCGAGGCGGGCTTGAGCGCGGTCGGGCACACGCATCCCGTCCGGCGCTTCCCGCGGGAGGGGCTGGCGCGGACGGACAATCCCGGCCTGTTCTGGTCGCTCGTCTTCGGGGTCCGGGCAGAGACCTTCGATCGGCTCGGCGGCTTCGACGAGGCCTTCGACGGCTACGGCGCGGAGGATACGGACCTCGCCTTCCGGGCCGAGGCAGCGGGCGTGCCCGTGCTCCTCAGCGCGAGCGGCCGGGCCTTCCACCAGCACCACGCCGCCTACGACCCGCCCCTCCAGCATTTCGCCGACATCGTCCGCAACGCCCGGCGCTTCCACGCCCGCCACGGGCTCTGGCCCATGGACGGCTGGCTCGACGCCTTTGCCCGACTCGGCCTCGTGTCACCGCGGAGCGGGGGCGACCTCGTCGTCCTGCGCGCGCCGAGCCCTGCCGAGATCGCCGCCGCGCGGCTGCCGCCTGAAAGGCCGTTCTAGGGGCGTCCTGTCAGGCCGCCGCGTCGGCGTCCGAGCGGGCGACGGTCTGGATCGTCTCGAAGCCCTCGAATTGCGGATGGCCGAGATAGAGCGGCTTCGTCGTCGGCACCCGGCTATGGGCCTTGCGGAACTGCTCGGACCGGGTCCAAGCCTCGAAATCGGCCCGCGAGGCCCAGACCGTATGCGAGGCGTAGAGCACATGGTCCTCGTGCTCGGGCCCGCGCAGCAGCTGGAACTCGACGAAGCCGGGCATCTCGCCGAGGTGGCTGTCGCGCCCGAGCCAGACCTGCTCGAAATCCTGCGCCGAGTCTTTGACCACCTTGAAGCGGTTCATGGCGATGAACATGCGATCGTCTCCGTTGTCGTTGCGCACAATCCTATCGCGTCGCGGAGCGAACCGAAATCGTTCTCTTCGTCGCTCATCAGCCCCGCGAGTCAAGGCAAAGACGCTGCGGCTACTCGCGCGTTCCCCCAGAAAGACTTTGGCGCTTAAACGTTTTGCCTACGACGACCTCAGTTTCGCTGCGGATTTGTACGGAAAGGCACGATGTGCCGCTTGCATTTTCATCCGGGTTCGTGGTCAAGCTAGAGCTTATTCCGCCATTCGCGGGAGGTGAGGAGGCGACGTTTCACCGAGGCAAGGCCCGATTGGGCCATCCGCCCCGTCGAAACGTTACCAATGTCGGGGGTGCGCGCAGGATCACGAGTCCAGCCTGCGTGCCGTTTTCCAGCGGACTGAATCGAGAGACGATGCCTAAGCAGACCACCGACGTCGATCGCCTCGTGGGCTTGCGGATCACGGCGTTGCGCAAAGCACGGGGCCTGAGCCAGACGGCTCTCGGAACAGCCGTCGGCGTGACGTTCCAGCAGGTCCAGAAATACGAGAAGGGGCAGAACCGCGTCGGCGCGGGCCGTCTGCGGGAGATCGCCCGCCTGCTCGAAGTGCCCGTGTCCGCCTTCTTCGAGGAGGACGAGGCTGTCGCCGGGCATCAGACCGACGTGTTCGGCTTCCTCGGCACGCAGGGGGCGATCGAGCTGCTGCGGGCCTACGCGACCATCGACGACGACCAGCTCCGTCGCGATGTCCTGGCGATCGTGCGGACAGCCGCGCGGCTCGGGAAGCACAGCGCTCCGATCGCGGTCGCCTGACCCCTCAGGTCCCCGCGATCAGGTGGAAGAAGCTGCCGGTGACGCGGCCTTGCCGATGGCCGGCAAGGCCCAGCGGCACGCCCTCGGCATCGGTGACCTCCGCCAGCGCCAGATCCAGTCCCGGCCGCGGCGTCAACTCGCTCGCGTAGTGGAATTCGTGCCCGACGAGGCGTGAGCCCGCGGGGCCGAGCACAGCGTCGGCAACCAGCGTCGCGACGCGGTAGCCGAGGTGCAGGCGCCGCGTCCGATAGGACGTCGCGACGGGCAGGAGCCCGGCCATCGCGTGCGCGACGCCGTCGGCGTCTTCCAGGCTTTCGCCGAGCACCATGTAGCCGCCGCACTCGCCGTGGACGGGACGATCCGTCCCGAAGGCGCGAAGCCCGCCGAGAAACCGGGAGGCCGCGGCGATTCGGCCGGCATGCAGCTCCGGATAGCCTCCGGGAAGCCAGCAGGCGTCGCAATCCGCCGGCGGGGCTTCGTCGGCCAGCGGCGAGAACGGCACGAGCTCGGCGCCCAATTCCCGCCAACCCGCCTCCATATGCGGGTAGAGGAACGAGAAGGCCGCGTCCGAGGCCACCGCGATGCGTTGGCCCGGCGGGCGAGGCAGCGCACCCGCGATCAGCGCCGGACCTTCCCGGGCGGCGGCCAGGATCGCGTCGAGGTCGAGTCCCGCCTCGGCAAGGTCCGCGAGGTGGTCGAGGCGGGCCTCGAGATCGCCGGTCTCCCGCGCTTGGACGAGGCCGAGATGCCGTTCCGGCAGGACGAGGCCGGCGTCGCGCATGAGGGCGCCGAGCACCGGAATGCCGACCCGCGCGAGTCCCGCCTCGACGAGCCGCCGGTGGCGGGCGCTCGCGACCTTGTTCAGGATCACGCCGGCGATCCGGATGCGAGGGTCGTAGTGCACGCAACCGAGCGCCATCGCGGCCGCCGACTGCGCCGCGCCCGAGACGTCGAGGACGAGCACGACCGGCCAGCCGTAGCGCGCGGCGATGTCGGCATTGGCGCCGGTCCGGCCCTCGCCCGCGACGATGCCGTCGAACAGGCCCATGGAGCCCTCGGCCACGACGATGTCCGCTTGGCCCGAGACGAGCGCCGCCACCGAGTCGAGCAACGCGTCGGGCATCGCAAAGCTGTCGAGATTGAAGCTCGGGAACCCCGTCGCGGCTTGGTGGAAGGCCGGGTCGATGTAGTCCGGCCCGCATTTCGCGCCCCGCACCGCGACTCCGCGCCGGCGCAGGGCCCGCATCAGGGCGAGCGTGACCGTCGTCTTGCCGGAACTCGACCGGGGCGCGGCGATCAGGAGGCCGGGCGCGCTCATGAGGCGCCTCCGCCGGTCGGGCGGAAGCGGCGGTCGTACTCGGTCGAATAGAGCGCGCTTTCGCGGAAATCGGTCGCGCCCAGCGCCGGCCCCACCAGGATGATCGCCGTGCGCTCGAGCCCGGCCTCGGCGACCGCCGTCGCGATCGTGGCGAGCGTCACCTCGAGCACGCGCTCGTCGGGCCAGGTGGCGCGAAAGACCACGGCGGCAGGGCAATCCGCTCCGTAGAAGGGCGTGAGTTCGGCGACGATCGTTTCGATCACGTGGATCGACAGGTGGAGCGCGAGAGTGGACCCGGTCGCGGCGAAGGCGGCGAGACGCTCGCGCTCGGGCATGGCGCTGGCCCGTCCCGAGGTGCGGGTGAGGACCACGGATTGGGCTAGTCCCGGCACGGTGAGTTCACGACCGAGCACGGCGGCGGCGGCGGCGAAGGCCGGCACGCCCGGCGTGACCGTGTAGGGAATGCCGAGCCGGTCGAGCCGGCGCGTCTGCTCGGCGAGCGCGCTCCAGATCGAGAGGTCGCCCGAATGGAGCCGGGCGACGTCCTCGCCCCGCTCATGGGCGGCACGGCACTCCGCGATGATCGCGTCGAGGTCCAGCGGCGCGGTGTCGACGATGCGGGCGCCCAGCGGGCACCAGCCCAGGATCTCGGGCGCGACGAGGGAGCCGGCATAGAGGCAGACCGGCGCTCGGGCGATCAGATCCCTCCCGCGCAGAGTGATCAGGTCCGCGGCACCCGGGCCCGCGCCGATGAAGTGGATCGTCATCCTCGCGCCTCCGGGGGCCTTGCTGCGAGGGCGCAGGTCGCGCCGGCGCTGGCGATGCGCGGCAGGACGAGGACGGCGCCCTCCCCCGCGGCGGCCAGCGCCGCGGCCTCGGCCACCGAGCCCACGCCGCGGGAGGCCTCGATCCGGACCGAGCGGGTCGGCACGCGGGAATCGACGGCGGCGAGGGCCTCGGGCTCGACCGCAACCGGCACCAGGCCGAAGGTTTCCGCCGTGCGGCGCAGGGCCGCCTCGCCCGCCCGGTCGGCGGCGGTCGCCACCACTTGAAGCTCGCCCGGGATCAAGGCGAGCGCTCGCCGGACCAGCCCGACGATCTCTTCCGTCTCCGTCCGCCGACGGAAGCCGATGCCGGCGACGAGCTGCAGGCCCGAAATGCTCACGGCTTCGTCCAGACCCATTGCGTCACCGGCATCGCGCTGCGCCAGCCGTGCATCCCGCCGACCGGGTCGGCGCGGCTGATCGCGAGGCGTCGCAGGGCACCGCCCATCTTGGCGAAGCGGTCGAGCAGGGCCGCCTCGCCCTCCAGGGTGACGGCGTTGACGACGCAGCGCCCGCCCGGTCGAAGGGCGGCGATCGCCGCGTCGAGGAGACCCGGCTCGGAGACGCCGCCGCCGACGAACACGGCATCGGGTGGGTCGAGGCCGTCGAGGGCGTCCGGGGCGCGGCCCTCGACGATTCCCAGGTCGGGCACGCCGAGCGCCCCGGCGTTGCGCCGGATCCGCTCGGCCCGGTCCGCGCGCGCCTCGATGGCGATCGCCCGGCTGGCGGGATGGCGCAGGCACCACTCGATCGCCACCGAGCCGGCGCCGGCGCCCACGTCCCAGAGCAGGTCGCCGATCCGGGGCCTGAGGGCGGAGAGGGTGATCGCCCGGACCTCCGCCTTGGTGAGCTGCCCGTCGTTCTCGAACCAGCCATTGTCGAGACCGGGGCTGAGCGGGATCACCCGTGCGCCCGCCCCGGCGGCCACCGTGATCGCGACGGTGTTGAGCGGGTCGATCCCGGACAGCGTGAAGGCAGCGGCCTTCTCCTCGCGGATGCGCTCGCGCGGCCCGCCCATCGATTCGAGAACGATGAGCCTCGAATCGCCGAAGCCGCGCTCGGTGAGCAGGCCCGCGATGGCGGCGGGGGTCGTCTCGTCCCAGGAGAGAACGAGCAGCCGCGCGCCCGGCTGCAGGTGCGGCACGATCCGGGCGAGCGCCCGACCGTGCACCGTGAGACAGGCGCATTCGGCGAGCGGCCAGCCGAGCCGGGCGCAGGCGAGGCTGAAGGCGGACGGGGCCGGGAAGGCGGCGATCTCCCGGGCCGGCACGAGACGGGCGATCTCGGCGCCGATGCCGTAATGGAAGGGATCGCCGCTGGCGAGCAGGCAGGTCGGCCGCCCGCGCCCTTCGAGGATCTCGGCATAGGCCTCGTGGATCGGGCTCGGCCAGGCGCGGGTCTCGGCGGCGAGCGGCGCGGCGAGCGCAAGATGGCGGCGCCCGCCATAGACCCGCTCGGCACCGTCGAGGGCCGCCGCCGCAGCCGGACTCAGGCCAGCCCGGCCGTCCTCGCCGATGCCGACGATCGCGAGCCAGGGAGCGCTCGACAGCGGCCCGGCGCTCATCGAGAAGCATCCCCATGCCTGACGGAATTCTGCGCCTTCTCATCCTCGGCGGCACTGGCGAGGCGAGTTCCCTGGTGAGTGGCCTCGCCGCGATATCGCGGTTCGCCGTCACGCTCTCGCTCGCCGGCCGCACCGGCGCGCCGAAGCCCGAGCGCGTGACCACTCGGGTCGGCGGATTCGGCGGCGCGGATGGCCTTGCCCGCTGGCTCAGGACGGAGAACGCCGACCTCGTCATCGACGCGACGCATCCCTTCGCGGCGCGGATGAGCGCCAACGCGGCCCACGGCTGCACCGCGGCAGGTGTCCCGCTGCTGGCGATCCGGCGCCCCGCCTGGCCTCGCGAGGCCAGGGACCACTGGATCGAGGTCGGGGACTTTCCTGCCGCCGCGGCCGCGATCGGCGAGACCCCGCGAAAGGTCTTCCTGACGATCGGCCGGCAGGAACTCGGCGCCTTCGCCAGCGCCCCGCAGCACGACTACGTGGTGCGCACGATCGAGCCCATCGGCGACGGACTGCCCGTGCCGCGCCTCACGGCCATCACCGCGCGCGGCCCCTTCGATGCGGCGGTCGAGGCGGGATTCCTGGCGGAAGCGGGGATCGAGGTGCTGGTGAGCAAGAATTCCGGCGGGCCGGCCACCTACGGCAAGATCGCCGCGGCGCGGGCGCTCGGCCTGCCGGTGGTGATGGTGCGCCAGCCGGTGAAGCCCGCGGTGCCCTCGGTGGCGGATGCCGAGGCCGCGCTGGCCTGGCTCGCGGAGTTCCGCAGAACCTGAGCGGCGGTGCGGGCTCACGCCGCCTTCCCCGACCCGACGCTGCGCGGCGTGTAGACGAAGGGCTGCGTCCCCTCCCCGCGCGCTATGAGCCGCGTCGTGGAAGCACCGATGATCACGAGGGTCGCCATATCGGCCGGAGCTTCGCGCGCCTCCTCCAGGGTGAGCACGCGGATGCTCTCGTCCGGCCGGGTGACGGCACGGGCCAGGATCACCGGCGTCTCAGGCCGTCGAATCTCGGCCGCGAGACCCAGCGCCCTGCCAAGCTGCCAGGGCCGGGCCGAGGAAATCGGGTTGTAGAGGGCAATCACGAGATCGGCCCGCAGCACCGCCTCGAGGCGGGCGAGGATCACGTCCCAGGGCTTGAGATTGTCCGACAGCGAGAGGGCGCAGAAATCGCCTCCGAGCGGCGCGCCGAGCCTAGCGGCCGCAGCGAGCATCGCGGTGATGCCGGGCTCGACGCTGATCGCGAGCTCTCGCCAGGTCGTATCGCCGGTTTCGATCGCCTCGAACAGGGCCGCCGCCATCGCGAAGACACCGGGGTCGCCCCCCGAGACGATGGCGACTCTCCGGCCCGATGCGGCGAGTTCGAGGGCGTGGCGCGCCCGGTCGACCTCGACGCGATTGTCGCTGGCGTGCCGCATCAGGCCCGGCCGCTCCGGCACGCGGGCGACGTAGGGATGGTAGCCGATCAGGTCCTCGGCCTGGGCCAGGGCCTGCGTCGCGGCGGCGGTGAGGAGGCGCGGATCGCCGGGGCCCAGGCCGACCACCGTGATGCTGCCTCCAAGATCTCCTGCGCTCACGGCCGGCGGCCTTCGCCGGGCACCAGCACCATGGAGAAGTAGGGCGCGGCATCGTCGGACTTCTCGGCGAGCGGCAGCACGCGCTCGCCCGCCATGGTCCCGCGCTCCACGTAGATGGCGCGGGCGAGCAATCCCGCCTCGTCGAGAGCGGAGCGCACCTTGGGCAGGTGGCGGCCGAGCTTCATGATCACGGCGGCGTCCGTCGCCGCCAGACGCGCCACCAGGGCGGCCCGGCCCAGCGTGGCGGGGAGCACCGTCAGCACGTCGTCGCCCCAGGTGATCGGGGTCGCCGCCCGGGTCCAGCAACCGGACATGCCGGTGACGCCGGGCACGACCTCGACGGGAAAGCGGTCCTTCAGCCGGCGCCAGAGATGCATGAAGGAGCCGTAGAAGAACGGATCGCCCTCCGAGAGGATCGCGACGTCGCGGCCGGCGCCGAGATGGTCGGCGAGCTGCCCCGCCGCGTCGTCGTAGAAGGCGGCGAGCGCACCGATGTATTCGGGATCGTCCGGCGGCAGCTCGGTCGTGTAGGGGTAGACGAGCGGGAACTCGCGCGAGGCGTCGCGCATCACCGCGTCGGCGATGGTGCGGGCGTTGCCGCGGCGGCCCTTCTTGCAGAAATGCACGAGCACCGGCGCCTGGGCGAGCACGCGCATGGCCCGCACCGTCAGGTAGTCCGGATCGCCCGGCCCCATGCCGACGCCGAACAGCGTGCCCGTCACCGCGTGCACGGGCGCCTCCGGACCCTCAACCGGCTCCGCGACGGGAATGCGCTCGCCCGCCTCCATCACTCGATCTCGCTGGCGAGCGCGTTCACGGCCGCCGCCGTCATGGCGCTGCCGCCGCGGCGGCCGTGAACGACGACGAAGGGCACCCGCCCATCGCGGGCGAGCGCCTCCTTCGACTCGGCCGCACCCACGAAGCCGACGGGGATGCCGATGATTGCGGCGGGCGGCGCCACGCCCTCGTCGAGGAGCTCGAGGAGCCGGAACAGGGCGGTCGGCGCGTTGCCGACGGCGACGACGCTGCCGGGCAGGTGTTCGCGCCAGAGCTCCATCGCCGCGGCCGAGCGGGTGGTCTCCATCCTGGCGGCGAGGTCCGGCACGCGCGCGTCGCCGAGCGTGCAGAGAACGGGATTGCTCGCGGGCAGGCGCGCCCGGGTGACGCCATCGGCGACCATGCGAACGTCGCACAGGATCGGCGCGCCGGCCCGCAACGCCGCCGCACCCGCCTCCGCGAAGCCCTCCGACATCTCGACGTCGCGGGGCAGGTCGGTCATGCCGCAGGCGTGAATCATGCGCACGACGACCCGCTCGGCCGTGCCTTTGAACCGGGCGAGGTCGGCCTCGGCGCGGATCATCGCGAAGGAGCGGGCGTAGATGGCTCCGCCGTCGCGCAGATAATCGAGGCGCGAACTCATGACGGTGTCCTGAAGGCCTGATCGAGGGGGAGGGTCGCGTCGGCCCTCCTTACGCGGTCCAGCGCCGCCTCGAAAGTCATTCGAATCGCCGGCAACGCATCGGGGCCGCCGCGCAGGACGATCCCGTAGGCTCCGCCTTCCCCGACGAGGGTGAGGTCGGAGGGCGCCAGATGAGCGCAGCCCTTGGCGCAACCGGAGACATGCGCCCGCAGGCCCCGCGCGGCGAAGGGGCGAAAGGCCTCGGCCAGTTGCGCGGCGTCCGGCAGCGTCGCCGTCGTGCCCGAGGCACAGGCCGGCGCGCCGGGGCAGGCGGCGACGGCGCCGCGGGGATCGTCGGGCGCCAGAACGAAGCCGTGTCCGGCGAGCGCCTCGGAAGCCGCCCGCGCGGCCGCCTCGTCCCGCGTCGTCAGCACGAAACCGCGGCTGGCCGAGAGGCGGATGGCGTCGCCGCCGAGCCGGGCGGCCCAGCACGCGAGCTGGAGGAGAGCATCCGCCGTGCAGCGCCCGAAGGGCGCGTCGAGGGCGAGGGTCAGACCTTCGCCGGCCCGCGCCAGCCCGGGACGGGCAGCCTCGGCGCCGCCCGTGGGCTCCGGCGCGGGAGGCAATTCCCCCGCGAGACGACGCCGTGCCTCGGGCGCGAGGTCGCGAAGGCGGCGCGCGCCGCTGCGGGCGAAATCGCGGAGGATCGACGCGACGCGCGCCGGCGCCCCTCCCTCGGCGATCCCGCCGAACCAATCCGAGCCCTCCTCCGCGGCGAGCCCCAGCGCCAGCGTGCCCGGCGCGATGGCGACGAGCCGGAGATCGGCGTCGCTTCCCGGCCCGTCCCGTCGGCCCGGACGCGCCTCGATCGCCACCAGGGTCTTGGGAGGCAGGCCGGCGATGCCGACCCCAGCGGCCTCGATCGCGCGGGCAAGGCCCTCGACATCGATCCACGCGTCTGCATCGAGCCCGGCGCGAGGATCGGTGAGCGTGAGGCGCTGGGGGCCGCCGTCATCCCGAACGTCGCCCAGGCCGACCGCGCCGAGGGCCTTCGCCAGGGCCGCGCGCGTAGCCTCGCCCACGCCGCGGATCTGGAGGTTGGCGCGGGCCGTGACGTCGATATGCCCGTTGCCATAGGTCCGGGCGGCCTCGGCGACCGCCTCGGCCTGCCGCGGCGTCAGGCGCCCGAGCGGCGGATGCACCCGCGCCAGCAGCCCGTCCCCCGTCGGCATCGGACGGGCGAGGCTCGGGCACCAGCCGCGGCGGGTGGGCGCCTGCGGCGCGACGCGGCGCGGCATGGTCATGGTGTGCCTCCGAGAGAACCGCAGGCGGCACACCCGGAGTCACTCTGTTGGAGGACGGCGCGGTTGCGAATGACGTTCGCACAGCGGTTGTCATTCCGGGGCTGCGCAGCAGAGCCCGGAACCCAGAGCCGCTGACCTGGCAATCTGGAGAACCACCGATGGCTCTGGGTTCCGGGCTCGCCTGCGGCGCCCCGGAATGACACAGGTGGGTGAACAAGCGACTGCGTCAGTCCGGTGCGCGTCCCCCTATTACCGACTTGCAGAGAGAAGCGATGCGCGCGATCGGCGCTCTCAGCTGAGAAGGGCCTCACTCCGCCGCCTCCCGGATCAGCTCGTCGGCGGCCATCGCATTGCGGCGGCTCTGCCAGAGGCCGCGGCGGCGCAGGTCGTCGAAGCGTTCGAGGATGGCGCGGGCGGCCTCCGGGTTGGCCGCCTGCAACGCATCGAAGATGTCGGGATCGCCGATCATCGCCCCGTAGAGCCGGTCGAGATCGGCATGGCTGACGGCGTCGGTGGTTGCGGCCAGCACGAAGACCGCGTCGACGCCCTGCGCCAGTTCCTGCGCGCCGCGGTAGCCGTGGCGGAGCTGGGCGGCGATCCAGCGTGGATGGCCGAGCCTGCCCCGGATCAGCCGGGCCGCGTCCTCCCGGGCGGTGCGGGCGCGGGGCGCCTCGGGGACGGAGACGTCGAGGCTGTAGAGCGCGGGCCGGCCGCCGGTGAGAGCGGCCGCGGCCGCGAAGCCGCCCATCGCCTCCGCGGCGGCATCGCCGTCGAAGAGGTCGCGCTCGGCCACGTCGAAGGCGTGCCAATAGGCGTCGGCGCCGGCGACCCGGGCCGCGAAGCCGTCATCGGCCCCCTCCTCCGGTCCGCCATAGGCATGGGATGTGGCCTCGAGATAGGCACGCCCGAGGTCGTCGCGGCTCGCCCAGACGCCGTCGAGGGCCGTCTCGCCGGCCCCGGCGCCGTAGCGACCCGGCGCGGCGCCATAGACCCGGGCCGCGCCCTCGCCCCGGCGGCGGGCGGCGGCGAGCGGGTTCTCCTCGTCCTCCTCCTCGCGCTGGGCGACGGCGCGGGCGGCGCGGTCGAGGAGCGCGAGCGTCTCCGGGAAAGTGTCGCGAAAGGCGCCCGAGACCCGCAGCGTCACGTCGATCCGGGGCCGGTCGAGGAGGGCCAGGGGCAGGATCTCGAAGCCGGTGACCCGGGTCGAGGCATGGTCCCAGGTCGAGCGCACGCCCATCAGCGCGAGGGCATGCGCCACGTCCTCGCCGCCGGTGCGCAGCGTCGGCGAGGCCCAGAGATCCATGACGATGCGGGCGGGATATTGCCCCTCGTCCTGGAGGTGGCGGCGCACGACCGCCTCGGCCGCCCTGACGCCGAGCTCCGTCGCCGCCCGGGTCGGCAGGGCGCGGGGGTCGAGGGTGGTGAGGTTGCGCCCCGTCGGCATCACGTCGGTGCGGCCGCGCGACGGCGAGCCGGCCGGGCCGGGCGGCACGAAAAGTCCGTCCAGCGCCGCGAGGAGCCCCGCGCGCTCGCCGGCGGCGCAGGCCTTCACGTGGTCCGAAGCGCTGGCCTCGGCCTGCCCGAACACGTGCAGGCCCTCGCGCATCGTGACCTCGCCGAGATCGCAGAGATGGGCGTCGAGCGCGGTGAGCGCATCGGGCATCGGCGTGTCCGCCGCGATCCCGGCGCCGGCGAGCAGCCCGGCCGATCCCGCCTCGTCGAGGATGGTGCGGCTCAGGATCGCCGCCCGGCGCGGATCGAGGACGGAGGCGGCGGAGTACTCCTCCACGAGTTCGCGCAGGCGCGCGGCTTCCGGGTCGAGCCCGGCCCCTCCCGTCTGGGGTGTCAGGTGGCCGAGCGCAATGCCGCCGAGCCGGCGCTTCAGGGGCGCGGCCTCGCCGGGGTCGTCGACGATGAAGGGGTAGACCACCGGCAGCGCGCCGATGGCGAGCGCAGGCCAGCATCCGGGCGACAGGGCGACGGCCTTGCCCGGCAGCCACTCGGTGGTGCCGTGGGTGCCGAGATGGATCAGCGCGTCGAAGCGTTCCCGCAGGCCGAGATGGAAGGCGAGATAGGCGTGGGTCGGCGGCTCGTCCGGGTCGTGGTAGCCGGCCTTGCGGTCGGCGGCACGGCCCCGGTCGGGCTGAAGGAAGATGGCGACGCGCGGGGTGTCCCCTCCCCCTTGTGGGGAGGGGCAGGGGTGGGGGTGGCTGGGCGACCCTGTGTCGAGGCCAGCGGAACCGCCCCCACCTCCAGCTCCTCCCCACAAGGGGGAGGAGAGGTGCGCCCCATCATCTGGAACGACCATCCGGAACCGGAAGGCGCTCTCCTCGCACAGCGGATCGGCCTCCGGCTCGCCCCACCGCGACAGCAGCGTGTCGCGATCGACCGGCGGCAGCGTCGCGAGCCAGGCGCGATAGGCGTCGAGCGCGACGGTGAACCCGGCCCCGCCGCCGGTCAGCGCCCGCATCAGCGCATCGGGCTCCGGAGCCTCGCCGACGCCGTATCCCGCCTCATCGAGGGTCGCCAGGATCGAGCGCACGCTCTCGGGCGTGTCGAGGCCCACCGCGAAGCCGGCCCGGCCGCCGCGGGCCGGGTAGTCGGAGAGCACGAGCGCCAGGCGCCGCTCGGCCGGCGGGGTCCGGGCGAGCCGGATCCAGGCGGCGGCACGGTCCGCGAGGGCCGCGATGCCGCCGAGGTCGGGCATCGCCCGGCGTTCGCCCTCTGGCCCCTCCTCCTTGAACGAGATCGGGAAGCCCGCCAGCCGGCCGTCGAACTCCGGCAGCGCCACCTGCATCGCGAGGTCGGCCGCGCTCAGGCCGCGCGCGGACGCCTCCCAGGCGGCGCGGGATGCGCCGACCGTGAAGGCCTGCAGAACGGGGCAGTCGGCCGCGTCGAGCACGAAGCCGGCATCCTCGCGCGCGGAGAACGCCGTCGCCGCGATGATGAGATCGGGCCCGACGGCGATGATCACGTCGCGCAACGCCGCGAGGGCCTCCGGGTCCTTGAGGCTCGACACGGCGACGACCACGGAGGCGATCCCGCGGAGCCCGAGCGCCTGGGCCAACGCCGCGGCCGGCGCCGTGTCGCCGCCCAGAGCCGCCGAGCGATAGATCAGGATGAGCGCGAGCGGGCTGTTCCGACTTGTCGGCGCCCCTCCACGGCCAGCAACGGTGTGGCCCGAGCGCGGGTCCTCCCTCTCCCCTTGGGAGAGGGAGCCTCGCGCGGGCTCGACCACGTGGCGTCCGGCCGCCAGGGCCGTTTCCAGGGAAACCGGGCCGCAGCCCGGGCAGCAGACGAAGCCGCGCGGCAGCGGCCGCGGCGGCGCGGCGGAGATCGGCCAGCCGATTTCGGCGGCGAGCCGACGCAGCATCTGCCGTAGATTGTCGGGGCCGCCGGCGCGGAAATAGGCGTCGAGCTCCTGCGCGAGATCGGGCGGCACGGTCGAGAAGGCGTCGAGGCGCGGGTCGGGCCGGTCATCGCCGGGCAGCACGGCGAGCCTGACGCCGTTCGCCCGGGCGGCTGCCGCCGCGCGCTCCACCCCGTAGCGCCAGTAGTCCAGACCGCCCAGGCAGCGGATCACCACGACCTTCGAGCGGGCGATCACCGCGTCGACGTAGAGATCGACGGACATCGGGTGGCGGAGCCTGGCGAGCTTGGCGAGGCGAAGCGATGGGAAGGCTGCCCCGGCGCCCTCGGCCGCATGCGCGTTGCCGATGCCGACGAGGTCGGAATCCGTGAAGGACAGGAAGACGATGTCGCCGGGCGACTGGCCGAGATCGATGGCGGCCTCGCCCTCGTCGAGGGAGACGGTGTCGACGCGGATCAGGTGCATGGGCTCACCTCATCCCCCAAGCGCATCACCCTCCGAGGGCGGCGGCGACCGCGTCCCGGTCGAAGCCCTTAAGGCCGATCACGACGAGGCGGCCGTCGCGGGGCTCGCTGCGCGACCAGGGCCGGTCGTAATGGTGGGCGATGCGGGTGCCGACGCCCTGCACGACGAGGCGCATCGGCTTGCCGGAGACCTCGGCGAAGCCCTTGATCCGCAGCACGCCGGCCGTCTCCGTCGCCCGGGCGACGCGGGCGGCGAGGTCCTCGGCCGTGGCGCTGGCGGCCACGGGAATCGCGACGGAATCGAAATCGTCGTGGTCGTGGTCCTCGCCCTCCCCGTGATGGGAGGGCCGGGCGTCGAGGTCGTCCTCCGCCGCGGCGCCGAGGCCGAGCAGCACGCGCGGATCGATGCGGCCGTGCTCGGTCTCGACGAGCTTCACCGCGCGGGGCAGATGCGCCTCGATCGTCGCGCGCACGGAGGCGCGGGCCGCCTCGTCGAGGAGGTCGGCCTTGTTCACCACGACGAGGTCGGCGCAGAGGAGCTGGTCCTCGAAGACCTCCTCCAGGGGGTTGTCGTGGTCGACGCTCGTATCCGCCGCGCGCTGGTCGGCCAGCGCGGCGGGATCGTCCGCGAACATCCCGGAGGCGACCGCCGGCCCGTCGACCACGGCCACGACGCCGTCGACGGTGACGCGCGAGCGGATCGCCGGCCACAGGAAGGCCTGGACGAGGGGCTTCGGGAGGGCGAGGCCGGAGGTCTCGATCAGGATGTGCTCGGGCGGGTCGGCGCGCTCGAGGAGCTTGTTGAGGGCCGGCACGAAATCGTCGGCCACGGTGCAACAGATGCAGCCGTTGGCGAGCTCGACGATGTCCTCGTCGCCGCAGCCCTGGATGCCGCAGGCGGCGAGGAACGAGCCGTCGAAGCCGATGTCGCCGAACTCGTTGACGATGATGGCCAGCCGCCGCCCGCCCGCGTTCTCGACGAGGTGGCGCACCAGCGTCGTCTTGCCCGCGCCGAGGAAGCCCGTGACGATGGTGCAGGGGATCTTGGTCACGAGGGTCATTCAGCGGCGTCCGGAAGGTTCTGGTTCAAGGGCGGGATGCGGGCGACGACGCCCTTGCGGAAGGCCTCGGGCCGCGCCTTCCAGGGCACGATGCCGTCGGGCGTCTCCGCGTAGAGGCCGATCCCCTCGAGGATGGTCCTGGCGGATTCCGCCGGGTCGAGGTCGCCGTAGACGTAGGTCCAGCGGCCCTCGGAGGCGACGGCGACCGTGCAGGGCCGCTTGCAGACGGAGAGGCACTCGACGCCCTCGATCCGGGGCCCGGCGGGGCCGGCCGCCTCGCGAAGCGCCGCGAGCAGGCGGGCGCCGGCGCGGGGCTCCGACGCGTCGTTCGCGCCGCGGCAGGTGGTGCAGACGTAGAGGATGGTGTCAGGCACGGGCGGCCACCGTGCGCGAGCGGCCGAAGCTCTGCCAGGACCAGCCGAAGGCGAGCCCGATCGCCGCCCAGAACACGAAGGAGACCGCCAGCGAGCGGGCCGCGAAGGAGGCGGCGTAGCCGGCCGGCAGCGTGCCGCTCGCGTGGTCCACGCCCGGCGCCCCGGCGAGATGGGGCGCGACGATGAGGACGAGGCCGCCGAGGATGGCGATCGGCACCCGGCGGATCGCGATGAGGTAGAGGCCCATCGCGGTGGCGGCGGCCGTCATCACCCACCAGAACTGGCGCTCGGCCAGCGGCGCGGCCCCCATGCCCGGCAGCTCCGGCGGCAGGCCGATCGCCGGGGCGAGCGCCACGGCGAGGAAGCCGGCGACCGCGAAGCGCAGGCCGGTCTCGGGGCTCGGCTCGCGGCCGCAGGCGAGGAGCGCGGCGCCGAGCAGAAACGCGTAGCCCACGGCGCCGACGAGGGTGGCGAGCGCGGTGAAGGCCATGCGCGGCAGGCCGGCTCCGGGCGCCCAGACCGCCCCCTCGCCGTGATGCGCGCCGGCATCCGCGTGGACGGGCACGATCAGCGAGGCGAGGCCAGGCGCGTCGAGCGCGGCCTGTCCCTCGTAGCGCTCGGCCGCGAGGATGAGCGGCGAGGTCAGCGTGAGCTGCAGGCCCGTCGCGACGACGGCCGCGAGGAAGCCGGCGACCAGCGCCGCCGACACCAACCGGATGATCATGGAAAACCCCTCGTCCGACGCGACGCGGTCAGTGGCAGGGGAAGTTCTGCGCGTGCCGGAAGTCGTGGGCGGCGTTGTGCAGCTCGGCGGCCGGCGCGAAGCCCGCCATGAACACGAGCCCGAGGCCGAGGAAGGCGGCGAGAAGCACGGCGCCGAGGCGCTCGTTCGTGCGGGCGCCGGCGAGGGTCAGGGTCGAAGTCGGCAGAGGTGAAGTCGACATGATGCACGTGTCTCCGGCCGCCCCGCCGGCGGCGTTCGAGGATCGCGGGGGAACGGCAGGTCTCCTGGCTCGCGGGTCGCCGCGCCCGCCGCCTTCCCGGATCGCTCCAGTGGCCGATGGCAGGCGCTCGCCGCTCACAGTTGCGGGGGCAGCCGCGGAATCGAGGTCGCCCTCTCACCGCATTCCCTTTTCACCCCGTCGCCGGGGCACCGTTCCGAACCGCTTCTACGCGCTCCCGCCGGCGCTTACAACGAGGAAGCCTCGCGGCGGCGCGGGTCGGAACCCGGGGTGACGACGATCCTGGGACTGCAGGGGCCGCAGCAGCCGCGATCCCTCGGCGCCCGGAATCAGGTGCCCCGTGCCGGCGCCGGTAGGTCCGGGCCCTGCCGCACGCGTCATCGGCTCCGCGCGCTGCGAGCGCCGGAGGCATGGCTGGCGAGGGGTAACGCGGGACGCCGCGGAACCACCTGAGCTGTCAGTACATGCCGGTCCCCCGGCGTCCCGCAGCACGGGTGTCGGCCCGCGCTGCTCGCGCGTCGCGGTGTGTCGGCGGCCCTCGCCCTGCGCCAGCGCTGAACCCCGGTTCTCTTGCATCCCGGGCCGCTGCAAGGCTCTCTCGCGTGCCGCCTCGTTGTGGGCGGTCACCGCAGGC
>NZ_BPQP01000068.1 GCF_022179305.1 Methylobacterium iners
CTTCTGCCCTGATGCGGATCGAGGCTTTGGCGCTCTCGTGATCGGATAATCGGCACCACCGTGGAGGGACGGTAGGGATCGATCACGCTGCCCATCGTTGGAGGACCGTTCGGCTACGGTGAGGTTCGCCACCCAGGCAGGCCGCCAACCGTCCGAGACGGTCTGCGCACCGATCCACTCCCACAGCAGCGCCAGAGCGAGCCACCGTCGCTCGCGGGCAATGGCCTCACTGTCAGTGTCGAGAGCCCTGACGAGATGCTGCTGCCCTACGGTGGCTACAAGATGCGCCGGAACGCGAAGACGCACGTACCAGCGTCCACGACGACGTTGCAGGTAGTCAGCACGACGCAAACGCTGCCCCCGCTCCCCATACGGCCACGGTTACACAGTGTCACCAAGTGGGTTAGGAACGAGCGCTAAAAACCGTTATTTCACAATAGTTTATGGCTAAATGGCGGAGGGAGCGGGATTAAACTATCCGCTCCAGCGTCTCCGAGCGGTTTCATGCTCGTTGGAAACCCATTGTAACGCAGGCGTTTAGCTTGCCAGGCGCAAACCATCCTGACCATATTCGCTGCCAGATACTGCCTCGCTGATAGGGCAGATGATAGGGCAGCATTCGGATAGCACGCGCACTGAACCGCCTCTCCGCTCGCTTCATCGCCACTGCGGTTGAGGCCGGACGGTACGCCGATGGCGGCAATCTCTACTTCTCCATTTCACCTAACGGCGGACGCCGGTGGGTCTTCCTGTTTCGGTGGCGGGGGAAGCCAACCGAAATGGGACTTGGCTCGACCCGCGACGTGACGCTGGCCAGGGCGCGGGAGAAGGCCGCCGCGGCTCGGGCACTCGTGGCCGAAGGCCTGAACCCGATGGAAGCCCGTGAGCAGCAGCGGGCCATTCCTACCTTTGGCCAGGCGGCTGACGCCCTGATCGCCGACATGGAGCCATCCTGGCGCAATCCAAAGCACGTCGCTCAGTGGAAGATGACGCTCACCGAGTATGCCGGCCCTATTCGTTCGAAGTCGGTCGATGCCGTGAGCACCGACGACGTTCTGCGCCTCCTTCGCCCGATCTGGCAGGCAAAGCCGGAAACGGCTGCACGGGTGCGTGGAAGGGTAGAGGCCGTCCTCGACGCCGCGCGAGCTCAGGGACACCGCTCAGGCGAAAACCCGGCCCGCTGGCGTGGTCACCTCGACAAGCTGCTGCCACCGCGGAAGGTGCTCGCCCGCGGTCACCACGCGGCAATGCCCTATGCCGACGTGCCAGCCTTCGTCGCTCGCCTTCGGGACAATCCCACCATTTCGAACCGCGCTCTCGAATTTACGATTCTTACGGCCGGCCGATCCGGCGAGATCATGGGCGCGACCTGGCCAGAGATCGACGTCGCCAAGCGCCTTTGGTCGATACCAGCCGAACGAATGAAAGGGAGCCGCCCGCATCAGGTGCCTCTCACCGATCGAATGATCGAGATCCTCGAGGAGATGCGGGAGCGCGGCGGGATCTTCATCTTCCCCGGTGCGAAGCCGGATAAGCCCCTGTCGGTGATGGCCCTCACGATGGCGATGCGGCGCGCCGATGCTGGCCAGTTCACCCCGCACGGCTTTCGGTCTGCGTTCCGGGATTGGTGCGGGGACGAAACTGAATTCCCCCGCGATGTGGCTGAGGCCGCGCTTGCGCATGCGCTCAGAGATGCGACGGAAGCAGCCTACCGGCGAGCAACCGCGCTCGAAAAGCGGCGTGCCCTGATGATAGCGTGGAATGCATATGTGGCGGCAGAGCCGGCGAGCAACGTGATCCCGCTCCGAGCCTCACAAAACGCATAACGCCGTGCGCTAACCTTGACAGCATAAGACAACAGTGCACATATGATGACACACGGCAGCAATGTCGTTTCATCAATGACGCAATTGTGCGTCGCCTTTCAGGACAGATGACCAAGCCCGCGTGAAGCGGGAGCACTCGCAGCAGCGGGTGTTTGGTTTGTCCTGAGGCGCGTGCTGCTGAGCCGCCTCGTTTTCATCGAGGTGTGCCAAATGGCAGCCCCTACTAAACTCATTTCTCCTAAGACCTTCGCCGAACGGCTGTGCCTGTCTCGTTCCTCAATCTATCGATTGATGGATGACGAGCCTGGATTTCCGCGACCTGTAAAAATTGCGGTCAAGCGCATCGCGTTCGTGGAGGCGGAAGCCGAAGCGTACATCGCTGGCCGCATAGCTGCGCGAGGCGACGTCGCTCCTGCCTCTCAGGCTAGCTCTGTTAGTCGCGGTTAGGCCGCTCCGTGCCGCGTTCCAAGCCTCCTCAGACTTCCGTCGCCCATGGATGGTCAGCCGTCGGGAGTTTCACGGGCAAACGGCTGGACCAGCTTCACGCGATGTGTCGCGATCCTCGGGTTGCCGATTGGCAGTTTCGGATAGCCTTCCGCATTTCGCAGCAGGTCGACGAGGCGACGGGCGTCGCGATCATCTCCGACGAAACTCTGACGGACGAAGTTCCAAGGACGGACGTCGGGAAGCTCCGGCGATGCCGAAATGCCCTTGAGGCAATTCCATGGTGGCAGGTCACCCGAGGCAGTCGCGGTCGTGCTTCTGTCTATAGGTTTTTAAATGGCGCGATTGATCCGATCACTGAGGTGATGGCCGCCAAAAGGGAGAAGCGAAACGAGGCGCGCATTGAACGGCTGAAGAGATCCGTATCCAGCGTCATGGGGGGTAAATCTGACCCCCTTCAACCAACCAATGATGATGCGGATAGGGGGGTAAATCTCACCCCCTATTTAGGGCCTCAGGGGGTGAAATTACATCGTGTCAGCCCGGTAACTTTGCCCCCCCTTCACCCTGAACATCACCCTGAGTCTGGGGCATTCGGTACGGTTCAGGATGTAGCTACAGGGGTTACTGCTGAAGATCCCTTTGATCGATCCGGCTGGGATGAAGAGGACTGGCAGGCCTTCTACGAGGAGTGTGCCGGGATCCTCGAATTCGATGGCGGCTATTCGCGTGTCGACGCCGAAAGCATGGCCGGCGCCGAAATTAGCAAGATGCGAGCGATGGCCTGAGGAATTCCCCGCCGCTACCTGTGGCGTGTGCAGCGTGCCGGCGCATCCAGAAACAAGTCGGCCGAGGAAGCCCCTGGCAGGGCCCCTCAGCCTCATCACCACGAACCCGCTGAGGAACGAAGATGATGTCACCAACGTCTACCACGAGCCGTCACCGGCCGGTAAATGCCAATCCGAATGCCAACCACCAGAGCATGCTTGCCTCGCTCGAGGATCGTATCCTAGGGCTTGAGAGCTGGGGTCAGGTGCTGATGCATCTCGGGAGCTCGGCAGACCTGCTCAGGCCCGACGCGATCGCCATCATCGGTCAAGCGGTGTCGCGCGCTTCCGAGTACCTGAAAGACGACTGGACGAACGCGCAGGCGCATTGCGTGGCGGAGGCGCGAATCTGATGGCCGAGCACCACACGAACCGCCGTACCGTGCTCAGCGCGGCCGCCCTCCCTTTCGCTGCCATTCCAGACTTCTCATCGCCAGCCCCCGATGTGCCCAGGATCGACGACGATGCTGAACTCATTAGGCTGTGCCGCGAGCATGGACGATATTGGAAAATTGCCTGCGATTGGACCGTCAGTCAGGAGGCCTCGGATGCAGCGACCGAGGAGACATCTCGGCTGTGCCGCTTGATCGCCTGGATGCCGACAAGAACTCGTGTCGGCCTGGCTCACAAGGCTCGCGTCGCGGCCGTTGAGAGCGGATTTGGTCTGCGCCTCGCTGGCCGATTCCACGAGCCGTTCAAATACGATGACAAGATGCTCGTATTTGGATTGCTGGCGGAGCTGATCGAAATGCGCGGACCCGCTCTATCGGCTTGAACAACCGGTTATGAAGCTGCGGTAGCTGCCGCAGTTTCATCGGCCGAGTGTAATCTTGCCCGGCTCGGAAAAAGCAGAGGTGCCAGCACTCGCCTCCTTGATCAAAGGAGTACCGCCTGATCTGACGCCTTTGCACGGGACCTATCTTCTTCCTCGTAGGGTTGGGCCATCGACAGAGGCGCGCGTCTTTTCCGTTCAGCGCCCTCTGCGAGAGGTGCATCGTGAGAGGCTTCGTCAGTTCGGTACTGCTCGTGACGGCGGCCTGTATGCCGCTCAGCGTCACGGCTCAGGACGGCCCTCCCACACCTCAGCCAGGGTCAGGATCCGGCAAACCAGCCAATCTGTGTCAGGAACTCGTCGCGTTCGTCCGGCAGCCTGAGACTGCCAAGAAGGCCGACCCGCAGCCAGCGCAGCTCGCCACGGCGGTGCAGGCGCCCAAGGCGAACAGTCCCGAGTCCCAGCCACAGGCACAAGGGACCGCGCAGCAGACGTCCGGCCAGTCGGGGCAGATTACTTCGTCTGGTCCCGGCGCGGCAGGTCCACAGGGCAGCACGCAGAATGCGGCGGCTCCCTCCGGGGCCACAGCGAACGTTGTTCCCGCCGCGCCAGCACCTCAGGCGGGACAGGCTCAAGCGGCAGTCGCTCCGTCGGTCACTCCCCTTGCTCCTGTGGCGCCTAAGCCGACACAGGAAGCAGTCGAACAGGTCGAGGCGGCGGCCCGTGGGAATGACTTGGGCGCCTGTCGTAACGCGACCCAGCAAATGCGGCGGGCTGGTGTAGGCCTGCCCCCGCCCTTGCTGGCGTTAGCAGCAATGAACCTGAAGCTCCTTGAGGCTGCCGCACAGCAGTAAGCTTCGGCCTGATCGTGTGAGCAGAGCTGGTAATGACGGCTGTCTCCCGCCTTGGTACGTAGGCGGTTCGCCATCAGCTTCTGGGACCGGAGCGATGGGGTAAGCATGGCTAAGACGAAGGGCTGGCGTGGCAGCGACCCCGCAGATCACTGCCCACCAGTCTCAATGCTGAAACCGCGAGGCAGACCATTGGACTTCCTGCGAACCGGAAGGTCCTGGCCGCTGCGGGAGACTGCCGCGTCCTATCTGACCGATGCTCGCTGTGACGGCGCTGTCCCGTCATGCAGCAAGTATCCCCGGCCCCAGACGGTCTCGATGTAGTCCTTGCCACCCGAGGCGACGGCGAGCTTGCGACGCAGCTTGCAGATGAACACGTCGATGATCTTCATCTCCGGCTCGTCCATGCCGCCGTAGAGGTGGCCGAGGAACATCTCCTTCGTGATGGTGGAGCCTTTGCGCAAGGCCAGAAGCTCGAGCATCCGGTACTCCTTGCCCGTCAGGGGGACGATGCTCCCCGCAATGGCGGCGGTCTGCTGATCGAGGTTCACGCTGAGATCACCAATCGTGACCAGGGACTCGGCGTGGCCCTTCGAGCGGCGCACGATGGCGTGGATGCGGGCGACGAGCTCGTCCTTGTGGAAGGGCTTGGTCAGGTAGTCGTCGGCCCCGAAGCCGAGACCCTTCACCTTGTCCTCGATGCCGGCCATGCCCGACAGAATCAGGATCGGTGTCTTGACCTTGGCGACGCGGAGGTTCCGCAGGACCTCGTAGCCCGACATGTCGGGCAGGTTCAGGTCGAGCAGGATGATGTCGTAGTCGTAGAGCTTGCCGAGATCGATCCCTTCCTCACCGAGATCGGTGGTGTAGGTGTTGAAGCTCTCGGACTTGAGCATCAACTCGATGCTCTGCGCGACCGTGGCGTCATCCTCAACCAAAAGCACGCGCATCGACGGCATCCTCACAAAGGAGGCTGTCTTAGACGCTCATGGATAACGAGCTGTTAAATGACTCCTGGCCCGGGTGCTTAGTACGCCAAGTTCCTGTCCTGATACTCGTGGGCGGGAGAAGCCGGTATCTCCGATTTGGGCAGGCGGTGAAGGTCGCTCTTAATGACCAGCCAACTGCCGCTTGCCATCCTATCCGCGAGCCAAGTTGCGTACCGGCTCACCTGTGAGATGGACGGCCACCCCGCCAGCCCGTGATCAAATCGGGCGGCGGGGCCGCTTGGTCGCCAAGTCTCGTCTGCCCTACCTAGCCGGCATGACGAACGATCTGACCCTCGACGATCTACTCAAGACGAAGCTCGTCGTTGAGGAGGACGTAACACGGGCGGTCCAAGCCGCTGTGGCTGGCGACAGAAGCAAAGCCTACGCGATCGGCAATTACACGCTGGATCTCGATGCAGCCTTCAAAGCGCACGAGGTAGCCAGCAAGGCGCTCTCAAATCCGCAAGCGACACTGGCTTACAGGTGGAACATGGCCCGAGCGGCAATCTTGCTGGCGCGGCCGGTATAGGACTTGCGCAACAGATCCTTAGCGCGGCGCGTGCCAGTGCTCTGGGATGTTGTCTACCGCACCATCTCAGGCCGAGACCAAACCCGACCAAGCCACCTCCAATCGGGCTGAGGTTCGCAAGCGCTGCTTCATGGCCGCGACGATCACGTTCAACAAGGGTCTGACCAGCCAAGAATGCGTCATCCGCAACACCTCGGAGGGCGGGGCGCGCATCGACATCGATCGTGCCGTCGCTCTGCCGACCCACTTCGAGCTCTACATTCCCATCCAGCAGAAGCGACTTCAAGCCGAGCTGAGGTGGCGCTCCGAGAACGAGGCTGGCATCCAGTTTCGTCGCGAGGATAAGGCGTCTGAGGCGGAGTCGACGCAGGAAGAGAGTGCCGCGTTGCGCCGTCGGATCAAGGAACTTGAGGCGGAGGTCCTGCGCCTGCAAAACAGGATCCTCCAGCTCACCGACGGCGCGATCTAGCCTGCACGCTGTCCGGGCGCTTACTCGGCCCGAGACTGGAACGACGAGGTTGGCTTTTCGCCTTGTGCGCCGACCTGAGTGCTGGCGAGCCGGAACCAGGTCCAAACAACACAGCCATCGGCGTCGCTAAGGCGAGCCTGGCCGGGTGTATCGCCCAGAGTGTCAGCGACGATTAGGGCTGCTTGGCGCGCAGCTTCGGCAAGGGATGAGGCTGAGACCGAGACGCAGTCCGTCCACCGCCCCGTGCTGGGAGCTTGCAGGCTGACGGCCAGCTCATATGCCGGCATCGAACGGGCTCTGCCTGCGAGGCGCAGCAAGTTCGGTGTCTATGGCTGAACGCACCGCTTGCGCAGCGTGGCGCGGCATCAGAACCGAAGCGGAGGTTCCATCCGCGCCTTGCATGTGCAGCACAATGGTGTCGCCACCATCGATCGTCTCGGCTCGCACGAGTGCGCGCGCGGACAGGATCGTCGTGGCACTATCGACCTTGTGAAGCACAGCTCATCCCCCAGCATGCACCAGATGATCTAGCCTGGATCCGTTTCATAACCGTTCGCGAGCAACTCAATCCCGCACACCAGTGTTTGCGCCCGAACACGAGGAACGATGATCGGATTGGAGACAGCGCCGCATGCTCGTTGAGGCCACAAAGCTTCACGCCGACGGCTACGCGCTTGTGGTCTACGACCCGCCCGCCAAGGGACTTCCCTGGTTGGCGGTGTGCCTAGGCCCGGAAGGGCGCCTGATTGCTGCCGCCGCGTCGAGCACCGCAGAGGCAGCGCGTTCCAAAGTGGCTGATCTCCTAGTCGAGCTCGACATCAAGCCGCTGATCAATGACCGGCCGGTCCACTGACAAGAGCGCTACTGCGAGATCACTGTGTCGGAGGAACTTGGGCCAACGCCCTCGGGCACGGGAATGTCGCTGCTGGCGTAATGGGCGTTGAGCATAAGGTTGGGGCCGTCGTAGAGGTTGATCACCCGGGCCACGATCACCGTGTAGGCGGATTGGTCGGCGATCGGCTTCTTCGAGTCGATGATCAGGCGGCCGGCCGGCAGGTAGATCGTGCCCAGCAGCGTGCGCGCCTCGTCGCTGATGATCCGGTACTCGCGCCAGGGTGAGGACGTCGGCAGAAGCGAGCCCAAGACGCCGGAGACTGTGCGAGTGACCACGCCGAGTAGGCGTGGCACCGCGCCCTTGCCGCTGAGCGGCAGCGGCAGGGCCACGGGGCTGAGGATGTTGGCATCCTCGAAGAAGAGCAGCCCCGACATGACGCCGTCCTTGGGTGCGGTGAGGCTCACCACGCTGTCTTGGTCAAACAGCAGACCAGCGCGATCGCCTGAGAAGTAGAAGCCCGTGTTCGTGCCCTTGAACGAGGACATCCTGTCGACGACGAGCGGTCCATCCTTGATGATGTACACGCCCGGTCGGAGACTCACCTGCGCCCCGTTCGTGACGTGGAGGCCGCCGCAATAGGTGCCGGGGTCGAGCGTCACGGTGCCGCCGCTGACCACGTTGGCGCCGTAGGCAGGGTTGTTGTAGCCCGGCGCTCCGGGTCGCGCGCTCATGTAGGTCGGCAGCACGACGCACGGCCCGGCTGACGGCTTGGCCCGGTCAGCAAGCGGGTCCTTCAGCGGCGGGCAGCCGGTGGCTGGCGGTGGCGTGAAGTTCGCGCTGCTGCCCTGGTAGCCGCCCGCCGTGCAGGTCGAGAGCGAGACGGCAAGCGCGCTGTTCTCCGCCTGGATGCCGGCTGAGTTCATCGAGTTCGAGTAGAGCGAGCAGTCGGTTGCCGTAATCCGAGCGGCGCTCTCCAAGTGGAAGGCGGCCTGCATGGCGGGATCGAGCGCGAGCAGGCAGAGGCGGGTTGTTCCGGCGAGCTTAGCGGTCGATTTTACGACGAGTTCGATGCTCGGCACGTTCAGGAGCTTGCCGAAGGCGAGCGGCACGCTCTCGCGCACCGTCACCTTGACCGAGGAATGGTTGCCCAGCACCTCGGCCTGGACCTGGGTGACGCGGTTGGTCGAGCCCTGCGCCTGGCCCTGGGCCATGGCGATCGCCGCGCGGATGGCGGCCGCGTCGTCCGTGTTGGCGAGCTTGAACTGGTTGACGCCCGCGATGCTGCCGCCGTCGGCGGCGCGCTGCAGCTCGGTGCGGCGCTTGACCAGCGAGCCGTATTCCAGGGCGGCCGACGCAAGACCCACGAGGACGGGCAAGCCCAGACCGAAGATGAGGAGGACGTTGCCTCGCGTGTCACGCATCCACGACTGCAGCATGCGACCCATGTCTCGCACTCCTCCCTTGCAGAAGGTGATCGCGTGCCGAGTGCTGCAAATGTCTGAATCGGTTCGTGGGAAAGCCGAGGTATCAGCGCATTCGACCGAGTTTATCCGTTCAATTTGCGCGCAAGATCGGCTGCTCGTCGAATTTGCGCTCGGGTCAACGCCTCGGTCCGGACGTACAAAGCCAAGGCGATCTAGTCACCCTCAGGCTCAAACCGTCCGACAAGGCGCCGAGCGCACCACAGTTCGATTGCATGCCCATCGACCATGCTTTTGGCGATCGCTGATGCTGCATCGTCGCCGTAGGCCGTGAAGCCGATGATCTCGACGGGTTGCCCCTCCTGCGACAGGATCAGAACGCGATAGCGCGGCGGTTCAGCGTCCCTGCTGTCTTCGCCCTCGCCAGACGCGTCGCCTGCCATCGTTGGTGCCCTTACGTGTGATGGCACAAGGCGCCTTTCGCACCTGCGAAACAATCCCATCGCGACCCCTACCTCGAAAAAAGTTCACGGGTCTGTGATCGGAAGGGGCGGTTCAGGCTTTGGACGCAAGGCTTTGATCGCTGACGGAGAACCTCATTGCGCTGAGAACAGGGTCCGGCTTTGGTCTTCTGGTGCCGTGAGTTACGTCTTGCACCTAGGCTTGCTCGCACCGGCCCAGGAGCCTTCCTGCAGTGGTCAAGAGCGAGCCGAACCGCTCGATTCCGCCAAGATAACCCATGATTTGCGAGGACTGCAGAAGGAAGCTGCAAGGCCTGAACGCTACCGCACCTCGAAAGGCGACGTCACACGACGAGGGGATGATGCGGCGCTTTCGGATCGGGATCCAGCTTCTCGGGGCCTTTGCTGGGCTTGCTGGCCTCACCGTCTGGAGCACCCTCGTCTACCTTCCGCGCAAGAGCCTTCGAAGCGGCATGCGACGGCTTGGGCTGATGCGAGCTGAGATTGGCTAGCCTCGCTGGCTCGGTCTTGCACCTGCCTCACTCGTCATCGAACCAAGCGCCCTAGCAATCGACCTGTCGCACGGACGATTGATCAAGATGCCTTGCGGTCAAGAGCGATTTCATTCCTTTGAGGCAGCAGCAACATTTGCGTATCAATTGATTGATTAACGATGAC
>NZ_BPQP01000069.1 GCF_022179305.1 Methylobacterium iners
GAGGCCCGCCGCATCCTCGCCGAGCACAAGGACGATCTCGAGACGCTGGCGCAGGGGCTCCTCGAATACGAGACCCTGTCGGGCGATGAGATCAAGGGTCTGCTCGCCGGCAAGCCGCCGCTCCGCGACGCGGGCGACGGCCCTCCGAGCCCGGCCCGTGGCTCCTCGGTTCCTTCCGCGGGCCGCGGCCGTCCCAGAGAGACGGATGGTGGGCTGGAGCCTCAGCCTCAGGCGTGATCGAGCATCATCGATGGAACGTGGGCGGCAGGAGCGATCCTGCCGCCCTTTTTTTGCTCGTGGGAGAGGCTGGCGGCGCCTCCTCCTTCGGATGAGTTTATCTCGCTCCGCCCCGTTCACCATCGATTCGCCACGCTTGGATACCAGCCGTCGACGGGGTTGAGGTACAAGGGACCGGCAAACCGGGGACGGACCACGTGCGCAAGTATTTCGGGACCGACGGCATTCGCGGCCGCGCCAACGGCGTCATCACGCCGGAACTGGCGCTCAAGGTGGGTCAGGCGGCCGGCCTCGTCTTCCAGCGAGGCGATCATCGCCACCGGGTCGTCATCGGCAAGGACACGCGGCTGTCCGGCTACATGATTGAGACGGCGCTCATCGCCGGCTTCACTTCGGTGGGCATGGACGTGCTCCAGCTCGGCCCGATGCCCACTCCGGCCGTCGCCATGCTGACCCGCTCCATGCGCGCCGATATCGGCGTGATGATCTCGGCCTCGCACAATGCCTACGAGGACAACGGCATCAAGCTGTTCGGGCCCGACGGCTTCAAGCTCTCGGACGAGGTCGAGCGCGAGATCGAGGCTCTGCTCGACGGTCAGCTGCACAAGCGCCTCGCGGGCGCCCGCGACATCGGACGCGCCAAGCGCATCGAGAGCGTGCACGCCCGCTACATCGAGTTCGCCAAGCGGACGCTGCCCCGCCATGTCACCCTCGACGGATTGCGCGTCGTGGTCGATTGCGCCAACGGCGCCGCCTATCGCGTCGCGCCCGAGACCCTGTGGGAGCTCGGCGCCGAGGTCATCGCCATCGGCGTGGAGCCGGATGGCTTCAACATCAACCGCGACGTCGGCTCGACGGCGCCGACGGCGCTGGTGAGCAAGGTCCGGGAGCTGCGCGCCGATATCGGCATCGCGCTCGACGGCGATGCGGACCGCGTGCTCATCGTCGACGAGAAGGGGCAGGTGGTGGATGGCGACCAGCTCATGGCCGTCGTCGCCCGCTCCTGGAAGGAGGACGGGCGGCTGACCCAGCCCGGCCTCGTCGCGACGATCATGTCCAATCTCGGCCTCGAGCGATTCCTCGGCGGTATCGGCCTGACGCTGGCCCGCACGGCGGTCGGCGACCGCTACGTGCTCGAGCACATGCGCGAGCACGGCTACAACCTCGGCGGCGAGCAATCCGGGCACATCATCATGTCCGACTACGCCACCACCGGCGATGGCTTGGTGGCGGCGCTGCAACTCCTCAGCGTGGTCAAGCGCGTCGGGCGGCCGGTGAGCGAGGTCTGCCACTGCTTCGATCCGCTGCCGCAGATCCTGCGCAACGTCCGCTACGGTTCGGGCGCACCCCTGCAGCAGGAGACCGTGACGACGGCCATCGCCCATGCCCGTGAGCGGTTGGGCAACAGCGGCCGCCTCGTGATCCGCCCATCGGGCACCGAGCCCGTGATCCGCGTGATGGCGGAGGGCGACGACCGCCGCCTCGTCTCGGACGTGGTCGACGAGGTCGTCGACGCGGTGGCGAATGTCGCGGCGTAGTTCGGTTAAGCGCCCTCGCCCCTTGCGGTGAGGAGTTGGTGGTGAGGGTGGCGTGTGATCCGCTCGCTCACCAAGCGGGACAACCCCCCACCCTTCCACAAGGGTAGGCCGATTGCAGATGAAGTGCTTCATCGGGCCGCTGTCTCTCCAGCACCCCCCTTTGTCATTCCGGGGCGCCGCAGGTGAGCCCGGAACCCAGAGCCGCAGGTGACTCCAAACCTTGCGCTGGCAGCGGCTCTGGGTTCCGGGCCCTGCTTCGCAGTCCCGGAATAAAAAAAGGGGGTTGAGGAAACCCATCTGCAATCACCCGGCCACAAGGGGAGAAGATTCGCGCGCTTTACGCCCGACATCACATCTCCCGATCGGATTCCTGCGGATCGTTTGAGCCTGCCGAACGCCGCGGCTCGTAGGTCGAGACCACCCTCGCCGGCGCCGTGTTGCGCCAAGCCGCCAGCAGCGCACCCCGTAGAATCTCCTCGTCGCACTCGGGGAGGTCGAGGTTGGTCCAGCCGCGCCGGCCCCAGGCGCCCGCGATTGGCGCGAACAGGTCGGGCTGGGCCTCGACCAGCATGGCCTGATGCGCTGGCGTCAGCTTGAGCACCACGCGCTCCTCCTCCACCCAGAGCGTCGCGAAGATGCGGCCGCCGACGCGGAAATCGGGGTTGCCCATATGAGCACCCTCCACCGCTTCGGGTAGCATCAGCGCCAGCCCGCGCACGTCCTCGATCCGCATCGGGCGGCCCTTTCCTGAGGTGAAGTGAGGCGGATCTGCCACGTCCCGGAGACGCGGGGAGGATGCGCAGCGAAGATGCAAGGATAAGATTTAACGTTAAGCCGGGTTTAACCCTTCTCTCCGATCCTGCTCTCGTCATCCAGCCGGTGTCTGAAGGTTCCGGCACGTTGTCGAGTGAAGGAAATCTTATGCGCCGCTCCAAGCTCTACGCTTTGGTGCGCTCGGTCACGCTCGTCGCGAGCGTAGGAGCGCCCTGCCTCGCCCAGGCTGCCGACCTCCTGCCGCCTCCCCCTCCCGAGCCCCTGCCCCCGCCCATCGAGATCGGTGGCGGCTG
Source organism: Methylobacterium iners (assembly GCF_022179305.1). Taxonomy (GTDB): domain Bacteria; phylum Pseudomonadota; class Alphaproteobacteria; order Rhizobiales; family Beijerinckiaceae; genus Methylobacterium; species Methylobacterium iners. The sequence continues at coordinate 2,843 of NZ_BPQP01000069.1, forward strand.
GTACCTGCGCGGTGACGTCGGCGTCGGCGCCGTCGATATCGGCAAGGCCCAGACGACCCTCCTGCGCGGCAACCTGCCCGATGGCTACGCCTTCGAACAGCTCGGCGCCAGCGATCAGTTCTTCGCGGGCGGTGGCGTCGGCTACGGTTTCGGCTTCTTCCGGGCCGACGTCACGGCCGAGTATCGCAGCGGGACCAAGCTCTACGCTGTCGACCGCTTCAACGGCTTCTTCGGCGACGGCACGCCCGGCACCGGCATCAACAAGTACGACGGCAAGCTCTCCACCGTCCTCGTGATGGCGAACGGCTACATCGACCTCGGGACCTGGCACGGCGTGACGCCCTTCGTCGGCGGCGGCGTGGGCTACGCCTACCACAACGTCTCGAACTTCAGCGATGTCGGCGCCGGCACCGCGCTCGGCGGCTTCGGCACCGCGCCGGACAAGCATTCGGGCAGCTTCGCCTGGGCGGCCCATGCCGGCCTCGCCTACAGCGTGACCCCGAACGTCCAGCTCGAACTTGCCTACCGCTACCTGCATATGGGCCAGGCGAAGACGGGCAACGTGGCCTGCGTCAACGATCCGAACTGCTCGCTGGCCAGCTACCGCTTCAAGGACGTCACCTCGCAGGATGTGAAGATCGGCATGCGCTGGCTGCTCGGCGGCGTCGCCGCCGCGCCGCTGCCCCCGCTCGCGGCCGACTACGCGCCGGCACCGATCATCCGCAAATACTGAGACCCACGCCACACCGATGGCCAAGGCGAACGGCGCGGATCACCTCCGCGCCGTTCTTCATTTTCGCGCCCGCCGTTAGGGTTAAGCCGATCCTAAGGTTTCGGGACGAGCATGAGATTGTGTGAAGCGGCTGCCTCCTTGGGCGGCATCATCTGGGATTATCGGTCGTGCTGCGTCTTCCTCGGACCACCCTGGTGCTGGCGCTTCTCGGCGCTGCCCTCGTGCAGCCGGCCCGCTCGGCCGATCTCCGGCCCTCGCTGCCGCCCCCGCCCCTGCCGCCGGAAGCGGTCGAGGTCGGCACCGGCTGGTACCTGCGAGCGGATTTCACGGAATCCTTCTACGACCGTCCCAAGGACGCGACCCTCGTCGATCCCGCGAACCCGGTTCCGCCCCTGACGCGCCTGCGCCTCAGCCACGAGGGCGGTTACGGCGGCGGCGTCGGCTACAAGATCAACGACTGGCTGCGGGTCGACGTCACGGTCGATCAGCGCCTGCGCAGCAGCTTCAGCACCTATTCCTCGGGCTCGAACTTCCGCACGGGTTACAACGTCGAGGCCGGCCAACTCGACGCGCTGACCGGGCTTGTGAACGTCTACGCCGATCTCGGCACCTGGTGGGGGCTCACGCCCTATATCGGCGGCGGCGTCGGCTTCGCCGACAAGAACTTCCGGCGCGGCTACACCCAGACCACCTGTATCCTGGATTCCTGCGACGGCGTGCCGGGGACGGGCTTGCGCGATTCGGTCAAGCGGCCGGACCGCTCCGTGACCACGCTCGCCTGGGCCCTCTCCGGCGGCGTCTCCTACGCGATCGGCGGCGGCTTCAGCGTCGATGCGAGCTACCGCTACGTCAATCTCGGCCGCGCCAAATCCGGAATCGACGAGTTCGGCTACGACACCCGGCTCAAGGACGTCACCGCCAACGAGGTCCGGGTGGGCCTGCGCTACATGCTGACGGGCGGGCCGGACCCGGTCCGCTACTGAGCCGGACCTAGCTCCCCCGCAGGATCAGCCGGTCGCCCCGCACCTCGTAGGAGGGCAGGCGGTTGAGGAAGCTCTGGCCGAGCAGGTTTCCCGACAAGGCGCCGGGGCGGCTGACCATGGCGGGGATGTTGCGCTCGGTGATGGTGCCGACGCTGAGGCTGTCGAGCAGGATCGGCGCGGCGAGCGCAACGCCGTTCGCCGTCGAGACCCGGACGTTGAAGGCGGAATCCGCCGGCCTGATTCCCAGAGCCTCCGCGTTCTCGGCGGTCAGCACCACGGCGCTGGCGCCCGTGTCGAACATGAAGGGCTGGGTCCGGCCGTTGACCTCGGCGCGGACCGTGAACTCGCCGCCGGAACTCCGCGTGACCGTGACGGTGCCGCCCGGCCCCTTGACGGCGGTGCCCGGGCGCAGCTCGCTCATCACACGGGCGCCGACCTCGCGGGCTTGTTCGCGATAGGCGTAGCCGATCACCAGGGCGAGGCCGAGCACCCCCCAGATCAGAAGCGCCTTCAGGCTCTCGCCCATCCGATCGCGGAACTGGTGCCAGAACCCTGCCACGACGAGGGTCAGGAAGGTGCCGGTGACGGCGAGGCTCGCAAGCTGGTCGGACTCGATGCCGCCGACATTGCCCGAGCCGTCCGTCACGATGAGCAGGACGAGGACCAGGCCGAGGACGCCGAGGGCGAGGTACATCATGGGGCAGCCGGCGCCGTCGCTCGCAGGGGATAGGCGGCGCGGAGCCGCGCCGGAAGCGTCGCCATAATCGCCTGCCGCTGAGGCTCGAGCAACGAACCCCACAGGGCGATCTCGTCGCGGGTCCGGCCGCAGCCCTCGCAGAGGCCGGTGACGGCATCGAGAACGCAGACCTTGTTGCAGGGGCTGGACGGCTTCGGCGGGCGCGGGATCATGCCGTTCCATGCCCTGCGGGGCTGCCCGCGATCAAGTCTCGCGGCCTGCGACCCACCATCCGGCATTCCGATTGCGTCACCAGGCTTCGGAGCAAGCCACGTACCTGCACCGCGGGGCTGCCGCGCGCATGGCGCGAGCCGCAGGCGTGGAACTTTCACACCTTTATCGCCTATCAAGCGAATGGGCCGCGGTTTGGCCGCAACGTGAGGACGAGGGCGTATGGTACCGGTCGACGAGGGCAACCTGCATCGCATCGTGGTCGTCGGCGGCGGGGCCGCGGGCTTGCAGCTCGCCACGAAGCTCGGTCACAAGCTCGGGCGGCGGGGCAAGGCGCACGTGACGCTGGTCGATCGGGCGCGCACCCATATCTGGAAGCCGTTGCTGCACGAGGTCGCCGCCGGCAGCCTCGATGTCGGCCATCACGCGGTCGACTACCTGCACCACGCTCACAGTCATCATTTCCGGTACCGCATCGGGCAAATGACTGGTCTCGACCGGGCGGCACGCCAAATTCAGCTTGGGGCGAGCTACGACAACGAGGGCCGCGAGGTCACGCCGGACCGGTCGATCCCCTACGACACGCTGGTGCTGGCGGTGGGTTCGACCACGAACGATTTCGGCACGCCGGGGGTGAAGGAGCACGCCATCGCGCTGGATACCCAGGAGCAGGCGGTGCGCTTCCACCAGCGCATGATCAACGCCATGCTGCGTGCCCACACGCAGGAAGGCCCGGTACGGCCGGGACAGCTCCACGTCGTGGTGATCGGGGCCGGGGCCACCGGCACCGAGCTCGCGGCCGAGCTCCACCGCACCACCCGCGACGTGGCGGCCACGGGCATGGACCGGATCGACCCGGCCAAGGACCTCAAGATCACCCTCGTCGAGGCCGCAGACCGCATCCTGCCGGCGGTGCCGGCGCGACTCGCGGGCGAGGTGATGCAGCTCTTGGGCAAGATCGGCGTCGACGTCCGCACCGGCGCGCGCGTGACGGAGGTGCGCGCCGACGGCGTCCTCCTCGCCGATGGGAGCGTCATCCCCTCGGAGCTCGTCGTCTGGGCCGCGGGCGTGAAGGCCCCGGCCTTCCTGCACGACATCGGCGGTCTCGAGACCACCCGCAACAACCAGCTCGTGGTGACCCCGACCCTGCAGACGACGCGCGACCCCGACATCTTCGCGATCGGCGACTGCGCCTACCTCGTGGAGCAGGGCTCCGACGTGCCGGTCCCGCCCCGCGCCCAGGCCGCGCATCAGCAGGCGAGCCACCTCATCAAGTGGATTCCCGCCAAGATCGAGGGCCGGCCGCTCAAGCCCTTCAAGTACCGGGACTTCGGCTCGCTGGTCTCCCTCGGCGAGTACTCGACCGTCGGCAACCTGATGGGGTTCATCCAAGGCAAGAACATGCTCATTGCCGGCTTCTTCGCCCGGCTGATGTATCGCTCGCTCTACAAGATGCACGAGCAGGCCCTGCACGGGACCATCAAGACCGCCCTCGACGCCCTGGCCCGAGCGCTCACCCGGCGCACGGAGCCGCGGGTGAAGCTGCATTGAGCGGGGCCGCCCGATGATCGACCTGATCAAGATCATCACCGAGCGCAACCCGGCGCTCGGCCGCTTCATCATCGTGCTGCGCAGCGACTCCCGCGCGCGCGATCCCGCCAACCCCGACCAGCTCAGCCTGGAGGCGCAGGCCTGGATCGACGCGCACGCGCCCGGCGCACGGCTCTCGGCCGAGACGGTGCTGATCGCGTCCTATCCAGGGGGAATGCCGGCCGAGCGAACCGTTACGGTCCTGGCCTTCGCCGACGCCCGCCAACTCGCCGCCTTCGCGACCGCGTGGACAGGCGATCCGGAGCCGGAGGAGAAAGAGGAGAGTTCCACTTAGCCGTGAAGCGGCCGGATGACGGGGGCGCCTCGCCCTTGGGGTGCGTCTGCCGCTCCGGTTTTCGGGGATACGGCGGCGATCTCGTAACGAGTGTGTTCGCGGTGGCTCGCGACCGTGTCGCTCACGCGCTCTGTCGGAAGGGACGCATAATCTGTCCCCCGAAATCCTTCGGGAATGTCGGATCGTCGATCCCGAAACGTTCAGGCCGCTCGCCCTTCGGCATGTAGTAGGTCCTGAACATGAGATCGAGGATCGGGAAGGTGGCGGCAAAGTTCTTCGATCCGCCCTGATCGATGCCGGTATGGTGCCAGCGATGGTAGATCGGGCTGACGATCACCGTCTTCAGGATGCCGAAGTCCCAGTTCAGGTTGCTGTGGATCAAGGCGGAGTGCCAGATCTGGAATGGCGCCACGAAGGCAATGACTTCCATCGGCATGCCTAGGAGAAGCAGGACGACGTCCGGCAAAGCGATGTGAACGAGGTCGTCGACCGGATGGAACCGGCGGGCGGATACCCAATGCAGCTCTTCCGAGGAATGGTGGACGGCATGGTAGCGCCACAGGGACATGGTGTGAAACGCGCGGTGGGTCGCGTACATCATGACGTCGATAAGGCTGATATAGACTAACGCGCTCAGCCAGAACGGTATTCCTGTCAGAAGCTGCAGTCCGGGCAACCCGTCGAGTCCCAAAGCGCCGCTTCCGAAGATCATCGAGAGGCCGAACGACCCGAGGATGATTAGCATCAGCGCGAGGTAGCGGTTGATCAGTGGCGTCGCGAACCACCAGCAGACATCCGTGATGATCTCGGATTTGCGCCACCAGTGTTTGCCCGGAGTGGAGGGGAACAACACGCAGAGGATCGTGAGCACCACGGCGAGTGCGAGCGTCGTCGGCAGGCCGGCCAGGACCAATTCGCCGAACTGGATCATGATACCCAGGACCTGATCCGTCATGTGTCGTCCTGCACGCGCGATACGCCCCCATCCTGCTTTGACAGACGCGGGTTAACGTCGAGTCTAGGCCGTCCTGACGATCAGCTCGAGACGAGCCGCCCTTAATGCGCCGCTTGGCCGATCCTCGCGCGGGCGCCATCGATCTGAGCGACCGCTGCATCCACGCGCAGTCCGATCAGGATCCGCCCGCGATGGGCCGAGGACCGGAGTGGGTCACCGCTGGCGCCGGTGGCCTCGAGGTGGAAGGTCGCGGTGGAGAGGCGGTCGAGGTCAACGCCCTGCGGCCAGATCGCCAGGAGTTCGGAGGTGTCTTGGATGCCGGCATGCCGGCCGATCGCGGCCGGTGTCTCGCCTGACGCTTCGAGCCGGGCCCTCTGGGATGCGTCGTCGTAATAGGCGGTCACGTCGACGACGCGGATCCCCTGGGAAGCCCAGGCATCGGACAGCCGCTTCGCGACCTCGGCTTGCGGCCGCAGGCTGCCGCCGTGATCGGCGATCAAGCAGATTGTCCTGAACCCTGCGGCCTTCAGGCTGCGGGCGATCCCCTCCAGCGTGCCGGCATAGACCTCGTCCGGAACGCCAATTGTGCCCGGATATCGCAGGTGCCCCTCGGGTGGATCGTAGCCGCCCTGCGGTACGTACGAGACGACGGGGGCGACCAGGGTCTGCCCAAGCTTCTCGGCGATCCGACGCGCGGCCCATCCGACGATGCGATCGTGCTTCCCGGTGACCATGTGAACCCCGTTTTGCTCGATACCGCCGCTCGGAACGATCACGGTCGTCGCGCCGCGTTCGATGGCGCCGCGCACCTCCACCCAGGACATCTCCGCGATATCGAGCTTGGTCGAGAGAGGGGCCGTCAGCGGCCGGTCGGCCGCGTAGAAGGCGGCGATCAGCGCCGCGAGACACAGAGCGCCCAGCTTCACCGCGACCGGTCGGCGCGACGCCAGGAAGGATGGGAGAGACATGGATGGCTCGGAGGGGTCCGATGGTCGTCGCGCCATGCTATGCCGCGCAGGTTAACGGACCCCCTTGCGCCTCGCCCGATCTCGGGTCGCGCCTTCGAGGAAGGGCTCCGCCCGCATCGGACCCGCTGCCCTACAGATCGCCCCTTTCGCCCTGTTTGACCGCGGGCTCCTAAACCTTCCCCACCGAGGAGGGGTACCTCCCGAGCCAGTTCAGCCGCGCCGCTTCCAGCGCCCAGATCATGCCGAGCATCATGTAGACGTGGCGCCATTTTTCGATGTCGATCTGCATCGCCTGCAGGAAGAACATCAGGAGGGCCGGGAACACGATCTGCGCGTGCCGCCGGTAGGGCGAGTCCGCCCCCATGAGCCGGACACCGATGAAGCACGTCGCGGTGACGAGAACGAGGAACACCGCCCCGCCGAGCCAGCCGCCATTGGCGAAGCTGCCGATGTAGGAATTGTGCGGCTCGAGCCCGAAGGTCCGGCGCCAGCGCACCGGGCCCATGCCGAGCGGTTCCTCGATCAGCATCGCCATCCCGCGGATCTGGCTGCCGAAGCGGCCGGTTTCGCCCTGGTCGTAATCCTGTGTGACCGCCGCCCGCTTGGCGAACATCTCGGCGGTGTCGCCGACGGTGAGGGCCCCCGCGATCGCGGCCGCGCCGCCGACGAAGGCGAGCAGGCTCAGCGTGAGGATGCGCCGCCGCAACTGCGCCGACCGGCTCGACCGGTAGACCGCGCCCGTCATCACCAGCGTGGCGAGGATGGATCCGCCCCAGGAGCCCCGCGAGAACGACAGGAAGATCCCGACGACGAGGACGAGCAGGGCCGCCGAGGCCAGGAGGGGTCGGCGGCTCGTGCCCGTGAGGAGCCCGTGCATGAGGTAGAGGGCGCCGAGGGTGAGAAAGGAGCCGAACACGTTCGGATCCGTGAAGGTCCCCGAGGCCCGCCCGTACTTGTAGAAGAGGTCCTCCTGCGGGATGAAGCCGAAATAGCCGACGATGCCGAAGACCGCCGAGAGCAGGCAGCTCGCCGTATAGGCCTTCAGCGCGAGTTCGATCCGACCGTCCGTCTCGTCCGAGAACAGCATGGCGAAGAAGGTGCCCGTGACGGCGAGATAGGCGAGCTGGACCGTCCAGGTGACCGGCAGGGGCTCGTCGAGGTAGGGCACCAGAGCCATGACGATCGCTGCCACGTAGAGAACCAGCAGCCCGACAAAGGGGATGACCCCGCGGTGCAGCCGCAGCCCGAGGCAGAGCCAGAGCAGGATCGTGGGAATCGCGACGAGGTCGTAGGGCGAGGTCTCCGAGAATGCGAAGCAGGCGAAGAAGATGAAGGCGGCCAGGAGCAGGCGGGCGAGGCCGTGCAGGGCGTCGAGGACGGTGACATGCGCCCAGGCGCCGGCGCGCCAGGGCGACGGCGGTGAGGCGATCGAGGACGCCATACGCATACGCAACTCCGCGGACCGCAGATGGCGGCCCGGTACAGGAGAGCGATCAAGCGCCAGAATGATTGAGATTTGGAGAAGCGCCCCGAGGCTCCCACATCGCGAAGGAGCGGGAAGCGTCCTATCCGCCAAACACCGAGGTCAGCACGGCGCCGCCGCGGTTGATCGAGACCTCCCAGGCGCTGAGGCTGTTGCGTGTCACCCGGTCGAGGTCCTTCGTGACCGTAATCGGCACGCCGTTGACCGAGACGATGACGTCGCCCTTCTGCAGGCCCGCACGGTTGGCGATCGAGCCCTCGTCGACGCTCGCCACGGCAACGCCCTCGGCAGGGAAATCGACCTGCAGCTCCTCAGCCACCGCCGGCGAGGTGTTGACCACGGTCGCTCCGAGGAAGGGCGAACGGGTTCGGACCTTGAGGACGTCACGGGGGCGGGTCTCGGGGGCGGCAGCGAGCTTCACGGAGACAGTCGAGCGCGTCGTGCCCCGCTGGATGCCGAACTTGGCCTGTCCGGTCAGGCCCTTGAGGGCGAAGCGGTAGCCGAAGGCCTCCGGGTCGTCCACGGGCTTGCCGTCCACGGTCAGGATGAGGTCGCCGCGCTTCAGGCCCGCCTCTTCGGCGGGGCTCTTGGCCTGCAGGCTTGCGACGAGGACGCCGGTCGGATGGTCGAGCCCCATGCTCTCGGCGATATCCGGCGTCACGGTCTGGACCCGCGCCCCGAGCCAGGGCCGGCGCACGGTGTTGGCGCCGTTCTTCGCCGTCTCGACGACGGCCCGCACCATGCTCGCGGGGATGGCAAAGCCGATGCCGTGGCTGCCGCCCGATTGCGAGTAGATCGCCGTGTTGATCCCGACGAGCTGCCCTTGAAGGTCGACCAGCGCGCCGCCGGAATTGCCCGGGTTGATGGCGGCGTCGGTCTGGATGAAGAACTGATAGTCGGAGGACCCGACCTGGGTGCGGGCGAGCGCCGAGATGATTCCCTGCGTCACCGTCTGGCCGACGCCGAAGGGATTGCCGATCGCCATCACGAAGTCGCCGACCTCGAGCACCTCGGAATCGCCGAAGGGCATCGCCACGAGACCGGGCGCGGGATTCTTGATCTTGACCACCGCGAGGTCGGTGCGGGGGTCACGCAGCACGATCGTGGCCTCGAACTCGCGCCGGTCGGCGAGCGCGATACGAACCTCGTTCATGTTATCGATGACGTGGTTATTGGTGACGACGAGGCCGCTCTCGTCGACGATGACGCCCGAGCCGAGCGATCGCTGCGCCCGCTCACCCGGGGCGCCGCCGCGTCCGCGCCCGGCGCCGTCCTCGCCGAAGAAGCGGCGCATGAACTCCTCCATCGCGCTGCGGGTCGGCCCGCGCTTGTCGACGTGCGAGGCGTAGACGTTGACGACGGAGGGCGCCGCCCGCTTGACCACGGGGGCGAAGGAGAGCTGGACCTGCGGCTTGGTCTGCGGGGTGATCCGCTCCTGCGCCACCTCCGGCGTCTTCATGATCTGCGCGGCGACGGGCCCGGATCCTGTGACGAAGGCCAGGGCGAGGCAAGCGGCCGGCAGGAGCGGAGAACGCGGCATCGAAGTCTCCCGGGTCTGTGGGCGGCCCGACGCGGATGTCGCGTCAGGCCACGGCCCGGGTTCTAGAGCATTTTCACGCGCGGCGAATCCGTCCGGCGGGAAGAAAATACGACGGCCAGCGACGCCTCAGCGCGGACGGAACGCCTCGGCGAGACGGGTGGCACGGCGGGCCAGGACGCTGAAGCAGGTGAGCGAGGCGTCGGCCGCCCGCTGCATCTCGCCGACCTGCAGGCGGATGGCGTCGGCGGGCGTTTTCGCCGCGGCGAGCGCACGGAAATGACTGATGGTCGCCTGGCCTTCACCCTGCAGGAATGCCACCAGGGTCGCGTTGACCTCCGTGAGTTCGGACATCGCGTCGAGCGCGGAGCCTCGCATGGGAAGAGTCGGCACCGGCGAGGCCGACAACTTCGGCGATGCGGGCTGGAACACCGGCACCGGCGCGTCAACGTCGGAGGCGGGCTGAGGTCCGGGAACCTCCGTCGCTGGCGGCTCGTCGAGATCGATCGCGACAGGGTTCGTAGCGGCCGGGTCGGCCTGAAGCGCGTCCGGCGAGACGCTTTCGAGCAGCGCCTCGCGCGTCGAGATCGCGCTGTCTTCGGCAGTGTCAGCCGGGAGTCCGATCGCAGCTTCGGCCGGAACGATCTCCTCCCGAATGACCGGAGGGATATCAGCCGTGGAATCGACCGTCGTGGGCCGCGCCGAACGTCCCTTGTGCCGCTTCACCATCGGTAGCTCCCTTGTCGTATCGCGCCGCCCCGTCAATCGGGACCGCGAGTCGCCGCCGGAGCGCGCCCGTTGAGGTACGGGCGCGCCGCAGCGTGATCAGGCGGCCGGACGAAGCGCGCCCTGCGCCAGGACGCCGAGGTCCTTGGCTTGGCTCTGCAGCGCCGCGGCCTGGTTGCGCAGGAACTCGGCCTGAAGCTCGAAAGCCTCGCGCAGATCGCGGGTGCGGGCAAGCTTCTGCGCGAAATCGAAGGTCGCGTTGGCGTTCTCTTGGACGTGATCGAAGCTCTTCGCGACCACCGAATGCATTGAGGCCTGGGCGGTCTGCGACGAAACCTGGAGCTGCTGGGCCGTCTTGGAGACCGTGCCGAACATGCTCGTCACGGCGTTGCGGGCCTGATCGACGCTCTTCTCGGCGAAGTCGCGCATCTCGGTCGGGATCTCGAAGGTCGGGGCGTTCATGCCAAATCTCTCTCGCTTTCCAGTGTTCGCGCGGAATTGCGGCGCCACGCTACCTATATGTTGCAGTGCAACATAAAAGTCAAGACGGGGCACTCGACAGGTCGTGCGTTCAACGCGTTGCGCCTGCAAAGTCTTGGCAGTACGAGGGATTCGCTCGACACCAATCTATCCAAGTCCGGTCTCGACGGTCAAATCCCGCGACGACTTTCGTGACGAAGAACGGGATCTGTCACTCGCCGTCGATGCCCTGTCGTGCCTCCGTCCTGCCGGCTCTCCTCTGTCGTCGCTGATAGATCAACTGACGGCATCGAGCGGTTGGTCGAGGGAGAGAACAGCCGCGGCGGGGTGCGCCCGCTCGCGCAGAAGGCCGTGGTAAAGCTTGACCAGGGCCTCGGCATGAGCCGCCAGCGTCATCGGCGCGGCCCAGTAGCGGGCATGGGCAGCACGGCCCAGAGCGCGGGCCTGATCATCGCTGGCGAGGCGGCGCAGGGCGACGGCGAGAACGCCGGCCTCCGGCTCCACCACGAAACCGTTGACCCCGTCCGCGACCTTCTCGGCCGCGCCCGCGCGGTTCGAGGCGATCACAGGGAGCCCGGCCGCTAGGGCCTCATAGACCGTCAGCGGCCCGGTCTCGTACCAGCGCGAGGGGGCGACGACGACGCGAGCCCGGCTGCGCAGGAGGCGCTCGACCGCCTCAGGCGCCTGCCAGCCGACGAGCTCCACGTTCGGCCGGCCGCGAAGCTCCGCCTCCAGCGGGCCGGTGCCGATGAAGAGCGCGGTGAGTCCGGCGAGGGCGGCGGCCTCCGCCACGAGGTCGGCGCCCTTCTCGCGGGTAAGGCGGCCGACATAGGCCAAGGCGTTCCCTGACGCGGGATCGGCCGGCGGCGCGAAGGGAACGCGCACGGGATTGTCGATCCGGTGGTGCGCCAGGTCGAAGCGGCCGAGCAGGCCGCCGATCCGCATACGGCTCGCGTCGCAGACATGCACCACGTCGAGGCGCCGGCGGCCGATCGCGGCCCGCAAAGCCGCCGTGCGGGCGACGCGGACGAGCTTGTGCGCGCGGCTCTTCCCGTCGCAGGGCGCGGCGAGGCAGGCGACCGATATCGGCGTGAGCGCGCAGGGCTCGGTCCTGTCGAAGCGGTAATGCACCCCGTTCGGGCAGGCCAGGAAGTAATCGTGCAAGGTCGTGACCACAGGAACGCTGCGGGCAAACAAAACCGGGAAGACGCTCGGCGAGAGGCTGCGGGTCCATTGGTGGAGGTGAAGGACGTCCGGCGGCCAGGCGAGACCGTCGAGGGCGCGCACGAGGCGCCGGGCCGCCTCCCTGTGCCAGATCGCCGAGAGGGCCGCGCTCAGGGCTGAGCGCGTCCAGACGTCGGCGAGGCCGAGGCCGATGCGGGTGATGCGCGGATGGTCGAGCAGCGGGTCGGCCGGCCCTTCGATGGCCTGGACGTAGGTGACGGTCAGGCCGGTTTCGGCGAGGCCTCGGGCGGATTCGAGCGCGACCTTCTCGGCGCCCCCGCTCGGGACCGCGAACTCGGCCAGGACGACGACATGCATGACGGCTCGCGACCCTCAGGTGACCACCCGCGCTCGCGGCGCGGCTGCCCCTGAGGTTTACCGGCGATCAACGCACGGGGAGTAAACGTCGGGGGAAAAGCATCCGCGACGAGGATCTTCACGCCATGCACGTCGTCCTCGTCGCCGACCATGCCTTCGTGAATGGCGGACAGGCCAAGGTCGCCATCGACGCGGCGCTGGGCCTGCGCGAACGCGGCTACCGGGTCACGCTCTTCGCCGCGGTCGGGCCGCCGGATTCGCGGCTGGAGGCGGCTGGCATCCGCGTCGTCTGCCTGAACCAGGACGACATCGAGCGGGCTCGCAACAAGCTCGCCTTCGTGGTGCAAGCGATCTGGAACCGCGAGTCCGCCCGCCGCCTCGCGGCCGAGCTCAAGCTCTGCGATCCGCGCGAGACCGTCGTCCACGTCCACGCCTTCGCCAAGGCGCTCTCGCCCTCGATCGGCGTGGCGCTGCGCGCCTCCGGGCTGCCGCTCCTCTACACGATGCACGAGTTCTTCCTCGTCTGCCCGAACGGTGGCTTCTACGAGTACCCGGCCGCGCGCATCTGCCGGCGCATTCCCATGTCGCGGGACTGCGTGACAACGAATTGCGACGCGCGCAGCTACCCGCGCAAACTCCTGCGTGTGGTGCGCCATGCCGGCCTCGATCACGTTGCCGGCCTGCGCCGGCTGTTCCGGCATGTCGTCACGATCAGCGACCTTCAGGAGCGCGCGGCCGCCCCCTACCTGCCCGCCGAGACGGTCTATCACCGCGTCGACAACCCGATCGACGTCGCCCGCGAACCCCATGGGACGGAGGGGCGCGCCGACTTCCTGTTCGTCGGCCGGATCTCCACCGAGAAGGGCGCGCCGATCTTCGCCGAGGCCGCGCGCCGGGCCGGCGTGAGGCCGGTCTTCGTGGGCGACGGCCCGCAGCGCGACGACCTCGCGGCGCGCTATCCGGAGGCCGTGATGCTCGGCTGGAAGGACGCGCCGGCCGTGCGCAGCCTGATGCGCGGCGCCCGCGCCCTCGTCTTCCCCAGCGTCTGGTACGAGGGCCAGCCGCTCACGGTCTACGAGGCACTCGCCTGCGGCACGCCGGTGATCGTCAGCGACGCCTGTGCCGGCCGCGAGGCCGTGGAGGACGGCGAGAACGGCTTCTGGTTCCGCTCCGGCGATCCGGAGGCGCTGGCCGCGCACCTGCGGCGGCTGTCGGACGACACCCTCGCCGCCCGGATGGGACGGGCCGCCTACGACCGCTATTGGCTGGCGCCGCTGACCCTCGACTCGCATCTCGACCGCCTGGCCGAGGTCTACGAGACGGTGACGCGCGAGGCGGCCCCGGCTGCCGGGCGCGACGCGCGCCGCCGGCATTCGGTGGATGGGGCGGAAACACCGGCGACGGCCCTGCGTTGACCCGCGATGTGCCGGCGTACCGGTGCGAGCGTGATCAAGGAGAGGCTCGATGCCTGACGACGCGAAGCGATCCAAGACCGACGAGAAGGTGGGCTACCGCCAGGACGGCACCACGCCCAGCGACAAGCACCGCCCCGAAAACCAGCAGGGTGCCCTGAACGAGAAGCTCGACGAGGCGCTGGAGGAGACTTTTCCGTCGAGCGATCCCGTTTCGGTGAAGATCACGAAGTGACGGTTGCTTCACCACGGTTGTAATCCCGGGACCGCGAAGCGGAGCCCGGGACCCAGAGCCGCTGAGGGGCCACGCTTAAGCACTGTCGGCGGTTCTGGATTCCGGGCTCGCCTGCGGCGGCCCGGACTGACAAAGCGGGGCGCCGCAGGCGAGCGGACACGACGCATATCAGCCCCGATCGTGGCTGAACCGGCGCCCCAATGCACCCCAGGTGCCGCTACTTTAGCAGCGACACCTGCGCATCGCCCTTGCGCTTCAGGACGTTGACGGTGACGTCCTCGCCATAGCGCTGCAGCCGCAGGTCGAGCCGCGAATCCCCGAGCTTCAGGTTGAAGATCGAGATGCCGTCGAGGAAGGCCGGCAGGACCGGGTTGCGGAAGCGGATGCGGTTGCGGTCGTGCTGCAGCTCGATCCCGAGGCAGGCGGCGAGGAAGGCGAAAGGCGCGGCGGCCGCCCAGGCCTGTGGCGAGCAGGCCACGGGGTAGGAGACCGGCCCGCGTTGGCGCCGGCGCATGAAGCCGCAGAAGAGTTCCGGCAGGCGCTTCTGATCCTGGTAGAGGGCAGTGTCGAACATGCCCTCGAAGATCCGCGCAGCCTCGGCCTTGAGGTCGTAGCGGGCAAGGCCCAGCGCGATCATGGCGTTGTCATGGGGCCAGATCGAGCCGTTGTGGTAGGACATCGGGTTGTAGCGCGCTTCGCCTCGGGCGATCGTGCGCACGCCCCAGCCGTTGAACCCGTCCTTCGAGAGGAGGTTCGCCGCCACGCTCGCCGCACGCTCAGGCAGCGCGATGCCCGTGAAAAACGCGTGGCCGGCATTCGACGAGCGCACCGCGCATTGCCGCTTCTCGCCGTCGAGCGCCAGGGCGTAGGTCCCGATCTCCTCGCACCAGAACGCCTCGTCGAAGGCCTTGCGCAGGGCCTTGGCCTGCCGCGAGAGCTGCTCGGCCATCTCGTCATGGCCGAGCATCGAGGCGAGCTTCGCCGCGCCGTTCTTGGCGGCGTAGACGTAGCCCTGGACTTCGCAGAGTGCGATCGGCCCCTTCGCGAGACTTCCATCCGTGTGGAAGATCGAGTCGTGGCTGTCCTTCCAGCCCTGATTCTCGAGCCCTTTGTCGGTGTCGCGGGCGTACTCCACGAAGCCGTCGCCGTCGCGGTCGCCGTGCTTGTCCATCCATTCGATGGCGAGCTCCAGCGCCGGCCAGATCGCGCGAACCGTGTCGAGGTCGCCCGTGACGGCGTAGTATTCCGAGGCCAGCATGACGAAGAGCGGCGTGCCGTCGATCGTGCCGTAATAGTGCCGGAAGGGCACCTCGCCGAGCATCGCCATCTCGCCCCGGCGGGTCTCGTGCAGCACCTTGCCGGGCTGGGCGTCCGCAGAAGGATCGGCGGCCTTGGCCTGTGTCGAAGCGAGGTAGCGCAGCACGCCCTTGCCGAATTTCGGATCGATCCAGAGGGCCATCATCGCGGTGATGATGCCGTCGCGCCCGAACACGGTGGAGTACCAGGGGATGCCCGCGAATGGATAAATGCCCTCCGGGGTGCGGCTCGCCAGCATGTAGAGGTCGGCGGTGGCACGGCAGGCGGCCTCGTTGAACTGGTCGTTCGAGGAGATCACCGTGGTGATGCCGGCGGTGAGCTGGCGCAGGTCGCGGCGGGAATCGCGGTAGGCCCGGGCGAAGATCACGCCCTCGGCCAGGCCGCGCGGATGGCGCGGCCCGGCATTGCTGCCGGCCGCCTCGGAGAGACCGGCCGCGGCGTCCTCGCCTACTCGCTCGGCGGCCGGCGCGCTCGTATAGGCGCGGTGCGATTCGAAGACGACGCGGATGAAGAGCGACGATTTCTCGCCCGGCGCGAGCGAAACCCTGAAGACCGCCTTCCCCGGCTCGATATGCTTCGGTTTAGGTCCGAAATGAAGGTTCGTGGTGCGAACCATCTCGTCGAGGCCAACGTAGCGGAATTGCACCTCGGATTCGCTGGCGATTTGAACGCTGCGCTTGCCGCGATGCGCCCGGTCCATCCCGCGCACCTCGAAGAGGTCGCGGAAGTCGGCATCGAAGGTGAGGGCGATCGTGAGGTGGCGGTGGCGCGAATCGTAGTTGCGCAAGCCGATCCGGTCGTAGCAGGCGCCCCGGAACAGGAACTTGGTGCGCTCGATCGCGATCAATTCGCGGGGGATCGAGGTCTCGTCCTGCGCGTCGATCCGGATGTCGGGCGTCGTCATGTCGACGCTCAGCGCGCCGTTATCGTCCTGCATCACCGAGGAGAGCAGCAGCGGGCGCTGGTCCTCGATGGTGAAATGCAGCCGCGAGAGGTAACGGGTGTCCTGGAAATAGAGCCCCTCGGGGCCGGGCAGCACGCCGATGTCGCCGTAGCTGTCGAGGACGGCGAAGGCCTCGCCGAACTTCAGCGAGCGCAGGGGTCGTTCGACCAGCGAGGTCTGCGCCTCGATATGGTACTGGGGCAGGACCTCGTCGGCATCCTGGAATCCCAGGGGCGAGCGCCCCTCGCGTTCAGCCACGCTCGCCGTCGCCTTGAGGTCGTTCGCCGCCATGCTGGTACGTCTCCGGAAGTGAGGGGCCGGAATTCAGGGCCGCGAATCGAAGGGCCGCCGGATCGCTTATGCGACACGACGGCCCTCAACGGCAGCCCCGGGAAGGTCATCTTTCGGCATCGATCCATGCAGGACCGATGCCGATCATATCAGGCAGGCATCGCCGCCGCCGTCAGGGACGGACGCGAGGAGCCGTTCAAGTCGCCGTATTGCGGGGCGAAGGCCGCCGCAGCCGGAAGCTGAATCACGTTGCCGTCGCTCGCAAGCAGGGTCTCGTAGGCGCTCACGTATTTGTGCACCATCTTCTCGGCGGTGAAGCCGCTCTCGAAGTGCCGCCGTACGCCGGCGCGGCTCATCGTCTTGACCCGGTGAACGGCCTCGACCGCCTCATCGAGGGTGTCGACGACGACTCCGCTGACCCCATCAGCGATGACTTCCGGCACAGAGCCGTTGCGGAAGGCGATCACCGGCGTGCCGGCCGACATCGCCTCGATCATCACGAGGCCGAAGGGCTCCGGCCAGTCGATCGGGAAGGCGAGCGCCAGCGCGTTGCCAAGGAAGTCCTTCTTCTGCTCCTCGTTGATCTCGCCGATGTACTCGATCAGGGGGTGGTGGATCATCGGTTCGATGACCTCATCCCAGTAATCCTGGTCGGCCTTGTCGACCTTGGCGGCGATCTTCAGCGGCACGCCGGAGCGCTTGGCCATCTCGATGGCGCGGTCCGGGCGCTTCTCGGGCGAGATGCGGCCGAGGAAGGCGAGGTAGCCGCCCTTGGCCTCGGGGTAGAACGGGCAGTTCTCCTTGGGCAGGCCGTGATGGATGGTCGAGAGCCAGTTCGCGTTCTTCGGCATGGGCAGGCGCTGATGGTCCGAGATCGAGACCAGCGGCATGCCCGTGAAGGTGCGATAGACCGGCATGAAGTCCGGCACGTCGAGGCGGCCGTGCATCGTCGTGAGGCACTTGTGGTTCAGGTCCTCGAACATCGGGTACTGAAGCAGGTCTATGTGGAAGTGGAGCACGTCGAACTCGTGCGCGCGGCGCCGGATCTGGTGCAGCATCGCGAGGTGGCTTGCGGTGTGGTCGCGGTAGCCTAGCAGGCGCAGGCCCTCCGGCGTGCAGGCCGCGAGCTTGGCAGAGGTCTCCGAATCGCCGCTGGCGAACAAGGTCACGTCGTGACCCTGGCGGACAAGTTCTTCGGTGATCCAGGACACCACGCGCTCGGTGCCGCCGTAAAACTTCGGAGGTACAGCCTCCGACAGCGGAGCGATCTGGGCAATGCGCACGAATTGTCTCCTATGAGGTCGAATGTTGCGCCGAATTAACGCGATCCGGCCTGAGTGGGACATGAACGAAACCGACGGCCAAGGTTATGGTTCCGCAGCGCACCATTCGCCTACAGGGAAATTGCTCGAGACCGGCGATGTCCCCGGAATCCCGCGCTTGCCAGGGTGTGCCGGCCGTTGCGCCTCACGACCGGAGCCCCCCATGAGCCAAGACGGGCAAGGGGCCTTTCCGGTTCCCTCAGCCTGCTTCAGCAGCCACGAGCGCGAAGGTGAGGATGTCCACCGACCGGGCGCCGGCGCGCATCAGCACCCGCGACGCGGCGTTGGCGGTCGCTCCCGTGGTCATCACGTCGTCCACGAGAAGCACCCGTCGGCCCTGGAGCTTGGCCCTGGCCGCATCCGGTACCCGGAAGGCGCCCTGAAGGTTTAGCGCGCGGGCCGGACGGCTGAGGCCCACCTGCGGCCGCGTCCGCTTCACGCGAGCGAGCGCTCCTGCTTCGACGGGAAGGCCGGCGATGCGGCCGACGCCGCGACCGAGAAGCGCCGCCTGGTTGAAGCGCCGACGCCAAAGGCGCGACCAGTGCAGAGGCACGGGAACGAGACAGTCTGCTTCGGCCAGCAATTCGGCTCCGGCGGCGGCCATCATCCGCCCCATCGCGGCGGCGAGATCGAGCCGGTCCTCGTAGTTGAGCCGGTGCACGAGGTCGCGGGCGACGCCGTCGTAGAGGGCCACCGCCCGAGCCCGCCCGAAGACGGGCGGATCGGCGATGACGCGCGGCGAAAGCAGGGGCCCGAGATCGACGGCGAACGGCGTCCCGAGCCGCTGGCAGTAAGGCCGCTCGATCAGTCGCAGGCCCGACCAGCACGAGGGGCAGCGAGCATGGGCATCAGCGATGGCGCTGCCGCAGCCCGGGCAGGTCGGCGGATACACGAGTCCGAGGAAGCCGGCCCAGGCCGACCGGGCGCCCCTCCGGAAGACTTGCGCCGCATCCATGCTCGCCGGCCGTCACCCTCATCGTCCCACTCCTTCATCGGTGCGGCTCCGAGCTGGGCAGTCAAGGTTGGTGCCAAGGCTATCCCCGGGCATATGATCGGTCGTGGGCGCCCTCGACGCTTTCGAGGCGATCCACGTCGCGGACGAGCGCCGTGGCGAGGCCGGCTGCGACCGCATCTTCCGTCAGGGCTCGCCCCCAGTCGGAAGCCGAACGCGTGGTGCCGCCCCGCGCCTTGCGGCCGATAAGCGTTCCGGCGATCGCGCCCGCCATGCCGATGAGACCCGCTGTCACCGGCGAAGCACCTCGTCCTGCGAGCGCCACCCCGCCGACGGCGCCGAGGGCGAGGCGCACCGCGACCGACGGGAGAATGCGACGGTCGGGTGCGAAGGGCATCTTGTCACCCGCCATTTCGGCGAGGGCCATGGCGCTCGCGAAGCTGCGCGCTTCGGGACTTCCCGGGATCCACCTGACCCGCGACCGGCCCTCCGCGGCGGCGAAGCTCAGCGCGGCGCAGGCCGTCATGCTGCGCATTCCCGTCACGAAGCCGATGCCGAACGAGGTCCTATATCTTTGCATCACGCCTGCTCCTTCGCTGTTGCGGGGACAAGCCGCGGGCGGGTCGGATGGTTTCGGCGCGACGAGGGCTTAGCCCATGTGATCCGAGATGGGCGGTCTTCGGCGGTATGGAGGGTGCCCGGTCCGCTCTGCGCGGGCCCGCGAGGAGATGGATGATGGATGCGAGAGACGGCGGCAGGACCGGATTTCCGACATCGGCCGCGATCCTGTTCGGCCTCGGTGTCGGCGGCTTCTTCGACGGGATCGTGCTTCACCAGATCCTGCAATGGCACCACCTCGTCACCAGCGCCGGATATCCGCCGGACAGCGTCGAGAACCTGAAGATCAACACGCTCTTCGACGGCCTGTTTCATGCCGCCACCTACCTCTTCACCCTGGCCGGCCTCGTCGTGCTCTGGCGATACGCGCGGCGGAACCACGTGCAATGGTCGGGCCTGCTGCTGCCGGGCGGTATCCTAATTGGCTTCGGGCTCTTCAACCTGGTCGAGGGGGTGATCAACCATCACCTGCTCGGCCTCCACCACGTCAACGAGACGGTGCCGCGCGAGCAGTGGATCTACTGGGATGTCGGCTTCCTCGCCTGGGGCGCGGCGATGCTGGCGGGGGGCTGGATCATGCTGAGGCGCGGGAAGGCGCGCACTCTGGCCGGTTCGGTCTCTTAGGAGGCTTCCGACCGTCGAGCCCCGATCGAGGTGGCGGATCGCGCCGGCGCCTCCATTTACCGGCGATGACCCATCCCCCGCCCCTCTTCGACACCGCGCTCGCGCGCCGACGGCTCGCGCGGGCCAGGGCCGCGGGCTATGCCGACTTCCTGCTCGCGCGCTTGGCCGATGATCTTGAGGACCGGCTCGGCGCGGTGCTGCGGCGCTTTCCCCGCGCGCTCGACCTCGCCACGCCGACGCCTGTCGCGGCGGACCGCCTGCACCGCGATTCGCGCATCGACACGCTCATCCGCCTCTGTGCCGTCACCGGTGAGCCCGGGCCAGGCCTCCTCGTCGGCGATCCCGAGGCGCTGCCCCTGGGCGGCGGTGCGTTCGATCTCGCCGTGTCCCTGCTGGCGCTCCAGCACGTGAACGATCTGCCCGGCGTCCTGGTCCAGCTTCGACGGGCCTTGCGGCCGGATGGGCTGTTCATGGGCGCCCTTCTCGGCGGGCGCAGCCTCTTCGAGCTCCGCCAAGCCTTCGGCGAGGCCGAGAGCGGGGTCGAGGGCGGGATCAGCCCCCGCGTCGCGCCCTTCGCGGAGGTGCGCGACCTCGGCGGCCTGCTGCAGCGGGCGGGCTTCGCCCTGCCCGTCGCCGACACCGAGACGCTCACGGTGCGCTACGACGATCCCTTCGCGCTGATGCGCGACCTGCGCGCCATGGGCCTGACCAACGTGCTGACCGAGCGCCGCCGGACGCCGCTCCGCCGCGCCACCCTGATGCGGATGGCCGCGATCTACGCCGAGCGCTTCGCGGACCCTGACGGACGCCTGCGCGCGACCTTCGAGATCCTGTGGCTCTCCGGCTGGGCGCCGCATGAGAGCCAGCAGAAGCCGCTGAAGCCCGGCAGCGCCAAGGCGCGCCTCGCCGAGGCACTGGGCACGACCGAACGGAATCCTGACATGGGGAGCGAACGATGAGGGAACCTGGACCGGACCATCCGATCACGATTGCGCCGCATCCCAGACGCGTCCGCGTCCGGCTCGGCGGCGTCGTCATCGCCGAGAGCCGGGCCGTCCTGACCCTGAAGGAGGGGCGCTTCCCGCCCGTCCTCTACATCCCCCGCGCCGACGCCCGGATGGAGCATTTCAGGCCGAGCGCTCGCCGGACGCATTGCCCCTACAAGGGTGACGCGGCCTATTTCAGCCTGCAGGTGGGCGATGTCGTGCGGCCCGATGCGGTCTGGAGCTACGAGGACCCCTTCCCCGCCGTCGCGGCGATCACGGGCCACCTCGCCTTCTATCCGGACAGGGTCGACGCGATCGAGGAAGGGCCGGCCTGAGCGGACTCAACGCCCGAGCGCCGCTGCCACCGCGCGGGCGGCCCTTTCGCCCTCCTCGTAGGCGCCGCCCGCAGTCCCCCATTGCAGCCGCGAGAGCGCTTCGCCGGCGAACCAGAGCCGGTCGGCGATCGGCTCAAGGAGGACCTGGCGCGCGCCGGCATGGCCGGGCGGGACGACCGCCCAGGACCCGCGCGACCAGGGATCGTGCCGCCATTCGCTGACCGCTGAGACCGTGAGGTCGCGCAGCGCCCGCTCGCCGAAATGCTCGGCGAGCACGGTCCGGACGAAGCGGCGGGTGCCGTCCGGGCCGCCGCCGCGGGCGTCGAGGCTCGCGCAGGACGGCAGATCGAGTTCGAAATAGTGGAAGGGCGTGCCGTCGAGCCGGGTGAGCAGGCCCGGCGGCATGTGCCGGCCCCCGACGATGCTCGCGAGCCGGTCCGCCCCGCGGAAGGGGCTTGAGGGCCAGTGCAGCACGGCATGCTCGTAGATGCCGGGGCGAAACCCGTCGATGGCGCCGCGCACCGCCTCGGGCAGCGCGGGCGTAAATGCCGGCCC
Source organism: Methylobacterium iners (assembly GCF_022179305.1). Classification (GTDB taxonomy): domain Bacteria; phylum Pseudomonadota; class Alphaproteobacteria; order Rhizobiales; family Beijerinckiaceae; genus Methylobacterium; species Methylobacterium iners. Next base: position 24,632 of record NZ_BPQP01000069.1, read on the forward strand.
CTGCTGCAACACCATCATCGGCAGGGTGATGATTACCGCCCTGGCCGAGAGAGCGGTACCGTCGGCGGTTTCGACCCGGACCCCCGCACCCGACCAATCGATGCCGGTCGCCTCCGTGCGAAGGGCGATGGGCAAACCCTGGGCGAGGCGGGCCAGGTAGGCGCCATAGCCGCCGGCGATGAAGCGGTTGTCGCCGTACTCCATGCTCGGGAAATCCTGGAGCGACACCTCGTCGAGTGGCCGGCCGGACACCAGGCCGTGGACCAGGGCGACCCGCTCGCCCCAGGGTCCCAAGCCGGGAGGCAGCGCGCGGGCCGCCGGTCGGTCCAGGCCGCCGCGAGCCGCTTCCGTGGTGAGGAAACGGTCCGTGACGGCGAAGGCCCGCCCGTGCGCCGACGCTTCCGCGGGCCGGCCAGGGCGGCGCCCGACCCAGAGATGGCTGTTCTGCGCAGCGACCCGCAGGGGCTCGCCCCGCACGGTCCCGAGTTGGACGAGCGGGTTGATCGGCCCGGCATGGAGCCAGTGTGCCCCGAGGTCGACGGCGTGCCCCCTGAGATGGGTGGTGACGACGCGGCCGCCGACCCGGCCGCGCGCCTCGATCACCGCCACCCTGACGCCACGGGCGGCGAGCAGCCGCGCCGCCGCGATGCCCGCCGCGCCGGCGCCGATGACGACGACCTCGGGATCAGCGGGCAGCTCGGCGAAGCGCGGCGCGATCGTGGGACGAAAGCGCTCGTGCTCCGGCCGCGCGATGCGGTTCAGCATGCTTCGCGGTCGGTCATCGCGTCGCCGCGCCGCCCTTCGGGTCGAACACCTCCACGATGCCCGAGCGATCACCGCCGGGCTTGGGGCTGCCCACCAGGGTGTAGATGCGTCCCTCGTGCGTCACCGCGCCGAAGCCGTGGCGGGCCGTCGGGAGCCGGGCGAGGCTCCGCCAGAAATTGCCCGGCAAGTCGAAAGCCTCGACGGCGTCATAGGTCTTCAGGTTCGATTCGCCGCCAATCACGTAGACCTCCTGCCCGAGCGCTGCCGAGGCGGCGCCGCTCCGACGCGTCGGGAGCGGCGCGGCGGCCGCCCAGGAGTTCTTGGCGGGATCGTAGACTTCGTTGGCTGCGAGGTTCTCGGCGGGATTCCCGTCGACCCGGCCGCCGATCGCCACGAGCCGGCCGCCGGAGGCCTGGACGGAGAGATGATCGCGCGGCGTCGGCAGGGGCGCGGCCTTGATCCAGCTGTCCGTCGCCGGGTCGTAGATCTCGTGGGCTGGGTTGTTGGCCCGGCCTGTGACGCTGCCGCCGACGACGTGGATGCGGCCGCCGATGATGGCGGCACCGCCGGCCGCGCGGGCGGTCGGCAGCGGGGCCCGCGGCTCCCAGACCTTCGTGCTCGGGTCGTAGGACCAGACCCGGGCGGTCGCTTCCCAGCCGTTGACGTAGCCGCCGAACACGTAGATCCGGCCGCCATGCCCGACGGCCATGGTGTGGTGCACCGGATAGGGAAAGGCGGTGCCCTTCTCCCAGGCGTCGCGGCTCAGGTCGTAGACGAGAAGCTCCGTCGCCCCGTTGAAGTCGCCGACGACGTAGGCCTTGCCGTCGATGGACGCGACCGCGACCTCGGAGCGCTCGGCCGACGCCGAACTCGCGCCGGCCCAGGCGCCGACTCCGTGAGCGCCCGCCGGCCCGCCGGCGATGAGGGCGAGCAGGGCAAGGGCTGAGAGCGTGCGCGTCATCCAACCATCTCCGGACGGGCCGACGACGTGCCAACGTCCGGGCCTGAGAAAAGTGCGGATCGCGACGGACCGCCCCCGGGCCCGGACTTGCGCGTCGCCGCCGCTGCGGCCAGAACCGCCCCGGGTGGGCGCGAAGGGCGCGGCTCCGGCCGCGGAGATCCCGATCAAGGACAGCATCGCATGCTCTTCAAAGCCGCACTCGCGGCGTTCCGCCAGGTCTTCTCGCCCCCGCTGCGCGCGATCCTGTGGAAGTCGCTGGGGCTCACCCTGGGCATCCTCGTCCTCGTCTGGTTCGGGCTGACGCGGCTGATCAACTGGTTCCTCTCGAACCACCACCTCTCGGCCGAGTACCCGTTCCTCGACACCGCGGCGGTCTTCCTCGCGGGCGCGGGGCTGTTCGTGGCGCTCGCCTACATCATGCCGGCCGTCTCGATCCTGGTCGCCGGCTACTTCCTCGACGACGCCGCAGAGATCGTGGAGCGGACCGACTTCCCCGGCGACGTTCCCGGCCGCGCCATGCCCCTCGGGAAGGCGATGTTCTACGCCGTGCGCTTCGCGGGGCTCGCGCTCCTCGTGAATCTCGTGGCGCTGATCCTGTTCTTCGTGCCGGGCGTGAACTTGGTCGCCTTCTTCGGCGCCAACGCCTACCTGCTCTCGCGCGAGTATTTCGAACTCGCCGCCGCCCGCTTCCGGCCGCTGGAAGAGGCGGCGGAGATGCGCCGGCGTCACGGATTCGCGACTCTCTCGGCCGGCTCGCTCCTCGCCGGGATGATGATCGTCCCGATCCTCAACCTGCTCACCCCGCTCTTCGGCATCGCGCTGATGGTCCACCTGCACAGGGGGCTGAGCCGCCGCGCACCCGCGATCGGTCATGCCGAGACCCGACGCCTGCGGTGACCCCCGCGTCTCATTTCCGAAAATGGGACGCCAGCCCGCTCCGAGATGAAGCATTTACCGCGTTTCCCGATGCTTTCGCACCGGAAACCTCCGATTCGACACAAATCTCGTACCGTCGGATCATGCATGCGACTTGCACGAGGACGAGACCGAGTACCTGGGCATCCGGCCCGGGCGTGCTCGTCCTGAGGCGGTTCCTTCGACCATGACGCGCTTCGAGAGCAGGATCGACGGCCGCAGCGAGGCCTATGCGCCGACGCTGGCGCTCGCGCCGCCGGCCTCCGCGCCCGCCGACATCGACCGCACGGCGGAGCTCGGGGACATTTGGCGGATCCTCGCGCGACGGCGCGGCTGGATCTTTGGGACGGTCGCCCTGATGGTCGCCGGCGCCCTCGCCTACGGGCTGCTCACGCCGGCGCTCTACACGGCGTCGGCGCAGATCTTGATTGATCCACGCGATCGCCAGGTGATGACGAACGACATCAACCCCGTCGCGGTCGCGCCCGACGGCGGCGTCACCCAGGTCGAGAGCCAAGCCCGGGTAATCGAGTCGGCGAGCGTGCTTCTGCGCGCCATCGCCGCCCTCAACCTTACCGAGGACCCCGAGTTCGGGGGCGCTGGGGGCGGCTTGGCGGCGAAGCTCCGCGGCTTGATCGGCCAGGCGGCGCCTGCTCCGACGCCGGCCGAAATCGAGGAACGGACGCTCCGGAACGTGAAGAAGCGGCTCGCGATCAAGCGCGCCGACAAGGTCTTCGTCATCGACATCATCCTCACCGCCAAGGACCCGAACAAGGCAGCGAGCATCGCCAACGCCATCGCCACCGCCTACCTCGCCGATCAGACCGACGCGCGGACCCAAGCGGCGCGGCGCGCCTCCGATTCGCTCGCCGCACGCCTCGACGAGCAGCGCGAGCGGGTGCGCGAAGCCGAGAACCGGGCCGAGGCCTATAAGGCCGCTAACGACCTCGTGCGCTCGGGCGGGCGCCTCGTGACCGAGCAGCAGCTCACCGAGATCAATCTCCAGCTCAGCACGGCCCAGGCGAAGACTGCCGAGCTCAAGGCGCGGATCGACCAGATCGAGCGGGCCCGCAAGGGCGCCAACGACGCGACCGCCGAGGCGATCCAGTCCTCCGTGATCACGCGCCTGCGCCAGCAGTTCGCGGAGCTGTCGGAGCGCCAGGCGGATCTCGGCAGCCAGCTCGGGAGCCGCCATCCCACCATCGTGTCGCTGGGCGCCCAGATCGGCGAGGTGCGCGGGCTGATCAACGCCGAGCTCGGCCGCGTCGAACGCTCGGCGCGAGCCGATTACGAGCGGGCGCTCGCCAGCGAGCGCTCGGTCGCGGCGAACCTCAAGCGCCTCCAGAGCCAGAACAACACGACGGCCCAGGCCTCGGTTCGCCTGCGCGAGCTCGAGCGGGAGGTCGAGGCGAACCGGGCCGTCTACACGAACTTCCTCAACCGCGCCCGCGAGATCCGCGAGCAGTCGGGAATCGATTCGACGAACGCCCGGATCATCACCCGCGCGACTCCGCCCCAGGACAAGAGCTGGCCACTTCCCGGGCTCTTCGCGCTGGGCGCCCTTGCCGCCGGCATGGGCCTCGGCACGGGGGCAGCGATGGTGCGCGAGTACCTGAGCCCCACGGTTCTCTCGCGCAACCAGCTCCAGCGCCTCGCTGAAGCGCCGGTGATCGGGACGATCCCCAATCTCGCGCTCGGCCGGAAGGCACGAGGTTCCGACGCGGAGGCCACGAAATCGGCAAACCTCGTGCTTGCCCGGCTCTTGAGCGCGCGGCGTACCGCCTCCGGCGGGCCGGGCAGCGTGTTCGTCACCTCCGGTGCCGCCGACGAGGTCTCGCGCCGCCGGACCGCGCAGCTCCTCGCCGGCGCCGCGGAAGCGCGCGGGCTGCGGGTGCTCTACATCGAGACCGATCCGCGCGAGGGCGGCTCCTCGCCCGGCTTCTTCGACATCCTGCGCGGCGAGGAGGCCCTCAACACCGTGCTGCGGACCCAGCAGCCGGCCAGCAGCATCCGGCTGCTCGGAGTGGGCCGCCAGAAGCGCGGCGAGCTCGTGCCGAGCTCCGCCGCCCAGGAGCGCTTCCGCTCCGAGGTCGAGCATCGCTTCGACCTCGTCGTGATCGACGGCGGAGCATTGGTCGAGAACGTCCAGGCCGGGCCGCTGATGGAGCTCGCCGACGCGGTCCTCTTCGTCGCCCGCGCCGGCATCACCGTACAGCGCGACGTGCTGGAGGCCGTCGAGGCTGCGGCGCTGGTCGGGCGGCCGATCTCGGCCGCGCTCCTCGTCACGACGGCTTAGGATGCGCGCCGGCCTTGAGGCATCGGCGGCCTACGCGCATCCCGCGAAGAGGCATCGGCTCGCACGACGCCGGCCGGTGCCGATCTTGGCCCTCGTCGTGACCACGATCGTGCTCTTCGCCTTCTCCGGTGGCGTCCTCTGGCACCTCGGCCTGAACTATGACGGCCTCAGCGGAAGTGCCGCCTCCAAGATCCATCCCTCGACCTACCTTGCGGTATTCCTCGTCGGCTGGACGGTGCTCGCCTCCGGCAATCCTGTCGGCGCGGTGGTGCGCACGGCCCAGGCCCGGCCGGCGAGCCTCTTCCTGCTCTGCGCGGGCCTGATTCTCGCCGCGCATATCGCACTGCGCAGCGGAAGCGGTCTCGCCGGTTCCATCGACACCTTCGTGACGCCCGCGCTCGTCGTGATGGTGCTGGCCTCGTTCGGCAGCGACGACCTGCGAGCCCTGGAGAAGACCCTGCACGCGGTCATGCTGGTCAACGCTCTGCTCGGCCTGGCCGAGTTCGCGAGCGGCACGCTCGTGTTTCCCTATCGCTTCGACGGGGCGGTCTTTCCGACGGATACCCGGTCGGCCGCGCTCCAGGGGCATCCTCTCGTCAACGCCTTCATCACGTCGATCTATTTGCTTGCCCTCCTGTCCGGGGGAGGCTCCCTCCTGGCGCCCGCCCTCCGCTTCGCGATGATCGTCCTCCAGCTCGTGGCGCTGGTGACCTTCGGCGGTCGCTCCGCCACCGTCCTGGTGCTCCTGCTCGGCGGCGCCTACGCGCTCGTCGCAGGCTTTCGCGTCCTCCGGAGCGGCCGCGTGCCGCTGCTCGGCGCTGGGCTGGCACTCGTCATCGGCACGGTTGCGCCGATCGTGGCCGTGGCGCTCGCCGTCGGCGGGTTCTTCGATCAGCTTCTCGAGCGCTTCGTCTCGGATGGCGGAAGCGCGAATGCCCGTGTCGAGATGTTCGAGCTCTTCGACCGCATCCCCCTGCGCGACCTCATGTTCGGGCCCGACACCGCGCTCGTCGATTCCCTGCGGCGGGTCAGCGGGCTCGAATGGGGCATCGAGAACCCGATCGTCCGCATGGCGCTCTACCAGGGCATCGTGCTGACCACGCTGCTCACGATCGCGGTCGTGGTGTTCGTGACCGAGCTCGTCCGCCGGTCCCGCGCGGGGACCTTCCTTCCCGTCCTGGCCTTCGCGATCCTGCTGAATTCCGCCGAGAGCCTCGCCAGCAAGACGACCATGCTCACGAAGTTCGCCGTGCTGATCCTGGTCCTGTATCGGCCTCAGGTTCCGCCGCCGGCCCACACCCCTGCCGCCACGCGCCGGGGGCGGTGACGGATCGATCGGCGGCCTTTAGTTCGCCGGGCCCGAGGAAGGATCGGCCGACCTGGCGGCACTCGCCATCTCGACCAGAACCTTGCGCAACGAGCCCATGTCCTCGACGGGACGCGGGAAGGTCACCCGTGCGGTGCGGTCGCCGGCCAGGAGGTCGAGGCCCTCGGGATCGAGCCCGGTGAGGCGCCAGGGCCCCGGCTCCTCACCGGCCGTGACTGCATAGAGCGCGATAGCGTCGGCATGGTCGGCGTTCATATGACTGACCGCCCCTGCTTCGCCGGTCGCCAAGTTCTCCGCGATCGCGGGGTCGAGCAGCAACTCGGCCTGCGTCAGAGTCGCGGCCTTGGCGAAGCCGCCGTTGAGGTGGCCCGCCGAGGGCGTGAGTGCGAAGAACCCGAAATCGGGGAAATCGGCATAGAGCTTGGCCTTGGGATGCCGAGCGAGGAAGCGCTCCCGGGCCTGCTGCGACTCCGTCTTGCGGACCTGCCCGGTCACGGTCAGGCGCGGGTGAGCCAGCGGGTCGCCCTTTCCGCCCACGCTGAACAGCAGGGAGGCGCGCGGGTCGGCGAGCAGGTTGCGGGTATGGGCCGAGAGCCGCGACAGCAGCATCAGCGGCGTGCCGTCGACGTCGGTGGCGATGGTCACGAGCGAGGCGAAGGGCGTGCCGTCCTCGGTGTCGATCGTCGCCAGTGCGCCCGAACGGACGCTGCGCAGGAGCTCGCGCGCGAGGCCGATCGCGTCGAAGGGCGCCTCCGCCGCGGGCAGCGGCGTCGCCGGCCCTCGGCGCGCCGTCTGTTTTTCCGAGCCGTTCTCCATCCGCTCATCCGCCACGGCGTGCCCTCCGTCATCCGCTTCGTCGGGGCCGAACATAGCGGTATCCCGGCGCTTTGGACGAGGGCGGCGGGCCGCGACCCGTTGGCCGCTTACGGTCAAGCTACGACCAACACTCGCTTTTTTCCCGCGTTGTCGCTACACGAGGCGACTCTCCGCGCGAACGCGATCCGCCTCGGCCGATCGCCGCCGCGTCTTTGCCGGCCCTCGACGGGGCCGGATGCGGAGACGCGGACGAGAACCTCCGCGAGGCCGCATCCGAGCAAGTTAGGGAACGCGAATGCCGACCATCGCCCTCGTGGACGACGACCGCAACATCCTCACCTCCGTCTCGATCGCGCTCGAGACCGAGGGCTACCGCATCCAGACCTACACCGACGGCGCTTCGGCCCTCGACGGCCTCAAGCACTCGCCCCCCGATCTCGCGATCTTCGACATCAAGATGCCGCGCATGGACGGGATGGAGCTGCTGCGCCGGCTGCGCCAGAAGTCTGATCTTCCGGTGATCTTCCTCACCTCGAAGGACGAGGAAATCGACGAGCTGTTCGGCCTGAAGATGGGCGCCGACGACTTTATCCACAAACCATTCTCGCAGCGCCTCCTCGTCGAGCGCGTCAAGGCGGTGCTGCGCCGCTTCGCGCCGAAGGACGGCCCGGGCGCCGCGCAGCGCGAGGCCGATGCCGCGGCCCGCTCGCTCGAGCGCGGCCTGCTGATGATGGACCCGGAGCGCCATACCTGCACCTGGAAGCAGGAGCCGGTGACTCTCACCGTCACCGAGTTCCTGATCCTCCAGGCGCTCGCCCATCGGCCCGGCGTCGTGAAGAGCCGCAACGCCCTGATGGACGCGGCCTACGACGATCAGGTCTACGTCGACGACCGGACGATCGACAGCCACATCAAGCGGCTGCGCAAGAAGTTCAAGGTCGTGGATTCGAACTTCGACATGATCGAAACCTTGTACGGCGTCGGGTATCGCTTCAAGGAGAGCTAGCATCCCCGCGCCCGGTCCCTCCCGGACCGTTGGCGAGCTTGGCGAACCTGCTTTCCGGACCATCGTGCCGACCACTGACGAAGAGCACACGCGGCCTCGCGGCCTCCTGAAATGGCCGCGCGCGCTGTGGCAGGGTATCGGCCGGAGCGCCTCGTCGAGCCTGACGCGCCGCATCGTGGTGCTGAACCTAGTCGGGCTCCTCGCCCTGCTGTTCGGCTTCCTCTACCTGAATCAGTTCCGGCAGGGGCTGATCCAGGCCCGGGTCCAGAGCCTGCTGATCCAGGGCGAGATCATCGCAGGCGCCATCGCCTCCTCGGCCTCCGTCGAAACGGACGCGATCCGGATCGACCCGGACAAGCTGCTCCAGCTTCAGGCCGGCGAAGGCGGCAACGCGGGCGAGGACGCGCCTTCCCCCCTTGCCTTCTCGCTGAACCCCGAGCGGGTCGCGCCGCTCCTGCGCCGCCTCGTGACGCCGACCGGCAACCGCGCCCGCGTCTACGACCAGGAGGGCGGGCTGCTCTTCGACACGCGCACGCTCTCGGCGCGGGGCGATCAGCTCACGATCCGGCGGCAGAAGCGCAACTTCCTCGAACAGGGCTGGGACTTCGTTCAGACGCGGGTCCTCGGGCGCGACCTCGCCGATCGTCCCGCCGGAACGGAGGAAGTCGGGCCGGCGAATGGCCGGAGCCTCAAGGAGGTTCAGGTCGCGCTCGCCGGATCGCGGGGGACGCTCGTCCGGCGCAACGAGGGGGGCGAGACCATCGTCTCGGTGGCGGTGCCGATCCAGCGCAGCGGCTCCCTGCGCGGCGCCCTGATGCTCTCGACGCAGGGCGGCGACATCGACCGCGTGATCGCCTCGGAGCGCTTCGGGCTGCTGCAGGTCTTCCTCATCGCGGCCATCGTGATGCTAGTCCTGTCGATCCTGCTCGCCGGCGCCATCGCCGGGCCGGTGCGGCGCCTCGCCGATGCCGCCGAGAAGGTCCGGCTGGGCATCAAGTCGCGGGAAGAGATCCCGGACTTCACGAAGCGCACCGACGAGATCGGGCACCTTTCGGGGGCCCTGCGCGATATGACCCAGGCGCTTTACCGACGCATCGACGCCATCGAGAGCTTCGCGGCCGATGTCAGCCACGAGCTCAAGAACCCGCTGACCTCCCTGCGCAGCGCCGTCGAGACGCTGCCGCTCGCCAAGACCGACGAGTCCCGCGGGCGGCTCATGCAGATCATCCAGCACGACGTGAAGCGCCTCGATCGGCTCATCAGCGACATCTCCGACGCTTCCCGCCTGGATGCCGAGCTCGCGCGGGCCGAGGCGCGGCGCGTCGACATGAGCCGGCTGATCACGACGGTGGTGTCGGTGGCCAACGAGCGCCGCCGGCCCAAAGACGCGCTGATCCACCTCGACATCGAGGCGCCGGCCGCCGATCTGGAGATGCCCTTCGCGATCTTCGGCCACGACAGCCGGCTCGGCCAGGTCATCAACAACCTGCTCGACAATGCCCGATCGTTCTCGCCGCCCGACGCCAAGGTGCGCGTGGCCCTGCGCCGCGTGCGCAATGAGGTAGAGCTCATCGTCGAGGACGAGGGCCCCGGCATTCCGCAGGACGCCCTGGAGCGGATTTTCGAGCGCTTCTACACCGACCGGCCGGAACAGGGCTTCGGCCAGAATTCGGGGCTCGGCCTCTCCATCTCGCGCCAGATCGTCCAGGCGCATCGCGGCACCATCCGAGCCGAGAACCGGCCAGGACCCGCCGACGAGGAGGGCGAGCCGACCGTGCGCGGCGCACGGTTCATCGTGCGGCTACCGAGTGTCCGGTGAGGCCTGCCGCGACCGATGGCGGCGTAGCGCCGGATGCGGCATCCGGGGCGACGATCCACGCGGTCTGCGTGGTGCTGGGGGAGGCCGGGCTCCTGATCCGCGGTGCTGCCGGCAGCGGTAAGTCCCGACTTGCTCTGGAACTCATCGAGCGCGCGGGGCGCAGCGGCCGGCATGCGAGCCTCGTGGCTGACGACCGGGTCGTGATCACGCGATCATCGGGACGGTTGGTCGCCCGGCCGCACCCGGTTCTCACCGGGCTTATCGAGGTCCGCGGGCTGGGTATCCTTCGCGTTGCACAACGGATGGAGGCCGCCGTGCTGCGGCTCGTCCTCGACCTCGTCGATGCCCGGCCGAGGCTGCCCGAACCAGCCATCGATGCCTGCGAGATCCTGGGGGTCTCGCTGGCGCGCCTCGCCCTCGATCGGACGTTGCTCAGCTCCCCCTCGGCGGCAGCGCTGGTCGAGGATCGCTTGATCGCCGACCGCGAGGGCGTTGCCGGACTGTCGCACCCGCCGATTCTCGCATGGGGGAACCCGCCCGACGTGTAGCGCGGGCGGGGAGAGAGTGGCATGATCATGACGGTTTGGTGAGCAAAACGTCGCTAACGTCTTGCGCGCCACCTTGCGGTGCACAAGATGCTGCTCCGCTCACAGGGCGTCGGAAAACGCGTCGATGATTGGAATGGTGCTCGTCACCCACGGGCTGCTCGCCACCGAGTTCAAGGCCGCGCTCGAACACGTCGTCGGTCCGCAACAGCAGATCGAGACGATCACGATCGGCCCCGAGGACGACATGGAGACGCGGCGGCTCGACATCATGTCCGCCGTCGGCCGGGTCGACACGGGCACCGGTGTCGTGGTGCTCACCGACATGTTCGGCGGCACGCCGTCGAACCTCGCCCTCTCGTGCATGAATGGCGGCCGCGTCGAGGTGGTGGCCGGCATCAACCTGCCGATGCTGATCAAGCTCGCGAGCGTCCGCGACGAGGAATCGCTCGGTGACGCCGTGCTGCACGCCCAGGAAGCGGGCCGCAAATACATCAACGTCGCCTCGCGCGTCCTGGCCGGAAAATAATCTTTCCTCGCATCGCTCGACGTCCTAACGACGTTGAGGGTTTCGCGCCTCGCGGCGCGGGAGCGATCGGGGAGCGGCCAAGAGCATGAGCGAGACCTTCGACGACGCCGACGAGCTTCCCTCGGTGCCCGAAGGCGGGCTCCTCCGCATCCTCCCGGTCATCAACAAGCGCGGCCTGCATGCCCGCGCCTCCGCCAAGTTCGTGCAGACCGTGGAGCGTTTCGACGCCGTGGTGACGGTCACCCGCGCGGGGGAAACCGTCGGCGGACGCTCCATCATGGGTCTGCTCACGCTCGGTGCGGCGCAAGGCACCAGCGTCGCGGTGACGGCCGTCGGCGCCGATGCCGAGGCCTGCCTCGCCGCGATCGAGGAGCTGCTCGCCAACCGCTTCGGGGAAGACGATTAGCGCCGGCTACGCCGACGCTTCGCTCCGCGGGCGGCCGCTCTCGGTATCCACCGCGCGCCAGATCAGGGCCTGGGGACCGATGCCGAGCCGCAGCCTCGCGGCGACGGCGGCGCCGTCGCGGCGCATCACGTCGACGCTGGCGAGCCGGCGCTGCGCGAACCGCCGCATCACCACGCGAACCATCGTGGCTTCGGACGGGTCGTTGACGAGGGGGCTCGGCGAGAACCGAGCGTCGAGGCCGAGATACATCTCGACCGCATCGCGGATCCGCTCTGGATCGGCGATCCGCTCGGTCTCCGGCGGCGGGGAGCGAAAGGCGTCGAACGGCCTGACGCCGACGACGCTGTCCGGCGGAATGGCGGCACGGCGCGCGGAGCGCACCGGCGCGATGGTCCGCTCGAACAGGGAGGGGCGCCGGACCTGCGGATCGAGGGCGATCGCCCTGACCGGCTGAATGCCTCGCAGGTGATCCAGCAGCGCCTCGCGCACCTTCTCCCCGCGGTCAGGATCGATCGACGGCCCGATGGTCAGGCCGGGCGGGTGCCAGATTTCGGCGACGCCGTTGCCCCAGAGCCGGTGCGGCATGGCGAGCGGTATCACGGCCTGCAGGTGCTCGCGGCCGGCGAGCGAATTCCACGCGAAGGCGAAGACGAGATCGACCGACCGGGCTTGGTGCTGGGCCGCGGTGAGCAGGTAGTCCGGATCGGCGCGGAACGGCTCGGCGACGCGCAGGCGCGTCAGCAGGGCGCGCCAGGCCGCGACCTCGGCCTCGCCGACGGCCGCCGGGCGATGCAGATCGATCCGCCAGGAGGCTTCACCGCCGAGCGTCTCGGCTTCGACCGCGGATTGTCCGCCGGCGCCGCCTTCGATGACCGTGAACCGTGCTCTCATACTTCGCGTCCCGCTTGTCCTCGTCCCGTTCCGGGACGGCGGCGCCGGTGGGCGCCATCCTCGGACGGGTTCGGACCAAGAACGGTGCCGCCGCAGGTTGCGCCGGGACGGGACTTTGCTCAGCCGCCGGGAATCGCGAGCGGGTTTGCGGTCAGCGCCGCGGCATCCGGTGCATCGGGGCGCGGTCGGCCGAGGAAGGCGTCCCAGAGGCTCGTGACGAAGGCCGGGTCGAGGTCGCGCACGATGAGGACGAGGCGCGAGCGCCGGTCGTCGTCCGGCCAGCGCTCGAGGTGGACCGGCGTATGAATCACGTGCTGGACGCCGTGGACGACGAGCGGCCGGTCGGGCTCGTCGGCGAGCGCCACGAGCCCCTTGAGGCGCAGCAGCTTCGGGCCGTGGCCGGAGCGCAGCAGGTCGAGGAACATCTCGAACGCCGCCCTCGGCACGGGCGCGTCGCTGGTCAGCCCGAAGGCGCGGATCGTGGCGTCGTGGCGGTTCACGTCGTGATGATGGTGCTCATGATCATGGCCGTGGTGATGATCATGGAGCGCCTCGGCGCCGAGCCAGCTCCGGACGTCCTCGCTCTTGCCGTCGAGGCCGAAGAACCCGCCGAGCAGGTCCGCGGCCGGCACGTCGGGACCATCGATCGGGGCCGCAGGGTTGAGGCCGCTGAGGCGAGCGGCCAAGGCGTCCCCGCCATCCGCGGCGAGATCGCGCTTGGCCAGCACGATCCGGTCGGCGACCGCCGCCTGCCGCAGGGCCTCGGGGTGAGCGTCGAGGGTCGCCGCGCCGTTGACGGCATCGACGACGGTGACGACGCCCTGCAGCCGGTACCGCATCACGAGGTAGGGATGGTAGATCAGCGCGTGCAGGATCGGCGCGGGGTCGGCGAGGCCGGTCGTCTCGATGATCACCCGGCGGAACGGCTTGATCCGACCGTTGTCGCGCTTGCGCAGCAGGTCTTCCAGGGTGGCGATGAGATCGCCGCGCACGGTGCAGCACAGGCAGCCGGCGCCGAGCAGGATCATGTCCTCGTCCACCGTCTCGATGAGCAGATGGTCGAGGCCGATCTCGCCGAACTCGTTGACGATGACGACGGTGTCGGCGAGCGCGGGGTCGCGCAGCAGACGGTTCAGCAGGGTGGTCTTGCCGGCCCCGAGGAAGCCCGTGACGACGGTGAGCAGGATCGGATCGGGCGGTCGGGCGGGCTCGGTCATCGCCACGCCGTAGCGCGACCGGCCCGGCCGCTCAATCCTCCGAGGCCTTGCGGGCTGCCGCCGCCTTCGCCGCCGGCTTCGCAGCGACCTTCGCGGCGGGTTTGGCCGCCGGCTTCGCGGCAGCCTTGGCGGCGGGCTTAGGCGCGGGCTTGGCCGAGGCCTTGTCCGAAGCCTTGGCCGCCGGCTTCTTGGGCGATGGCGCGATCACCGGCGCCGTCTCGATCGAGGTGTAGGCGCGGGTCGCGGCCGGAACCGCCTTCGGCTTGGCGACGGAGGCCGCCCGGTCGCGGGCTGCAGCCTCGGACTTCGCCTGGCGGGCCGCCTCGCGCTTCGCCTTGACGGCTTCGAGCTTGGCGCTCCGGGCGGCCTCGCGCTCGGCCTTGTCCGCCTCCTCCTGGGCATTGAGCGCCATCGCGCCCTCGGCCGGATCGCGCCCGATCCAGACCGGGATCGGCTGCAGCGGCGCGCGCGGCGGCAGGGCCCGCCCGCGCAGGGCCGCGCTGTTCATCGTCGCGAAGGCGAGGGCGGCCGTCGGCGCGCCGGCGGCGAGGAACTGCGCGTTGGCGTTGTCGGGCGCGACCCCGGCCGTGACGGCGGTCTGGCCGCTGTCGGTCGGCATCGGCTTGCGCCGATCGCAGATGTAGGGCCGCATGTCCGGCGCCGCGGCGACGCTCGATGCCGGCAGGGATTCGAGCGTCTGCGCCCCCCAGCCCGTCGATTGACCGAAGCCGTAATCGAACAGATCGGAGGCCTTGATGTCGCGCTCGCGGGCGCTGGGCTGGCCCATCACGACGGTGATCAGGCGTCGGCCGTTGCGCGTGGCGCTCGCCACCACGTTGAAGCCGCCCGAGCAGATGAAGCCGGTCTTCATGCCGTCCGCGCCGGCGTAGCGCCCGAGCAGGCCGTTGTGGTTGGCCATCACGGAGCGGCCGAACTGGATGGCGCTGATCGAGAACAGGTCACGCGAGCCCGGGAAGTCGCGGATCAACGCCCGGCCGAGCACGGCCATGTCGCGGGCCGAGGTGTACTGGCGGCTGTCGGGTAGGCCGTGCGGGTTGGTCCAATGGCTCTCGCGCATGCCGATGCGCGCCGCCGTCTCGTTCATCATCGCGGAAAAGCCCTCGACGGACCCGCCGAGATTCTCGCCGATGGCGTAGGCGACGTCGTTGGCCGACTTCACCATGATGATCTTCAGGGCGTTGTCGAGGGTGAGCTGCGTGCCGGGCTTGAAGCCCATCTTGGAGGGCGGCTCGGCCGCCGCGTTGGCCGAGACCGTCAGGAGGGTGTCGAGAGAGGCCCTGCCCTGGCGCACCATGTCGAGGGCCACGTAGGCGGTCATCAGCTTGGTGACGGAGGCCGGAAACCAGGGGTCGGTCGGGGCCTGGCTGTAGATCACCTTGCCCGAATCCACCTCCACCACGAGGATCGGGGCGGTGACCGCGCCGGCGGCGCCGGAGGCGACGACCCCCAGCACGGCCGTGAGCCCCAGGGCGAAGTGCCGGAATGTTCGGTTCGACATCAGGCCTGTCTCGACAAGGGACGTTCCGGCCGCATGACGGGCCGCGTCGTCCTGGGATAGCTAGGGCGTAGACCGGGCATCGACCCGCACCGATTGCGCTCACGATATGGGCTCATGAGCGCGCCGTCCGTGGCAACAGCGTGGCGTGCTTGCGATTTCCACCGGTCGCGGGGCGGAAATTGTGGCGCTGCCGGCCCTCCCCTCCTATGTCGGGGCCCGGAGCGACGCCGCGGCAGCCTTGCGCGGCGCGGATGGACGATGGCGTACGCGGTCAAGGAACTCTTCCACACGCTGCAGGGCGAGGGCGCGCAGGCGGGGCGCGCCGCCGTGTTCTGCCGCTTCTCGGGCTGCAACCTCTGGTCGGGCCGCGAGGAGGATCGCGCCGAGGCGGCCTGCCGCTTCTGCGACACGGATTTCGTCGGCATGGACGGCGAGGGCGGCGGCCGCTTCGCGGACGCGCAGGCGCTGGCCGGGGCGATCGCGGCGACCTGGGCCGGCGGTTCCCACCATCGCTACGTCGTCTTCACCGGCGGCGAGCCCCTGCTGCAGCTGGATTCCGCCCTCATCGACGCCGTGCATGCGCGCGACTTCGAGATCGCGGTGGAAACCAACGGCACTCTGCCCGCCCCGGCGGGGATCGACTGGATCTGCGTCAGCCCGAAGGCCGGCAACCCGCTCGTCCAGACCTCCGGCCACGAGCTGAAGCTCGTCTACCCGCAATCCGGTCTCGACCTCGACGCCTTGGCGGCGCTCGGATTCCGCCATCACTGGCTGCAGCCGATGGACGGACCCGAGGGGCCGGCCAACACGCAGGCCGCGATCGAGCGCTGCCGCCGGGACGCCCGCTGGCGCCTGTCGCTGCAGACCCACAAAATCATCGGGATTCCGTGATCATGAGGGTCCGTCGTGATCAATGTCGGAATGCGCAAGATCAACCTCGAAACGCGCAAGATCATCGTGATTCCGCACGATGATCGGCAGCATGATTGTCATGGGCGTGCCAGTTTGCGCGCCCGTTTCGCGGAGCGACGATCCTCGCGGGTGGTGCGGTCGATCCGCGGGGCGAAGCCGGGCTGGCTCTCGCCGTCCGGGTCGTCCCCGCTCGGCGGGAGGTCCGTTGCCGAGGGGCCGGCGGAGCGCGGGCCGGCATAGGGCGCCCGGACGCCGGTGAAGCGCAGGTCCGAGAAATCGGCGAGGCAGCGCGCCGCGTCCAGGAGCTCGGCCGAGGAGGTCACCGCGCCGATCGCCTCCGCCGGGAGGCGGTACAGCCGGCCCTCGTCCGAGAAGAGCAGGTCGCCATTGCGGTCGAAGGCGGCCCAGCCGGCGAGCGGCAGGTCGATTGCCGCGCCTCCCGACGTCACCAGCCTGTGCTCGATCGCCTCCTGCGACGAGACCTGGCCGCCGTTGGCTACGCGACGAGGCCAGGATCCCCGGAAGCGGATCAGGGCATGGCCGTGCGGGCCTGGCCACGCGTCGTGGTCCTTGCCGGGCCTCGGCTGCCAGGGACAGGCGCGCAGCGGCGCGTGCGGGGCATCGAGGCTTCGACGGAAGGGCAGCACCGTGATGCCGCGGGGCAGGTTGAACCCGTCCGCGAGGGCGTAAGGGCCCAGGCCGTGTTGCAGGACCATCTCGCGGTCGGACAGGAACCAGCCGCCGCCGTGCCAGGTGTCGCCCATCGGCCAGAGCGCGACCGCGGTGAAATTGGGCGGCTTCGAGAGGACGGTCCAGGTTCCGTACGGACCTCGATACTTGCCCATGAAGGTGATGAGCCAGCGCCCGTTCGGGGACAGGCCGCCCCAGGACGGCTGCACCATGCCCTCGAACCATTGGCCGACCTGGAAGGAATCGTCCGAGCAGTCCCAGGCGATGAGGCAGGTGTGCTTGGAGGGGCCGCGCCGGTAGAGGACCGCCATCGGCGAGGCGCCGGCGAAGGTGGCGTAGAGCGTGCATTTCCACCGCTCCGGCGTCATGGGGACATCCTCCTCGCGCCGGCGGGGCAGTGGCCCGCACCGGCCGTCGGCCGCGGCGACGCAAGCGGCGGGTTTCGGTGCTAAGGGAGGCGCCTGAGGACGACGCCGTCCCTCGTGACCCATCTACCCGCTCCATCGAGACCATTGAAGCCGATTGCCGATGAAGATCACCCAAGCCTTCACCTTCGAGGCGGCGCATTGGCTGCCGAACGTGCCCGACACCCACCGCTGCCGGCGCATGCACGGGCATTCCTACCGGGTCGAGCTGACGCTCAGCGCGCCGGTCGATCCGCAGACCGGCTGGGTGGTCGACTTCTTCGACGTCGAGACGGCCTTCGCGCCGATCCTCGCCCGGCTCGACCATTACTGCCTGAACGAGGTCGAAGGCCTCGAGAACCCGACCGCCGAGCACATCGCGGCCTGGATCTGGCATCGCGCCAAGGGCGCGCTGCCGGCCCTGTCGTCGGTGCGCGTGTACGAGACGCCGATGTCCTGGGCCGAGTACGAGGGCGATTGACGCGAATGACCGACGAGGGCGCCCTGGTCCTGTTCTCGGGCGGGCAGGATTCCACCACCTGCCTCGCCTGGGCGCTGGCGCGCTACGCCCGCGTCGAGACGCTCGGCTTCGATTACGGCCAGCGCCACCGCATCGAGCTCGAGGGCCGCGAACGCCTGCGGGCGGGGATCGCCGCCCTCGATCCCGCCTGGGCCGGGCGGCTGGGCGAGGACCACACGCTCAGTCTCGACGCGCTGGGCCGCATCTCCGAGACGGCGCTCACCCGCGAGGGCGCCATCGCCTTCGCGGCCGATGGCCTGCCCAACACCTTCGTGCCGGGCCGCAACCTCCTCTTTCTCACCTTCGCGGCGGCGCTGGCCTATCGCCGGGGCCTGCGCCGGATCGTCGGCGGCATGTGCGAGACCGATTTCTCGGGCTATCCCGATTGCCGGGACGACACCATCAAGGCGCTGCAGGTGACGCTGAACCTCGGCATGGACCGCCGCTTCGTCCTTGAGACCCCGCTGATGTGGGTGGACAAGGCCGGCACCTGGGCGCTGGCCCAGGACCTCGGCGGCCGGGCCCTCGTCGACCTCATCGTCGAGGACACCCACACCTGCTACCTCGGCGAGCGCGGCACGCGGCACGAGTGGGGGTACGGGTGCGGGACGTGCCCGGCCTGCGAGCTGCGGGCGAAGGGCTTCCGGGCGTTTTCCGCGAGGCCGATCCCCTGAGCCGGCGGATGCCTCTCCCTTCGCTTCGGGAAGATCGACCGCCAGAGTTCCGCCGCATCGCCTGTGCGGAGGCAGACACGCTGGATGATCTCGGCGACCCATCGTGCGCTCCGAGCGCTCGTAACGGGACGAGCGCGCCTGCTGGGTCGCGCCATGGGTCCGTCTCAGACCTTTACGGTTCGCAGGTGACGCTCACCGCATGGCGCCGTGCCACTGCCCAAGTCGCAGAACGATGGCCTGAGGTCTGAACTCGGCCGGCCGACTGGCGAGCTTTCGCTCCCGATCCATTGCGGAAGTCCGGCTCGCGACGGCTTCGCGCCATTAGCCGACACTGGGCTCGGATGGGCTGAACTGCTGCTCTCGACCTGCTGCGGAAGGTCCGCTTTCAGGAGGGCGAGCGCGATGGTGGGGCCCTCGAGTAGCAGCACCTTCGGTGTCCGTGGGACGGCCTGGACGATAAGGTTCAATGCCAACTCAGGTCAGTTGCGCTATCCTGCCGCTTACGCATCGGGTGGGACAGCCTGCCTGGCATAAACGGAGCGAGCCCTTCCATGTTCGACGAATACGGCGTTCCCCGCGGCGCTGAGTTGGACGAAGCCGGGCTGCCCCCGCTTTATCATTTCGTCTATTGCAGCCGTGCCGCCGACGGCGTCGACGACGCCGAGGTCAGTCGCATCGTCGAGGCGGCCTAGCGCCACAACCTCGCGCGCGGCATCACCGGGGTGTTGGTTTTCGGCAGCGGCGTCTTCTTCCAGTGGATCGAAGGGCCGGCCGCCCAGATACGGAAGCTGATCGCGAGCCTGCATGGCGATCCGCGCCATTATGATATCGTCTCCCTGAGCCAGAGCGAGGAAGAGCGAGAGCGTCTCTATCCAAATTGGGACATGGAGAGGGTCGAAGCCGAGGACATCCGCCTGGTGCTCCAGGACGCGCTCGAAAGCGCGGAAGACAAGAACAACGTCGCGGCACTCACACGGATTCTCAAGCAACTCGACTCGGGGCCGCTCGACTCGCTTGGGCAAGGCTGATCGGGCCGGCAACCCATACCTTCAAGCCAATCCGCCGGACGGGCCGCTCAGGAAGCTTCGAGGGGGATGTCCAAGGTGCAGACGGCGCCTGCAGGCTCGTAGAAAATCTTCACCTTGCCCCCAAGCTCGTTGGCCAGTCCGCGCTCGATCATCCGGCTGCCGAACCCGCGACGGGTGGGCGGCAACACGGGTGGGCCGTCGCGTTCCCGCCAGTGCATGGTAAGACGCGGCCCGGCCTCGTAGGGGTCGTTCGCATCCTCGACGGTGGCCCAGGACACCGACACGGCGCCCGTCTCGTTCGACAAGGCTCCGTACTTTGTCGCGTTCGTCGCAAGCTCGTGCAGCATCATCGACAGAGCAAGGGCGGTGCGTGGCACCACCCGCACGGCATCACCCTGCCAGCGACAGCGTTGCCGATCGGCATTGTGGAGGCAGAGAGCATCGGACACGATCCGGCTGAGGTCTGCGCTCTCCCACTTCTCGGCAGTGAGCAGGTCGTGGGCTTTGGCCAGGGCGATCAGTCGTGCCGTGATCGCTTCGCGGGCCTCGCCGAGGGACATAGCGGACCGGAGCGATTGGGTCGTGAACGCCTGGACCGTGGCGAGGGTATTCTTCACCCGATGATTGAGCTCGTGGATGAGAAGCTGCTGATGCTCGCTGGCCATCTGGATCTCGGTCAGATCCCTTAGGATCTTGAGAAAGCCCGCAAGCCCGCCCGCATCGGCATCATCAGGCCGTTGGCCCAGAATCGCTTGCCGTCCTTGCGCAAGTGCCAGCGGTTGTCGTCGGCACGGCCTTCGATGACCGCCAGCCGCATCTCCGCCTCCGCCATGGCCTCCCTGTTGTCATCGGCCGTGAAGATGACGTTCACAGGACGGCCGATGGCCTCCTCCTCGCTCCATCCCAGCAGGTTCTCCGCGCCCGTATTCCAGCCTGTGATGCGGCCAGCCAAGTCGATGGTGAAGATCGCGTAGTCCCGCGCGCTCTCCACCGCGAGCCGGTAGCGGGCCTCGTTTGCCGCCAGCAAGGTCGATTGTGCCGTTAGGGTGACGAGAGATTGCTCCAGCTTTGCCGACCGCTCCTGCTCCAAGGCCAGGGCCGCCCGGCACTCCGCGATCTCGCGCTCGTACTCCACGATCGCCAACGGCGTGCCGTCGGCCACACGCTGCACGGCCTCATCCAGGGCTCGCCTCAGACGGGCGTTCTCCGCTTCGAGCGCGGCTTCGCGATCAACGTTAGAAAGATTGGACGTGTCGCGACCTATCAACCTGTTCCCTCCCGAACGACCCCAGTCCGCAGCCGGGTTACGGCTGCCCGAACAAGGTGTCGTTTCGGCTTCGCCAAGCTTCATCCAAGAGCCATTTGTAATCCTGGTCTGGCATGAGGGGGACGGCTCTGACGGCAGCGTTCGCTATGGGCAGGAAGAAGCTGTCGCGCTCCTGCGAGACCTTCAGAGATCGGAGCGAAACGACGATGCTGTCCTTTCCGGGCGTAAAGAAGCCGCCTGCGGCGACGACAGCGTAATCCCGACGGTCCTTCGTCCCAAAGACGATGTTTCTGACCTCACCGACGATCTTGTCGTCGGAGCTGCGAACTTCGGCACCGATGATCTGATCAGAACGCAGGCCCAGGGACAGATCGTCGACGCTGACCAATGGCCTGGCATCTTTCTCATCGCGTCGGCCCTTCCTGGCCCCGCGCTGAACCTTCGGGTCTCGTGCGGCCATCTGTTCTTCGGCGGCATCCTCGTCGTTGTCGCCCAGATTGCTCATGTTCGGGCCGGCGATCAGCTCACGGATGTTGCCCATGAGGCGCTCGCAATCGGCGTGTCGCCCATAGGTCCAAAGCGTGAAGGCAGCATCCCGCAAGCTGCGAAGGTCCTTCACGGTCTGCCGGTTCTCAGGACCACGAAGGTCAGGCTTCTGGAGGATTGCTTCCTCCAGCTTGGCATCCGAGATCTGGCACTCGGCGAGGGCGGGCGTCATGCCAAGCAGGCCGAGGAGAAGGGCGGCGAGGACGCGGGTGGGCGGGTTCATTTTGAGCCTTCGTCGGCCAACGGGAATGCTACGAGTAAGCGTTCAGCGGACGGGACATGTCTGGTGCGCTCTGGCTCGCGGGTACGACGGGCAGTCGAGCCTGGACTTTCGTCAAACGAAGGTTCGCTGCCGACCGATACCAGATCATCCGTCATTCCCGGTGCGACTTCGATCACGATCAGCATGGTTGCAGTCATGGCGCAAACATCTGAAGTATCCCGCAAGCTAATGCGGAGTCGATAGGCGTTTTCCCCTAAAGACAATCCTGCGGACGTCTCAGAAAACAACCGATGCACCTTGTTGGGAAGAGCGCTGCGATTGCGGTGCTCGGTGCCTTCGTCATCGCGAAAGGCCTGCCCGTCGTGCCCTCGAATAGGTAACGCGTCATGAGGCTCTCCGCATCGAACAGGCGGGAGCACAACGAGCTCTCAAGCGCTGACGCCCAAATCCGATGGCCAGCGACAACAGGAAGATAAGCAACATTTCGCAATAATACAACAATTTTTCTATTATATTCTCGAGATTGATTTGGTTGCTCAAAAATAATCCGAGACTTCAAAAATGATTTTGGAACAAATTACAATCCTCAAGCATAACTTTGACCGTACAGTGATGTATAGCTGTAGCGGAATGTGTGAGGGCCTTTGTGATAATATTAGATCCAGTGAGCGGAAAGCGCGTAAAATTTCCAGTATTGAATGTCGAGAAGCCGTCCGTGCGGCTACCCTACGCTGATCGGCACAACCACATCACCGTATGCGGGGCTCAGTCCGCTGTAACGGTGGCGCGCCCGAACTGTGCCCGTCCCTGTACCAAGCTCTGATCGTCAACATGTGACCAGTCAAGGGAAGCGTTGCAACAAGGATGTTGGTGACCGCCGAGGATGGCCAGCCGATCTACTCGACTACGCTCTCCTTCGCGGGCCTTCGGCTGGTCCGGTAAGCATCGAAGACGTTTGGACGCCGTGCCGGCGAATGTCCCCTCTTGAGGGCGGCGCGACCCGACTTCTGCGGCAAGGTTTGGCCCGGGGCAGAACGTCCGCTTCGGGACGGAAGGCCACAGCCGCTTCCCACCCCGACAAGACCTTGGTCGTCGAGCGCTCGAATGTCCGCTTGAAGTCACGCCCGGCCGTTCACCGCCTCAGGCGAATGACCGCATTCCACCCAAGGCGGACGTTCCGTCCTCAAGCCGTACCGGCTGGCGCGTGAAGAGGTTTCATGACGAGACAGCTGTGCGAGGGAACCAGCTGTTGTTTTCCAACTCGTCGGCTTTGCTGAAGAACGGAAAACTGCTGCCTTCCGAATGGAAACCTTCCAGTGTCCAAGATCGAACGACCGACACTCAATGTTGGACATAATCCCAGACCTTGGAGATGACGACCGACCCTTCTCCCACGGACGATGCGACCCGCTTGACCGAACCAGCGCGCACATCGCCGACCGCGAAGATGCCGGGGTGGGACGTCGCATAGGGCGAGCCGGCGCCGACCGCGTCTCCGGTCAGCACGAACCCGTGTTTGTCGAGTTCAAGGAGCCCCGAGAGCCATTGGGTGTTGGGTGCAGCCCCGACCATGACAAACACGGCGCATGTCGGGATCGTCCGGACCGTCCCATCCACGACGCTGCGGATGGTCACCGCTTCGAGGTGATCCTGGCCATGAAGGGCGCTGACCTCGGAACCGTATTCGATCGTGATCGCCGGATCGGCTTCCAGGCGGCTCGAAAGGTAGTTCGACATCGAGGCCGCGAGTGAGGGACCGCGCACGAGAAGGCGGACATGCCTGGCCGAGCGACTGAGAAACATCGCGGCCTGGCCTGCGGAGTTGCCGCCACCGATGACGATGGTCTCGGCGTTCCGGCAATAGCGCGCCTCGATTTCCGTGGCCGCATAATAGACGCCTGCTCCCTCGAACGCCTCGAGCCGGTCGATCGGCAGGCGCCGGTACTGAACACCGGTCGCGACGACGACGGCACGCCCGCGAACCCGCTGATTGTTCTCGAACGTGGCACAGAATGCGCCGTCTTCGAGCCGCTCCAGCTTCGCCACCCGCCGTGGCATCGCGAACCGCGTCCCGAATTTCATTGCCTGCACCTCACCGCGCCAGACGAGGTCTGCGCCCGAGATGCCGGTCGGAAATCCCATGTAGTTCTCGATCCGACTCGACGTGCCGGCTTGGCCACCGATCGCGAGGTCCTCGACGACCAGCGCTCGTAGGCCCTCCGCGCCTGCGTAGACGCCCGCTGCCACGCCGGCCGGGCCGCCGCCGACGATGAGAACGTCGAAAGTCTCGTCGTCGACGAGGTTGTAGTTGAGGCCCAGCAGATGGGCGACCTTGTCGGGCGTCGGCTCCGTCACGACGACGTCGCGTCCGAAGATCACCGCCGGCCGGTCGGAGGCGATCGCACAGCTCGTGGCGACGGCTTCAGCCTCCGGGCTGCCCAGCGCGTAGGACCTGTAGGGAAGGCGGTTGCGGCTCGCGAACTCCGCGACCCGTCGCACGGCCCGGTCGTCATCTTCGCCGATCAGCACCAAGGTGCCGTCTCGCGAGTCGAGTTGCCGCCGCCGCCGTGCAGCGAGAACCGTGATGATGATGTCCGACATCTCGGGGATTTCGGACATCAGCCGCAGCATCTCCAGCCGCGGCACCTCGACGACGGTGGTATCCCGGACCGCCCGCATGGGCATCGACCAATTGCCGCCGCTCAAGATCGAGATTTCGCCCATGAACTGCGTCGGCCCGAGCGTGGACGGAACGTGACGCTCATCCGTGAACGGATTCACCACTTCGATCTCGCCCGCTTCGACATAGACGAACCGATCGGCAGGTTCGCCAGCGCGGACGAGGAAAGTCCCAGCCGGGTAATGCCGTTCGACCCCCGCGGCCTGCAGCGCTGCGATATGCGATGCTGCGAGGGGGACGCGCTGCATCTCCTGCAGGTCCCGGCCGATCGTCTCCATGTTCCGATTCCCTGCGCTCTGACCGGTGCGGTGAAGCATTGATCACGCAGCTTGGCCAGACAAGTCGACAGCGTTGCAAGGTGCCCGAGCTTCGCTACGCACCGATCGCGTGCAGCAGGATCTCACGCCGATGCGGCCGGTCGCGGTGCTCGATGAGGTAGAGGCCCTGCCAGGTGCCGAGCCCGAGCCGGCCGCCGACCACCGGAATCGTGAGGCTCGTATCGGTCACCATCGTGCGGATATGGGCGGGCATGTCGTCCGGTCCCTCGATGCCGTGGACGTAGCCGGCATGGCGCGGCGCGAGGCTATCGAGCGCCGTCATCAGGTCGGTGCGCACGTCCGGATCGGCGTTCTCCTGGATGGTCAGCGAGGCCGAGGTGTGCCGGCAGAAGACGGTGACCAGCCCCTGCCCGATCCCGCTCCGCTCGACGAAGCCGGCGACCGTCGCGGTGATGTCGGTGAAGCCCTGCCCCGGCGTCGCGACCGCGAACCGCGCGCTGGCCTGCCGGCGGACCTCGCCGGCCCCGAAATCCTCGATCTGCCCGATCTTGCCAGACCGTCTCATGGGGGTTCCGTCCGATCGTTGCGCCGCATCGGCCCTTTCCCGGACGCCTGGAGCGTCAGTGGAAGGCGATCGGGGACCCAGCGCAGGAACCGGCCGCGCCAGCGGCTCATGATGATCGGCGCCAG
>NZ_BPQP01000070.1 GCF_022179305.1 Methylobacterium iners
TTGCGCCGGGCCCAGACCTCGAGCTCGCCCGAGGTCTGGGCCCGGCGCAAGAGCATTCAGTTCCTCGCAGGCACGATGGTGTCGATGGCGATCGTCAGCGCCTGGGTGCCCTTCCTCGGCCTCGAGATCGAGCGGCGCTGGCTGTCCTGGCCGAACATCGCCTATTTCGCGCCCGTGCCCCTCGTGACCGCCTTCGTGTGCTGGCGGATCTACCGCAGCATCAAGGACGGGGCCGAGGTGATGCCCTTCCTGCTGAGCATCGCCCTGTTCCTGCTCGGCTTCCTCGGCCTGACGATCAGCCTGTTCCCCTACATCGTGCCGCCGGCGATGACGATCTGGCAGGCGGCCAACGCCGTCAGCGCCCTGCAATTCGCCCTCGTCGGCTACGCAGTGATCATGCCGCTGACGCTCGCCTACACGGCCTACGCCTACTGGGTCTTCCGGGGGAAGGTCGCGGAAGACATCACCGGCGGGGGCTATGGCCATTGAGCGCGGCGGGGCCGACGCCGCCGCGCAAGGCCGGTCGCCTTCTCTGGTTCGTCGCCTTCTACGCGCTCAGCCTCGGGGGATTCACGGCGCTCGTCTACTTCCTGCGCTTCATCGTGCGGGGGTGAGAGTCAGGTGACCTCAAACGAGGTCCAGAGCCCGGTGTCGAAGCGCTCCAGGACGCTTGAGGCGATGAGCCAGCGCCCGGGATTGTCGGCACGGAAGGCGATGCGGGCGGTGCGGCCCTCGGGGAGCTGGAAGGTGTCGAGCCAGTAGGGCTCCCAGCCGTCGTCGAGGGCGTGCAGTAGGCGGAACGCGTGGCCGTGCAGGTGCAGCACCTGCTGGAAGGCGGTCTCGTTCTTGAGGGCGAGCACCACGACCTGCCCGCGCTTGACCGTGAAGAGCGGCGGCTGCCCGGCGGCGCCGCTCGCCCCGTTGATCGCCCAGACGCGCTGCGGATCGCCGGTATAGACCGGCTCGGCCGCCGGCTTCTCCTTGTCGACCCTGGCGCCGCCGGTGAGGGTGAGATCGCGCCGGAACGCGCTCTGCAGCTTGACCTCGGCCGGCAGCAGCTTGTTGTCCCCGATCGGCCCGATCGGCGGCCGCTTCTCGGTGACCGGCTCGCCCTTCGTCGTGACGGTGGCGAGCGGCAGGCCGTTGCCGATCAGCACGGTGACCGAGCCGCTCGCCGCCTCCGCCGGCAGGTCGAGGATGAGGTCGTAGCGGGTGCCCGGCGGGAAGGGCAGCGTCGCGCGCAGGGGTTCGAAGGTGTCGGTCGGCTGACCGTCCACCGCCGCGACGTAGACCTTGAGCCCGTCGAAGCGAATGCGCGTCGCCCGGGCGTTGCAGGCATTGCCGATCCGCAGGCGCAGGCGGCTGCCGGGCTGGGCCTCGATCGCCTCCGGCATCGGCCTTCCGTTGACCGTGACGAGGCTGCCGAGCCGGCCGGAGGTGGCGGCGAAGAGCGTCTGTCCGAAGGGCAGCAGCGCGCCGGCGTCGTCGAGGCGCCAATCCTGCAGCAGGATCGTCACGTCACGGTCCACGGCCGGCGGCGTGCGCTCCTCGACGACGAGCATGCCCGCCAACCCGCGGCCCGACGGCTCGCTCGCACCCCCGACGACCGAGGGCCGGATCAGGTAGGTTCCGGCATCGGGCGGGGTGAAGGCGTAGGTGAAATCGCCGCCCGGCGCGATCGGGGCCTGGGTGACGCCGCCGACGCCGTCCATGGCGTTCTGGTTGCGCACGCCGTGCCAGTGGAGGCTGAGCGGGCGCTCGGTGCGGTTCTCCAGCCGCGCCCGCACGGTCTCGCCGAGCTTCACCCGCAGCACGGGCGGCTGCGTCCTGCCGTCGAAGCACCAGACCGCCGTCTCGGAAGCCGGGTCCGGCTTGAGGCGCAGCGTGGCCGGACCTGCCGACAGGGTTCGCACCTCGGGCGATGGGGCCGTCGGCGCAGGCTGGGCGCGGGATGCGCCGGGCCAGAGCGCGAGGGCGGCCGCGCCGGTGAGCACGCCGCGCCGGGGGATGCCGTGGTCCGGCACGAGGTCCGGCGAAGGCTTTGGGCGTTGCGGCATGGGACCTCTGGCGCGTCGGCTTCCGGACGGCGAGCCGCTTGTAAACGGCCGCTTCGTCCCTCGCCAACCACCTCGCCTCGCCCGAAGTTTTTTGCTGCGGGCCGGATCGTGCATGCTATAGAGCCCCGCTCTGGCGCTCGGACGCGCGCCGGGCGTAGGCGCTTGCGGGCGTGGCGGAACTGGTAGACGCGCTGGATTTAGGTTCCAGTGACGATGAGTCGTGGGGGTTCGAGCCCCTCCGCCCGCACCAGCCGCATCGGCATCGGATTGGCTCACATCGTTGGCCGGCCCGCCCTGCCGCCGCGAGCTTGGGCCTTCGACCGCGCGTCGATCGCGGGCCGCGACCAAATTCGAAGCATTGCACGATCACACGGACGACAGCGAGACGACCATGCAGGTGACCGAGACACTCTCCCAGGGCCTGAAGCGCGAGTTTCAGGTGCTGTTCGCGGCGGCCGAGCTCGAAGAGCGCCTGACCAGCGAACTCTCGACCCTGAAGGACAAGGCCCAGATCAAGGGCTTCCGCCCCGGCAAGGTCCCCGTCGCCCACCTGCGCAAGCTCTACGGCCGCTCCGTCATGGCCGACGTGCTCCAGAACGCCGTCAACGAGGCGAACCAGAAGATCGTCACCGACAACAACCTCAAGCTCGCCCTCGAGCCCAAGGTCGAGTTCCCGGGCGAGAAGTCGGTGATCGAGCGGGCGCTCGACGGCAAGTCCGACATCGCCATCAATGTCGGCCTCGAAGTGCTTCCGAGCTTCGAGCTCGCCGATCTCTCCGACATCAGCCTGACCAAGTACGTCGCCAAGCCCTCCGATGAGGAAGTCGACGAGGCCATCACCCGCATGGCCGGCCAGAACCGCCCCTTCACCGATCGGGACGAGAGGGCCGCGGCCGAGAAGGGCGATCGGGTCACCATCGATTTCGTGGGCCGCATCGACGGCGTCGAGTTCGAGGGCGGCAAGGGCGAGGGGGTCGACCTCGAACTCGGCTCCGGCTCGTTCATTCCCGGCTTCGAGGACCAGCTCGTCGGGGCCAAGGTCGGCGACCAGCGCGTCGTGAAGGCGACGTTCCCCGAGGGCTACGCGGCCGAGCAGCTCGCGGGCAAGGATGCGGAGTTCGACGTGACCGTCACCGCAATCAAGGCGGCGGGCGAGGTGACGATCGACGACGAGCTCGCCAAGGGCTTCGGGCTCGAATCCCTCGACAAGCTGAAGGAGGCGGTCTCGACCGCGCTCAGCAGCGACTTCGAGGCGCAGTCCCGGCGCAAGCTCAAGAAGGAGCTCCTCGACGCGCTCGACGCCAAGTACACCTTCGACCTGCCCCCGAGCCTGGTGCACCAGGAGTTCGCCGCCGTCTGGGCGCAGGTGGAGCAGGACCTGAAGAACCGTGGCAAGACCTTCGCCGACGAGGACACCACCGAGGAGGAGGCCCAGGGCGAGTACCGCAAGATCGCGGAGCGGCGCGTCCGGCTCGGTCTGGTGCTTGCGCAGGTCGGCGAGACCGCCGATATCAAGGTGACCGACGACGAGGTGAACCAGGCGCTGATCGCCCGGGTCCGGCAGTTCCCGGGCCAGGAGCAGCAGGTCTGGGACTTCTACCGGAAGAATGCACAGGCGCTCGCCGAACTTCGCGCGCCCCTGTTCGAGGAGAAGGTCGTCGACCACGTCCTCGCGCAGGTCAAGCTCGTCGAGGAGCCCGTCTCGAAGGAGGCGCTCTTCGCTGACGAGGCGGAGTCCGAGGACGGCGAGGCCAAACCGGCCGCCGAGACGGCTGGCTGAAGCCCGACGCGCTCAAGGGGGCAGCGGGCTGTCGAATGAGTCAGGCGGCGTTAAGTGCCGCCGGTGTTCGCTGACCGTCCGGCCCGCGCGATTCGTTCGCGGCCGGACTTCTCTGGAGCTTGGGCACGATGATGAGAGATCCGGTCGAGTATTATAACAGCGCGCTCGTGCCCATGGTGGTCGAGCAGTCGAGCCGCGGCGAGCGCGCCTTCGACATCTACTCGCGCCTCCTGCGCGAGCGGATCATCTTCCTCACGGGTCCGGTCGAGGATTACGGCGCCTCGCTCATCGTGGCGCAGCTCCTGTTCCTCGAGGCCGAGAACCCCAAGAAGGAGATCTCCTTCTACATCAACTCGCCCGGCGGCGTGGTGACCTCGGGCCTCTCGATCTACGACACCATGCAGTTCATCCGCTGCCCGGTGACCACGCTCTGCGTCGGCCAGGCCGCCTCGATGGGCTCGCTGCTGCTCACGGCCGGCGAGCCCGGCCACCGCTTCGCCCTGCCCAACGCCCGGATCATGGTTCACCAGCCGTCGGGCGGCTTCCAGGGCCAGGCGACCGACATCCTGATCCATGCCCGCGAGATCGAAGCCCTGAAGAAGCGCCTCAACGAGATCTACGTGAAGCACACGGGCCGCGACTACGACGCCATCGTCAACGCCTTGGAGCGCGACAACTTCATGACCGCCGACGCGGCCAAGGAGTTCGGCCTCATCGACGAGGTGATCCAGAAGCGGCCGGAGCCTGCGGCAGCCTGACGCCCTTCAGCTCCCCGCGGACGCGGAGGGGGAGGCAAAGACGAAAACCGGGGCAATCGTTTTCGGGCGGTTGCCCCTGCGGAGCCGACGCCCCGCCTTGATCCCGCCGCGGCAGCATGCTTGCATCGCGGGTCTGACCGGTCCCGCCGGATGGGCGCAGTGACTGTTTCTTTAGGCGGATGACATTACATCTCAGCGATGCGTGCATGGCCCCGGCTGGCGACGCGCACGCGAATCGGAGACCGATATGAGCAAGACTGGCGGCAACGACTCGAAGAGCACGCTGTACTGCTCGTTTTGCGGCAAGAGCCAGCACGAGGTCCGCAAGCTGATCGCGGGCCCGACAGTGTTCATCTGCGACGAGTGTGTCGAACTGTGCATGGACATCATACGCGAGGAGTCGAAGTCCTCCCTGGTGAAGTCCCGCGACGGCGTGCCGACGCCCAAGGAGATCCGCCGCGTCCTCGATGACTACGTCATCGGCCAGGATTTCGCGAAGAAGGTCCTCTCGGTCGCGGTGCACAACCACTACAAGCGGCTCGCCCACGCCTCGAAGCACAACGACGTCGAGCTGGCGAAGTCCAACATCATGCTGATCGGCCCGACGGGCTCCGGCAAGACGCTGCTCGCGCAGACGCTCGCCCGCATCCTCGACGTGCCCTTCACGATGGCCGACGCCACCACGCTTACCGAGGCCGGCTATGTCGGCGAGGACGTGGAGAACATCATCCTCAAGCTGCTCCAGGCCTCCGACTACAACGTCGAGCGAGCGCAGCGCGGCATCGTCTACATCGACGAGATCGACAAGATCTCCCGCAAGTCGGATAATCCCTCGATCACCCGCGACGTCTCGGGCGAGGGCGTGCAGCAGGCGCTCCTGAAGATCATGGAGGGCACCGTCGCCTCCGTGCCTCCGCAGGGCGGCCGCAAGCACCCGCAGCAGGAATTCCTGCAGGTCGACACGACGAACATCCTCTTCATCTGCGGCGGCGCCTTCGCGGGGCTGGAGCGGATCATCTCCCAGCGCGGCAAGGGCACCTCGATCGGCTTCGGCGCCGCGGTCCAGGCTCCCGACGACCGGCGCACCGGCGAGATCTTCCGCTCGGTCGAGCCGGAGGACCTGCTCAAGTTCGGTCTGATCCCCGAGTTCGTGGGTCGTCTGCCCGTGCTGGCGACGCTGGAGGACCTCGACGAGGTCGCCCTCAAGCGCATCCTGCAGGAGCCGAAGAACGCGCTCGTGAAGCAGTACCAGCGCCTGTTCGAGATGGAGAACGTCGACCTCACCTTCCAGGACGAGGCGCTCTCCATGGTCGCCCGCAAGGCGATCGAGCGGAAGACCGGCGCCCGCGGCCTGCGCTCGATCCTCGAGACGATCCTGCTCGAGACGATGTACGACCTGCCCGGCCTCGATTCCGTAGAGCAGGTGGTGATCGGCCCGGAGGTCGTCGACGGCAAGTCGCGGCCCCTCTACATCCACGGCGACCGCAACAAGGAAGCCCCGGCGAGCGTGTCCGCCTGAGGATCATGGCGGGGTTGTCTTAGCCGCCGAAGCGTACGGGGGAGGATGCTTGAAACCACCCTCCCCGCGATCCATCTGATTTCATGAAGCGCGATGGCCGCATGCTCACCTTCTGAGGTGCGGTGCCGCGCCACTCCAGCCGCACATCTCAAAATGCTTCCGACCCATTAGCGGCCCGGTCGGCCCCTGGCAGGATGCTTGCTCGCGACGAGGAGCGACTGCCCGGCGTCAATCATGAGGAAGTCCGACATGACTCAATCGAAATCGCGCCAGCCGGTCGTTCCGGGCTCGACGGGCACCTACGCCGTCCTGCCACTCCGCGACATCGTCGTGTTCCCGCACATGATCGTGCCGCTCTTCGTCGGACGCGAAAAGTCGATCCGCGCCCTCGAGGAGGCGGTCCGGACCGACCGCCACATCCTGCTCGCGACCCAGATCAACGCGAGCGACGACGATCCGGCCACCGACGCCATCTACAAGATCGGCACGCTGGCCTCCGTCCTGCAGCTCCTGAAGCTGCCCGACGGCACCGTGAAGGTGCTCGTCGAGGGCGCCGGCCGCGCCAAGATCGCCCGCTTCAGCCGCTCGGACGCCTATTACGAGGCCGAGGCCGAGACGCTCTCCGACGAGCTCGGCGACCGCGTCGAGGCGGAGGCGCTCGCCCGCTCGGTCATCTCCGAGTTCGAGAATTACGTGAAGCTCAACAAGAAGATCTCGCCCGAGGTCGTCTCCGCCGTCACGCAGATCGACGAGCCCTCGAAGCTCGCCGACACGGTCGGCTCGCACCTCGCGGTCAAGATCGCCGACAAGCAGGCGATCCTCGAGATCCCGACTGTGGCGCAGCGCCTCGAGCGCGTGCTGTCGCTCATGGAGAGCGAGATCTCCGTCCTCCAGGTGGAGAAGCGCATCCGGACCCGCGTCAAGCGGCAGATGGAGAAGACCCAGCGCGAGTACTACCTGAACGAGCAGATGAAGGCGATCCAGAAGGAGCTCGGCGACGACGAGGGCCGGGATGAGCTCGCCGAGCTCGAGGACAAGATCGAGAAGACCAAGTTCACCAAGGAGGCCCGCGAGAAGGCGCTCGCCGAGCTGAAGAAGCTGCGGCAGATGTCGCCGATGTCGGCCGAGGCCACGGTCGTGCGCAACTACCTCGACTGGATGCTCGGCATCCCGTGGAACAAGCGCTCGAAGATGAAGAAGGATCTGCCCGGCGCCCAGGTGATGCTCGACGAGGACCATTTCGGCCTCGACAAGGTCAAGGAGCGCATCGTCGAGTACCTCGCCGTGCAGCAGCGGGCGAACAAGCTCACGGGCCCGATCCTCTGCCTCGTCGGTCCTCCCGGCGTCGGCAAGACCTCGCTCGGCAAGTCGATCGCTAAGGCGACGGGTCGCGAGTTCGTGCGGATGTCGCTCGGCGGCGTGCGCGACGAGGCCGAGATCCGCGGTCACCGCCGGACCTATATCGGCTCGATGCCGGGCAAGATCGTGCAGTCGATGCGCAAGGCGAAGACCTCGAACCCACTCATCCTGCTCGACGAGATCGACAAGATGGGGATGGATTTCCGCGGCGATCCGTCGGCGGCGCTCCTCGAGGTGCTGGACCCCGAGCAGAACTCGACCTTCAACGACCATTACCTGGAGGTCGATTACGACCTCTCGCACGTGATGTTCGTGACGACGGCGAACACGCTGAACATCCCCGCGCCCCTGATGGACCGCATGGAGGTGATCCGCATCGCCGGCTACACGGAGGAGGAGAAGCTCGAGATCGCGCGCAAGCACCTGATCCCGGGCGCCCTCAAGAAGCACGGCCTCGACGTCAAGGAATGGTCGATCGACGATGCCGGCCTGCTGATGCTCATCCGCCGCTACACGCGGGAGGCGGGCGTCCGCAACCTCGAGCGCGAGCTGTCGAACCTCATCCGCAAGGCGGTCAAGGAGATCTTGATCACCAAGGTGAAGGTCGTAGCCGTGACCGAGGAGACCCTGCCGGAATTCCTCGGCCCGCCGAAGTTCCGCTACGGCGAGATCGACGAGGAGGATCAGGTCGGCGTGGTCACTGGCCTGGCCTGGACCGAGGTCGGCGGCGAGCTGCTGACGATCGAAGGCGTCAT
>NZ_BPQP01000071.1 GCF_022179305.1 Methylobacterium iners
AAAATCAAGCGATGAAGCGCAAGTCTGATTCGATAGGTGCTACCGGATCCCATCGATCGCGAGCCTCAGCCGCTTCGGGCCGCGCAGCGCCGAGCCCGGGCGGTAGGGTGGCGGGTCCTCCACTAGGCGCGGGTTGATCAGGCGGCGCGCGAGCGCCTGGAGCGCCGCCTCCGCCTCGAACCGGGCGAGCGGCGCGCCGACGCAGTAATGCAGGCTGCCGCCGAAGCCGAAATGGCGGTTGTCGCCGCGGTCGGGGTCGAAGCGATCGGCGTCCGGGAAGACCGCCGGGTCGCGGCTGCCCGAGGCCAGGAGGAGCGCGATATCGGCGCCCTCGGGGATGGTGATACCGGCGAGCTCGATGTCGGCCAGGGCCCGGCGGGTGCGGAACTGGACCGGGGGATCGTAGCGCTGCACCTCCTCGACGATGCGCGGCGCGCGGCAGAGACCGTCGCGGAGCTGCTGCATCTCGTCCGGATGGCGCAGCAGCGTCAGCATGGCGTTGGTGATGAGGTTTACCGTGGTCTCGTGGCCGGCCACCAGCATCAGCACCGAGGTGGCGATGAGGTCGTAATCGCCCATGCGGGGGGCTTCCGGCGCGTCCTTGTTCGCCAGGCCCGAGAGCATGTCGTCCTGCGGGTCGCGGCGCTTCCGCTTGATGAGATCGGCCATGTAGGCGGAGATCTCGTCGAAGGTGGCGCTGTTCTTGGCGCGGTTCTCGTCGTCGTGGAGGCTGTCGGGCTCGAGCGCCGTGGCGAGCTGCGTCGCCCAGCCGTGGAACTTCGGCTCGTCTTCGTGCGGAATGCCGAACAGCTCGCAGATGACGGTGACCGGCAGCGGATAGGATAGGTCGTCGACGAGGTCGATCTCCTTGGTACCGCAGCACTTCGCCAGGAGTTCATCGACGAGTTCGTGGGAGCGGCCCCGCATGGCCATCACCCGCTCACGGGTGAACTGGTGCATCACCGCGGCGCGCAGGGTGTCGTGCTGGGGCGGATCGCGGAAGATAAAAGGGCGGTGCGTGTCGACGATCCAGTCCCGGATCGGCTTCTCGACGAAGTCCCTGAGCGGGTTGCCGGTCTTGGGCCGGTCGGCCGGCGGCAGGTTCTGCGAGCTGACGCGCGGGTCGTGCAGCAGGCTCGACACCGCGGCATGGGTGGAGGCGACGTAGGTGCCGTCGTCCTGGCGGGAGACAGGGTGCTCCCGCAGCCGCGCGAAGAGCGGGTAGGGGTCGGCCCGGTTCTTCGGGTCCTTGACCTGCTCGAACAGGGTGCCGTCGCTCATGCGTGTCACGCCTCGGGAAATGCGGGGTCGAGGATCGTGAGCGATCCCTGGTCGGCGGCGCCCCTGATCGGGGGGAAGGGCGCGCGGGCGGCGATCTGCTCGGCGTAGGCCGGCAGCCAGCGCCCGGAATCGAAGGAGACCGCCGCGATGCAGCGGCCCTTGGCGCCGTAGACCGCGAGGAAGCGCCCCGCCTTCGGATCGCCCTGCGCGATGGCGAGGGCATCCGCGCCCTCGGTCAGGCCGACCGACTTGATGGTGATGCCGCCTTGCGCCGACCAGAAGGCCGGCACCTCGGCATAGGCCGGCCCCGGATCGGCTCCGGCGAGCAACCGTCCGGCATGCTCGGCCTGCGCGACCGCATGACCCCAATGCTCCAGCGCCACCCGGCGCCCGTCGTAGAGCGGGTGGGGGAAGCGGGCGACGTCGCCCGCCGCCGCGATCGCTGAATCCGCCCGGCCATCCTCGCCGAGAACCTGTCCGTACGCGTTGCAATCCACGCCGCCCTCGTCGGCCTTGAGCCCAGAGCCCTCCAGCCATTCGGTGTTGCGCACGGCGCCCAGCGCGACCACGACGAGGTCGGCCTCGATGGTGTCGCCATCGCTCAGGACCGCCCGGGCGACGCGGCCGCTGCCGTCATCCTCCAGCCGCTCGACCTTGGTGCCGCTGCGCAGTTCGACGCCGCGCGCCTCGTGCAGGGCCGCGACCACCGCGCCGAGATGGCGCCCGAGCACCCGGGCCAGGGGGACGGGGCCCGGCTCGACGATCGTCACGGGCAGGTCGAGGGTGCGGCAGGCGCTGGCGACCTCGCAGCCGATGAAGCCGCCGCCGATGATGAGCACCCGCCTCGGCCCCGCGACGAGGGCGGCCCGCAGCGCCGCCGCGTCGTCGCGGGTGCGCAGGGTGTGGACGCCACGAAGACGGCCCTCCGCCGGGTTCGGCCAGGGCCGCGCCCGCGTGCCGGCGGCGATGAGCAGGCGGTCGTAGGGCAGCGTCGTCCCGTCGGCCAAGCTAAGGCGCCGGTTCGCGCGGTCGAGGCCCGTCGCCGCCGTGCCGAGGCGCCATTCGGCGTCGAGGGGCACGAGGTTCGGCAGCGCTGTGGCCGCCGCCGAGACCTCGCCCGTGAGCATGTGCTTGGAGAGGTGGGGCCGGTCGTAGGGCCGGTGCGGCTCAGCGCCGACGAGGGTGAGCCGGCCGGAAAAGCCCGCCCGCCGCATCGCCTCGGCACCGCGCAGGCCGGCGAGCGCCGCCCCGACGATCACCGCATGTCCGTTCGCGCTCACGCGGAGCGATCCGTGACGACCTCGACGCGAATTGCCTGAACCGGACAGGCGAGGCGGGCGCGCTCGACGGCGTCGCGCGCCGAGAGCGGAGGCGCCGGATGGTAGAACAGCGCCTCGCGGCCCTGCAGCACGAAGTGTTCGGGCGCCGCGTAGCAGCACTGGGCGTAGGCCTGGCAGCGGTTGAGGTCGACGGCGACGCGCAACCCCTCGCTGATCTGCTCGGAATCGGCCGGTTCTTGCGTGGGATCGGACATGGACAAGGAAGATCTTCAGTCGGTCCGCGGTTCCGCTTGCACCTGAGACCTGACGTCCCGGGCCTATTCACCGGGCGAAGCAACATCCCTCCGGTCGACCTCGAAGCGCAACGCCCGCGCGGCGACGGTGGCGAAATCATCGAGCGCCGGCGCCCCCATTCCATCGCGGGCCGCCGCGGACAGACCGGCCAGCGCGACACCGACCAGGTCCGCCAGCCGCTCGGCGCGGGCGGGTCCGAGATCGGCGAGGTAGGCGACCACGCGCGCCCGCGCCCGCGCCCTCACCGCCGCCACCGCCTCGCGCGCGGCCGGCTCGTCGCAGGCCTGCACGCCGTTCAGGATCAGGCAGCCCGCTCCCTGCCCGCAGCCGGCATAGGTCCGGGCCGCCCCGCCCAGCAGCGCCGCGATGCCGTCCCCGAGATCCGGCTCGGCGAGGGCCGCGTCGAAGAAGGCGCCGTTGGTGGCGCTGTAGCGGTCGACGACCCGCGCGAACAGGCCGGCCTTGCTGCCGAAGGCGGCGTAGATGCTGGGCGGCGCGAGATCGAGGGCCCGCGACAGGTCGGCCATCCCGACGCCGGCATAGCCGCGCTCCTGGAACAGCGCCTTGGCGGTCTCGACCGCTGCGCCGACATCGAAGGAGCGGGGCCTTCCACGCCGCCGCGATTTTTCTTTAGCGGTCGCTACAATTTGATCTTGGCCAGGAGCCATGCGGATATATGTAACGCCCACTAAATTGCGGCAAGGAGATCATGATGACCGACCTCAAGGGGAAACGCGCGCTCGTCCTCGGCGGCAGCCGCGGCATCGGCGCGGCGATCACGGCGCGGCTGGCAGCGCTCGGGGCCGAGACCGCCTTCACGTACGTCTCGGCGGAAGGAGCGGCGAACGATCTCGCCGCGCGCACCGGCACCCGCGCGACGCGCGTCGACAGCGCGGACCGATCGGCGCTCATTGCCGCCGTGGCGGAGGCCGGCGCCCTGGACATCCTCGTCGTCAATGCCGGCGTCGCCGTCTTCGCCGATCCGCTCGCGACGGACCCCGACGCGATCGACCGGATGATCGATATCAACATCCGCGCGCCCTATCACGCCGCGGTCGAGGCCGCGCGGCGGATGCGCGACGGCGGCCGCATCGTCGTCATCGGCTCGGTCAACGGCGACCGCATGCCCTTCCTGGGCGGCGCGGCCTACGCCATGTCCAAGTCGGCAGTGCAGGGACTGGCCCGCGGGCTGGCGCGCGACTTCGGACCCCGCGGCATCACGGTCAACGTCGTCCAGCCCGGTCCCGTCGACACCGACATGAACCCCGCCGCCGGGCCGATGGCCCAGGCGATGCACGACCAGATGGCGATCAAGCGGCACGCGACCTCCGAGGAGGTGGCCGAGCTCGTGGCCTATCTCATCGGCCCGCATGGGGCGATCATCACCGGCGCGATGCACACGATCGACGGCGGCTTCGGCGCCTGATCCGTCGGGCGGGATCGCGATCCCCGCTCACGCGACGCCGATCCGGCCCCAGCCAGGCAGCTTCAGCGCGGGGCGGCGAAGGTCGATCCCCGCGACGAGGCCGAGCAGGCTCACCTCGATGCCCTCGACCCATCCGAGCGTCAGCCCGGCGTAGCCGCCGAGGCTGAGGCGAAAGCCCGTCCCGCTCGGCGTCCGCGCGAGGAAGCCGTCCGGCGGCGTCCAGTCCTTGCCCAGCGCGGTCGGCGGGAGGGCCGTCTCGAGACCGGGCAGGCGCGCGAGCACGTAGGCCGTGAAGGTGTTGGAGTTCGGCCCCGGCCAGGCCCGGTAGGAGCCGAGGCCGCGATGGGGGTAAGCGGCCACCGCCGCCCGGATCGCGGGAATCGCACGCTCCGCCGCCGCGCCGTCGAGGGCGAGCACCGTCTCGGGCGTGTTGCCAAACCATCGCCCGTCCGCGGCCCAGCCGTCGGTCCGCACCGGCAGCCCCCACCCGACGACGTCGTAGCGGGTGTAGCGCGCCGCGCCCGCCTCCTTGATCACGATCCAGGAATGGTGGGCGAAGATGCCCCGCCAGCGGCCGACGCGTGCCGCATAGACCCGGACCAGGGCGGGCTCGGAGCTGCGCGCCGGGGCGAGAAGCCCCGCGCTCGACCAGTCGGCCACGGACCAGTCGGCGGCGCCGCCCTTCACGGTCCACCAGAGGGCATGGGTGGCGAGGGGCAGAAGGAAGACGATGGCGAGGAGGAGAAGCAAGCGACGCACGGTACGGAGGAGGGGAGGCATGACGAGATGTTTGCAGCCGGGGACGCGACCGCAAGCGCCGCCGTGGTCGCAGGCTCGGGCCGAGTGATGCCGCTGCGCCACAGGCGCCAAGCTTCCTCCGGCGGATGGAAAACCTGACTTGTTATAATGTTACACACGCGCAATGTCACAGCATCAGAGTGACAGTGAGGCGTGATGCGGTTCAAGCGATCGAGTGTCCTGCTGGCCGGGACCATCCTGTCGGGCCTCGGCCCGGCGCCATCCGCCCGAGCGCAGACCGCCGAGGCGACGCTGCCGGAGCTCACCGTCACCTCGCCGAGCCCGATCGTGCCCACGGTCGCCCCGAGGGCGGCGCCGTCCTTGAGCACCGGCGTGCTCCCCGTCGTCACGAGCACCTTCTCGCCGGTAACGGTCGTCACCCGAGATCAGATCGCCCGCGACCAGCCCCGCACGCTGGGCGACGCGCTGTTCGACCGGCCGGGCATCTCGTCCTCGACCTACGCGCCGGGCGCGGCCTCCCGCCCCATCATCCGCGGCCTCGACAACGCCCGGGTGCGCATCCAGGAGAACGGGGTCGGCATCGGCGACGTCTCAGAGCTCGGCGAGGACCACGCGGTGCCCGTCAATCCGCTCGTCGCCGACCGGATCGAGGTGATCCGGGGGCCCGCCACCCTGCGCTACGGCTCCCAGGCGATCGGCGGCGTGGTCTCGGCGGAGAACAACCGGGTTCCGACCTTCATCCCCCAGGGCGGCGTCTCGGGGCAGGTCACGACGGGCTACTCCTCCGTCGACAACGGCCGGCTCGGCGCGGCGAGCGTCGATGCCGGCGGCGACGGCATCGCCGTCCACGCCGACGGCTTCAAGACGGCGACCGACAGCTACGCCACGCCGCTCTGGGTTCAGCGCAACTCCGCGACGGAGTCGCAGGGCGGCGCGGTCGGCATCTCGGCGATCGGCGACCGGGGCTTCCTCGGCGTCTCGTTCAGCCATTACGACGCGCTCTACCAGATCCCCGGCGGCGAGGCCGCCGAGAACCGGACGCGGCTCGACCCCCGGCAGGACCGGGTGCTCGCCCGCGGCGAGTACCGGCCGCTTTCCGGTCCGATCGAGGCGATCCGGTTCTGGGCCGGCGGCTCGGTCTATCGCCACGACGAGCGGGGCATCGGCGAGGACGGCATCGACGGGGTGCAGGCGACCTTCAAGAACCGGGAGGCGGAAGGCCGGATCGAGCTGCAGCACGTGCCCGTCTTCACGGGCTTCGGCACGCTGACCGGGGCGCTCGGCTTCCAGAGCGGGCGGCGGGTGCTCTCGACCCAAGGGGAAGCCTTCCTGCCGCCGACCGAATCGCGCGCCGACGCGGTCTACCTGTTCGAGGAGCTCGCGGTCGGCAATGGGCTGCGCTTCCAGGCGGCGGGCCGCATCGAGGGCACGCGTTCGACCAGCACGGCCACGCAATTCCCGGTCGATTACCTGCCCGTCGCCGGCGAGGACCCGCTGCAATACGGGCTGCGCCGCCGCTTCGCTCCGAAGAGCGTCAGCCTCGGCGCGCTGCAGGATCTGCCCTACGGGTTCGTGGCGAGTCTCAACGGCTCCTACGTCGAGCGCGCACCCACCGCCTACGAGCTGTTCTCGGCTGGCCCGCACGACGCCACCGCGACCTTCGAGATCGGCGATCCGACCCTGCGGCTGGAACGCGCCCGCACCATCGAGGCGAGCCTGCGCCGGGCGGTCGGGCCGCTGCGCCTCGACGCCACGGGCTACTACACCCGCTACACGGGCTTCATCTACAAGCGCGAGACCGGCACCCGCTGCGACGACGATTTCGCCTCTTGCGGCAGCGGCGACGAACTCCGGCAGATCGTCTACTCGCAGGCCAACGCGACCTTCTACGGCGCCGAGATCGCCGCGCAGCTCGACGTGCTCCCGATCGGCGACGGCTTTGCCGGTCTCGAGGCGCAATACGACTTCGTGCGCGCCCGCTTCGACGACGGCAGCGCCGTGCCGCGCATCCCGCCGCACCGCGTCGGCGGCGGTGTCTTCCTGCGGGCCGACGGCTGGTTCGCGCGCGTCAACCTCCTCCACGCCTTCGCGCAGACGGATATCGCACCCTTCCAGACCTTCACGCCGGGCTGGGACGACCTGCGCGCCGAGGTGAGCCACACCCGGACCCTCGACCCGCTGGTGCACGGCTTCAGCGAGGTCACGCTGGGCCTGCAGGGCCGCAACCTTCTCGACGACCAGATCCGCAACGCGGCCTCGTTCAAGAAGGACGAGATCCTGCTGCCCGGGCGGAATCTCCGGCTCTTCCTGACGGCGCGGTTCTAGGCCCCGCCGTCAGGACGGGCGCTCAGCCGTGGCAGGCGCAGCCGGCGTGGTCGCAGCCGGCGTGGTCGGCGTGACCGTCGGCGCAGGCATCGCAGCAGAAGGCCTTGCCGTCCCGCGTCACCGCCCCGGCCACCGGCACGACGCAGACGCAATCCTGGCAGGCACACTTCACCATCTCGACGTCGACGCTGGCCATGATCCCGTTCCCCGTGCCGCGGCTTGCCGCCGCTCGAGCGGCATCATCACCCGCTTCCGCCTGCGCGGCAACGGGGCCGGTCGCCGGCCGCGACCGCTCGCGCAAAGCGTGCTAAGGACGCCACAGACCCCGCACATTCCGTGCCCAAGGGCCAACCCAGAGGCACCCGTGGCGAACGCTTTCAAGAGCGGCGCATCCCAGGCGCGTACCACAGACGACTTCAACGAGCGGGCCAAGCGCCTGTCTGAGCGCCTCGGCGCCATCGAGAAGCCGGCGCAGATGAAGCGCGGGAACGCGCCGCGCCGCTCGTTCAAGGCCGGGCCGCGGCCCGAGGCCGACGCCGTGCCCGAGGAGGCGCAGGCCGAGACGGAGACGGAGACCGAGACCAAGGACGAGGGCGCAACCGAGGCCTGAGACGAGGCCGATCCTCGCGCCGGAAAGCTAAAGAGGCCGGCGAATGCCGGCCTCTCAAGACGTTCCGTCACCTCTGTCACCCGGGGGGCGCGGCCCGGAATCACAGGCGGGGACGCCACCGCGAAGCCTGATGGATCGATGAGCCTATCCGCCATCGCCCGGATGAGGCGGCCGGGGACGCGGAATGGTCCTCAGCGCCGGGCCTTGGCCTTGCGTGCGGCGTAGCGGGCGTCGCGGGCCGCCTTCTTCTCGGCGAGTTCGCGGGCCTTGCGCTCGGCGGCGGCGAGCGCCTCGGCCTCCTCGCGGGCGATCTGGGCGGCGAGCTCCGCCTCCTCGCGGGCCCGCTTCTCCTCGGCCGCCTGCTTCTCGGCCGCGATCCGGGCGGCTTCGCGCTCCCGGATGCGCTCCTCGCGGGCGCGGGCGATCTCCGCACGGGCCTGCGCCTTGGCGATCATCTCCGGATCGTCCGCCGGCGGGCGAGCCTTGAATTTTTCCAGCAGCATCTGTTTGGCGCTGGCCGAGTTCTTACGGCGATCGTCGAAATTCCTGTAGTCGAAGGCGCCCATCTGACCTTTCTCGTGTGATCCCGCGGCGGAGCCGCGCGTTATGACGCTCGGCGCTGCGGCCGGCGGGTGGGAGTCGCGCGGCATCGGCCCTCTCGCAAGGCCGTGACCGCGTTCTGAAAGTGATGGAAGCCGCCTCGACCGAGGCGGCTTCGTCTTGCGTGATGGCCCCGGGCTGCAGGGGTCTAGGCGGCCTGAAGGTTCCCGGCCGACTGCTTGCCGGTGCGCTTGTCGTTCTCGATCTCGTAGGAGATCTTCTGACCCTCGATGAGGTTACGCATGCCGGCGCGCTCGACGGCGGAGATATGGACGAACACGTCCTTGCCACCGTCGTCAGGCTGGATGAAGCCGTAGCCCTTGGTCTCGTTGAACCACTTCACGGTGCCCGTGCTCATGGTGTGTTCCTCCCTCGTAGCTCATGCCTGCGGACCCGAGCGGTCTGCCGCGAAGGCCTGTCGTTCAGGGTCTCAGGATGTCAGATATCGAAGCGGCGCCCTGGAAAAATTTGGATAGATCGAGGGTCGCGCGACCCGGCTGGAGCCGGACATGGATCGATGGATGCCAGTTAAGGTGCTTGCTCTGCTCTGACAAGACGCGTTCGCATCACAAGTTCCTGCCGCCCATCCGTTTGCGGCTATCGTTAACCTCGGGCGTCCGCGAACGTACGAAGGGGCCGGTTGCCCGACCCCTTCGCCAGCGCCGAGCGCCCGCGGTCATGCCCGGAAGGGCCGAACTTCCCGACGATCAGTAATCGTAGCCGCGCCGACGCGAACGGTCCGGGCGATCGTCGTAGCGCTGTTCGCGGTACATGCGGCGCTCGCGGTCGCGGCGCATCTCGGCCCGATCGTAGTCGCGCTCGCGCTGGGCGCCGGATCGCAGGTCGACGCTGGGGCCGCCCGGTCCGATGTCGATCCGCTGCGCCGAGGCAGGGACGGTGAGGGTGACGGATGCGGCCAGGATGGTTCCCGCAAGGATGGTCTTCATCATAATGTTACCTCTCCGGTTGAAGAGCCAACACCCGAGCCGGACCATCGTTCCGGCGGGCGCGGCGTTGGACCGCGCATCGAAAACCGGGCCTTCCGGCCCATCTACGCCGCGGAAGAACGCCGCGAAGGAGCACGCACGCGCATGAGATGGTCCCCCTGGTTCGCCGCCGCCTGCCTGGTGCTCGCCGGCGCCGCCTTCGCTCATGAGGACGGTACCGCGCACGATCATCGTCATGATCACCGGGATCATGCCCCCGCCAAGCCCGGCGCGGCGACGGACGCCTTCCGCGCAGCGAATGCCCGGATGCATGCCGACATGGCGATCCGCTACAGCGGCGACGTCGACCGCGACTTCGTGGCGGGCATGATCCCGCACCATCGCGGCGCCGTCGCCATGGCCAAGGTCGCGCTGGAGCATTCCAGGGACCCGGAGATCCGCCGTCTCGCGGAGGAGATCGTGAAGGCGCAGGAGACCGAGATCGCCCAGATGCAGGCGATCCTGAAGCGCAAGGAGGCGGCCAGGCGCTGAGCGGGCGCCGCGACCGGCAGATTCCGGGAAGGCGGCGGCTGGTCGAGGCCGGGCCGGGAGCTATCTGGAACGGCTCCAGACAATGCCGCCCGGAGCCAGGATGAGCATCCCCATCACGCTGACCGTAAACGGCATCCCCCGCACGGTCGCCCTCGAGGACCCCCGCGTCACGCTCCTCGACCTGCTGCGCGAGCGCCTCGACCTCACGGGGTCGAAGAAGGGCTGCGACCGCGGCCAGTGCGGGGCCTGCACCGTGCTCCTTGATGGACGGCGCGTGAATGCCTGCCTGGCGCTGGCCGTGAGCCACGACGGGGCGCACGTCACGACGATCGAGGGGCTGGCCCGCGACGGCGAACTCCATCCCGTCCAGGCCGCCTTCATCGCCCATGACGGGTTCCAGTGCGGCTTCTGCACCCCGGGCCAGATCGTCAGCGCGGTCGGCCTCATCCAGGAGGGCCAGGCCGGCGACGACCCCGAGCGCATCCGCGAGGGCATGAGCGGCAATCTCTGCCGCTGCGGCGCCTATGCGGGCATCACCGAGGCCGTCGCGACGGCCCACGCCGCCATGGCGGGGGCGAGCGGCCTGCCCGGCGGGTACCTGCGAGAGGACGCGGCGTGAACCGGTTCGACTACGTCCGCGCGGGCAGCGTCGCCGAGGCGATCGCGGCCGGCGCCGAACCCGGCGCCG
The DNA here is from genome assembly GCF_022179305.1 of Methylobacterium iners. Taxonomy (GTDB): domain Bacteria; phylum Pseudomonadota; class Alphaproteobacteria; order Rhizobiales; family Beijerinckiaceae; genus Methylobacterium; species Methylobacterium iners. The sequence goes on from NZ_BPQP01000071.1 coordinate 10,742, forward strand.
CCTACCTCGCCGCCGGCACCAACCTCGTCGACCTCATGAAGGGCGGCATCGCCCGGCCCGAGCGGATCGTCGACATCACCCGGCTGCCGGATCTCGACCGCATCGAGCGCCTGCCCGACGGCGCGACCCGGATCGGCGCGCTCGTGCGCAACAGCGACCTCGCCCACGATCCCGACTTCGCGAGGAGCTACCCCGCCGTGGCCGAGGCGCTGCTCGCCGGCGCCTCGGCGCAGCTGCGCAACGCCGCGACCGCGGCCGGCAACGTCCTGCAGCGCACCCGCTGCCAGTACTTCTACGACGTCGCCAGCGCCTGCAACAAGCGGGCGCCCGGCAGCGGCTGCGAGGCGATCGGCGGGGTGACGCGGGCGCACGCCGTGCTCGGCTGGAGCGCGCATTGCATCGCCACCAACCCGTCCGATTTCGCCGTGCCGCTGGCGGCGCTCGACGCGGTCGTCGAGATCGAGGGTTCGGCCGGGCGCCGCGAAGTGGCACTGGAGGCCTTCCACCGCCTGCCCGGCGACGCGCCCGAGCGCGAGACGGCGCTGGAGGCGGGGGAGCTCGTCGTCGCCCTGCGCCTGCCTCCGGAGGCGGCCGGGTTCGCGGCGCATGCCCGCTACCTCAAGGTCCGCGAGCGGACCTCCTACGCCTTCGCCCTGGTCTCGGCGGCTGTCGCCCTGCGCATGGAGGGCAGCCGCATCGCCGAGGCCCGGATCGCGCTCGGCGGCGTGGCGCTCAAGCCCTGGCGCTGCCGCGAGGCGGAGGCCGCGCTCGCGGACCGCGAGGCGACGCCGGAGGCCTTCCGGGCGACGGCGGAGGCGGCCCTCGCCGGCGCCGAGCCTTCGGGCGACAACGCCTTCAAGATCGAGCTCGCCCGCCGGATCGTCGTGCGCGGCCTGACGCTCGCCCGCGCCGGCACGCCGGAGCGGGTGCCCGCCCTTCCCGCGAGCCCCTTTGCCGGAGCCCACCATGCTTGAGCGCCACGGCTCCTCCATCGGCCAGCCCCTCACCCGCCGGGACGGGCCCGACAAGGTCACGGGCGCCGCCCGCTATGCCGCGGACGTCCACCCCGAAGGCCTGCTCCACGCAGTGATGGCGGTGAGCACCATCGCCCGGGGCCGGGTCGCCCATCTCGACCTCGCGGCGGCGCAGGCGCATCCCGGCGTCGTCGCGGTCATGACCCCCGAGAACGCGCCGCGGCTCGCCCGATCGCCGGACGAGAAGGAGGGGCCGGTCTCCTTCCGCCTCGATCTCCTGCAGAACGACGGCGTGCGCTATGCCAGCCAGCCGATCGCGGTGGTGATCGCCGAGACCCTGGAGGCGGCGACGGAGGGGGCGCTCCTCCTGAATCCCCGCTACGAGGCCGAGACGCCCAGCGTCGTGCTCGGCGCGGGCGAGCGCTTCACGCCGCAGATGGTCGGCGCCGGGCTCCCCGCCGCGATGGGGTCGGGCGACCTCGAGGCGGGGCTCGCGGCCGCCGAGGCCCGGATCGAGGCGACCTACGACACGGCGGCGCAGTACCACAACGCGCTCGAACCCCATGCCAGCGTCGCCGAATGGGACGGCGACCGCCTCACGCTCCACACGCCGACGCAGGGGCTCTACCCGGCCAAGGCCCGGCTCGCGGCCCTGTTCGGGCTGCCCCCGGAGAACATCCGGATCCACTCTCCCTATCTCGGGGGCGGCTTCGGCTCGAAGGGGTTTCTCTCCTCGCCCCAGATCCTCGGCGTGATGGCGGCCAAGCTCGTCGGTCGACCGGTCAAGCTGGTGACGCGCCGCGAGCAGATGTTCGGCCCCGTCGGCCACCGCGCCTCGACGCGCCAGACCCTGCGCCTCGGCGCCAAGCGCGACGGCGTGCTGACCGGCTACGGCCACCACACGCTCACCCTGACGAGCACCTACGACGACTTCTTCGAGCCCGCGAGCGTGCTGTCGCGCCATCTCTACGCCTGTCCGGCCATCGCGACGAACCACGAGGCCTCGCGGGCCGACATCCCGACGCCGCTCTTCATGCGCGCGCCGGGCGAGGCCCCGGGCAGCGTGGCCCTCGAGAGCGCCCTCGACGAGCTCGCCCTCGAACTCGGGATCGACCCGCTCGAATTGCGGCTGCGGAACTACGCCGAAGTCGAGCCCCTCAGCGGCCGGCCGTTCTCGTCGAAGGCCCTGCGCGAGTGCTACGCGCAAGGGGCGGAGCGCTTCGGCTGGGCCTCGCGGCCGCTCGAACCCCGCCAGATGCGCGACGCCGACGGGCTCCTCGTCGGCTGGGGCCTCGGCACCGCGACCTATCCGGCGGGCATGTTCCAGGGCGAGGCGCGGGCCACGATCCGGGCCGACGGCACGGCGCTCGTCGAGACCGCGGCCCAGGACATGGGCCAGGGCCCCTGGACCGTGCTCGCCCAGATCGCGGCGGACGGCCTCGGTCTGCCCCTCGACCGGCTGGATCTGCGCATCGGCGATTCGGACATGCCGAACGGCGGTCTCGCCGGCGGCTCGACCGCCACCGCCACGACGGGAACGGCCGTCCACAACGCGGCGCAAGGAGCCGTCGCCGCGCTCGCCGCACTCGCCACCAACGATCCGGCTTCGCCGCTCTACGGCGCCGGCAATGCCGGCGTCACCGCCGCGGAGGGTCGCCTCAGCCGCCGCGACGATCCAAGCCGCTCCGAGACCTTCTCGGAGATCCTGGCCCGCGCGGGCAGGGATTCCGTCGAGGCGAAGGGGCAGGGGGCCGGCGAGCCGGCCTCGCGGAAAGCCTACGCGATGCACGCTCACGGCGCGGTCTATGCCGAGGTCAAGGTCGATCCCGATCTCGGCCAGATCCGCGTGACCCGCCTCGTCGGCGCCTTCGCGGCCGGCCGCGTCGTCAACCCGCGCCTCGTGCGCAGCCAGTATTACGGCGGCATGATCTGGGGCGTCTCGCTGGCGCTCCACGAGCACGCGACGCTCGATGCTCGCTCGGGGCGCGTCATGAACAACAATCTGGCCGAGTACCACGTGCCCGTGAACGCCGACATTCCCTCGGTCGAGGCGATCCTCGTCGAGGAGCACGACCCGCACGTGAATCCGCTCGGCATCAAGGGCGTCGGCGAGATCGGCATCACGGGCACGGCCGGCGCCATCGCCAACGCCGTCTGGCACGCCACCGGGGTGCGGGTGCGGGAGATCCCGATCACGCTGGACCGGCTGTTGGGGTGAGCGGCGAGGACGATACGCGGGGGAGAGTTGATCCTCGGCTCGCTCCACCCTTTGTCATCCCGGGGCCGCGAAGCGGAGCCCGGGACCCAGAACCGCTGACGGAGCAAACTGAAGACCGACCTATGGTTCTGGGTTCCGGGCTCGCCGGAGCCTGTCCTTGGACTGGCCGAAGGCCAGATCCGGGGGCGCCCCGGAATGACAAAGGGCGGGGGCAAGCATTCGCTCGCGATACGGTTCCCACCTTCATCAAAAGTCCCCACGGGCGTGATCTGGAAACCACACCACAGGATCCTTGGCGCCAGGCCCTGGCGCGGTGTGGTCAAGGCGCCATACCTTCGCCTGAAACCGGGATCAGGCCGGCAGGGTCGGATCGGATCGCGCTCGAACGTGACCATCCGGGCCCTTCACCGGAGCCCGGCGACCGGCCGGAATGGTGGGCAGAGCATGATCGGGCAACGCGCGTTCCTCGTGGCCTTCGGCGGCATCGCCCTGGGAGCCGTCGTCTCCCCGGATGCGCCCCGCGCCGAGCAGGGCGTGTTCATGCGCGATGCGCTGAGCAGGATCGGCCTCATCGAGCCCGAGCGCCCCAGCATCACCTATCGCGAGCGGGCGCCCCTCGTGATGCCGCCCAAGCTCGACGCCAAGGCCCTGCCGCCGCCGCGCAGCCCCGAGGCCTCGCCGCAATGGCCGAAGGACCCCGAGATCGCCCAGCGCGAGCGCGCGGCCGTCGAGGCGCGCAAGCCCATCGTCCGCGGCGCGCAAGGCCGGATGAACGACAACAACATGACGCTCTCGATCGACGAGATGCGGGCGGGCCGGCGCGCCGGCGCCGAGATCCCGGACGGTCCGGTGATCCGGCCCGGCGACACCCGCGAATCGAACTGGCTGAACCCGTTCGAGATGCTGCGCGGGGCCACCGCGCCGGACAAAACCGAGCCGACGATCGAGGAGCCGCAGCGCGACGCCCTCACCCAGCCGCCGACCGGCTACCGCAAGGCGCCCCGCAAGGTCGCCAAGACCAACGGCGAGCCCGTCTACAATCCGAGCCGGGAACGGGAAGAGGCCGATCCGGGCGCCTATATTCGCAACCCGAGCCGGTACTAGCCTGAATCCGTTGCCGGCCTGCCACGGCCGCCGGTACGGAATTTGCCCGGCCCCAAGCGTCCGAAAGGGCGCGTGAGCCACGGAGGGTCCCCACGGACCGGTCCGTAAGGAAAACGAGATGCACCTGTTCAGGAAGGACACACCCGCCCTCCGCCCCCCGCGCGCCTGGTCGAATGCGGGACGGGCGGAAGCGGCGCCGTTTGGGCGATCCGAGGCGGGCGGTCCGGAAGTGTCGGCCTTCACGCTGGATAACGGCCTCGACGTCGTCGTCGTGCCCGATCACCGCGCGCCCGTCGTCACGCACATGATCTGGTACCGGAACGGCTCGGCCGATGATCCGCTCGGCCAGTCGGGCATCGCGCACTTCCTCGAGCACCTGATGTTCAAGGGCACCGAGAAGCACCCGATCGGCGCTTTCTCGAAGGCCGTCTCCGGGCTCGGCGGCCAGGAGAACGCCTTCACCAGCTACGACTACACCGCCTACTTCCAGCGCGTCGCCCGCGACCATCTCGAGACCATGATGGAATTCGAGGCCGACCGCATGACCGGCCTCGTGCTCGAGGATTCCGTGGTCGCGCCGGAGCGCGACGTGGTCCTGGAGGAGCGCCGCATGCGGGTCGAAACCGACCCTTCGGCCCAGCTCTCCGAGGCGATGGCCGCCTCGCTCTTTGTGCACCACCCCTACGGCATCCCGATCATCGGCTGGATGCACGAGATCGAGGGGCTGAACCGGGAGCACGCGCTGGATTATTACAAGCGCTTCTACACGCCGGAGAACGCCATCCTGGTCGTCGCCGGCGACGTGACGCCCGACGTGGTGCGCCGCCTCGCCGACGGCACCTACGGCCGGGTCACGCCGCAGGGCACGCGGCCGACCCGCCTCCGGGCCCGCGAGCCCGAGCCGAAGGCGCTGCGCCGCCTCGCGGTGGAGGACCCCAAGGTCGAGCAGCCGACCCTGCAGCGGCTCTACCTCGCCCCCTCCTGCATCACCGCCCGCGACGGCGATTGCCACGCGCTGGAGCTGCTGGCCGAGGTGCTGGGCGGCGGCTCGACCTCCTACCTCTACCGCAAGCTCGTGATGGAGCAGGGCATCGCCGTGAATGCGGGGGCCTGGTACATGGGCTCGGCGATCGACGACACCCGCTTCTCTGTCTACGCGATCCCCGCCGAGGGCGTGAGCCTGGAGAGCCTGGAGGAGGCCGTCGACCGGACCCTGCGCCGCGTGCCGGCCGAGGCGCTGGACGCCGAGGCGACCGAGCGGGCCAAGACCCGGCTCGTGGCCGAGACGGTCTATTCCTCCGACAGCCAATCCTCGCTCGCCCGCATCTACGGCTCGGCGCTCGCCATCGGCGAGACCATCGAGGAGGTGCGGCGCTGGCCCGCCGACATCGAGGGCGTGACGCGCGACCGCCTCGCCGCGGCGGCCGAGCGCTACCTGACGCCCGCGCGCTCCGTGACGGGCTACCTGACCAAGGCGCGGGATGCCGCTTGAGCGCGACCGCGATCGAGGCTGCGGGCCTGAAGGCCGCGCCCCCCATGAGGACAACGAGGCTGCCATGAACCTGGTCGACACCGCTCCCCGCACCGCGACGTCCCCGACCGCGGCCCTGCCCGTGGCGACGGCGTCCGGCATCGAGGCCTGGCACGTCGAATCCCCCGTCGTGCCGCTGATCGCGCTGGCCTTCACCTTCGAGGGCGGCGCCGCCCAGGACCCGGAGGGCAAGGCCGGCGTCGCGCAGATGCTGGCACGCCTCCTCGACGAGGGCGCGGGCGAGCTCTCCTCCGACGCCTTCCAGGAGCGGCTCGCGGCCCGCGCCATCGAGATGAGCTTTCACGCCGGCCCCGACTCGATCGGCGGCTCGCTCAAGATGCTGGTGAAGCACGCCGACGAGGCGATCGATCTTCTCGCCCTGGCGCTCGCCAAGCCCCGCTTCGACGCCGACGCGATCGAGCGGGTGCGGGCCCAGACCATCGCCGGCCTGCGCTACCAGCAGAACGACCCCGGCGTCATGGCCTCGCGCCGCTTCTTCAAGGAGGCCTTCGCCGGCCACCCCTACGGCCGGCCCTCCTCGGGCACGGTCGAGAGCGTGAGCGCCATCACCCGCGACGACCTCGTCGCCATGCACAGGGCGCTCATCGGCCGGGGCGGGATCAAGGTCGCGGCGGTCGGCGCCATCGACGGCGCCCGCCTCGCCGACGCCCTCGACCGGGCCTTCGGCCGGCTCGACCTCGCCGCCCCGCTCAAGGCGGTGCCCCAGACCGCGATCCAGGATCTCGGCCGTCGCATCGTCGTCGACATCGACGTGCCGCAATCCGTGCTGCGCTTCGGCATGGGCGGCGTGCCCTGGCGCGACCCCGACTTCATCCCCGCCTACGTCCTAAACCACGTGCTCGGGGGCGGCTCCTTCACCTCGCGCCTGTTCCAAGAGGTCCGCGAGAAGCGCGGCCTCGCCTACTCGGTCGGCACCTCGCTCGTCAGCCACCGCGCCTGCTCCATGACCTGGGGCTACACCGCGACGAAGAACGAGCGCGTCGGCGAGGCCCTCACGGTGATCGCCGAGGAGATCGGCCGGCTCATCTCCGAGGGTCCCTCCGACGAGGAGCTGCAGAAGGCCAAGGACTATCTCACCGGCTCCTACGCGCTCGGCTTCGACACCTCGACGAAGATCGCCCACCAGCTCGTGCAGATCGCCTTCGAGGGTCTCGGCATGGATTACATCGCGCGCCGCAACAACCTCGTGGCGAACGTCACCCAGGCCGACATCCGCCGCGCCGCCGCCCGCACCTTCGCCGACGGCAAGATGCTCGTCGTCGCCGCGGGCCGGCCGACGGATTTCTGAGGCTCACGCAACCAGGCAGGGCGGGACGATGACGCGAGGCTCGAGCAAGATATCGGCGCGCGGGCTCCGGCCGGCGGCGACCCTCCTCGCCCTCCTCGCCGCGTCGCCGGCCCTCGCCCATACGGGACATGGCGAGGCCGCCGGCCTCGCGCAGGGTTTCCTGCACCCGCTCACCGGGCTCGACCACGTGCTGGCGATGGTCGCGGTCGGGCTGATCGCGGCGCAGCTCGGCGGCCGGGCGCTGCTCCTGGTGCCGGCGGCGTTCCTCGCCATGATGGCGCTCGGCGGCGCGCTCGGGGCCTTCGGGATCGGCATGCCCGGTGCCGAGATCGGCATCGCGCTCTCCGTGGTCGTGCTCGGCGCCGCCCTCGCGCTTGGCCGCGCTCTGCCGGTGATCGGCGCCATCATCCTCGTCGGCGCCTTCGCGACCTTCCACGGCTACGCCCACGGCGCCGAGATGCCCGAGGCCGCCTCCGGCGCAGCCTACGGGCTCGGCTTCCTCGCGGCGACGGCCGGGCTCCACGCCGCCGGGATCGGCGTCGGCCTCGCCGTTGGAAGCCTGAGCCGGCGCCTCGGCGCGCCGGCCCTGCGCCTGACGGGCGCGATGCTCTCCGTCGCCGGTCTCGGGCTCCTCGTCGGCGCGGTCTGAAGACTGCCGGCGGGTGCCGGGTCGCGGCTTTGGCATTTCGGCGACGCCGCCCCATCTGAGCGGCATCAGCGCACCCGACGGACCCGCCCGATGCAGCTCACCGGACTTCACCACCTCACCGCGATCACGGCCGGTGCGGCGGACAACCTCGCTTTCTACACCCGCGTGCTCGGCCTGCGGCTCGTCAAGAAGACGGTCAACCAGGACGACGTCTCCGCCTACCACCTGTTCTACGCCGACGGGATCGCGGCGCCGGGCACCGACATCACCTTCTTCGACTGGCCCGCCCCCCGGGAGCGCCGGGGCACGAACAGCATCACCCGCACCGCCCTGCGCGTGGCCGGCTCGGACGCGATCGCGTGGTGGCGGGAGCACCTCGCCCGAGAGGGCGTGAACCACGCGCCTCCGATCGAGCGCGACGGCCGCCTCACCCTCGATTTCGAGGATGGGGAGGGCCAGCGCCTGAGCCTCGTCGACGATGGCGGCGCGGGCGAAGCGCATCCTTGGGCGCACAGCCCGGTGCCGGCCGAGCACCAGATCCGCGGCCTTGGCCCGGTCCGCCTCAGCGTGGCGCGGATCGCGCGGACGGAGGCCGTTCTCACCGAGGTGCTCGGCATGATTCACGACCGCTCCTACGGGCTGCCCGAGGGTGAGGTCCGGGTCTACCGCATGGGGGAGGGCGGGCCGGCCGCCGAGCTGCATCTCCTGAGCCAGCCCGATCTGCCGGCGGCGAGCCAGGGCGCAGGCGCCGTCCACCACGTCGCCTTCCGCATTCCGGATCAGGACTACGAGGCCTGGACCGAGCGTCTGGCGGAGCGGCACATGAGGACGAGCGGCCCGGTGAACCGCTACTATTTCCGCAGCCTCTACTTCCGCGAGCCCAACGGCATCCTGTTCGAGATCGCCACCGACGGTCCGGGCTTCACTGCCGACGAGCCGCTCGACAGCTTGGGCGAGCGCCTTTCGCTCCCGCCCTTCCTCGAAGGGCGCCGAGCCGAGATCGAGGCGGGCCTGAAGCCGCTTTAGCGGGCGGCACGATGAAGAGTGATTCCAGAGAGTTGCGCCCTGTGGCAGCCGCACGGCTTCCATGCCTTGACGGGCATGCCGCAGGTGCGAGATGACGCCGGGACGGCGCGAGACGCAAGGACGGGGTGATGAGCAAGTACAACGAGGAGCGTGTGTTGTCGGTCCACCACTGGACGGACAACCTGTTTTCGTTCCGCACGACGCGCGACCCTTCGTTCCGCTTCCGCAACGGCGAGTTCACGATGATCGGCATCGAGGTGGAGGGCCGGCCCTTGCTGCGCGCCTACTCGGTGGTCTCGGCCAACTACGAGGAGGAGCTCGAGTTCTTCTCCATCAAGGTCGAGAACGGGCCCCTGACGAGCAAGCTCCAGCACCTCAAGGTCGGCGATCCGATCATGGTCGGCAAGAAGCCCACCGGCACGCTCGTCCTCGACAACCTGCTGCCGGGTCGTCACCTCTACCTGCTCGGCACCGGCACGGGGCTCGCGCCCTTCCTGTCCATCATCAAGGACCCGGAGACCTACGACCGCTTCGAGAAGGTCGTGCTCGTCCACGGCTGCCGGAAGGTCGAGGAGCTCGCCTACGGCGACACGATCACCCAGGACCTGCCCAACCACGAGTTCCTGGGCGAGATCATCGCGCAGCAGCTGATCTACTACCCCACCGTGACGCGCGAGCCCTTCCGCAACACGGGCCGGATCACGGATCTCATGGTTCAGGGCAAGCTCTTTGCCGATGTCGGTCTGCCGGCCATGTCGATCGAGAACGACCGCTTCATGCTCTGCGGAAGCCCGGAGATGATCCGCGACACCCGCGAATTGCTCACCGGGCTCGGCTACGAGGAGGGCAACCACGGCGAGGCCGCCCACTACGTCATCGAAAAAGCCTTCGTCGAGAAGTGAGCGGCGTTCCGGCCCGCGGCGTCTTCATCGCCGGCGCGGGAACCGAGATCGGCAAGACCTACGTCACGGCCGCGCTCACGCGCCGCCTGCGGCGCGAGGGCCGCAGGGTCCTGGCGCTGAAACCCCTGGCGAGCGGCGTCCCCCCGCTCTCCGACCCTGACTTCGCCGTCAGCGACACCGCGCTCCTGTTGGAGGCGCAAGGCTTGGCGGTCACCGAGGCCGCGGTGGAGGCGTGCTCGCCGTGGCGCTTTGCGGCACCGCTCGCACCCGACCTCGCCGCCGCGAAAGAGGGCCGCGCGGTCGCCTTGTCCGAGCTGATTGCCTGGTGCGAGGCCCGACTCGCCAACGCCCGGCCCGAGGACCTCGTCCTCATCGAGGGCGTCGGCGGGCTGATGAGCCCCGTCACGCCGGAGGCGACCGGCCTCGACTGGCTCAAGGCCCTGTCCTTGCCGACGCTCCTGGTGTCCGGAAGCTATCTCGGCGCGATCAGTCACGCGCTGACGGCGGTCGAGACCCTGAGGTACCACCGCGTACCGCTGCTCGGCATCGCGGTGAGCGAGAGCGCCGACGCGCCAGTGCCGGTCGGGACCGTTGCGGCGGCCGTTGCCCGGCATTCGGGGGCGCCGACGGCGTGCCTGGGACGGGACGAGGATTGCCCCGAGGCCCTGATCAGCATGATCGGAACGGCCTGAAGCCGCTCAGCAGGAGCGGTCGAGGGTGAACCCGTTGGGGCCGGTGTGACCGCGGAACCGGCAGCCGCCGTAGGAGCCGGCGAAGCCGTGGGAATCGCGCCCCGTCTTCCAGGTCGCGCCCTCGCCGCCGCTGTACTTGGCCGTGCGATAGGAGGCGGCCTTGCCGGGTGCGGCCTTCACGCCGTCGGAGGCCGGACCCGCGGCCTGGGCGAAGGTGAACAGGCCGACATTGAAGGCAGCGGCGACGAGGAACAGGCGCGCTTTCATGACCATCTCCGAAGCTCGATCCGTGGCGAGGGTCCGGATTGCGCGAGAGGTGATCTGCGCCGCGGCCCATGATCGGAACCTACGTGTCCGCCGTCCGGGCGACTGTGCGGGGCGGCACGTGCTCGTGCGGCCGAGGGCTCCCCCGCGCACGCCCTGCGTCGCTGTCCGCAGGGGCCGAGAGAGGTCCTGGGGCGTTGTCTTGCGTCAGCGACGAAGGAGAATGCATGTCCGCGTTAGAGCCGAGACACCGTCAGGGCGACACCATCGACAAGGTCGATCAGGTCAGCAGCCTCGTCCTCCTCGCCTTCGCCCTCGTCGGCGCGGCCGGCGCCATCGCCGCGCACGCGCTGCTCGGCTAGAAGCCATCGGGAGCGGGAGCGACCCCTATCCCGCGGCGCGCAACGGGGCGGTATCCGCCCCGGCGCCCGGGCCGAGCTTGCCCTTGAGGGCAGCAAGAGTGCGCGCCAGGAGGTCCTCGACCTCGCCAACCGCGTCGAGCGTCGGGCAGGCGCCGCCCGATCGGGCCTCGCCCTCGATCCGGGCCAGGGTGGATGCGATCGCCCGTCCACCGATATTGAGGCTCATCGACTTGAGGCTGTGCGCCGCGCTGGCGGCCGCGGCCACGTCGGTCCGGACGGAAGCGTCGTGGAGTTCCGCCAGGGCGAGGGGCGCGTGCTCCTCGTAGAGGCCGAGGATGCGCTCGGCGAAGGCGCCGCCCGCCGTGCGCGCCATCTCCACGAGTCCTCCGAGCACCGCCTCGTCGAGGAGGCCGGAGCCCTCGGGCCGCGCCTCGATCCCGGCGCGATCGCCGGGCGCGAAGGCGGAGGCGGCCGCCGGATCGAGGAAACGTCCCAGCAGCGCGGCGAGGCCGGCGAGGGTGAAGGGCTTCGTCAGCGTTGCGTCCATGCCCGCCGCTTCCCAGGCCGTCGCGGCACTGCCGATGACATGGGCGGTCAGGGCAACGATCGGCAGCCGCGGACGCGCGGCCTCGGTCTCCCAGGCGCGGATCGCCAGGGCAGCCGCGTAGCCGTCGAGAACCGGCATGCTGCCGTCCATGAGGACGAGGTCGAACCGGCTCGCCTGGACGGCCTCCACCGCCGCCTGGCCGTCCGCCACCGTGACGATGTCGGTGATGCCGCAGCGCGCCAGGGCCTCGATCGCGACCTCGCGGTTGACCGCGCTGTCGTCGGCCACGAGGATTCTCGCCGCCGGGAATTGCGGCAGAGCACCCGCGGCAGCGGGGCGCCGTGCGGTGTTCCGGCTCGGGCGCAGACCGGCTGACAGGGCGGCGATGGCGGCGTCGAGCTCCTCCTGGACGACGGGCCAGCGCAGAAGGTCGTCGGCCCAGGCGGCGTCGATGACGGCGCCCGCGGCCGGATCGCCCATCCCGGCGATCGCGAACACGATGCCGCCGGTGCCCGGGCGCGCGGCCAGGGTCGCGAGCGCCGAGGCGTCGATGATCCAATGCGCCGCCTGGGCCTCCTCGCAGCCGGCCTGAAGCACCGTGAAGCCGGAATCGTAGAGCCTCTGGCGGAGGGCCGTCGCGGTGGCGCCGCCTTCGACGGCGACCACGATGCCCGCGGCGGCGGGAGCAAGTGGTGGGGCGAGCTCGATCTCGCTGCCATCGAGCGGAATCTCCGCCCAGAAGGTCGAGCCCTCGCCCGCCACGCTCTCGACGCCGACGCTGCCGCCCATCGTCTCGATCAGCCGCTGGGCGATGGAGAGGCCGAGCCCGGTGCCGCCGAACCGGCGCGTCGTGGATTGGTCGGCCTGCGAGAAGGCAGTGAAGATCGTCGGCAGCTTCTCGGACGGGATGCCGATGCCGGTGTCCTTGACCGCGAGGCGAAGGCGGCCGCCCGCGAAGTCGAGGCGGATCAGCACCGAGCCGGCCTCCGTGAACTTGAGCGCGTTGTTGACGAAGTTGCTCAGCACCTGGCCGAGGCGGACCGGATCGCCCGTGATGGTGCGCGGCACCGCGGGCGCGACGTAGGCCGCGAGGTCGAGCCCCTTTTCCCTGGCCTTCTCGCCGAACAGCGAGACCACGATGTCGGCGACCTCTCCCGGCCTCACGGCGATGCGCTCGAGTTCGAGCTTGCCCGCCTCGACCTTCGCGAAATCGAGGATGTCGTTGATGATCGCGAGCAGGCTTTGACCTGAGCGGGCCACGACCTCGGCGTAGCGCTTCTGGCGGTCGGGCAGATCGGCCTGCGCGAGCAGCTCGGCCATGACCAGCATGCCGTTGAGCGGCGTGCGGATCTCGTGGCTCATGGTCGCCAGGAAGGACGACTTCGCGGTGTTGGCGGCCTCGGCGGCCTCCTTGGCCTCGGAGAGGTCGGCGGTGCGGTCGGCGACGTCCTGCTCGAGCCGGTCCCGGTGGCGGGCGAGCCGCGCGTCGCGCTCGCGTACGGTCTCCAGCAGGCTGTTGAAGGTGCCTGCCAGCACCCCGACCTCGTCCTGGCGCTCGATCCGGGCGTACCGGCTGTAATCCGCGTCCGCCCGCACCCTCTCCATGGTCTCGGCGAGCTCCGCGATCGGCCGCGTGATCGAGCGCTGCAGCGCGTAGGAGACGGCGAGGCCGAGGCCGAGGGCCAGCACCGAGGCGAGCAGCGAGGCTCGCACGATCGCCAGGAGGCGCGCGGTGAGGTCGGCGGTGTCGGCGACGAGCACGATGCTGCCGACCGGCCGGCCGCCCTCGACGATGGGAAGACGGACCTGCACCGTACGGCTCCCCAGGAGGTCGAGGACCGAAACGCCGCGGTCGAGGTCGAGGTCGCTCGCCAGGCGGATCGCGAGGCCGTGGTCGGCGAGCGTCGAGCCGTCGGGCCGCTCGATGCCGGCATAGATGAGGTCCGGACGCCGTGCGATCGCGCGCAGGGTTTCGCGGGCGGCGTTGCCGTCGCCGGTCGCGGTGGCGCGGGCGCCGGAGGCGGCGAAGACGCCCGCCACCGCGGTCAGCGCGTCGCGCTTGTCGTCGGCGTAGCGCGCCACCTCCTGCCAGAGCCCGAAGAGCGTGCCCACGACGAGGGCGAGGGCGACCGACCCGAACACCGCGAGCGCCAGCCGGCCGGCGAGGGAGGTGGTCCGCTGACGAAACGGGTTGCGCACGCTTTTCGGACCCTTCACGCCGCCGGCATCGATCGCGCGATCCTACGCGCCGTTGGTGAGGACGCTGTTAAGCCTGCGCACCGGATCCAGGGTCACGTCTCGCAGGCGCGGCCGGTCGGCAGGACAATCTCGGGGTAGCGGCTATTCTTGCGCACGCCCTTGCGGACGGGCCATTTCAGAGCCTTCTTGATCTGCAACGTGTCGCCGCCCTCCTCCGCGCTGAGGATCTCGCCGACGAAGAAGATCCGATAGGGCATCTCCACCTCGACGTAGAGGAAGCGAGCGCCTTCCTCCTCGCCCGGGAAGAGGGAGGTGAGATCCTCGCCGACCGAGCGCGGCTCGGTATTGCCGCTCGCCGCGACCGAGCAGACCGTGGCCTGCGAGGCGCCATCCCGGCTCGCGACCCCGATCGTGCTCAGCTTGATCTTCGCGCTCGCCCCGTCGAAGGGCGGCAGGATCAGCGCCGCGGCCCCGAAGATCTCCTGCGCGCCGCGTGAGTCGATGGTCTCGCCCTGGCTCGCGACCTCGCCGACGGCGCGGGTCAGGAAGCCGACCTTCCGGACGTTGTTGGCGAAGTGGGACAGCTCCACGGCGCCGACGAAGAGGAGAATGAGGATCGGAGCGAGGAGCGCGAACTCGACGGCGGCTATCCCGTCCCGTCCGGCCGCGAACCGGGAGGCCAGGGTGGAGGCCCTGTCGAACCGGCACGCGTCGCGCAGCGCCGGGCGCCTCACTTCGCGCCGCACTGGGCCGGAAGGCCGAGGCCGTTCTCCATCCGGAAGGTGAAGGCCGACTGGATGACGCGGTTGCCGTTGGCGAGCTCGGTCTGCCCGAGGCTCAGGCTGGAGAAGCCGATGAACTCGAAGGCGGCCTGGAGGACGACGATGGCTCCGTCGCGCGGGCATTCGTAGGTCGTGCCGAAGCCGCCGCGCCAATCCTGGGTCGACGGGTCGACGGGCTGCGTGACCGATGCGGTGCCCAGCGTGGTGAAGGTCCGCAGATCGACCTTGACGCGGTCGCAGGGGAGGAGTCCGCCGACATTGGCGCAGATCTCGGCGCGCACCGCGTCGCTCGGCGTGGATCCCGCAGCCGCGGTCCGAGGCGGCATCGTGTTGTTCGAGATCTTGCGGGCGCCGACCTCGACGGCGTTGTCGAGGGCGTGCCCCATCCAGAACATCAGCGCGATCTCGAAGATCACGAAGATCAGCCCGGTCAGCGGCAGCGCGATCAGGCTGAACTCGACGGCCGTCGCCCCGCCCTTATCGGCGAGGAAGGGGCGCAGGCCGGTGCACGCGCATTCCTGGAGCGTCGGGCGTCTGGAGGGGTGCGAGACCATCGTTCACGCGGGGACGTGTACCGCGTCCGGGCCGGGATCGGTCCTGAATGCAGAGTACAGCCCCCTCGATAGCAGCAGGACGTTTTGCAATCGTTATGGCTCGAGGGCCGCAATGCATCGGTGCCGTTTCCGCGGCATTCACCGACGCAGGTTGACCCGAGTTAGGCGACACCGAGTCCTGGCTCGCCGATCGCTCTCCTCGCAAGAGACGAGGCACGGCTCCCGGGTCAAGGAGAGATCAACGCACGAGATAGATGTCGCCGTCCGTCTGGCCCAGTCCCTTGGGCACCGGGACCGTCGTCGTCCCATACTTGGTGTTGAGCACGAGCTTCGGATTGGCGGTCAGCAGGAGCTGCTGGGTCACGATGACCGTGAAGGCGGATTGCTGGGCGACCTCGTTCGTCGCGTCCACGACGAAGCGGCCGCGCGGCAGGTAGACGGTGCCGGTCATGTTCGAAGCGTAGTTCGTCTTGATCACGTGCTCGCGAAGCAGCGGCGCGCTCCTGTCCTCGAAGAACAGCAGCCCATACAATGCTCCGCTGCGCGGCGCGTCGAGGCTGATCCGAGCGTTGCTGAGGAACTGGAAAACGCTACCCGGACCGGTGAGGTAGAACCCGACGCCGTCGCCACGCACGTCGGCGTTCGAATCAATCACAAGCGGGCCGTCCTTGATGACGTATTCGCCTGCCGACAGGGTGACGTAGGAGTTGCCGCCGATGAAAAGGCCGCCGCAATAAGTGCCGGCCCGGAGCACGTGGCGCGATCCGGCGCTGCCTCTGTCCACGAAGGTGTTGGTCGGCTCACAGGGGCCGGCTGAGGGCGGCACGCGATCCGCGATCGGGTCGTCAATCTTCCGGCAATCGGTGACCTTAGACGCGAAGAAGGAGCCCGCGCCCTTGAAGCCGCCGCCCGAGCAGACGCGCTCGGCGGTGACCTGGATGCCGCTGTCGGACTCGACGCCGCTGCTGCTCGTCGCGTTGGAATGGATGTCGCAATCTCTGGCCGTGAGCCAGGAATTCGACTTGAGGTAGATGGTCTGGCTGCTCGCGGGATCGAGTGCGATGACGCAGAGCTTGCGCTGGCCCCGCAGGGTCGCGAGCGAGGTCGCCGCGATCTGCCCCGGCGTCACGGCGAGGATGCCGGAGAGGTACTGCTTGCGCTCGTGCCGCAGCTGCACCTGGACGCTGGTTCCGTTGTCCTGCGGGGCGACGCTGACCGTGAGTCCGACCCCGGCGCCCTGATCGACGAAGGCCTTCTTCGCCCAGCTCTCCGCGACGGTTTGCATGCGCCGCTGCTCGAAGGCGCTGACGGCCAACTCGCGCGCGGCCGCCATTGCCGCCGCGTCGGCGGCCGCCTGCAGATGCGAGCGCTGCTTGACCCAGGATCCGTAATCGACCGCCGCACCCACGGCGCCGGCCAGCACCGACATGGCCAGCGCGACCACGAGGAGCGTCGTCCCCGAGCGCGAGGCGGCGAAGGCACGGAACGGCAGCGATAGCGGCATGGCTTCGAGCTTCTTCGCGGTTCGACGGACGTCCGAGACTTATCCCTGGATCCCTAATGCGAGATCACCGTATCGGACGAGCTCGGGCCGACGCCCTCGGGCACGGGGATGTCGCTGCTGGCGTAGCGGGCGTTGAGCATCAGGTTGGGGCCGTCGTAGAGGTTGATCACCCGGGCCACGATCACCGTGTAGGCGGACTGGTCGGCAATCGGCTTCCTCGAGTCGATGATCAGGCGGCCGGCCGGCAGGTAGATCGTGCCCAGCAGCGTGCGCGCCTCGTCGCTGATGATCCGGTACTCCCTCAGCGGAGTCACGGATGGCAGGCCCGGCAGCAGGGTGTTGACGACCCCGAGCAGCAGCGGCACCGCGCCCTTGCCGCTCTTCGGGAGCGGCAGCGCGACGGCGCCGCCGATCAGGTCCACATCCTCGAAGAACAGCAGACCTGAGAGCACCCCTTCCTTTGGCGCGGTGAGGCTGACGACGCTGTCCTGATCGAACAGCAGCCCCGCCCGGTTGCCGGTGAAGTAGAAGCCGGTGTTCGTGCCCGTGAGGGAGGCCTTCTTCTCGACCGTCAGGGGGCCGTCCTTGATGATGTAGACGCCCGGCCGCAGCAGCACCTGCGCGCCCTTGGTGATCTGCAGGCCGCCGCAATAGGTGCCAGGGTCGAGGGTGACGTTGCCGCTCACCACGTTCGCGCCGTAGGCGAGGTTGTCGGGACCGTCCTCGCCCCTCTTCGGGTTCATGTAGGCGGGCAGGATGATGCAGGGGCCGGGCGAAGGCTTGGCCCGATTGGCCAGCGGGTCTTTCAGTGCAGGGCAACCCGTGGCCGGCGGCGGCGTGAAGTTCGCGCTGCTGCCCTGATAGCCGCCGGCGGTGCAGGCCGAGAGGGAGACGGCGCGCGCGGCGTTCTCCGCCTGGATGCCGCTGGCGCTCATCGAGTTCGAGTAGAGCGAGCAGTCGGTGGCGGTGATCCGGGCCGATGCCTCCAGGTGGAAGGCCCCCTGGCGCGTTGGGTCGAGCGCGAGGAGGCAGAGGCGTGTGGTGCCGGCGAGCTTGGCGGTGGAGTGCACGACGAGCTCCACCTGCGGTACGTTGAGGAGCTTGCCGAAGGCGAGCGGCACGCTCTCGTGGACCGTCACCTTGACCGAGGAATGGTTGCCCAGCACCTCGGCCTCGACCTGCGGCCGGCGGTCCGTGGAGGCCTGCGCCTGGCCCTGGGCCATGGCGATCGCCGCGCGGATGGCGGCCGCGTCGTCGGTGTTGGCGAGCTTGAACTGGTTGACGCCCGCGATGCTGCCGCCGTCGGCGGCGCGCTGCAGCTCGGTGCGGCGCTTGACCAGCGAACCATATTCGAGGGCCGCCGAGGTCAGGCCCATCAGCACCGGCAGACCAAGACCGAAGATCAGCAGCACGTTGCCGCCCCGGTCCCGACCCAGCGCCCCCAGATGACGTACCATCGCTTATGCTCCCACGAGCATCAGGATGGGCGGGATCCTTTGCGAATCTTCGAATCGAATTGCGCGGTTTTCGCGAGATCAGCCGGAAATTCTGCGGAACGGCCGCTGATCCTAAGCACTTCTCGCGATCGGCGCGTCGGCGGCGCTGGCCACCTCGTCGATCTCCACTCCGTTCGCGGCCAGGAACGCGGCCACGCAGCGCGGGTCGAAATGCGTTCCCGCATTCGTTTGGAGATAGGCGAGAGCGTCCTGACGCGACCAGGCGCGCTTGTAGGGCCGATCGGAGGTCAGCGCGTCGAACACGTCCGCCACGGCCACGATCCGGCCCGACAGCGGAATCGCCTCGCCCCGCAGCCCCCAGGGATAGCCGAACCCGTCCCAGCGCTCGTGATGGGTCGCGGCGATCTCGGCCGCGAGCTGGACCATGCGCGAGGAGCTGCCCTCGAGGATGCGCCGGCCGCGCTCGGCGTGAAGCTCCATCTCGCTTCGCTCGATCGGCGTCAGGGGGCCGGGCTTCAGCAGGATCGCGTCGGGGACGCTGATCTTGCCGACGTCGTGCATGGTCGAGGCGAGGCTGAGCTGCCGGATCTCGCTCTCCGGAAGCCCGAGCTGGCGCGCGATCAGCGTGACGTAGGCCGCCACCCGCGCGACGTGGTTGCCCGTCTCGGTGTCCCGATGCTCGGCCGCCTTCATGAGCATCGTCACGATCTCGCGCTCGCGCGCCTCGATCACCGCCGTCGCGGCCTTGACCTCGCGGTCTAGCCAGACGGCGCGGTCGCGCTCGGCGAGGCGGGCGCGGTTGAGGTCGAGCAGGTTGGTGACGCGCGCCCGGACCTCGTAGGCCTCGAAGGGCTTGCCCAGGAAGTCGGTGGCACCGGCCTCCAAGGCCTCCTTGCGCAGGCTGCGCTGGTCCATGCTGGTGACCATCACGACGGGCACGTGCGCGAAGCCCTCGACCGCCCGCGCCTCGCGCAGGAATTGGAGGCCGTTCATGCCCGGCATGTCGTAGTCCGAGATCGCGATGCCGATCGACTCGGCGTTCTCGCGCACGAAGGCCAGGGCCTCGGAAGGCTTCGTGAAGGTGCGCGGCTCGCAATCGGGGATGCCCCTGATGGCTTCCGCCATCAGCACGTTGTTGAGTGCGGCGTCGTCGAGGATGAGGGCGAGCATCGCGGTTGAGGACCCCAGGATCGTCTGCCACCGTGGCGGGAAAGCGTTGAGAGAGTGTTCACGCGCCTCGCGCCGTCATTGGGCCGGGCAGGCCTCCCCGCCCGGCAGCACCACCTCGGGATGGTGGCTGGCGAAGCGCCGTCCGGTGCGGATCGGCCAGAACACCTGCTTGGAGAAGGCGATGCCGTCGACCCGCTGCCCGAACAGGCGCGCGAAGAGCTCCGCGGCGATCGGCTTGTAGTTCATCGTGATCTCCACGAGGAGCAGGCGGACGCCTTCGACCCGGAACCCGTCCGGCAGCGCGACGGGCGGGGTGTCGCCGCGGCTGCGCGGAGACGCGCCCGCCGCCACGCTCGAACAGACCCGCATCTGCCCGCCGGCGGCGCTGCCGAACACGCCGACCGCGCTGACGATCATCTCCGACCCCGTCGCGTCGAAGGGCAGGAGCACGACCTGGGCGGATCTGAAGATGCCGTCGACCTGCTCGCGGGTCGGCGTCGAGATCCCGGCGACCAGATCGCCGATCGTGCGGGACAGGAGATCGACCTTCCGGGCGTTGGCGAGCGCGTTGCAGAGCTCGACCGTGCCGATATAGAGCATCAGGAGGATCGGCAGGATCAGCGCGAATTCGAGGATTGCCACGCCCTCCCGCGCCTGCCCGAAGCGCCGCATCCAGAGCCGTCCGGCCCGGCACAGGGATCCTGCCGGAAGCGGGAAGCGGCATCTCGAAGCTGGGCGGAGGCGATCCATTCCTCAGCAGCCCGCCCCGCCGGCGGGGTTCTGGTTGAGCTGGACCACGGCTGCGGCCTGGATCAGGCGACTGCCGTCCTTGAAGGTCGTCCGCACGGAGTCGAGTCGGTAGAAGCTCTGCTGGGCGAGGGCCGCGTGGACGACCACGACGCTGCCTCTGGCCGGGCATCCGTGCTGGCCTCCGAAATTCGCCCGCCATTCGCGCGTGTCGGGGTCGACGGGACTGACGACTTTCACCTCGCCGAAGGCCGAATGGGCCGCGACGTCGACCTTGAGGTTCTGGCAATTCACGAGCCCCTGCGCGCCCTCGCAGATCTCGCGGTGGATCGTACTCACGAGCGAGCCGCCGCTCGTGCTCGCAGAGCCGACGTAGAGCTGGCGCATCGAGTTCTGGAGCGCGTTGTCGAGGGTGGCACCGATCCAGAAGACCAGCGCCATTTCCATCAAGAGCACGATGAGCGCGACGAAGGGGACCACGACCATCGCGAACTCGACGGCGGTGACGCCGCGCGTGTCGCTGCCGAGGCGCCTCAGCGCCGTCATCCCGGGCACATCGATGCCGCGCCGGATCGTCGGGAGGGTCATGGTTCTGGGCGCGCCTTCGAGCCCTGCAAGGACGGTTGCCCGAGGTTTAGGCGAAGAATCTTCACAAGTTCCTGCCCCGATCCCACAAGCCATCGCGGAATCGTGAGCCGGTTTACAAAGCTTGAGGAACTGAGGGCCTGAAGTCCGTCCATCCGACGCGACACGTGCCGTCCGCACGACGACTTGCCGGTTGAACGCGTCGGGCCCGGCTGATAGCAAGCGCGAGGCGGGCCGGTGTAGCACAGCGGTAGTGCAGCGGTTTTGTAAACCGAAGGTCGGGAGTTCAATCCTCTCCACCGGCACCACCTTCCGCAGCGTCTGCAGATCGTCTCAGGATTGCTCCGTCTCTCCGCAGCGAGGACGCGGCTGCTGTAACCCGATCCGGGCGACGCCATGCGACGTTCAAGCCCGAGGAGAAGCGCTCCGTTCAGCAAAGCGTCAGGATCGCGCAGATAAACCTTTGTTATTGCCGAGCTTACGAGACGCTTATTGTCGTCTAGATACTGGGCAATATGCCAGAGAAGCGGGGATGCAGCTGCATGTCCTGCATTAAGGACGGCTGAATGCATTTTTCAGAACGCGTTAAATCTTGAGCCGCTAGCACGTTCGTCGAAGCAGCGACGGTCTTTTCTCAAGACGCCCGGCCGGAAGACGCGGTTCTCCGCCTCCGGCCGACAGCGGGCCGCTCGCCGAACCATAGGCAGCGATGACGTGCGATTTCCAGACGGCCTCCAGCGAGGTCCCGCCGGCTCAGGAGCCTCCCGCCACGGCCGTCGCGAAGCCTTCGGCCCCGCTCACGGCCGAGACCCGAGCGCGTCTCGGGCGCAACCTCCGCCTCCTCTATGCGCCGGTTCTGGAGCAACCGCTGCCGGAGCGGTTTTCGCGCCTGCTCGATACCCTCGCCGGGACGGGCGAGGGGGAGAGCGGGCGATGAGGGAGACGCCCGCTGCCGTAGGCACGCCCTCCGGCGCCGATGCCGAGATGCGGGCCCTTCTGCTCGGCGCGATCCCGGCGCTCAGGGCCTTCGCGTTCTCCCTCACCTACGATCTCGACCGCAGCGACGACCTCGTCCAGGACACGTTGATCCGGGCCTGGACCAAAGCCGACAGCTTCCAACGCGGTACGAACCTGACCGCCTGGCTGTTCACCATCCTGCGCAATCTGTTCTACTCCGAGCAGCGCAAGCGCAAGCGCGAGGTGGAGGACGCCGACGGCATCCATGCCGGACGGCTGACGAGCCTGCCCGAGCAGGAGATCCGGATCGAGCTCCAGGAATTCCGCGCCGCCCTGGACCAACTGCCGCACAGTCAGCGCGAGGCCCTGGTCCTCGTCGGCGCCCAGAATTTCACCTACGAGGAGGCGGCGGCGATCTGCGGCGTCGCGGTCGGCACCGTGAAGAGCCGGGTGAGCCGGGCGCGCAGTCGACTCGTCGAGGCGCTCGGCATGGTTGGCACCGACGACATCGGGGCGGACGCGCTGACCCGCGCGGCAATCGGAGCGCCGCCCTGAGGAGTGGACAGGTGCCATGGGCATGAAGACGACGTTCGTGGTGCAGACCTTCGTGCTCAAGCGCAAGCGGTTGTCGCCCGGCGACCGCGAGGTGGCGCCCACCGAGAGCGGAGCGCTCAAGAAGGCGCAGGCGATGGCCACGCGCCTGCCCGGCACCGCCGCTCTCCGGATCGTTGCCGACGACGAGACCGGCGAACTGGAGAGCGCGACGATCCTCGGCCAGTTCGGCGAAGTGCCCGACGATTTCGCCGACAGCCTGCAGGGTGGGTGAGCGGGAGCCCGGCAGGGAAGACCGTTGAGGCCTCTTGCTCACCTTGACGCGTGGTCGCGGCGGGTGAATCCGGACCGATGGCACCACATCTGAGGAGAAACCGAAACCGGACGGGAATCCTCCATGCCTGCCATCTTCCTTCTCACTTCCGCCCTCATCCTGATCGTCCAAGCCGGCCCCTCAGCGGCGCAATCCTACCGCGACGGCAGCCGTTACGAGCCGTGGCAGCACCAGCGCCATGCGGGCGACGGGGTCAGCCGGACGTCCCGCCACCCGGAAGTTCTGCCGCGCAAGCCCCGCCTCTGCTATCGGCCGGATATCGGACGCGACTCGCGGCTGATTCCCTATCCCTGCTGAGGTCCAGGAACCCGGGCCCGTTGCAATCAGTCTCCCCTGCTGGGACTCCCGACCCTGGGAGCGATGCGCTTTCGCGCCGGGAGCAGTGAAGAAGCGGGGCGCCATGCGCATAGACTCAACGGACGGCACGCTGCGCCTCCTCGCCACCGCCCTGCGTCAGGCGAGCGAGCATCTCGTCAAGACGCTGACGCTCGTGCACATCGAGGTCGACGGCAACATCCGCGCCCTCATGGGGCTGTTGGCCCTCTTGGCCACCTGCGTCCTCCTGCTCCTCGCGGCGCTGTTCCTGTTCCTCGGCGCGATCGTGAAGGCGCTCGCCGCCCTGATCGGGTCGGAGGCTTGGGCGGCACTGATCGTCGCCGCGCCATTCGTCCTGGCTGCGGCCGTCCTCATGCATCTGGCAGTTCGGAGGATGAGGCCGATAGCCCGTTGATCGTCCCTCCTGTCGGGCAGGTCGCGATCCTTGCGAGAAGCGCTCGTTCCCTTCGATCGTCCGGCGTACCAGTCGTGTTGGGGTCTGGTTCAGGTGGCTGCCGCCAGTAGGGCGGTCGAACCAATCCTTCCATGAAGACGTTTGCAGCAGCCGATAGGAGAACGCTCGAGATGAAGATGCTTTGGGTTACGGCGCTAGTCGGTCTCAGCGTAGTGAGCGCGATGGACTCGGCCTCTGCGCAGCGAGGCGGTCGCGACTATGGCTACGAGGAGCGCGAGTACGGCGGCCGCGGTGAGCGCGAGTACGGTGGCCGCAGCCGGGGCTACGACGATGACCGCGGTCGCGAGCGTGGGCGGGGCTCCTACCGGGACGAGCGTGCGGGCGGGTTCGACGAGGGCGAGTACCTGCGCTGCAATCCGGATGTCCGCCGGGCGGTGAGCCGGGGCCAGATGGAGTCCGGGGCGGCGCATTACAAAGTGTTTGGCCGACGCGAGGGTCGACGCCTCAGCTGCTGACCAGCGGCGCCATCGGATGCCTGGGGAATGGGCTGGTGGCTGACGCGGCACCAAAGGAGCGCTCACGCCTCGCTCTCCCGAGCGAGGAGTGAGCGCTTGCGCGCGATGCCCCAGCGGTAGCCCGACAACGACCCATTGGAGCGCACGACCCGGTGGCAGGGGATCGCCACGGCGTGAGCGTTCGCTCCGCAGGCGAGCGCGACCGCCCGCGCGGCGGAGGGCTGGCCGATCCGCGCCGCGATCTCCATGTAGGTCGCGGTCCGGCCTGAGGGAATCGCCCGCAGAGCTTCCCAGACCCGCTGCTGGAAGGCGGTGCCGCCGATGTCGAGGGGCAGGTCGACGCCGGCGTCCGGCCGCTCCACCAGCCCGACCACTCGCGCTACCAGGGTCTCGAACCCGGCATCGCCGCCCTCGATCGTGGCTTGAGGGAAGCGGTCCTGGAGATCGTGGGTCAAGGCCTCGGGCTCGTCGCCAAGAAGGATCGCACAGACGCCCTTCTCGGTGGCCGCCACCAGGATCGCGCCGAGCGAGCACTGGCCGACGGCAAAGCGGATCAGCGCTCCGGCGCCGCCCCGACGGTAAGCGGTCGGCGTCATGCCGAGCCGAGCGGTCGAGGCGGCGTAGAACCGGCTCGCCGAATTGTAGCCGGCCTCGTAGATCGCCTCCGTGACGGAGCCGGCTCCGCGCAGCCCGGCGGCAACGCGCTCGGCCCGCCTTGCCGCGGCGTAGGCTCGCGGGGTGACGCCGGTGGTCCGCTTGAAGACGCGGTGAAAATGATGGGGGCTCAGGCCCGCGGCAGCGGAGAGCGTCTTCAGGTTCGGTACCGCGTCGGCCTCGTCGATCAGCCGGCAAGCGGCGGCGATGGCCGCGGCCTGCCGCTCGGCGAGGCTCGCCTCGCTGGGCCGGCAGCGAAGACAGGGGCGGAAGCCCGCCGCCTCCGCCGATTCGGGCGTGGCATGAAAGGCGACGTTCACGCGCAGCGGCATGCGCGCGGCGCAGCTTGGGCGGCAATAGACGCCGGTGCTGCGCACGGAATACACGAAGGTTCCATCCGCCCCCGCGTCTCGGCGCAGGAGAGGCTCCCAGCGCGGGTCGTCGGCCGTGGCCTCGCGGGATGGGTCCCGCCACTCGTCGGGCCTTTCCCCAGTCGTTGGAATCGCTTGGTCCTCGCTGCGCATGACGTCGCATCCTGTACGGGCATGTCGCGGGGGTCCATCGCCGCCGCAAGACGGGCGTCATGCCCCTTCGTGCCACACCCGGCACCACGCCGCTTGCTCTCGAATACCGAAGCTCAGGCGGATGCAGACGGCAGGCCCGGCGTCGCGCTTCGAGCGGCGTCGTGCGCCCAGAGATGGAGGGTGGCATAGGCCCGCCAGGGCCGCCAGGCAGCCGAGCGCGCGAGAAGCTGCGCGTGGCTCGGCCGACCCGCACCATCGTCGAGAGCGCGCAGGAGCCCGAGGTCGCCCGCGGGCATGGCATCGGCTTCGCGCATCGCCCGCATCGCGATGTACTGCGCGGTCCATTCGCCAATGCCGCGCAACGCCTTGAGCCGCGCGACCCCCTGCTCCAGGCCCTGACCCGGATGCAGAAGGTCCGGCGTCGCCGCGACGGCATTCGCCAGGGCGCTGATCGCGGCGCCGCGCGCCCGGGGCATGTTGAGGGCCTTCGCGACATCCGCGCCTGCGAGTTCGGTCGGGGTCGGGAAGACATGCGTCAGCCCGGGAAGGGGCGGGGCGCCCTGGAAGGGGCTGCCGAATGCGGCGGCGAGGCGGGCGGCGAGGCGCGTCGCGGCCGCCACCGAGACCTGCTGCCCGAGGATGGCCCGCACCCCGAGTTCGAACCCGTCCCATGCGCCGGGCACCCGCAGGCCCGGCCGCGAGATCACCAGGTCCGCCAGGAGCGGGTCCCGGCCGAGCCCGGCCCGGATCGCCGCGGGATCGGCATCGAGATCGAACATCTGCCGAAGCCGGACGGCGACGGCCGGCAGCGCCTCGCCATCGATCCCCACGACCGTCGCATTCAGCGCATCGCCCTCGCCGAGCCTCACGGTCAAGACAGCGTGCCCGCTCGCCAGCGCGATCGTGCGTCGGTAGGCGCCGTCACCGACGGCTTCGACACCGGGGATCGCGCGCTGGGCGAAGTAGGCCAGCATCGCCGGCCAGTCATAGGGTGGCCGATAAGGTAACCAAGCGTTTCGAGTGGTGATGTAAGCAGCCCTAAGGAGAGGATGGCGAGGACAGACTATGTCATCTTTCCGGCACCGTTTGGTCGACCAGCTCGCCGACGCCGAGTGGTTGCATCCCGCCCGAGCGAGGGCGTGGTGTCGGATCCTGGTGGTCGTCAGCGTGCTGGCAGTCCTCGGCTGGATCGGCCTTTCCCGAAACGGCATCGATCCGCTCGGCCGGCCTCTGGGCACGGATTTCGCCAGCTTCTGGACGGCCTCGCACTTGGCGCTGTCCGGCTATCCCGCCGCCGCCTACGACGCGGTGGCGCATGCAGCGAGCCAGAACGCGTTGTTTCCTCAAGAGCGGCTTGGCTATTACGCTTTTTTCTACCCGCCGGTTTTCTTGCTCCTATGCTTGCCACTGGCCCTGTTGCCCTACCTGTGGGCACTGACATTGTGGTTGTTAGCTGGTCTGACGTTGTGGCTGTCCTGCCTTGGACGCATCCTACCTCAGCGTTGGGCGCTACTTCCCATTATTGGCTTCCCTGCTGTCCTGATCAATGCTGGGCACGGGCAGAACGCGTTTCTCACCGCAGCGTGTTTGGGTTGGGGTATGCTGTTAATCCAACGGCACCCTTTCATGGCAGGTCTGTGCATGGGTGTTCTGGTTTTCAAACCGCACCTGCTTCTGGCCGCTCCGATCCTGCTGCTTTCCGCGCAGCGCTGGCGTGTAGTGCTGGGCGCAATCACGTCTGCCGTGGCGCTGACCTTGGTGTCCTGGGCTCTTCTCGGAGGGGAAGCATGGAAGGCCTTTCTGTCCATTGCCCCATTGGCACGCGAGACCATGGAACAGGGCTTGGTTGAGCCTTGGAAGATGCCGAGCGTCTTTGCCGCCGCACGGGTGCTGGGCACAGGACTGGGCGCTGCCTACCTGATGCAGGCCCTGGTGGCCTTAGCGACATACGTGCTGCTCTGGCGCGTTGCGAGCCGTCGACCCGGTGGCATGGCCGAAGGCGCGGTGCTCGCAGCGGCCACGCCGCTCTGCTCGCCTTTTCTTCTGGATTACGACCTGCTTTGCCTATCGCTGCCCCTTGCCTGGGTAGCAGCGGAAGCCCAGCGCACCGGCTGGCTCCGCTGGGAAAAGATGGTGTTACTGACCGCCTATGTCTTGCCGCTGGTGGCACGTAGCTTGGCCGAGCAAGGGTTACCGCCGGCACCCCTGGTGATTGTCGCGTTGCTGTTGAAGACTGCTCGGCGCGCCTTAAGGACGCCCCCTCCCATTGGTCAAACCCGTATGCAAACGACCGCTTTGGTCAGGAACACATGAGAAGCCAGTCATAAAGTCACTTACATTCTCACAAGATTTATTTTACTAAACGTAACAAGATGCGCCTGATGATTAAGGATGCGGATCTGATTACGGAATCGTTGCAGGCGGTTGCAATGGAAGCTAAGTTCTTTGCGGAAAGTTTAATGATTAGGGGCAGCACGCGAGGTCCGACACTCATTTCATTTTCATGAACTCGCGTTACTGAGGCAGGTGGCTTTATCTGGCTAAGCCGGCGGATCAGGCTGACGGTCATTAGGCTTTGACTTGCCGTACACGAATACACGAGCCCGCTGCGGACGCCGCAAGCCCTTTCCTCAGCAATTGTGTCGAAGTCATTAAGCCTCGATCCACCCTCTATGAGCTTGACCGTTTTACGAGGAAACTTCTTGCCCGCCGCTGCGGTAGAGTGGCGGTTCGGGGAGAGCAATCGCGTGTACAATGGGACGATGACGGGGTCTGCCTCACGCACCCCGCCGCTGCGGGTCATGATCGTCGAGGACGAGCCGCTGATCAGCCTTGCCCTGCAGGAGATCGTGCGCAGTTGCGGTCACGTCATCGCGGCGGTCGTGGACAACGCCGAGGATGCGGTGGCCCACGCCGCTCATGTCGAGCTGGATCTCGCCCTGATGGACATCTCGCTCCACGGCCGGCAAGGCGGGATCGATGCGGCGGTGGCCCTGCGGGAGGCCCACGATCTGCGCTCGATCTTCGTCACCGCCCATACCGATCCCGGGACCCGCGACCTGGCACAGGCGGCCTGGCCGCTCGGTCTCGTTGCCAAGCCGATTCATCCGGCACGGCTGAACGCCGCTCTGCGCAACGCGGCCGGCACCCTGGCGGCGCTGGCCGCGCGCGCCGGCTGACGAGGCGTCGGGTCAGGCGCAGGCCCTGACCGGCGCGACGGGCTCTTCCGGGTTCAGCAGCGAGCGGAACTTGTGCGGCAGCGTCTCGACCAAGCGGTCGATCTCCGCCGACGGTCGGGCGGGGCTGAACAGGAAGCCCTGGATGTCGTCGCAGCGGCTTCTCTGCAGGAGCAAGGCCTGTTCCACGGTCTCGACGCCCTCGGCCGTCACCGTGATCGAGAGCTTCCGGGCGAGCGCCAGGATCGTCTCGATCACCGCGAGGCATTCGTGGCGGTGGCCCATGTCCTTGATGAAGGAGCGGTCGATCTTGATCTTGTCCACGGGGAACCGGATCAGGTAGCTGAGCGACGAGTAGCCCGTCCCGAAATCGTCGAGCGCGATGCGGATGCCGAGTGCCCGCAGCTCGCGCAGGTTCGCGATCGTGACGGCGTTCATCTCGAAGAACACCGATTCCGTGATCTCCACCTCCAGGCGGGCAGGGTCGAGCCCGCTCGTGACGAGCGCCGCCTTCACGTCGTCTACGAGGTCCGAGTTCCGGAACTGCGTGGGCGAGATGTTCACGGCGACGCTGATGTCGCTCGGCCAGCGGGCTGCCTCGCTGCAGGCCTGGAGCAGGACCCAGCGTCCGATCGTGGTGATGAGGCCCGCCGCCTCGGCGACCGGCACGAAATCGGCCGGCGAGACGAAGCCGCGCTGGCGCCGGTTCCAGCGCAGCAGGGCCTCGAAGGAATGGACGCGGCCGTCGCCGAGGCCGACCAGCGGCTGGTAGTGGAGCTCGAGCTCGCCCGCCGCGATGGCGAGCTTCAGGTCGGCCTCCAAGTCCCTTCGGGTCCGGACCGCGATTTCGAGGCCGGGTTCGAAGAGCGAGAGCTGGCCCTTGCCGCCCGTCTTGGCACGGTAGAGCGCGAGGTCCGCCTTGCCGAGCAGGCCCTCCGGTTCGGCGGCGTCGCCCGGAGCCATCGCGATGCCGATGCTGACGCCGATCTCCACCTGCACGCCCTCGATGACGTAGGGCGCGCTGATCGCCTCGATCACGGCGTGACCGAGATCGGACGCCTCGGACACCTTCGCGCACGGACAGAGGATGGCGAACTCGTCCCCGCCGAGCCGTGCCACGAGACGCCCATCGGGGGCCGTCGAGTGCAGCCGGGCAGCGACCCGCCTGAGCAGGGTGTCGCCGAAGCCGTGCCCGAAGGTGTCGTTGACGATCTTGAAGCCGTCGAGGTCGAGGTAGAGCAGGGCGCAGGCACGATCCCTGTCCGCCGCCCTGGCACATTCGGCCGTGACGAGGTCGTGGAACAGCGTGCGGTTGGCAAGGCCCGTGAGCGCATCGTAGCTCGCCAGGTAGGCGATCCGCGCCTCCGATTGCCGGCTCGCCGTGATGTCGGAGCCGACGCCGCGAAAGCCGAGGAAGGTCTCGGCCTTGTCGTAGATCGGCTTTCCGCTCAGACGCCACCAGCGTTGTGAGCCGGCGACCGCCACTTCGACCACGTGGTCGCGGAAGGGCGTCCGGTTTCGGACGAAGCCGGTGAGGTCGGCGATGTCCCTGGGCGGGTTCGCGGAGGGACCGTCCGCAAAGAGGGCCTCGAAGGGCGCGCGTCGGAGCGCCGTCAGCGAGCGGCCCGAGACCTGCGCCATGCGCTCCGAGACATGCTGGAGGTTGCCGTCGGCATCGGTCTCCCAGAGCCAATCGCTGGTGTTCGCCTCGAAGTCGTTCAGGAGGAGGCCGATCGTCTCGTTCTGTTCCGCGACGCGGACCTGGTCCAGGATGCGCTGGGTCGAGAGATCGGCCATCCGCCGCACGCTCACGAGGACGAAGCCCGCGTAGATGGTGAGTAGGGCTGCGAGCATTCCGGCGATCGTCTCGCCGTTCAGGACCAGCGCAGTGAAGCTGCCCACGACGAGAGGGATCGTCACGAGGAGCGACAGCGCGAGGATCGGCCCGATGACGTAGGCGTTCACGATCAGGCCCGCGACCATCACCACGACGAGGGTGCGATGGTCCCCGTCGGAGGGCGTGAACAGGAAGAAGGGCATCAGGCCCCAGATGGTTCCGACCATCAGGGCGAGGAGGCGGGCGGCCCGGTGCCCACTCTCGATCAACTCGGGCGAGGCCGGCCTGGCGCGGTAGCTCCGCGCGCCCCAGGCGGCTACGACGACGACGAGCATCGTGAGGACGAACTGGCCGAACAGGTAGTAGGCCGGCGCGATGTTCCAGAACAGCACCAGCACGGCGAGCGCGAGGATGGTGTGGGTCACGGCGAGGTAGTTGGCGAGGGCCATCGCCTCCTCGAGCTGGCGGGACCGCGTCTCCACCCGGTAGCGATCCGGGACGGCCGAAGGCTGCGCCAGCCGC
Source organism: Methylobacterium iners (assembly GCF_022179305.1). GTDB lineage: Bacteria > Pseudomonadota > Alphaproteobacteria > Rhizobiales > Beijerinckiaceae > Methylobacterium > Methylobacterium iners. The sequence continues at coordinate 41,119 of NZ_BPQP01000071.1, forward strand.
GCCGCGGCGGATGCGAGCCGCCGCAGGAGCTCGGGGAGGGGTCGCGCGGCCTGAAGGCTGGTGGGGGAGATCTCGCTCGGCATGGCGGATCACTGCATCGCGCGCGGGACGACGCGCATGGGCATCCCGCCATGCGGCCGCAGGCTGACCTTGAAGCGCGCTTCCGGCCGGCGTCCCGGGCCGACTTCGAAGCGGAAGACCGGCAGCAGCATCCTCAGGATCGTCACGCATTCGGTCAGCGCGAAACTCATCCCGATGCAGATCCGTGGTCCCGCGCCGAAGGGCAGGTAGCCGTACTTGTCGCGCCCGGCGCTCGCGGCCGAGCCGAAGCGGTCGGGGTCGAAGACTTCCGGGGAGGTCCAGAGCGCCTTGTGGCGGTGGACGGCATAGATCGGCACATGGACGGAGCGGCCGGCCGGAAGGGTCGTCCCGCCCAACCTGATCGGGCGGAGGGTCTGGCGGACGATGAGCGGCGCGGGCGGATAGAGCCGCATCGTCTCCATCACCACTTGGCGCGTATAGGGCAGCGCCTCCGCCGCGCCGGCGCCGGCCGCGGCGATCTCGTCGAGGACGCGCGCCTCGATGCCCGGGTGCTCGGCGAGAAGGCGGAAGGTCCAGGCCATCGCCAGCGCCGTGGTCTCGTGCCCGGCGGCGACGAAGGTGAGAAGGTTGTCGACGAGGGCCTCGTCGGACATGGCCGCGCCCCCTTCCGGATTACGGACGGAGAGCATGAGCCCGAGCAGGTCCGCGCCGTCGCGGCCGCTGCGCCGGCGGGCGGCGATCGTCTCGCCGATCATGCTGCGCAGCGTGCGCGCCGCGCGCCGGCCGCGCAGGTACCCGGGATGAGGTGTCCAAGCCGGCGCGCCGAGCATGGTGACCGCGATCTTCCAGCTCACCTGATCGAGGTAATCGGTGAGCGCGCGGCCGAAGGCCTCGACGTCGAGGCCCGGCTCGTCCGACAGCATCGTCGCGCCCATGATCGCGAAGGTCGCCCGCATCATCTCGTCGAGCAGGTCGACGCGACGATCGCCCTGGCGCAAGCGCTCGCGGGTGGCGCTCAGGGCCGCCTCCATGGCCGGCACGAAGTGGGCGATCCGGTCGTGGCGGAACATCGGCGCGACCGCTTGGCGCTGGGTCCGCCAGCGCGCGCCATCCGCGGTCAGGATGCCCTGACCGAGGGCGGGACAGAGGGCGCGCAGCATGAAGTCCTCGCGCAGGAGACCGTCGGCCTCGTCCACGAGGAGTTGCCGGATCAGCGCCGGATCGCAGACATAGGTCGTCCGGCGCCCGAGGAAGCGGCCCTCGACGAGGGGCTCGCGATAGACGGCGTCGGGCCAGGACTCGATGAGGTTGCGGACGATCTTCGACAGCAGCCCGGGAAAGGCCAGGGCCTCGGCCATGGCGGACCTGACCGGAGCGAGCGGCGTCGTCCGGCTCTCGATTCCCGCGCTGTTCGTCAGGTGCATCGGCCACCGCTCTCAGGACACGGGGGGACCGTAACGGTGCGGGATATATGGAAGATTAATGGATCGACGAAGGTTTACAGGACCACCCGCGGGTCGACCTGCCCGCCCTGGAGCGGCGCCAGGAAGGCTGCGCCGATTCCGTTATCGAAGCATCGAGCCACCTTGGCCGGCGTGCTGCCGATCATGATGAGGGTCCCGACCTCGATGGGCTCGTCCACGGAGACTGCGGCGCCCGTGGCGGAGACGTTCATGACCCGGCCCGGGATCATGGTGCCGTAGGGCGTGGTGACGACCACGTCCGCGATCTCAGGCACGATCCGCTCGGCCGCGCGCTGGGCGACGGGCAGGGCGTTCTGCTCCTCGGCGAGGGCGAGGAGGTTCTGCGCGACGAGGCGCAGCGGGTACTCGGCGCGCAGCACGCGGACGGCGAAGCGCTCCCTGGCCACGCGGATCACCCGCGTTTCCAGCGAGCCGGTATGGCGGATGCTGCAGGTCAGGGTCTCGCCGACGGTGGGAACGACCGCGGCCTTGAAGCGGATGCCATACTGCGCGACGTCCTCGGTCACCGCGTAGAAATCGGACCGGGACTGGCTCCAGCACAGGGCTGGCAGCAAGAGCCTCACGCGGGGGGTGGATCGACGCTCGGTCATCGCTCTCTCGTTGAGATGGTAGCGTTCTACCCGTCACGAGTTCGTGAGCTGCTTCCGAAAACGAGCGCATTCTATGTATTCGGCGGACGCCATGCCTCGTGTGCATGACTGGGCGTGAGGCGCTATCGCCGGCGCAGGCCCAGCGCCTTGATGCGGGACGCCAGGGTGGTCGGCTTGAGCCCCAGGATTTCCGCCGCGCCACCGGGACCGAAGACACGGCCGTTGCTGATCGCGAGCGCCGCTGCGATGTCGGCGCGATCGCGAGCGCGTCTTTCCGCTTCCGTCGGTGGCGCCGTCGGGACGAGCGCGGCCGGCCGCGCCGGCTCGACCGTCGCGGATGCTTCCGGCTCGGGCAGGTCGAAGCGGAGCCGACCGCGCACGGCCAGGATCGCGGCCCGCTCGATGATGTTTTCGAGCTCGCGCACGTTGCCGGGCCAGTCGTAGCGGGTGAGCCGGCGGACGTCGCCCTCGGTGAGGCGCAGCTCTGGAAGGTTGAGGCGCCGGGCCACGTTGCGCACGAAATGCTGCGCGATGAGCGGGATGTCCTCGGGCCGCTCGCGCAGGGGAGCCGCATTGATCGGGAAGACGTTGAGGCGGAAATAAAGGTCCTCGCGGAAGCGCCCGCGCTTCACCTCGGATTTGAGGTCGCGGTTCGTCGCCGCCACGAGGCGCACGTCCACGGCCCGGGTGCGTTCCTCGCCGATCCGCTCGAACTGGCGCTCCTGCAGCACCCGCAGGAGCTTGCCCTGGAGGTCGAGGGGGATCTCGCCGACCTCGTCGAGGAAGAGCGTGCCGCCGTCGGCCAGCTCGAAGCGCCCGACGCGATCGCGCAAGGCACCGGTGAAGGCGCCCCTGGCATGGCCGAAGAACTCGCTCTCGAACAATTCGCGCGGGACCGCGGCGCAGTTCACGCGGATCAGCGGCCGGTCGCGGCGCCGGCTCGCCTCGTGGATGGCGCGGGCGACCAACTCCTTGCCGGTGCCGGACTCGCCGGTGACGAGGACGGTGGCGTCGGTGCCGGCCACGAGGTCGATCTGGCGGCGGACCGCCTCGGTGGCGGGCGCGCGGCCGATGATGCCCTGGTGGTGCCCGCCCTCGCGGATTTCCTCACGCAGGTAGGCGTTCTCCAACTCCAGCCGCTCGCGCAGGGAATCGACCTCGGCGAGCGCGTTGCGCAGACGCTCGTCGGCCTCGCGCCTCTGGCTGATGTCGCGAAACACGATGACGGCACCGAGCAGCCGCCCGCGGTCGCGGATCGGCGTCGAGGTGTACTCGACCGAAATCGGCGTGCCGTCGCGACGCCAGAACACCTCGGTGTCGACCTGATGCACCGCCCCATCGCGAAAAGCCGCGTAGATCGGGCAGTCGTGGTGGGGGTAGTGGCAGCCGTCCGGATGGCTGTGGTGGACGGTGGAATGCATGTCGCGCCCGACGAGGTCGGCGGCCTGCCAGCCCAGCATCCGCTCGGCGGCCGGATTGATGAAGGTGGTGATCCCTTCCGCGTTGACGCCGTAGATGCCCTCGCCCGCCGCGCGCAGGATGAGCTGGTTCTCGCGCTCGATGTCGCGAAAGATCCGCTCCATGCGCTGCCATTCGGTGAGACCCGCGCGCATGTGGGCGTCGGCCTCCGTGTCGACGAGGCGGCGGCGGCGCTCGTCGAGATCGAACAGGCTGACGAGGATCCGGTTCGGATCGCCCGGCAGGAGCGCGCCGCTGTATTCCACGTTTAGGCCATGTCCCTCGGCGTGGCGGGGCGACAGCGCGTGGGTCCAGTCGCGGCCCCGGGCCTGGACGGCCTGGGTGAAGACGATGAGGGTCGGGACCTGATCGGGGTGGAGCGCGGTGACGCGCATGGCCCGAAGCGTCTCGCGATCGTAGCCGAGGAGGCGGGCAGCGGCCGGGTTCGCGTCGCAGATCGCGTCGGCGCTCGGATCGAGCACCAGCATTGCCTCCGGCGCGCCATGGAAGACGGGGCCGAGCGCCTCTCCTCCCCCCTGTGGGGAGGAGTTGGAGGTGGGGGTGGCTGCGTGACCCGCCCGCTCACCAAGCGGGACCACCCCCACCTCTCCCCACAAGGGGGAGGAGATTTCCGCGCTCACTGATGTGTCATGCGGTGACATCCGAGCCTTCCATTGGCTGATCTACGCCTTCCGCATCAGCCTACGAGATCTCGTATCACGAACTACGACAACTCGTAGACTACGAAAATCCGTAATCGGTGGGAGGCAGCTAAACCCTTTGTCCCCGAGGAGGCGCCGCCTTTCCCGTCCCTGGCACACGCTTTGCCAAGCCCCTCCCGTCACCGCGGGGCGAGGCAAACACGATGGCGCTGTTCGACGATCCGTTCGATTCCAAGCTCACGCTCAAGCAGCGCGGCTGCTCTTGCGGCGCCCACGCCTCCCAGGCCGAGCACGATGCGGCGCCGGCGGGCGACGCGGCGATCGAGCGGGTGGTGGAGGGCGCCGTCATGCGGGCGCTGTTCCCGCAGGATGCCCAGCGCCGCGCCTTCCTCAAGAGCGTCGGTGCGGCGACGGCGCTGGCGGCGGTGAGCCAGTTCTTCCCGGTCAAGTTCGCGGCGGAAGCCCTCGCGCAGGCCGGCGCGCCGGAGAAGAAGGCCCTCAAGATCGGCTTCATCCCGATCACCTGCGCGACGCCGATCATCATGGCCTCGCCAATGGGCTTCTACGCCAAGCAGGGCCTCGACGTGGAGGTGGTGAAGACCGCGGGCTGGGCGGTGATCCGCGACAAGACCCTGAACAAGGAATACGACGCCGCCCACATGCTGGCGCCGATGCCGATCGCGATCTCGCTCGGTCTCGGCTCGACGCCGACCCCCTACACGATGCCGGCGGTGGAGAACGTCAACGGCCAGGCGATCACGCTGGCCCTCAAGCACAAGGACCGGCGCGACCCGAAGGACTGGAAGGGCTTCAAGCTCGCCGTGCCCTTCGACTACTCGATGCACAATTACCTGCTGCGCTACTACCTCGCCGAGGCCGGCATCGACCCCGACGCCGACGTGCAGATCCGCAGCGTTCCGCCGCCCGACATGGTCGCGAACATGCGCGCGGACAACATCGACGGCTTCCTGGCGCCCGACCCGGTCAACCAGCGCGCGGTCTATGACGGCGTCGGCTTCATCCACATGCTCTCCAAGGAGATCTGGGACCGGCATCCCTGCTGCGCCTTCGCGGCCTCGCAGGATTTCGTGACGCAGACGCCGAACACCTACGCGGCGCTGCTGCGCGCCATCATCGAGGCGACCAGCTACGCCTCGAAGGCCGAGAACCGGAAGGAGATCGCCGCGGCGATCGCGCCGGCGAACTACCTCAACCAGCCCCTCACGGTGGTGGAGCAGGTGCTCACCGGCACCTTCGCCGACGGCCTCGGCAGCGTGAAGAAGGTGCCGGACCGGGTCGATTTCGACCCCTTCCCCTGGCAGTCCTTCGCCGTCTGGATCATGACCCAGATGAAGCGCTGGGGTCAGATCAAGGGCGACGTCGATTACGACGCGGTCGCCAAGCGCGTGTTCCTCGCCACCGACGCGGTCAAGCGGATGCAGCAGGACGGGCTGACCCCGCCCGCCTCCACCACCAAGACCTTCTCGGTGATGGGCAAGGTCTTCGATCCGGCCAAGCCCAAGGAGTACCTTGACTCCTTCGCGATCAAGCGGGCGATCTGAGCGATGCCCCCCGCCTCCCTCAACCTCCGGGCGCTCATCGTCTCGCTGGGGCTGCTCGCCGCCTTCCTGCTCGCCTGGCAGATCGGCACGAGCGGACTTGCCAAGACCGAGGCGATGGACCCGGAATACGCGGCGCTGATGGGCACCTCGGCCACCACCGGCAAGTCGGCCATGCCGGGGCCGCTCGACGTCGCGGCGACGATCTGGGGCCACCTCAAGAACCCGTTCTACGACCGCGGCCCCAACGACAAGGGCCTCGGGATCCAGCTCGCCTACTCGATCGGCCGCGTGGCGCTGGGCTACGGACTCGCCGTGCTGGTGGCGATCCCGATCGGCTTCCTCATCGGCATGTCGCCGCTCATGAGCCGGGCGCTCGACCCCTACATCCAGATCCTGAAGCCGGTCTCGCCGCTGGCCTGGATGCCGCTCGCCCTGTTCACGATCAAGGATTCGGGGCTCTCGGCCATCTTCGTGATCTTCATCTGCTCCCTGTGGCCGATGCTGATCAACACCGCCTTCGGGGTCTCCGGCACCCGCAAGGAGTGGATCAACGTCTCGCGCACCCTGGAGGTCGGCCCACTGCGGCGCGCCTTCACGGTGATCCTGCCGGCGGCGGCGCCCACCATCCTCACCGGCATGCGCATCTCCATCGGCATCGCCTGGCTCGTGATCGTGGCGGCCGAGATGCTCGTGGGGGGCACCGGCATCGGCTACTTCGTCTGGAACGAGTGGAACAACCTCTCGATCACCAACGTGATCACGTCGATCCTGCTCATCGGCCTCGTCGGCATGATCCTCGACCAGCTGCTGGCCCGAGCCCAGCGCCTCGTCACCTTCCCGGAGTGAGGCCACGATGAACGCGCTCATTCCCTTCCCCGCGCGCCGCGCGATGCGCCCCGCCGAGCTCCCGGAACCCGGCCGCATGTCCTCCGACAAGTTCATCTCGATCGAGGGCATCGCCCGGCGCTACCCGGCGCCCGGCGGAAAGCAGACCACCGTGTTCGAGAACCTGTGGCTGCCCATGCGCCGGGGCGAGTTCGTCTGCATGATCGGCCATTCCGGCTGCGGCAAGACCACGGTGCTCAACATCCTGGCCGGGCTCGAGGCGCCGAGCGAGGGCGTCGTCATCGCCGACGGCAAGGCGATCGAGGGGCCGAGCCTCGACCGGGCCGTCATCTTCCAGGGTCACGCCCTGCTGCCCTGGCGGACGGTGCTCGGCAACGTCGCCTACGCCGTCTCCTCGCGCTGGCGGAAGGCCTCGCGGGCCGAAATCGAGGAGCGGGCGCGCCGGGCCATCGCGCTCGTCGGCCTCGCCGGTTCCGAGCACAAGCGCCCGGCCGAGCTCTCGGGCGGCATGAAGCAGCGCGTCGGCATCGCCCGCGCGCTCTCGATCGAGCCGAAGATGCTGCTCATGGACGAGCCCTTTTCGGCGCTCGACGCATTGACGCGTGGAACGCTGCAAGACGAGGTCCGGCGCATCTGCGTCGAGACTGGGCAGACGGTGTTCATGATCACGCACGACGTCGACGAGTCGATCTATCTCGCCGACCGCATCGTGCTGATGACGAACGGCCCGGGGGCCAAGGTCGCCGAGATCGTCGAGAACCCGTTGCCGAAGGACCGCACCCGCACGGGGCTCCACCGCCAGCCCGGCTACTATGCGCTCCGCAACCACCTCATCGACTTCCTCGTCAGCCGCTCGAAGACCCTGCGCGACGAGAGCCCGCCCGGCTACGACCAGCGCCATCCGCCGGTGGTGCGGCTGACGCTCACCGAGGCCGATGCGGCCGCGGCGGCGCTCGGCTGAACCGCGCGCACTCTCCTCCCCCTTGTGGGGAGGAGTTGGAGGTGGGGGTGGCTGGGCGACCCTCAGTCGAGGCCAGCGGAACCACCCCCACCCCTCCCCTCCCCACAAGGGGGAGGGGGATTCTCGCGACATATCCAACAAACTGGAGACCGCCATGAAGCGCGAAGACCTCACCGAGAAGCTTCTCGACATCAAGCGCGAGAAGGGCTGGACCTGGAAGTTCATCCAGGAGGAGATTGGCGGCATCTCGCCGATCCTGATCACGGCGGCCTGCATGGGCCAGATGAAGCTGCCCAAGGCCCAGGCGAAGAAGGCCGCGGAGCTGTTCGGCCTCAGCCAGGCGGAGGAGCGCATGCTCAACGAGGCGCCCTATCGCGGCTCGATCCCGCAGATGCCGCCGACCGACCCGTTGATCTACCGCTTCTACGAGCTTGTGATGGTCTACGGCACGACCTGGAAGGAGCTGATCCAGGAGGATTTCGGCGACGGCATCATGTCGGCGATCGACTTCAACATGACCATGGAGCGCGAGCCCAACAACAAGGGCGACCGGGTGAAGATGAGCATGTCGGGCAAGTTCCTGCCCTACAAGTATTACGGCAACGAGGAGGGCGTGCCGGAATACGGCTTCAAGGAGCCGTAGGCCCGTCGCCCGCTCCCCGGGATCACCTGGGGAGCGGCAGCCGGAATGTGCCCTGCCGCACCGCAATCCGGGTCGACGCAACCCTCCGTTTCATGCTGGATGCGCCGGCTGCGCTGCCGCCGGCAGCCTTCGACGGAGATGGGCCCGCATGAATCTCGACGCGATCTCGACCACCTGGGCGCCGCGCCTGCTGAGTGTCCTTCGCATCATGACCGGGCTCCTGTTCATGGCGCACGGGACGCAGAAGCTGCTCGGCTTTCCCGCCGTCAGCGAGCGCGGTATGCCGGCCCTGCTGTCGCTCCCAGGCATCGCCGGCATCCTCGAACTCGTCGGCGGCGCCCTGATCGTGCTCGGCCTGTTCACCCGGCCGACCGCCTTCATCCTGTCGGGTCAGATGGCGGTGGCCTATTTTCTCGCGCACGCGTCCAGGAGCTTCTACCCGCTCTTGAACGGCGGCGAACTCGCCGTCCTGTACTGCTTCATCTTCCTCTACCTCGCCGCGGCGGGCCCCGGCCCCTGGAGCCTCGACGCGCAGCGCCGGTCGCGGTTCTGAGGAAGGGTTGGGCCTCTCCTCCCCCATGTGGGGACGAGTTGGAGGTGGGGGTGGCTGGGTGACCCTCGACTGAGCCAGGCGGAACCACCCCCACCCTCTATCCCTCCCCACAAGAGGGAGGGAAGGGCGCGAGCCTCGATCCGACTGCGCCTGTCGACGTCGCTCCTACGCCCGCGCCTGTGTGACGAACTTCGTCGTGAGATAACCCTCGATCGCCTCCGAGCCGCCCTCGCTGCCGTAGCCGGAATCCTTGACGCCGCCGAAGGGCGTCTCGGGCAGCGAGATCCCGTGATGGTTGATCCCCAGCATGCCCGTCTCGAGCCGGGCCGACACCTCCGCCGCGCGGGCGGCGGAGCGCGTATAGGCGTAGGCGGCGAGCCCGTAGGGAAGGCGGTTGGCCTCCGCGAAGGCCTCTTCGTCCTCCGAGAACCGGCGCACCAGCGCGACGGGGCCGAAGGGCTCCTCGTTCATGATGCGGGAGGTGAGCGGCACCTCGGTCAGCACGGTCGGCGCGTAGAAGTTGCCGCTGTTGCCGATGCGGTGCCCGCCCGTGCGCAGTGACGCGCCCTCGGCGACGGCCTCCGACACGAGCGCGTCCACCGCGTCGAGCCTCCGGGCATGGACGAGGGGTCCCATGCGAGTCTTGGGCTCCAGCCCGTTTCCGACCCGGATGCCCTCCGCGAACCCCGAAAATCCCTCGACGAAGCGGTCGTAGACGGAATCGTGGACGAGGAAGCGGGTCGGCGCGACGCAGACCTGGCCGGCATTGCGGAACTTGTTGGCGCCGAGCACCTGCACCGCCTGGTCGATGTCGGCATCGCCGAACACGATCGCGGGGGCGTGGCCGCCGAGCTCCATCGTGGCCCGCTTCATGTGCCGGCCGGCGAGCGCCGCGAGCTCCTTGCCCACGGCGGTCGAGCCCGTGAAGGAGATCTTCTGGATGACCGGATGCGGGATCAGGTACGAGGAGATCGCGGCCGGCTCGCCATAGACGAGGGAAAGGGTGTCGCTCGGCACGCCCGCGGCGAGGAAGGCGCGCACGAGCGCGGCGCAGCTCGCCGGCGTGTCCTCGGGTCCTTTCAGGATCACCGAGCAGCCGGTGCAGAGGGAGGCCGAGATCTTGCGGACCGCCTGGTTGATCGGGAAGTTCCAGGGCGTGAAGGCGGCGACCGGCCCGACCGGCTCGCGCAGGACGATCTGCATCACACCCTCGGCGCGGGCCGGGATGACGCGGCCGTAGGCGCGCTTCCCTTCCTCGGCGAACCAGTCGATCACGTCGGCGCCGGCCAGGGTCTCGATCCGGGCCTCGGCGATGGGCTTGCCCTGCTCCGTGGTGATGGTGCGGGCGATGTCCTCGGCGCGCTCGCGCAAGAGGTCGGCGGCCCGGCGCATGATCTTGGCGCGCTCGAAGGCGGAGACCTTGCGCCATTCCGAAAAGCCGCGCGCGGCGGCGGCGAGCGCCCGATCGAGGTCGTCGCGGGTGGCGATGGCGAGTTGGCCCAGCGTCTCGCCGGTGGCGGGGTTGAGGATCGGCAGCGTCTCGGAGGCGGAGCCTGCAGTCCATTCCCCGGCAATGTGCAGTCTGACGTCCCAGTCCATGAAGCGAACCCTGCCTAGGCCGGCGGTGCCGCCGGCGGGCGCCCGTTTTCGGCGCTCATGACGGTGGCCGCAAGCCCAGGCGACTCTCCTCCGCACAAGGGGAGGGAAGGGTGCTTCTTGACTGGGGTGGGCGAAGCCGAGCCTCAGCGCGGATCAGGCCGCGATCCGCGCCTTCTTCGCCGCTACTTCCGGACCCTTCACCACAACGTTGGCGCCGCGGGTGGCCTGCAGGGTGCCGCCCTTCGGCACGATGGTCCAACCCTCGCGGCTTCCGTCGATCGGCTCGGAGACGACGATGAGACCGGATTCGGTCTGGCGGTAGTAGAGGCTCGGCGGGCGGCCGTCGCAGGCCCAACGAAAGGCCGTGAGTTCGATCCCGTTCGTCACCACGGCAGTGAAGCGCAGGGCCTCGGTGATGCCGGCCGCCAGCATGAGGTCGCGCACGGTCGCGAGGGTCTGCGCCATAGCCCCGATCGGGTCCTCGGCGAGGCCGTTGGCGAGCGCCAGAAGGAAGATCGCCTCGGAGTCGGTGGCACCGCGGCGGTGATCGTAGAGGGCGTCGGGAATCAGCGCCTCGAGGCGGCGCTTGATGCGGTGGTAGCCGCCGATCTGGCCATTATGCATGAACAGGTGCCGGCCATGCGCGAAGGGATGGCAATTGGCCCGCGTCGTCGCCGTGCCCGTCGAGGCGCGGACATGGGCGAAGAAGGCGCGCGCCCGAACCTGCTGGCAGAGATTGACGAGGTTCTCGTCCGACCAGGCCGGTGAGACGTCGCGGTAGAGGCCGGGATCGGGCCGCTCGCCGTACCAGCCGATGCCGAAGCCGTCGCCGTTCGTCTCGGTCTTCGCCTCGGCCGCGTGGAGCGACTGGTGAACGAGGGAGTGGGTGGGCGCGCAGACCAGGTCGGTCAGGAAGACCGGCTCACCGCTATAGGCGAGAAAGCGGCACATGGCTGGTCGACACCCCTCACGTCATGGACAGCGCTGCCAAGCATGGAGCAGGCCGTTTCCCCTTCAAACCGTCATCGTGCCGTAACACTCAGGTTTGCGGGGTGAACGCTTCGTTAAAGCGGGGCCCACACACCGTCGCCGACACACTCGTCGGAGCAGGGTCCGGGCCCGCTCCCGATCGCCGAGCCATGCTCGGGCAGCGATGCGGCGAAATCAGGGGCGAGCCGGCTGCGCTGCGCGCATGACGGAGGGCCGAATCGGACTCTTGCCGTCCGGTCCGTGGCGGCGCAGCATCACTCGTCAAGAATCATCGCCAGCACGCATCACGATCCCGACGCCCAGGCCTGCCGCGCGGCGGGCTGCATCCCGATTCGGAGGACCTCATGGATTCATCTCGCACCGATTGTCCGGTCGCACTCGTGGTCGAGGACGACGCGGCGATCCGCAACCTGGCCGCGGCGGTGCTGGAGGAGACGGATCTGGACGTCATCGCCTGCGAGAGCGCGGAGGCCGCGATCTCGGTGCTGGAGCATTCGGGCGTGACGGTGGCCCTTCTCTTCGCGGATGTGCGCCTGCCCGGCGCCATGGACGGCGTCGCCCTGGCGCGGACCGTCGGTAACCGCTGGCCGGACGTGCGGGTGGTGGTCACCTCGGGCTACGACGAGAGCCGGAACGACCGCCTGCCGCGCGAGGCGGTCTACCTGCAGAAGCCGTGGCGCGCCCTCGACGTGCTGGTCCAGGCCGAACACGCGACGGTCGCAGCGCGGGCGGCCTGACACCTCGTCCAACGACAAAAGCCCGTGCCGCTCGCGCGACCGGGCTTCTCTCGTGATCGTCTCGAAGGATCGAGCTGCGGCGGGGCCGCAGCGCCAATCAGACGGCGCCGGCGCTCGGCACGGACGGGGCGCTCGGCGCGAATGGCGAGCCTGCCGGACGGCGCGGCGCGCCGGCACCGAAGCGGGGCTTCGGCTTCGGGGCGGCGATCAGGCCCTCGCGGATCGCGGTCTTGCGCGCCTGCTTGCGGGCACGCCGCACGGCCTCGGCCTTCTCCCGCGCCTTGCGCACGGAGGGCTTCTCGTAGGCCTTGCGCTGCTTCATCTCGCGGAAGATGCCTTCGCGCTGCATCTTCTTCTTGAGGACGCGGAGCGCCTGGTCGACGTTGTTATCGCGAACGAGTACCTGCAACGGTCTTGATCCTCTGAGAGGGGTTGTCTGCCTGCCCGGCGCCGGACCCGACCCCCCCCTCGCTCGGCGAGGGAAACTGCAAAACGCCCCTGGCCCAGGAAGTGACCCGGGAGGGACGTCCGTCAGACGGTCTCGAATCGGCGCAGAAACTGCACTTGGCGCAGGCTCATACACCAAGCGAGGGCGAGTTCCAACCATCGCCTTGATCCCGCGTTGCGGACGGCCGCAGCGGTGTGTCACGCGTGCGACTGGATGAAATTCCTGACCAGCGGATAGGTTTGGCTCTCCCAGCGGCGCCCCGAGAACACCCCGTAATGGCCGACGCCGGCTTGGAGGTGGTGGCTCTTCATGTGCGGGGGCAGGCCGGTGCAGAGGTCGTGGGCCGCCATGGTCTGGCCCACCGCGCAGATGTCGTCGCGCTCGCCCTCCACCGTCATCAGGGCGGTGCGCCGGATCGCGCCCATGTCGATCGGGTCGCCGCGATAGGTGAGCTGGTTCTTGGCGAGGGTGTAATCCTGGAACACGGTCTTGACCGTCTCGATGTAGAACGCGGCGTCGAGATCGAGCACGGCGAAATACTCGTCGTAGAAGGTCTCGATGGCCCGCGCCTTCTCGGTCTCGTCGGCGGCCAGGTGCCAGAACAGGTCCGCGTGCTGCTGCACGTGGCGCTTGGCGTTCATGGCGAGGAAGGCCGAGACCTGCATGAATCCCGGATAGACCCGCCGCCCGGCGCCGGCGTAGCGGGCGGGCACCGTGGCGATGAGGTTGCGCTCGAACCATTCGATGGGCTTGGAGGTCGCGAGTTCGTTCACCGAGGTCGGGCTGATCCGGCAATCGACGGGGCCGGCCATCAGGGTCATGGAGCGCGGATGCGCGCGGTTCTTCGTCTGCGCCATCACGGCGGCGGCGGCGAGCGCCTGCACCGCCGGCTGGCAGACGGCGACGAGATGCGCGCCCTCGCCCATGACCTCCAGGAACTGGACGAGGTGGTCGACGTAGTCGTCGAAGCCGAAGCGGCCGGCGGCCAGCGGCACGTCGCGGGCGTTGTGCCAGTCGGTGATGTAGACGTCGTGGTCGGCGAGCAGGGTGCGCACGGTGCCGCGCAATAGCGTCGCGAAATGCCCTGAGAGCGGCGCCACCACGAGCACCCGCGGCTGCTCGGTGTCCACGTCCTTCCGGAAGCGCAGAAGGGTGCCGAAGGGCGTGGCGAAGACGGCCTCCTCCTCGACCGGCACCTCACGGTTGCCGACCCTCACGCTCTCGATGCCGTAGGAGGGGCGCGTGAAGGTGAGCCCGGCCCGCATCATCATCCGGGCGCCGGCCGACCACCAGGTCATCGGCTCGCGGTAGCCCATCCCGGTCCAGGGTGAGACGGCGTCGTGGAGGACGCGGCCCCAGGCGCGCGTGCGCTCGGCCATGTCCGACTGGACCTCGAAGGCACGGTAGAGCATGGGCCCGGACTCCTGCGCGAACGATCGAACCGCGAAACGTCCGCAGCGGACGGGCCGGACGGCCGCGCTGCACGCGACGCCATCCATGGCCGGCTAGGCTGATCCCGGCGGGAGAGCATGGCAATGGGCGAAAAGTACGATGCCGCCTCGATGTTGTGCGGTTGCATCACTCAGTGGGCGGCCCGGGGGCCGTGCCGCGGCACGAGTCTTGGATCGCGGCTGCCCGGGGCGTGTCCCCGGGGGAGGGGATCATGCGGGCGACGACGCTCACCATCTCGAGCCGGAACTACTCGTCCTGGTCGCTGCGTGGCTGGCTCCTCTGCCGGATGGCGGGGCTCGATTTCGAGACCGAGCTCCTGTCGGGCGCGGACGCCTCGACCCGGGCCGAGCTCCTGCACCTCTCGCCCTCCTTCCTCGTGCCGCGCCTGCGCCACGGTGCCGTGACCGTGTGGGACACGCTCGCCATCGCCCAGTACCTCGACGAGACCTTTCCCGAAGCCGGCCTCCTGCCGGCGGACGTCGCCGCCCGCGCCCATTGCCGCTCGATCGCCGGCGAGATGCATGGCGGCTTCATCAATCTGCGCTCGGCCCTGCCGATGAACCTCAAGGCCCGCCACCTGGGCTTCCGGATCTTCAACGGCGCCAGGGGCGACATCGAGCGCATCGTGGCGATCTTCGAGGATTGCCTCGGCGCCTATGACGGCCCCTACCTGTTCGGCGCCCGCCCGACCCTGGCCGATGCCATGTACGCCCCCGTCTGCACCCGCTTCCGCACCTATGACGTGCTCCTCGCGGGCCGTGCGGCCGGCTACCGCGACCGCATCCTGGACTGGTCGCTGATGCAGCACTGGACCGAGGCGGCGCTCGCCGAGCCGGACGAGATCGAGGAACTCGACATGGAGTTCTGAAGGCCGGTTCAGGGCCGTCCGCGACCGGGTGCTGCCTCAATACAGCGCGCGCGACGCAAGGTGCAGCCCCAGCCCCAGCAGACCGAGGTAGAAGCAGCGCCGGAAGACGGGCTCGCTGACCCGGCCGCGCACCCAACCGCCGAGCCGCAGCCCGAGAAGCGCCGGCACCAGGGCCAGGGTCGAGACGCCGGCGATGCCCGGCCCCAGGACGCCGCTGCCGGCGAGCGCCACGGCCAGCGCCACGGTGGAGACCGTGAAGGAAAGCCCGAGCGCCTGGATGAGGTTCTCGCGGTCGAGGCCCAGGGCCCCGATGAACGGTGCGGCGGGGATCGAGGAGACGCCGGTGGCGGCCGTCACGAGCCCGGTCGCCGCTCCGGCGAGCGGCGCCAGCCAGGGCTCGGCGCCCGGCGGCACCCTGAGGCGCGGGGCGGCGAGGCCGAGGATCGCGGAGGCGATCAGCGCGAAGCCCAGCGCGATGATGGCCCCGCCCCCGATCTGACCGTGAAGGAAGGCGGCCGCCGCCAGCGTCCCGACGACGCTGGCGGCGAGCATCGGCCAGAGCCGGCGGGCCAGCACCCCGAAGCGCGGGCCGGCCGCGAGCTGCCAGACATTGGTGACGAAGGCGGGCACGACGAGGAGCGCGGCGGCCTGGGCCGGCGCCATGACGAGGCTGAGCAGCCCCATGGCGACGGGCGGCAGCCCCAGCCCGACCACGCCCTTGACGAAGCCGGCGAGGAAGAAGGCGAAGGCCGCGACGGCCAGCGGGCCTGGCTCGAGATCAAGGGGCATGGCGCCGAGCCTTCGGCCGGGCGTGTGGGATCAGTCAACCCCGCGCCGCGGCTCGGCGGGCGGAGGAGGGCCCGCGCGACGCGGGCCCTCCCGGCTCATCAGGCTCTGACGAAGGCGAGGAGGTCGGCGTTGAGGGTGTCGGCG